>CAZNFA010000003.1:41098-193400 GCA_964572345.1 uncultured Planctomycetales bacterium
GTCCGCGCAGCGTGAGCGTCTCCGCGCCCGTCGCGGCGTCCCAGACTTTCAGCGTACCGTCGTAGCTCCCCGACACGATGCGGCTGCCGTCTGGGCTGAACGCGACGGACGTGACGTCGCGAGTATGTCCGCGCAGCGTGATCATCTCCTCGCCCGTCGCGGCGTCCCAGACTTTCAGCGTCCCGTCCCAGCTCCCCGACACGATCCGCTTGCCGTCCGGACTGAAGGAGACGGACGACACCATGTCGGCATGCCCGCGCAGCGTGAGCGTCTCCTCGGCCGTCGCGGCGTCCCAGACTTTCAGCGTGTCGTCCCTACTGCCTGACACGATGCGTTGCCCATCCGGGCTGAACGCGACCGCGAAGACAGCGTGGCTGTGCCCGCGCAACGTGAGCGTCTCTTCGCCCGTCGCAGCGTCCCAGACTTTCAGCGTTCCGTCCCTACTCCCCGACACGATGCGTTGCCCATCCGGGCTGAACGCGACGCCATAGACTGAGCGTGTATGCCCGCTGCGTGTATCCCCGATCAACGTGAGCGTCTCCTCACCCGTGGCGCTGTCCCAGACCTTCAGCGTACCGTCGTAGCACCCCGACACGATCCGCCTGCCGTCCGGGCTGAAGGCGACCGCGGACACCTTGAAGGCGTGTCCGCGCAGCGTGATCATCTCCTCGCCCGTCGCGGCGTCCCAGACTATCAGCGTCCTGTCGGCGCTGCCCGAAACGATCCGCTTGCCGTCTGGGCTGAAGCTGACCGTGGACACCCCTAAAGCGTGTCCGCGCAGCGTGAGCACACTGCGATCCGAACACCAGTTGAGCCGCCCCCACTCCCAACCCCGCAGGTCCGACGGGCACAGGTCGAGCAGCTCTCTCATTCTCAAAATATCTCCAGCGTGGTATGCGACGTCTGCCAGTGCAATGTAGTTTCGATACACGGTGCGGCGAAGCCGCGCCGCGTGTTCCTCTGTCAGCTTTCGCTGCTCTGCTTCTGCCTGCCGTGCGTTTTCTGTTTCCGCCCGCGCCGCGGCTTCTGCTGCTTGCGCTTCACGAGCTGCGTCACGTTCCCGCTTCGCAGACTCCTCTGCGGCGACGGCGTTCTGCCACAGCGAAACGGACACGCCGAGTGCCAGCGTGATTAGCACCATGAGGCTGGCCGCGAACGCGGCCGGGACCTTGTACCGGCGTAGCGACTTCTTGAGCACGTACCAAGCGCTATCGCGTTTGGCCTCGATGGGCTCACCGGCGAGATAGTGCCGGACGTCGCGGCCGAGTTCGCCCGCACTCTGGTAACGACGGTCGCGTTCCTTGGCCAAGGACTTGAGGACGATCGTGTCGATTTCGTCATTGATTCGGCCGGCACGGGGGCCGGCCGCTACGCGGATCGTGCTCGGACGGGCCGGCTCAGTGTTCATGATCCGGTCCATCACGTCGCGGATGTTGCCGACCACCTTGTAGGGGAACCGGGCGGTTAGCATGTGATAGAAGATCACGCCGAGGGAGTAGACATCCGTGCGGAGGTCAATCTTGCTGGGGATCGCCTCGGCCTGCTCGGGAGAGGCCCACGGGAGCGAGCCGAAGAACTGGCCGGTTAGCGTCATCACCTGCGGCCGGGTGCCTTCGGTCACCTGCCCGGTTGCGATCTTGGCCAAGCCGAAGTCCAGAATGTGCGGCTCGCCGTCGGCGTCGATGCGGATGTTGCTGGGCTTGAGATCGCGGTGGATCACGCCGCGTAGGTGGGCCGCGTTGACGGCTTCGCAAATCTTGGCGAACAGGCGCAGCGTGTCGTCCAGCGACGGCTTGGAGAGCGTGACGTAGTCATCCAGCGACCGGCCGGAGATGTAGTCCATCACATAGTAGAAGCTGCCGGCCGCTGTGCCGCTGTCGTGGATGTTGACGATGTTGGGGTGGTTGAGCTGGCCGAGGACCTGCACCTCGCGTTCGAAGCGGGCCTTGTCGGGCGGGCCGGCGAACGGGCCTTCGTGCATGACCTTGATCGCCACGCGGCGTTTGGTCGATTTCTGAATGGCTTGATAGACGACGCCCTGCCCCCCGCGGTGGGCCTCCTTGACGAGCTCGTAGCCGGGGATGCTCGGCGACGGAGTCTCAGGTGCCGCTTCTTCCGCGGATGCCTGGGTTTCTGCAAGCTGGTCCGAGGGCATCGTTTGCCCCACATCCGCGGCCCGAGCACGCTCCACCCACTCGCCGCAACGGGTGCAGGTTGAGAGATGGGCGTCGATGGTCGCGGTCTGCTCGTCGGTGCAGATCCCGGCGACGTAGCCGGCCAGTTGTTCCTCGCTCGGGCACTCCGCCATGGCGACCGGCCTCCTCCCGCTTCTGAAAGCACGAGCCGCACGGGATCATACCGCGCCGGGCAGGCGATTGACCGGCCTCCCGTCAATAAGCTGCTGCCTCAGCCCGACGAGCGACGACCAGTGCGTTCGTACGTCTCGGCGAGGTCGCGCAGGCGACGAGCAAGGGTGGCGGTCAGCCGGCCGCGGGGCTCTAGGTTCGATGCTCGGTGCGGGGGCTTCCGACTACTCTGGCGGATTCTCGCCCGGTTGGCCGGCCGCCACCCGGCGCAGGACCGAGTTGAGGGCGGCGCGGCGGACCGGCTCGCTCAGCGACGCGTCCTCGCGCAAGCGTTGGGCGACCAACTTCCACTCGTTCGACTGTTCCCACAGGGCGTCGACGATTCGCTCCGCTTGCGGCCAGGCGGCCAGCATCGCCTGACGCTGCTGACATCGGATGCGGCATGGCACGCTGTCCCAGAGGCGCGCGGTTCGGTCCGACAATCCCGATGCCAAGCGCGTGCCGTCCGGGCTGAAGGACACCGACGTGGCCCCGGCGCTATCCCCACGCAGCGTCGCTAGCTCAACCCCGGTCGCAGCATGCCAGAGCTTGATGGTTCGGTCTAAAGATGCCGTTGCGATCCGCGTGCCATCGGGGCTGAAGGACACGGACTTAACCACGGCGCTATGTCCGCGCAGCGTGGCCAGCTCGGTGCCGGTCGTAGCGTCCCACAGCTTGGCGGTGGAGTCGAGAGACCCCGTCACGATCCGCGTGCCGTCGGGGCTGAACGACACGGCCATGACGAAGCCGGCATGCCCTCGTAGCGTGGCCAGCTCATTGCCTGTTACCACGTCCCACACCTTGCTGGTCTTGTCCTGGGATCCAGTCACGATCCGTTTGCCGTCGGGGCTGAAGCACACGGACGTGATATGGCCGTCGTGCCTGCACAGCGTCTTCAACTCGGTGGCGGTGGCCGCGTCCCACAGTTTGGCGGTGTCGTCGCGAGACCCCGTCACGATCCGTGTGCCATCGGGGCTGAACGAGATCGACGAGATCCCGGCGCTATGCCCGCGCAGCGTCGCCAGCTCAGCGCCGGTTGCCGCGTCCCACAGTTTGACGGTTTTGTCCGTAGATGCCGTCGCGACCCGTGTGCCGTCAGGGCTGAAGGACACGGACGTGACCCGGGCGGTATGCCCGCGCAGCGTAGCTAGCTCGGCGCCTGTAGGCGCGTCCCACAGCTTGGCGGTGCAGTCGTAAGAGCCAGTCACGATCCACGTGCCGTCGGGGCTGAAGGACAAGGACGTGATAATGCCGTCGTGGCCGCACAGCGCCTTCAACTCGGGGCCGGTGGCCGCGTCCCACACCTTAGCGGTGTCGTCGTTAGACGCCGTCACGATCCGCGTGCCATCGGCGCTGAAGGACGCGCCCCTGACCCGCTCGTTGTGCCCGCGCAGCGTCACTAGCTCGACGCCGCTCGCCGCGTCCCACAGCTTGGCGGTGGAGTCGAGAGACCCCGTCACGATCCGCGTCCCGTCCGGGCTGAAGGACGCGCACAGGACGTGGCGGTCGTGCGTGCCCAACGTGGCCAGCTCGGCGCCGGTTGCAGCATCCCACAGTTTGGCAGTTCTGTCGAGAGCCCCCGTCACGATCCGCGTTCCGTCAGGACTGAACGACGCGGCCGTGACGAAGCCAGTATGTCCCCGTAGCGTAGCTAGCTGATTGCCCGTCGCCACATCCCATACCTTGGCGGTCTTGTCCTGGGATCCAGTCACGATCCGCGTGCCGTCGGGGCTAAAGGATATGGCCACGACCCAGCCGGCGTGCCCGCGCAGCGTCGCTAGCTCGACACCCGTTGCCGCGTCCCACAGCTTGGGGGCGTCGCGCAAAGACCCCGTCAGGATCCGTGTGCCATCGGGGCTGAACAAGACGGACCAGATCTCGGCGCTATGCCCGCGCAGCGTGGTCAGCTCGCTGCCGGTGGGCGCGTGCCATAGCTTGGCGGTGAAGTCGAGAGATCCCGTCACGATCCGCGTCCCGTCCGGGCTGAAGGACACGGAGACGACGTTGCCGTCGTGCCCGCGCAGCGTGGCTAGCTCGGCGCCGGTTGCAGCATTCCACAGTTTGGCAGTTCCGTCGTGCGACCCCGTCACAATCCGTGTGCCATCGGGGCTGAACGAAATCGACGAGATCCCGGCGCTATGCCCGCGCAGCGTCGCTAGCTCAGCGCCTGTTGCCGCGTCCCACAGCCTGGCGGTGAAGTCGAGAGACCCCGTCACGATCCGCGTCCCGTCCGGGCTGAAGGACACGGACACGACGTTGCCCTCGTGCCCGTGCAGCGTGAAGAGGCTGCGGTCGGTGCGTGCATTCAGGTGCCGCCACTCCCAGTTGCGGAACGGCTCCGGGGCCGCTTCCAGGTGACGTCGCAGGGCGACGGTTTCCTTGAGCCGCAAGGCCGCGTCGGCCGCCGTGATGTTGGCAACGTAGGACTGGAGTTCGGCTTCGCGGCGCTGCTCGTCCGCGCGAGCCCGCTCGGCCTCCGCTTCGGCGGCCTTTTGGTCGGCTCGTTCGCGATCGCTGACCGCCTGTTGCCAGAAGGCCACAGAAATGATCAGGCCGGCAGTGATGACCACAACGAACGCCACCCCGACGCCAACCGGCACGCGGTATCGTCGCAGCGACTTCCTGAGCACGTACCAAGCGCTGTCGCGTTTGGCTTCGATCGGCTCGCCATTCAGGTAATGCTGGATGTCGCGGGCGAGTTCGCCGGCGGTCTGATAGCGCCGGTCGCGTTCCTTCGCCAGAGATTTGAGAACGATCGTCTCGACCTCGTCGTTGATCTGTCGCCGAATCGTGCTCGGCTTGGTCGGTTCGGCTCGCAGGATGTTGTCCATCACGTCGCGGATGTTGCCGACCACCTCGTACGGGAACCGGTTGGTCAGCATCTGGTAGAAGACCACGCCCAGGGAGTAGACGTCGGTGCGGAGGTCGATCTTGCCGGGGATCGCCTCGGCCTGCTCGGGAGAGGCCCACGGCAGCGAGCCGAAGAACTGGCCGGTCATGCTCATGAGCTTCAGCTCAGTACCCTCGGTCACCTGCCCGGTGGCGATCTTCGCCAGCCCGAAATCCAGGACGTGCGGCTCACCGTCGGCGTCGACGCGGATGTTGCTCGGCTTCAGGTCGCGGTGGATCACGCCGCGTAGGTGGGCCGCGTTGACGGCTTCGCAAATCTTGGCGAACAGGCGCAGCGTGTCGGCCAGCGATGGCTTGCTGAGCGTCATGTAGTCGTCCAGCGTCCGGCCGGAGATGTAATCCATCACGTAGTAGAAGCCGTCGGCCACTGTGCCGCTGTCGTGGATGGCGACGACGTTGGGGTGGTTGAGCTGGCCGAGGATCTGCACCTCCCGCTCAAAGCGGACCTTGTGACGCGGACCGTCGAAGGGACCCTCGCGCATGACCTTGATTGCGACCCGGCGTCTGGTGGATTTCTGGATCGCCTGATATACAGCACCTTGCCCACCGCGGTGGATCAACTTGACGAGTTCGTAGCCGGGAATGCTCGGCAAAGGAGTCTCGACCGCCGCACCATCGGTGGTTGCCTGGGTTTCTGCAAGCTGGTCGGAGGGGATCGTTTCCCCTGCGTGCGCGGCGCGCGCACGCTCCACCCACTCGCCGCAGCGGGTGCAGCTCGAGAGGTGGGCTTCGATGGCCGCAGTCTGCTGGTCGGTGCAGGCCCCGGCCACGTAGTCGGCCAGTTGCTGCTCGCTCGGACATTCCGCCACGGCGACTGCCCTCCTCTCGCTTCTGAGAGCACGAACTGAGCCAGATCATACCGCGCTGGACAGGCGATTGACCGCTCGCCCGTCAATGATCCGTCGATTCAGCCCACCGGACGACCAGCGGTCCGCTTGCAGGTCTCGGCGAGGTCGCGCGGGCGTTCGCCGATCACTCCGGTCAGGTGGCCGGCGGCAACAGGTCAAGTCCAATTGCCATGGCGTGTTGCCCGCGTACCGTCTGACTAGACCCGGCGCGCCCTTGCGCGTGGACGTACAGACGGAGGCGACGATGGACCGAAATAGGAATGATCTTCAGTATCTTGTGGACGGATACGGGAAGGGAAGTGCGCGTCGGTATTGAGGACAGACATTCTCCGCGCAGGCGCCCCGCCGGCAGCTGCGTACGTAGCTACCGGCGGGGCGGCCCATTCGCCTCTAGAACTTCAGCGCGACGCGACTGCTAGCGTCTGCGGCTCAGCAGCAGCAGTCCGCCGACGGCCAGCAGGCCAAGCGTGGCCGGCTCGGGAACCGTCTCGACGTAAAACGCCCAGTCGCCGGTGGTGTTGCTCCAGCTCCCACCCATGTCGTTCGACCAGGTGGCCTTCCCGTCCGGGAACTGGCCCGGGCTCTCCCAGGAACTCATGTAGTTGCCGGAGCTGGTCTGGTCGATCATACCGTTGATCACCACCCAGTAGGTATCTCCGGCGACCAGCGGGGTATTGGTGGCCGTTGTCACCAGCGTGAGGTCGGGGAAATTTTGCTGGTAGACAGTGCCCGCGACGACGATGTTGTTCTCGTCCGGCCAACCCTGCGCATCGTTAGCCCAGATGTCTATGCGGACCTCCGGCGGGTCGCTACCGCCGTCCTGCAAGTACATCCCCGCCAGGACCAGAACGTTATCCGCCGGCGCGATGAACGATTGGGCATAAATGTCGCTACCAGAGGCCCCGCCGACGGAGCCGATGTTGACTCCGAACGGCCCGTAGTCAATGATTGTGGCGGACGCAGAGCCGACAACCAAGCCGGCCACCGCAAACGCCACCAACAGGTGCTTCAGCTTCACCATTTCTACCTCCTCCTGATAGGGTCAACAAAACAACGTAGACGGCTACTCGCCCTCCGAGCAAAGGATGACCGAAACCCGCGTGGATTCCGGGATTCACCCTCACAGTGTTCTGCGCTAGCGTATCGCCCACTCCTCCTTTCCGCGCTGGGCAGCAAGCGAGGCCTTCGTCCCGGACCATCGCGAGAGACATAGGAGTCTCCCGTCTCGCTTGTCGGCAGCGCGGCTTCTTCTCCTGCGGGTAGCTACTGCCTCCTCCTGTCCGGCACATGCCGCCCACCGGTCAATGCACACAATCCCCCGAGCGTTGACCATTCGCCAGCCTACCTCGCCAGCCGGTATCAGTCAAGGACGAATTGCCGGATTACCCAAATTCTCTGGCCCGAGTCACACTGGCGTCCTGGTGCTGCTGAGCGGGGGGTCAGCGGGCTGTGCGCTCGTACGTCTCGGCGAGGTCGCGTAGGCCCCGAGCGAGGGCGGCCGTGAGGCAGCCAGGCGGTAGACGCCAGGACCAGTTGCCGCGGGTGGTCGCCGGCTTGTTCATACGGGCTCGGTCGTCCAATCCCAGCAGGTCCTGGACCGGGATGATGGCTAGGTTCGCCGGGGACACGTATGCCAGGCGGATCAGATCCCAGTGGATCTCGCGGCCGGCGCCGCCCAGGTAACGCAGGACACGCTCGTGCTCGGTCAGCCCGTCTTCGCCCTTTCGCTGTCGTCCTGCCCGGCGTAACGCTCGAAACCAGCCCACCGCGGTGTGGTTGTCATGCGTGCCGGGGTATATGACGCTGCGGCGCGGGGCGTTGTGCGGCTGGTGATAGCGCGATTCGGCATCGTCGCCGAACGCGAACTGCAACAAGCGCATGCCCGGGAAGCCGAAGCGGTCGCGCAGGGCGAGGGCTTCGCGCGTGACGACCCCTAGGTCCTCCGCGATGATTTGCACGGGGCCTAGCGTGTTCGAGACAGCGGAAAAAAGTGCGGCCCCCGGGCTTTTCAGCCAGTGCCCGCGTCGGGCCGTGCGCGCCCGACCGGGGACCGCCCAGCAGCGGTTGAAACCGAGGAAGTGGTCGATACGGACGGCGTCAAACTGCGCCAGCGTGTGACGAAAACGCGCCAGCCACCAGCGCCAGCCCGTCGCCTCATGCCTCTCCCAGCGGTAAAGCGGATGACCCCAGAACTGGCCGGCGTGGCTGAACTTGTCCGGCGGCACGCCGGAGACCACCTGCGGTCGGCCGGCGGCGTCCAGCAGAAACAACTCGTGATGGGCCCACACGTCGCTGCTGTCGTGCGCGACGAAGATGGGCAGGTCGCCGATCAAGCCCACCCCGCGATGCACGCAGTAGTCCTTTAACGCCGACCATTGGCGGGCAAACAGGTACTGCACGAACCGTTCGTAGGCGATTTGCTCGCGCAGCTCTCGGCGTGCACGCCAGAGCGCGGCGGTGCGGCGCAGACGCAGGTTACGCTCCCAACTTGTCCAGGCGGCGCCGCGACCGGCATGTCGCAGGGCGCAAAACAGGGTGTGGTCCTCGAGCCACTCGCGCTGCTCGATACAGAAGCGCTCGAAGGCTGCTTGTTTGTGGCCGCCTTGCCGCTGAAAGGCCGAGAATGCCTTCCGCAGGCGTGCCGTATGATACCGGATAACCGGCCCGTAGCGGACCCGGTCGGCGCTGAAGTTGCGGACCGGCTCGAGGTCATCGGCCGTCAGTAAATGCTCCTGGGCGAGGCGTTCCAGACTGATCAACAGCGGGTTGCCGGCGAAGGCGGAGGGCGAGCTGTACGGCGAGTTACCCGGGCCGACGGGGCCGAGTGGAAGCATCTGCCACCAGCGTTGCCCGGCGGTGACCAGGAAATCGACGAAGCGGTACGCGGCCGGGCCTAGGTCGCCGCTGCCGTGTGGGCCGGGCAAACAGGTCGGGTGAAACAGCAGCCCGCAGGCCCGTTCGTCCAGCCGGAAGCGCGTCGGGGTCTTGGAGCGTGACATGGCGGCCATTCTAATCACGGGCGGCGGTTCTTTCCCATCGGGCGGCCGCATGAGAGAATGGGGCAATGCGACGAAGATCCTGGCGGCGACGACTACTGTTGGGGGTTGCCGCCATCGTGGTACTGATTGGCGGGGCCTACCTCTACGCGACCCGGCCGGCGCGGCTGTGCGCGCAGGTCGTGCGTGCCTTCCAGGCACTCGACTGCACGGAGGTCAAGCTGGGGGAATTGTCGTTCTCCCCGTGGCACGGTCTGGAAGTGCTCGATCTGGAAGTCGCCTTGCAGGAGGCATCTGCGACGGCGCTGCAAATAGGCGTCCCACAGTTGCCTCCGCTGCTCCGCGTGGCACAGGCCCGCGTGCGCTGCAATCTGGCGACGCTGTTGTGGGGAGAGTTTCGGCCGACCGAAATCGCTCTGCGCGGCGTGGCGATCACGGTCGTTCGCGACCCGGTCAGCGGCGCGACCAACTGGAACCGACGCCGGCCCATGCAGGGAACGACCAAGCCGGCGGCCGTGGCCAGCTACCCGCGCCTGACCGTCGAAGGGGCGGACGTGCAGTTGCTGACCGTCGAGGACGGTCAACTGCGCCTGTTGCGGCGGCTGGTCGTTGACGCGACCGGGCAGCCGGAGGCACTGTCGGAGGACACCTCTGCATCGGCGATCTATCGGCTGCGCGTCACGCGGAAGGCGGGAGCGGACGCGGCGGAAGGATCACGGGAAGGCGGCGGCCCGACTCCGCTGGTCGAGATGCGCCACCTGGACACGGGCGAATGGGTCGCGTCGGCAGACTGGATGGACCTGGAGTCCGCCCGGCTGCTACTGCCCCACGCGCTGAGCCGGGCCTGCGATGACCTGAACCTTGCCGGCCGGGCCCGGCTCGAGCGGATCGGCATAGTCGCGGGGCACGTCAGGGAAGCGCAGTTGCAGTTGGCCGGGTTGAGATTCTCGTTGCCGGTCGAGGAGCAGGCGGCACGGGTCGCGCCGGCAGACCGTTTCCTTCAAATCACGGACGCGCGCGCGACGCTCAGCTACCAACCCGAGGCTTCCCGCCTCGCAGCGGAACACCGCAGCGCTCGCATTGAGCTGAATGCCGGCGGGCGAATCAACGGGGCGCCGGCACGGCTGACGTTTTCGGCCGACGGTCTAGACGCGGCGGCGCTGGTCTCCGCCTGGACGAAACAGCAAGCCGACGCCGCGCGCGGCGAAGATGTCCCCGTGCCGCGGTATGAAGCCCGGGTGGAAGTGGAGAGCCTCGCGTTGCCGACGGCCGACGACCAGCCGACCTTCGTGAGTTGTCCGCGTCTGCCGCCCGGGGTCAGAAACTTCCTCACGAAATACGATCCGCACGGGCGGGTGAACCTGCGGCTGATGATACGCGGCAAGCCGGGACCGACGAGCTCGTCCCCTCGACGGGTAGCCGGGCACACGCAGATCGAGGGCGAACTGGAGGCGCTGGGCGCCTCCTGTCGATACGTCGAGTTCCCTTACCGCATCGAGGACGCCTGGGGCCGGTTGCGGTTCTCGGGCGGCAGCGTTTACTTGGAAGGCCTGCACGGCCGACACGGGGCGACGCGCGTCCGGGCGGACGGACGAGTCTACACCACCAAGTCCTGGAGCGGGTTCGATCTGACGTTCCGCAGCGAGAATGTCGCGCTCGACCCCGATCTATACGCGGCGCTGTCACCGCGGCACCGGCGGTTGTGGGACACCGCCGATCCGGTCGGACTGTGCGACGCTCACGTTACCCTTCATCGCGACGAAGGGTCGGCCGACACCGGTCCGCTCAACACCAGCGTCCACGTCGACGGGCGGCTGTTGAGCGGGAGCCTCTCGGTCGCCGGCAATCGTCGGCTCGATCACGCCGACGGCCTGTTCAGCATCGCTCACGGCGTGGTCACGCTGCGGGATCTGCACGGCTACTTCGGCGATGCCGCACTCCGGCTGAGCGGCACGGTGGATGCCGCGAATCAAGCCCGCCCGCCGCAGGCCGATGTTCACCTGGAGGCGGTCGGCGTGCCCGTGCAACGCGTCAGCGAAATCCACGACGCGCGGGACGAGTCGATCGGGACCATCGATTTTCAGGGTGTCGGCGACATTTGGGGCCAGGTGCGGGGCAATGGTGACGTAACAAGTCCCGCCACGCACTACACGGTTCACCTGCGGGACGGCGTGCTCACCAGCTTCGACCCAACCCAGCCTTGGCAGCACACCCAAGGGTGGATCGCGCTGTCCGGCGAGCAACAACGCATTATCTCGCTGGCCGCGCGAGGGGATGAGGCGTGGCTCGAGGCGGCCGGCACGTTGCCGCCCCGTGTGGGAGTGTCTACGCCTATCGCGCTCGACCTCCGCGCCGCGGACACGAGGATCGAACGCCTCTTGCAGCGAGTCGTCCCCGGTCGTTGGGCGCGGGTTCGCGAGGCGTTGGGTTTGGCCGGCCAAGGAAGTCTGTCGATGCGCTTCGAATCTGAAGCGACGGACGACAGGCCGGCCAGACTGTCCGCGGACATACACCTCGAAGCTGAGCGTATGAAGCCCGAGCCTCTGCCGCTCGATTTGAACGCGATGAAGGCCCATCTAACTTTGCGTGCGGATGGCTTGGAGCTGCATCAGGCCACCGCCAGCTACGGCGACAGCGGAGAGATTCAAGTCAGCGGGCGTGCCGGTTGGGAAGCTGGGAGTGCGTGGTCCGATGTCCGCGTGGCGGCCCGCGGTCTGGAGTTCTGCGATGATCTCATCGGCGCGATGCCCGACCCCTTCGCCGATCTGCTGCGCCGCATGGGCCCCAAGGGCCGCGTGAACGCCACACTCGACCGGGTGCGCATGAGCGGCGCGGCCGATCGTAGCTGGCAAATCGACGGCCGGGTTCTCTTCGAGCACGCCGACCTGCGCCTCGGTCTGCCGCTGACAGATTTCGACGGCGAGCTGTCCGGCACCTGCCGCGTGGATCCGGAGGGACGGGTCGAGCTAAAGGCGGAATTCATGGTCGATCGGGGGCAACTGGCCGCCCGCAGCATCGAGCGTTGGGAGGGCGCGCTGACGCGAGACGTCGGCGAGCGCTGGGTGCGGCTGGAGGATGTGCGCGGGCGGCTGTGCGACGGGGAGGTCGTGGGTCTGGCCCGCATTGACCCCGCCAACGCCGCGTACGAACTGTCCTTGACGCTGCACGATCTGAGCTTGGAGCAGTTTCTGCGCAGACCGGGCTCGGACGGGAGCCCACGGCGCGGCCGGATCGACGGGCGGGTCTTTGTGCGCGGAAAGGCGGGCGACGACGCCACGCGGCGCGGCGGCGGCGAGTTGCGTATCCGCGGCGCCTCGCTCCTGGGTACCCCCGTCCTCGCTTCGGTGGCCGAGGCCACCCGCCGGGCAAACCGGCGAATCAGTGACGCGCTCGAGCGCGTCGAGCTACGCTTCATTTGGGACGGATCGGAGCTGAAGTTCGTGCGCGCCGAGATTCACAGCCGCGAGTTGCGTTTGGTGGGTGAGGGAAGCTGGAACATGCGCGACGATTCACTCTCGATGACGCTGTTGGGGGCCCATCCCGAGCATTGGCCGCGCGTGGCGGTCTTGAGCGATCTGATTGAGGTCGCGGGTCAGGAGCTGTTGCAATACCGGGTCACCGGGACCGCCGCCTCGCCGCAAGTGCAGGTCGAGCCCCTGCACAACCTCACCGAGCCGCTACGAAAGCTGCTGGGAGGGGAAGAGTAGCGGAGGGCTAATTGCTAACGGCTAATTGGCGAGGGCGCTGAGCCGAATACTGCAATTAGTGCTCGGTAGAAAAGGCTGCGTCGCATGTCATTCCGAGGAGCCCTTCGACGTTGCTCAGGGTAAACTCCGCGACGAGGAATCTAGCCGCAAATGCGGAATTCGTCGAAACTCCTGGCCAGATCCCTCCTCCCTATGGTCGTCGGGATGACAGTGAATTCGACCTTTTCTACAAAGCATGCAATTAGCAATCAGCAAGTGGCGATTCGCCATTACTCCAGGTATCCCAGATCGGCCAGACGCTCTTCGAGGACCTTGCGTTCCGCTTCGGTGTAGACCTCGGCGCGCTCCTCGGCAACCTTCTTGACGGGCGGTTCGCGCTCGATGACCGGCTCACTGGTGAACGCCTCGCACAGTACCCGGCCTTCCATGTCCACCGGAACACGCAGCCCGAGCGCCGCCAACGCTGTGGGCGTGATATCGACGATGTTGGCCTCGAGGCGCTCTCCACGACGGACGTTGGGGCCGCCCAGCGCCAGGATACCCTCGACGCGATGGGTTCCTTCCAGGCGGGTCTCGGAGTACCAGCGGATGGGTTGATAGCCGCGGATCCTACGCACCACCGCCAGCCCGGGGCGCGGCTCGAGCAGCAGGTCGGGCAGGTCCGGGTTCTCCGCCCGACTGCACCCGTACAGCTCCTCCGTCCGGTATACCTCGGGGAAGATCTGTATAGTCCGGCCCTGTTTGTCGCGGGTGGTGGCGTTGCGGAAGCGCTCGGTCAGCTCGTCGCGAAGACCCTCGTAATTAGCCGCATCTACCACCCCATATGGGCCGCGGCCCTTGAGATTGATGTACAGGAAGCCGTAGATGCCGGCGTGCATCACGCATGCCTTGGTGCGCGACCAATCTACCGCCAGTTCGCGCTCGATTCCGCGGTTGCCCTGCTGGAAGCGCGTGGCCTTGCCCTTGGTCAGCCGGTGGAGCCAATGGCCGGCCCGGGTGACGGCCTGCTGCCAGGGGTCGCGCAGCGCCAGATAGCCCCACTTTTTGAGCAGCAGGTTCGGCTGGGCCTTGCCGTCCAGGCTGCCGTGCCCGTGATCGGACATGATCAGCACGGTGGCGTTGTGGTCAGCGGCGTAGTCGAACAGCTTGGCCAATACGTCGTCGAGCCGGGTGAAGCACGTGGCCACCATCTCCGCCCGGCGGGGATACTTCCCTTTGTAGCGTGGGTCGAGGTATTTCCAGGTCTTGTGCTGGAGGTTGTCCACCAGCTTGAACAGGGCCATCAGTACGTCCCAGCCGAAACGGTCGCCGCAGTAGCGCGTCAGTTGCCAGCCCTGTTCGAAGCTGTTGCAGATGTACTCCAGGTTCTCGGCCAGCAGGGTCTCGCCCCCAAAGGCTCGCCGCCGCCAATTCGTGTGGTAGTTGTAGTTCGGCACGGCCCGCAGGATGTCGTGCTTGAGGTTGGGCGGCCAGGTGAACTCGGCGTCGATGCTGGGGGTTTCAAACCCGCTGATCATAAACCCGTTGACCGGACAGGGAGGATAGGTCATCGGCACATTGATGCTGCCGACGCGCAAACCCTTCTCGCTGAGCAGCTCCCACAGCGTCTTCTCGCGGATTTCGTAGGTGCTGTTGAATGACAAGGTGTGGGTTTTGGTGTCGAACTTCTCGAAATCGAGAATGCTATGCTGCCCCGGGCCCTTGCCGGTCATGAAGGTCGTCCAGGCCGCGGGGGTCACCGGCGGCTTGGTCGAGTTGAGCACCCCCGCCACCCCGTTGTCGATGAACTCCTTGAGGTGCGGCATTCGGCCAGCTTCCATCATCGGGTCGAGTACGTCGAAGGTCGCCCCGTCGAGCCCGATGATCAGCAGCCGATCGGCCAGCACCTTCAGCGGACGCACCGCCCGCGGCTGCAAAGCACTGACACGCGTCTGCGACGTTGCGGTCGAGCCGGTAGTCATAGCTGGGACACCTCGTCGGCGACCCGCCGGGGCCGCCCGCGCCAATGTAACTCCGGCCAGGGAGTATAACCGCCCGCGGCACAAGGGGGAATCCGCCGCCCAACCTGTCCGGCGGCCACGCCCCGTGGCCGGCTACGTTCTGGCAACGACCTTCCGCCGCCGGCGGATGGGCCGGATCAGGAGGTCGCAGTCATGGTCGGCGATGGACCGGTCGCCCATGGTCTTGCCGGCCCTGGGGGCCGCGCTCATTCTTCAACCGCCCGTCCGTCGGCGGGGCGTCTTCTCCTTCTTCTTTCGTCGTTGCTTCGGGCGACGCGCGTACAGCTGATTCACGTCCGATACCGCCGTGAAAAGGGCCCCGCGTTCGACGTGGACTCCGTCGAAAGAGCACTGCACGAACTCCGCCATACCCCCGATAGGCTGGTGAATTGCTCTGGCAATTGCATGATAGAAGGGATCAGTCTCATGGATGATCCCGATTCGTCGGACCTTGCGAGTAACGCTGGGCGCCACCGATTCGGAAAGCTTGTGGGCGACGATCGTTGTCCCGGCGCCAGGATCCTCCGCAAGGGAGCGGGAGCCGATGAGTAGGGTCCACTCGTCTTCCGGTTCTGGCTCGAATTGGAGGATCATCGCCAAGTAGAGTGGGCCGTGCTCCCGGTCGAGGTCGCGTATGGCCGGCATAAATGCCCTGTAATACTCTGTCAGTTGGGTTACCATCTTTTCATCAGCCACGGCAATACTCCATCTGGGGGTTCGCGCAGCGCCTTGAGCATTGCGTCCACGTCCCCCCTACTAACCGAGCCTGCCCTTCGGTATCTCCAGTCTGGTTCCCAGCGTGCCACCACTGACCATTTGCCAAACAGCGCAGGATTCTCATGGATTGTCAGTGCTTCACTTAGTCCGGCAAGCAACAACAAGTCCTCGAAATTGTGTGTCGTGAAGGCTCCTTTCAGCCGCCTCTTGCCTGGGTATTCGCTGAGGCCAAGACGTCGGCAAACGCATGCCTTCAGCCCGAGTTCGAGGACGTACCCGCACATGTATGCCGCCGCGTCAAAACGCCCCTCCCTGAGCAAGGTTTCAGCGTCGGTCAGCCGGGTCTTCGCCAATTCCCTCAGTTCGCTGTGAGTGGGCATAAACCCGAAGTCCCTGTCGTGCCTCCGGCATCCATCCTGGTCACCGCGCGCATTCTAGCAGGTTCGTTGGGGTTGCACGAGCAGATCGTAGCCTTCGGTGCCGACGCAGCGCGCGGGCAGGGATTCGCCGGGCGCGAACATGCCCCCTTTCAGCAGGCAGACCGAATCCACATCGGGAGCCTGACCGGCGTGGCGGCCCACCAGCCTACGCTTGTCAGCCGTTCCATCGATGATGACTTCGAGCGTCTGCCCGACGAACCGTCGCACGGCGGCTAGGGCAACCTCCTGCTGAGTGAGCATCAGCCGTTCGTAACGCTCCTGCTTGGCCGCCTCGTCAAGCTGCCTCTTCATGCGGCCGGCGGGTGTGTCCGGCTCGAGCGAGTACTTGAACGCGCCGAGTGCGTCGAAGCCGAAGTCGCGGACAAAGTCCAGCAGCTCCTGGAACTCCGCTTCCGTCTCGCCGGGGAAGCCGACCATAAGCGTCGTGCGAATCGTGACATCGGGAATCTGTCGGCGGATCTTCTCCAGCAGCCTCTCCGTCTGATTGCGCGTGACCCGCCGCTGCATGGCCCGCAGCACGCGGTCGCTGATGTGCTGAAGTGGGAGGTCGGTGTACTTGACGATCCGGTCGCACTCGGCGATCGCAGAGATCATCTCGTCCGTCATTACCGACGGGTACGCGTACATCAGCCGAATCCACTTCGCCCCGTCGCATTCGGCGTCGAGCTTGCGTAGCAGCCCGGCCAGGCCCGGCTGGTAGCCGATGTCCTCGCCGTAGCAGGTCGTGTCCTGCCCGATCAGGATGAGCTCGCGGGCCCCAGCGGTGATGAGCTCGCGGCACTCGGCGGCGATCTCGTCCGGCGGCTTGCAGTGCATCGGCCCGCGAATGGCCGGGATCGTGCAAAACGTGCACTTCTGATTGCAGCCTTCGCTGATGCGCACGTACGCATAGTGCCGCGGCGTCAGACGCAGCCGACCGCGGTCCGACCACGGCTGCGGGTGGTAGTCGCCGAGGTAGAGATCGACCTTTGGGGAATGATCCGGCGCTTCGTCTTCCCGTTGCCCTTGTCGCGAGCGAGCTGCGGACTTCAGTCCGCGTCGCTTCCGCCTCTGAGGAGCCGCGGGCTTCAGCCCGCGCGGCGCCGATGTGACGGCGCTGTCCTCGCCCGTACGAGCGCCCCACACCGCGGCGGTCACGTCGTCACGGTTGTGTACGCCGACCAGCGCGTCGATCTCGGGCACCGCTTCGAGCAGCTTCGCCCCGTCGCGCTGCACCAGGCAGCCGACCACGACAATCCGCTTCAGCTCGCCCCGCCGCTTCCGCTGGACCAGGCCTTCGAGCAGTTCGAGCACCTCGGCCCGCGCTGCTTGGAGAAACCCGCAGGTGTTGACGACGATGGTGTCCGCCGCCCCCTCGTCCCCGCTGATCAGCGCCCCCGACTCGGCAATCTGGGCGAGCATCTTCTCCGAATCGACCAGGTTCTTCACACACCCCAGCGACACAAACCCCACCACCGGCCTTGTGGCATCGGCACGCGTGAGTACCCCGCCCTCCTTCGTGGTGGAGGAGTGACGATGTTCTCGCTTGGCCGACTTCGGCATTGAGGACCAGTTCTGCCCAGAATTCGGCGGCCCGCAGATCGTGCCCTGAGATCCGCATCTCCTGTCGGTGAGTCTACTGAGCCGGCAAACTTGCGACAATCGCGAACTTGGTCGAGGCTCGATGAACGCGGGATAGCGATGCCCGTAGTCCATTGCCCCAACTACGACCATGACCTCACCGGCCTCGATCTGCCGCATCGTCGCCCCGAATGCGGCTATCTGGCGAACCCAGACGTCGAGCGCGAAGCCGCCGTTGACTGGGACCGGTCCACGAAGGGTCTGTTTTTCCGCGATCCGGCGCCGATGGTCCTAGCATATGTCGGCGACGCCGTCGAATCTGTCCTCACCTATGGTGAGGAAGATAAACAGGCAGGTCTCCCGGGACCCGGAGCGGACGCGAATCAGCAGTTCCTCCTTCACCATCCGGCCCCTGCGCCGTACCCTTATCCCAGCACGCTCGCCGGACCGGTCCCTACGGAGCAGCGCAGCGGCGGGACCCGACCGCGCGCCGCGTGGAAACGACTATGGATGGTTCGGCTGCTGAATCGCCGCGATTGCTCGGGCCGCGAACGCGGTTGGCCTATGCCGGCTTCACGCTCGTGTTTCTCGTCCTGGTCCTGTACGGAGCATCCGGCCCGCGCGGCACCGACCAGTTCTGGTACCTGGGCGACACAATCACGTTGCTGGACGGTGAGCCGCCGCTCACCAACACCATCTTCCCCGGCCCGCTGCTTCGCGGCCAAGTCTCGATCGACGAGCCGTACTTCGCGCACCACACGATCGTGCTGTACCTCGTGCTGCCATTCGCCAAGTGCCTCGGTGTATACGCGGGCTGGCTGGCGTTCAACATCGCCGCGGCCCTTACGGTCGCGACCCTTGTCGCAATCACCATGCACCGACTAGCCTCGCCGTCGGCCGCGGTGCTGGCGTACGGCACGTTTCTTCTCCTGCCGCTGATTGTCTGGCAGACAGCCAACGTGCTGCAGGAACTCGCCCTCTGCCTGCTGACCGCACTGCTCGCGGTGCTCTACGTCTTCGCCGCGCAAAGCCCGCTTCGCTGGATCCTGCTCCTCGTGATCAGCAGCCTAGCCGTCCTGGCCAATCCACTGTTCCTGGCGGTCGCGCTCGCACTGCCGGTTTTGTTCCTCATCCAGCTCCGACGCGGTCTCAAGCCGGGGTACGTCGTCGTCGCGCTGCTGGCGCTGGGAGCCAGCCTGTTCTTTCAAGCCATGAAGTCGCACTGGTTCCCCTCGAGCTTCCAGCCGTCGCTTACCGCCGTCATCGTCAGCGCGATCCCCGGCGGGGGTAACATGGAATGGCACCATCGCGTCGAGCCGCCCGTCGTCACGATCGGCCTGTTGGCCCGCAAGGTCTTCCACGCACTCCAGTCCCAGCTCGGGCTGTCGGGGACCGCGGCGTTCTACTGGCCGGCCGATCTCATGCTTCTAGGGTCCGCACTGCTCGTCCTTCGGCGGCGGTCCGATCCGCGAATCGGCCGGCTCCTGGCAGCAACCGCTGGGTTCGTGACGCTGTTCACGGCGATGGTCTGCTGCCACCAGAACCAGTTCCGCTATCTGGCGATCATCACCCCGACCACGCTGCTGTGCACCGCCGTGTTTGCCGACCGGGCCTGCACCTCAGCCCGCAGCCGACGGTGGCTTGCCTGCGCTGTGGCGGCGGCGCTGCTCAGCTTCGCGGCTGCCGACGCGGCCCTCGCCGCGCGCGCGCGCTCCCAGGGTCGGCGGGCCGCAGCGGCGATCGCAGACATCCGCCGGGAAACCGGAAACCTCGCCGACGACCTGCCCGTGATCATCGAGGCCGAATCCTCGGGCGAACCCCTGATGCTCGCCTACGCGCTCCGCCCGCGCAAGTGCTTGCTCCTCATGCAGGGCTACTTGCCACCCGAGACGAATGCGCAGCTCTTGGACAGGTTTCGGCCCAGGCTCATCTTCTGTCGCCCCGGTTCAGCGCTTCCCGAGCTGGCCGGCGCGACGCGCTTCGAGGCCGACTGGCCGGAGGACTACAGCGAGTTCGAAGCGTACATCGTTCCGGACGCGGGTCAGACCTCGCGCCCCATCGGGAAGTGACCGCAGGCGAAACGCGACCTGCGAGACCGGGCAGGGCGTGAGTCCGCGCCTGGGCCGGTCGCAGCTTACGGAGAGAGCGGCTTTCTGAACGAGATCCTTGACAGTACGGAATTTGTTAGGCATACTGTAGTCCTTGAGGAGGTCGTGCATGGCGCAGGCGTCGAGGATCGAATGGACCGGCTCGACGTGGAATCCGGTCGTGGGGTGCACCAAGGTCAGCGCCGGGTGCAAGAACTGCTACGCCGAGCGAATGGCTAAGCGCTTGGCGGCGATGGCGCGGGCCGACCAGGCTGCTGGTAGAGCCCCAGGCCGAAAGGCGAACTACCTTCGCGTGATCGACCGCCGCGGCCAATGGAACCGCAACGTCTTCTTGGACCACGCGGCTCTCGAAGATCCGCTGCGCTGGCGAAGCCCGCGCGTGGTCTTCGTGAACTCGATGAGCGATTTGTTCCACGAGGATTTGTCGCTCGATTTTATCCGCGCCGTCTTTGCGGTCATGAACCGCTGCCCGCAGCATACATTCCAAGTTCTGACCAAGCGCCCGCATCTCGCGGCCGAATACTCGGGCGAGCTTTGTTGGACGGACAACATCTGGATGGGCACCACGGTCGAGAACGCAACCGTCACGCATCGAGTCCGGAGTCTTCGTCGAACGGGCGCTCACATCAAGTTCCTTTCGCTTGAGCCGCTGCTCGGTCCAATCCCGCGGCTGCCGTTGTCCGGGATCGACTGGGTCATCGTCGGGGGCGAGTCCGGCCCCGGCGCGCGCCCCATGGAGTCCGAATGGGTCCGACAAATCAGAGACCGCTGCCTCGCCCATGGGGTGGCCTTCTTCTTCAAACAGTGGGGCGGCGTGAACAAGACGAGAAACGGGCGTACCTTGGACGGTCGGACTTGGGACGACATACCCAAGAGCTTGCCAATACGCACGTCGTTCAGTTTTCCCAGGGGACCCAATGCCCAGAGCCGAGCCGCTGCAATGGTTTGAAGAGAAGCGCCCGTGGTCAGTCTACAAAGATTTGATCCTGGGCTACTACCTGAAGCCTTATCTGGCGAAGGTGAAGCGTCTCCGTCGGCCCGTCGCTCTCTTCGACATGTTCGCGGGGCCCGGCAGATTCCGTTCCGGCGAACCGGGATCGCCAATAATCATGGCGGAATCACTGCTTCCACTTGCAGAAGCCGCCTACCCCGTCGAGGCACACTTTGTGGAGAAGAACGGGCGGCTGGCGACGGAACTCCGCCGCAACCTGGGGGAATTCTCGTTTGCGCACGTTCACGAGGCAGATTGCTTTGACCTCGTTGACCGAATAACCGAAGTAGCGAAGTGTTCAACGACATTCCTCTATCTCGACCCACTGAACGTTACCGGGCTATACTTCGATCGGCTGGTGGAGATTTACGATGCGCTTAAGAGCGGTGTCAGCGTCGAGGTGCTATTAATTCTGATGGCCCCTGCCTTCATGCGCGAGGCAGCGTCGGCACTGGTTAATGAGTGCCGCGCTGCTGGCCAAGACTACGCCACACAGGAGCTGTTCCCCTCCCTGGAAGACATCGACAGGGAGGAGATTGTCGGGTTGGCGGAGGATGATTCGAGCGCTTCCATCGAAGCACAGGTTCAGAAGCTGGACCGGATCGCGGGAGGCAACTACTGGAAAGCGATCGCTGAACGACGCGGACTGGGCTTCAGTCAGAAGTGTGAATCCCTGGTGTGCCGCTACCGGGAGCGCATGGCGGAGTGGTTCCAGCTGACGGCTAGCTATCCCATAGTCGACGAGAGCTCTCCGCATCTACCGAAATACTGGATGGTGTTCGGGAGCCGCTACATGCCGGCGGTCGATCTCTTCAACCGCGCCGCTTGTAAAGCACGGCGTGAACAGGGTGTCGCATGGAAGACCGAAGACTCGCTCTTCGGCGCGATTGAGATTGACACATCAGCCGACCGTAGCAGAGTGGATGCCGTGGTCAACGACTATGCCAGGCGCTTGTCCCCCGTGAAATGGGACGCTCTTCGGTGGGCGATTTCCGTCGACATGACGGGACTGTTCACCGACAGCGAGCTCGACGCTGGCATCAAGCGCGCCCTCAGTCAAGGGCGACTCCGCGGCGCGAGCGGCGGAAGAGTAGAGAGAAACGCGATCCTGCGTTTCCGGAATTCGAGGTAGGCTATCTCTATCGTGCGCCGCCGGGCCAGCACTTACGGCGCAGGTCTTCGCCGGCGGGTCTTCGACGCCGAGCGGCTGGTGGCGCCGAGATCCGGCAGGACGGCGAGCACGAATGCGGCCGTCCGGGTGCCCTTGATGCCGTCGGCGTAGCTGTCGGCCGGGCCGCGGCCGGCGGACGCCCGCGCCCTCATCTTCCCCTCTGCTCGAGCAGCGGGTACGGTTGCGGCGAGTTTGGCCGGAACCGGCTGAATCAGCCAGGGCAGGGACGCGTAATTGGACGCCGGGATACTCGCCGCTGCATCCGAAGCCACCACGGGACTCGGGGAGTTCCTGTGGACGCAGTTCCACGACACGCCATGGCGGTTCTGGGCAGACCAAGCCGTCGTCAACGGCGAAGTTATCAAGGAGCCGTGGCGGAATTTCTGGCTGCGGCTGATTTTCGACGACCGCTATCTGGTCTGTTACTTCCTGCCGCTGTTGCCGATCCTGCTGCTGCTGTCGGGCCGGCGGCTGCGCATCGGCATCGTCGTCACCGGCCTCATCTTCCTGACGTACGTGTTCGGCGTGTTCTACGCGCTGTTTTGGCTGGGCATGTGCGTGGCGTTCCACCGGCTGGGCGAGCAGTTTGCCATCGAGGCCAAGCGCACCGACGTGATCCGCTGGGGCCCGCCGTTGGCCGCCGGGGCCTGCATCGTCGGTTGGTACCTGTTCACGGACGTGTTGCAGCATCTGGACCTGCCGGACCGGTGGAACCTGGGGCTGTTCGCGCACGCCCGTTGGCTGTTCCCGCTGGGTGCGCGCGGGCTGTGGTGGGAGCCGCGCTTCGTGGAGATGTACGCCTACGCGAAGGCCCCGGACCCAACGCAGATGTTCCACGCGATCTTCTGGAACCCGCACAACATCGGGACAGCCTACTTCACCATCCGCATGTTGCAGTACTTCTCCGAGATCAAGCGCGACAATATCCCCCGCGAGCGGCGCACGCTGCTCAACTTTCTGGCATTTGTCTGTTACGCGCCGACGCTCATGCAGGGGCCCATCGAGCGCTTCAAGGAGTTCCAGGGCGAGATGGACACCTGCCACCAGCGGCGTGGTTGGCACAACGTCCCGCCGGCCTTCGCGCGGATCGCGTGGGGCATCATTAAATCCGTTCTGGTCGTCCGGTTCTTCGGGTGGGTGCTGTACTTCCAAGTGGGAGTCAACAATCCGGACATAGACTTTTACGCCCACCCTGAGCGCATCCAGAGTTACGCGGTGCTGTACTTCGGCGTGTTTCTGCAAATCTGGTGCCTGTATCTGGAATTCAGCGGCTATTGCGACGTGGCGGCGGGCATGTCACGTCTGCTGGGCTACCGGCAGATCGAGAACTTCAACTGGCCCTGGCTGGCGACGAGCATGCGTGACCTCTGGCGACGCTGGCACATCAGCCTGTCGTTCATGCTGCGCGACTATGTATACATCCCACTGGGCGGCAACCGCCGCCACGCCGCCCTGAACGTCGTGATCACCTTCCTCCTCATCGGTGCCTGGCACGCTCCCACCAAGCCTCAGGTGACCATATGGGGCATCGTGATGGGGCTGATGGTCGTGGTGAATCAGAAGTGGGTCGCCTGGATGAAGAGCATCGAGGCGGCACCCGCCACCCGGCTGGCTACGATCCGCCGCCGCGTCCGCAAGCTGCGCCCCTTGCCGCAGATCTGCTCGTGGGCGCTCACGATGAACGCGTTCGTGTTCTCGCTGCTGATCTTCTTTGGCGGCAGCGGAGCGATCCGGGTGGGGTGGGAGCTGATCCGCCGGCCGGTGGAATGGTTGGCACAGGCCTGGGGCCTGTAGGCTCGCCATACGTCCTCTCGCCGTTCAAGCGTGGCGCGGCATCGCAGAGGTCAGCCATACGGGGATGGTCAGGACCCGACTCCTCGCAGACTGGGACGCCACGGGATTCCTGAAGCGACCGGTGTTGAGCGGGCCGTCTCGTCTGACGGAGGAACGCGCGGAATTTGCGCGCCAGGCCGGCTGCCGGTCCCACGCACCGCGACGCGCAATTCTTGCCTGCGTCGGCCGGCGCACAGCGACGATAATAGTAATGAGGCTCCACACGCGGCATGCCGGCGGTGGCAGTTGCCGGATCGCCCCCAGCCGTTGCAGCCGCACGCCTCTCCTCCCAGGCCCCGCTGCACGATCGGGGTCGCGGGGTCGGCGGCCCGTGGGGAAGTCAGGCATGATCGTCACAGAACGCAGCATCTCGAGGCGACTGAAACAAGAGACCCGCATCCACCAGGAGCGCGCCGAACGGCACCGGCTGCCGCAGGCCTTACGCGGCGGGAGGCTGCCGCGTAGACTGTACGCCGAGTGGCTGGCCCAACGACTCCTGCTCCATCGCGTCCTGGAGAAAGAAGCCGCCGCCTTTGCCGACCGGAGCCCCATTGCCGGCCGCATCATGCAGCGCCAGCAGGGCGCCCTGGGCGAGCTGCGGATCGACTTGGCGTTCCTGGGGGTCGATCCTGCATCAATCCGACCCGGCGGCGGCCAAGCTGGTCACCTCCATCGAGCGGACGGCGAAGTTCAACCCGATCGCCCTCTTGGGAATCTGCTACGTGTTGCACGTCACCAGCGGCGGGCCGCGCGCCAGCGTGCAGCGGTTGCATCGCGCATACCAGCTTCAGCCCGGCCCCGGAACGCTCTACATCGAATCCGGGGGCAGCCATCACGACGCCGACGTCTGTGGCGTTGAACAGGCTATCGATGGTGCCGGGCTTTCGCGACTGGAGGCGCACGCATTGGTGGCGACTGCCCGCACGACTTACGTTCTGCTGGCGGAACTAGAAGATGACCTCTTTTGCCGCGCGCAGGTGAAGCGCGGCACTGGAGCGCCCCCCGGTCGCGCTGGGCAACCGCGTGTGACCACCGGAGCAACTCAGGCGACCTCCTCCCGTGGGTGACGAAGCTGCCTGAGAGGCGCCGACCTAGGGCGTGCAGCCCCAGTCGGCCAGCAGGATGCCCAGGTCACCGTGACCAACGCAGCCGTTGTGATCGAGGTCGGCAGCCGAGCACGGGGGACTACCTTGATCCCAACACGGATCGCCCTCACAGCAGCCCCAACAAGCTAGCAGCACGCCCAGATCGGAGTGGTCGGTATCGCCGTCGCCATCGACGTCGCCCGCGCAGCCGAGCTCGATCAGGAACGCACCGTTGGTCCCGTCAGCGAGGGTCGCCTCGAAGACGATGTAGCGGCCGTTGTCGCTGGCGCGCAGGCAGTCCTCGAGGCGGGCGATCGGGCCCACGACCTGTCCGTCGATCACTGTCACGCCTTCCTGCACGAGGAGCGTGTCGTTGAGGAAGAGGCCGGTATCAATGCCTGTATCCGGGTCGTTCCAGTCGCCGAACCAGACTATGTCGCCGTTGTCGGTAATCAGCACCGGGGCGGAGGTGCCGAAGTTCTCAAGTGTGTATGGGGCGATCGCCGGGAGGGTGTCGCCCTCCTGGACGAACTTCACTCCGTTCTTGATGATCACTTCGTCATCGGCCGTGTCGCCGTCGAGGTTGCCGCGGAAGACGTAATCGCCGTGGTTGTTGACGTCCAGCGGCCGGCTGGAGAGCAGTTGCCAGTTCCGGCCTTCGATCGGCGCGGGGCTGCCCTCCTGCGCGAGCAGCGTGTTGTTGAGGTAGAACACGCCGTCGGCCGCGCTGTCACCCGTCAGGTCGGCGAAGAACATGATGTCGCCAGCGTTGGTGAAGTCGAACCGCGACCAACTGGTGCCGAAGTCGGCGACCGTTTCGGTCTGTCCTGGCAGCACGTCGCCCTCCTTGGCGAAAACACTTTCAGACTGTGCGTCCGAACTGATGACCACCAACGCGCGGTCCACGGTCGTGGGGATGTTCGGATCGTCCACACTGGCTACGACCAGCATTGCGTCGGCATCGTTGATCTTGACCTCGAAGAACCCGATGTAGATCGTGCCGGGCGAGAACTCCGGGGCCTCGGAGATATCGCTTTCCTGGATGATCAGGTCGGTGTTCAGGTAAATGCCCGAGTCGTCGTCCATGCCGCCGGTACCGTCGAGGAAGAAATTCCAGCCGCTGTCGCCGAGGATGTTGACGTTGACCGAATCGAACGAGTCGATGCTGGCCCCCTCTGGTTCGTCGAGCGCATCGCCTTCACGAAGGTACAGCACACCGTCGCGGATCAGAACCGAGTCGGCGTCGGTGTTGGCGTGATCGGTATCGGCCTCGACAATCCACACGCCCAGGTTGTTGATGGCGAGGTTGTCGATGCTGGTGACCAGGCCGACGCCGGGCACGTTCTCACCCTTGAGCACCAGCGTCTCGATGGTGAAATCTGGCCGGGCTGAGGCCGCTGCGGTCCCCAACATCACACACACCCATAGACTGACCAATCGAACGGACGTAGACATGTTATGGTCTCCTTGAACTTCTTCCGCCCAGACAATGAACGCTCCGCTCCTCTGCACCTTAGCTCGGCAGCCGATGAGAATCAAGCCGAATCTTGAACGGAGCCGTGGCGCAGGTCAGCGACGCACCGGTCTGCTCCGGCCGGCTAGTCGGCGGGGACGCAGCGACCGACGGCCCAGTCGCGCAGCGCCGCGACCCGTTCGGCCATGGTGACGGACAGCGGCGGCGAGGTCTTCAGGGCCTTGAGGACCCGCTCGGTATCGAGCTCGGCCTTGGCCTCGAACGCATCGTGCAACGCCGACGCGACCGCCTGCTCGATCTCGGCGCCGCTGTAACCCTCGGCGGCCTCCGCCAGCGCATTCAGATCGAACCCGGCCGGATCGCGTCTTCGCTTCTTGAGGTGGATGGCGAAGATGATGGTGCGGGTTTCCTTGCGCGGCAGGTCTATGAAGAAGATCTCGTCGAGGCGGCCCTTACGCAGGAGCTCCGGCGGCAAGGCCTCGATGTCGTTGGCGGTCGCCACCAGAAACACCGGCTCTTCATGCTCCTGCATCCAGGTCAGTAGCGTGCCGAACATGCGTTGCGAGAGACCGCCATCGGTGCTGCGGCTGGCGGCGGAGGCGAACGCCTTTTCAATCTCGTCGATCCACAGGATGATCGGGGCCATCATCTCGGCTTGGTGCAGGGAGTCGCGCAGCCGGCGTTCCGACTCACCCACGTAGCGGTCGTACAAGGCGCCGACGTCCATGCGCAGCAAGGGCCGTTGCCACGCGGTCGCGATCGCCTTGGCGCACAGGCTTTTGCCCGCGCCCTGTACACCGAGCATGAGCACGCCGCGCGGCGCGCTCAGGCCGAACTCCGCCGCCGATTCCGTTAACGCGTTTTGGCGCTGTCTGAGCCACGCCTTGAGTCGGCGCAGGCCGCCGATCTCGTCCAGGTCCACCGGCGTCTCGACATATTGCAGCAATCCGCCGCCGTGGATGGCCTGCCGCTTGCGGGCCAGGATGGTGTTGATGTCGCTCTCATCGAAGCGGCGATCCTCGGCGACGCAGTCGATGATGATCTGCTCGGCTTGTCGGCGGGTCAGCCCGCGCAGGTTGCGAATGATGGTCCGCCACGAGCGGCGGGAGAGCTCGACCTCGATCGGCTTCTCGCGGTGGAAGCGGCGCAGCGTGTCGCGGACGAGCTCCTCCAACTCGTCCTCCTCCGGCAGCGAGGTTTCGAACTTGGTGGCGTACGCCTGGATGACCCCGGGGACGTTGGCGTTGTGGTCGATCATGATCAGTTGGCTGCCCGTCTGGCCGAGCTGGTGGATGAGGTTCCGCAAGACCCGCAGGGCGCGGTCTTTCTTGAGGTGGCTGACCAAGTCGAGCGTGACGCACAGCGGCTTCGACCGCAGGCCGGCGAAATGGACCAGCCCGGCGACGGGGTCTTCCGTATTGGGGATGGGCGGGCCGCCCGCGAGCAGAGCGTCCTGCACCCCCGCGCTGACCGACCACATCAGCAGCGGCCGACGCAGGCTCATCGCCGCGTTCCTCACCAGCCCTAGCGCGTAATCCTCCTCGTAGGTGACGATCGAAATGCACGCGTGTTCCGCCTGAACAAGCCGTTCGAGCCGCTGTTGATCGTTCATCACGGGTCGCCCCTGAGGTCGCCAAGAGCCTACCGCGTTTACCCCATGACTTCCAGGTAATTCCCCGGTTGCTGGTGGTTTCCAGTACAGCTAGGCTGCCGGCGGGAGGTGACCCATGCTGTCGGATCAGGAAATCGAGGAACATGTTGCCTACATAACGGCCAGACTCGACACGCTCGCCGCGGACCGGCCCGACCTGACGCTGTCCGCCGAACTGGCCGAACGGTTCCGTACGCTGCGCGCGCAATACCAGCAGCGACCGGCGTCCCTTCAAAGACGTGTGCAGCAACTCGCGACGCTCAGCAAGCGGTTTGACGAGTGCATGGCCGCCCAGCTCCCGCTCGTCGTTGACCGCTTCCACGAACTCAACGAGCAAATCCGGCACGCCAACAGCGAGAAAGAGCTCTGGCGTGAGTTTCTCATCCGCCGGGCCACGGACTCGCGCCAGGAGCACCTGGCCGGCAACACCGCCGTCGTCCGCGTCCGGTCCGTTCAATCGCGCGCATTGCCGTCCGCTGCAAGCGCCGAAAGAAAGAGGCTCGAAGATGTGATCCGCGAGTCGGGGCAGTGGGGGCAAGTGAGCCAGCTCTCGGGGCCGAAGCTGCAACGGGCACTGGCAGGTAACCTCTTCGACCGACCCCAGGCCGAAGCGATCGGGCAACTCTGCCCGCCCACCGTCATACACCAGGTCAGCAGCCGCGAACCGGGATAACGATCCCGGCCGGCGAGCGCCGCCCGCTGGGCGACGCGACCGCGACGGCAAATTAGTGTTGAACTCGGATTGAGCATGTAGTATGCTATAAGTCGTGCAGCTCGCCCCCGGCCTGCCAGCCCGTCGTGCAGGGGGCATCCGGGGCCACACGGGAGGAGGAGCAAATCATGCTCAGGCACACTTCGGCCATCGTGCTCGTCGGACTCGCCGCACTCGGTCTAGCAGTCGTGCTGGGCACAACAGCCGTTCGCGCCGATACGATCTACGTCTGCTGGGACGGCAGCGGGGATTATCTGACCATCCAGGAGGGCATCGACGCCGCCCAAGATGGCGACGAGGTGGTCGTCTGCAACGGCATCTACACCGGGTCGGGCAACAAGGACCTCGACTTCCGCGGCAAGGCCATCACCGTCCGCTCCGCCAACGGCTCCGACGATTGCGTCATTGACTGCGAAAACGACGGCCGCGGTTTCCACTTCCACAGCGGTGAGTCCGGAACGTCGCTTGTAGCCGGGTTCACAATCATGAATGGCAACGCGTATTTAGGTGGAGGTATCCTCTGCGGACCCAACAGTTCACCTACAATAGCCTCGTGCATGATCGCCGCGAATAGCGCGGAGTTCGGCGGTGGCGCCCGCTGCAGCCTCAGCAATGCAACATTCCTCGATTGCGCTTTCGTCTGGAATAGGGCACAGTCTTACGGCGGAGGCATAGAGTGCGACGCTGGTAGCCCGACGATCACGGATTGCACATTCACCGCGAATAGCGCGCCCTGGGGCGGGGGTGTAGAGTGTTATAGCAGCAATCCCACGATCGGTGGCTGCGCGATCATGTGGAACTCGGCAGATCGTGGAGGAGGGATCTATTGCTATCAGAGCAGTCCATTGATCAGCAACTCCACCATTGTCAGCAACACCGCCAACAACGGGGGCGGCGGGATCTATTGTCGCGAGCATGGCCAGGGTACGCTCGTCGGCTGCGTCATTACGGACAACAGCACCGCCCAGAATGGCGGCGGCATTTACCTCTACTCCCAGGCCAGTCCAACGGTCCGGAACTGCACAATCTCACGAAATGAAGCTGGCGGAAGCGGCGGAGGGGTGTTCTGTTACTGGTACTCCAGCCCAGTGGTTAGGGACTGCACCATGGACGGGAACATCGCTCATGGCGGTACAGGAGGGGGCATGTCCTGCGAAGACTACGTCAACGCGGCGATATCGGGTTGTACGATCACCGGGAACACCGCAGGCGAGTGGGGCGGAGGTGTTTACTTTCAGTGGTTCAGTGACTCCACGATTACAAACTGCGCGGTCACGGGAAACACGGCATATAATCGGGGCGGCGGTATCGCGTGCGCGTCGCACAGCAATCTATTCATCACCAACTGTGTCATGGCGAGCAACTTGGCGGGGTGGTACGGCGGCGGCTTTTTCTGTTCGGGGAGTAGCCCATGGGTTGGAGATTGCACTATCACACTTAATGTTGCGAGCGGGGGCGGCGGGGCCATCTGCTGTTGGGACGGCGCGCCGACGGCTACTAACTGCATCCTGTGGGGGAACGCGCCGCAGGAAGTCTACGTTTGGTCCGGGCATCCTGAAGTGAGCTACAGCGATGTGCACGGCGGGTGGCCGGGCGTCGGCAACATCCATGCCGATCCGTTGTTCGTTGATCCCGATGGACCGGACGATGACCCAAACACCTGGGAGGACAACGATTTCCACCTGTCGGCCGGTTCGCCCTGCGTTGACGCTGGCTGCAACTGGGCCGTGCCGCCGGACACCGCGGACCTCGATGAAGATGATGACACGAGCGAGATCACGCCGCTGGATCTCGATGGCGAAGGACGTTTCTTCGATGATCCTGATACGCCGGACACCGGCCGTGGTTGCCCCCCGATCGTGGACATGGGTGCTTACGAGTTCGGCGGCACCGGGCCGCAACCCTGCCCCGGCGACCTCGATTGTGATCGCGTCGTGGGCCACTCCGACCTGGGGATCTTGCTGTCGGCGTGGCACTGGTCAGACGCCGGTGACCTGAATTGTGACGGCGAGACCGACCACGCTGATCTCGGCATCCTGCTGGGACACTGGGGCGAGGACTGCCCGTAGGCACCGTCATTCAGTCTGCCGGTGCGTCGCGGGTGGGGGCCACCTTTCACCATACGCAGGGGAACAGGCGGTAGCGAACGCGGACGGCGTATTCGGGGTAGCCGTCAAGATGCTGATAGAGGAAGCGATCCTCGATGATCGTGCGGCGGAGGACGAGTAGCCACAGGGGGATTAGCGGCGCCAGCGACCACCAGGAGCCGAGGGCGACGACGCCGGCCGGCAACGCAATCAGGATCCCCGCGTAGCCGGGATGGCGGATGTACGCATACGGGCCGTCGGTGACGAGCACGTGGCCGCGGTCGGCCTGGATGCGGATGACCGACGAGTAGAACCGGTTGACGCTTATGGCCCAGGCAGCGAGGGCGTACGAGGCGGCGAACAGAGTGAGCCCCACAGTCTGCAGCGCCAGGGGCACGTGGTCAGACCAGTGAAAACGGCCGACGTCAAGACCGGCGATCACGAGATGGGCTAGCCAGAAGGGGATGAGCACGATTCGCAGATAGCGGTCGATGCCACCCGCGCCCGGGCGAAGCCGCTCCTTCATCAGGTCGCGGTCCACGTGCCCCGTGATGACAGCGGCTGCGATAACCGGGACGGCGATGTAGCCCCAGAAGAACGGCAGGTCCACCCGGCCGGCGCAGCCGAAGAGAATCCCCGCCAACCCGGCGAAGAAGGCCGCGATAAGCAATGCACGTTTCATGGTGCCAACCCTTCGCTGACTGCTCCAACCCACTGGTGGGCAAGCCACCAGTGGCACGTAGGTGGCACGTAGGCGGTGCGAGAATCCCGATGTACATCGGGACTCGCCTCAGCGAAGCTTAGCATGGTGCTTGCGTATGAACGGTTACAAATCAGGCTGAGGATTGGAAGCGCACGTCCGCTGTGCGCAGTGACGGCACCCACGCTGCGGCAACACCTGCCCGACCCGCCTTCCACGGCGACTCGCCGGCAGCACGCCAGCGGATCCCCAGATTCAACCGGTGGGATTCTCGATCCATTGTTGATAGCACGTTGTGCACAGGAAAATCGTCATCTTTCGGTACACCTGATCCATGGCCTCCTGATCCGACAGGTCCTTCATTGCGTCGACCAAGCGGTCGATCTCACTCGGGATGTCGCGCTCCAGGTCCTCCTTCGTGATCGGGGGCGCCGTTGGATCAGCGACGGCTTCAATCCGGACGACATAAAAGTCTCCCCGTCCCGGCTCGAGCTCCGCTGCACACCGATGGCAGAACAGCGGTGAATCGGCCATGCGTCCGCCTTCGTGTCGTTGTGGGATACGCCGGACTTGGATCTCCGGCGCTACAGTGTGCAACCTGCGTTGCCGACGCGCAGGGTTGCCTCGCGTGCACGGGGCCCGTCGTCGACACTCCGAGCTCCATTTACCGTCGGCGCATTACACACATCAATCTACATCAGCCGGCCAGGAGCTGCTGGAGCTTCGCGTGCGAGTCCTTCTGGACCTTCTCGTGCAGGCTCTGGCCGTGCGAGTCCATGGTCACCACGCAGGGGAAGTCCTCGACGCGGATCTTCCAGAACGCCTCCGGCACGCCGAAGTCGAGCTTGTAGACGTCCACGACTTCCTTGACGCTCTCGGCGATCAGGGTGGCGGCGCCGCCGATGGCGTGCAGGTAGACCCCGCCGTGCTCGGCGCAGCCTTTGAGCGTCTTTTCGCGCATGCCGCCTTTGCCGATGACGGCCCGCACGCCGAAGTGGCCCATGACGTCGGCCTGATACGGCTCCTCGCGGATGCTGGTGGTGGGTCCGGCGGCGACGAACTCGTACTTGCCGTCCTCGCGCTTCTTCACCACCGGGCCGCAGTGGTAAATCACGGACCCGTTGAGCTCCTTCCTGAGCAGCTCGTAGAAGTCTTTCTCGGAGGCGGGGCACGGGCCTTTGACGAAGTTGTCGATCATGTATTTGTGGGCCGCGTCGCGACCGGTGAAGATCACGCCGCTGAGCAGCACCTGATCGCCGACCTTGAGGGCCCGAATCTGTTCTTCACTGATCGGTACGGTGAGCTTGGTGGGCATATCTGGTTCTCCCTAATGTCAGGCTGGGTAACAGGGTAACAAAGTGACAAAGTGACAAAGTAACAAAGTGGCAAACGGTTAAGCGCCAAGCGAGGCGGCCGGGGGCCGCGGCTCGGGCCAGTCACCTTGTTACCTTGTAACCTTGTCACTTGGTCACTCGTTTATGGTGCCTCGATGGTTACCTTGCCGTTCTTGATGGTCATGATCTTCCGCCGGTCGGCCCAGCACATGTAGGCGATCGAGACAAAGAAGCACGCGGGAACGCGGTGCAGTTGGGCCATCTTTACGCCCATCACCGTCGTCTTGCCGCCGAAGCCCATCGGGCCGATGTTCAGCTCGTTGATCTCGCGGTGGAGCTGCTTCTCCATCTGGTCCAGCTCGGGGTCGGGGTTCTTGTCGGCCAGCGGGCGGAAGAGCTGCTCCTTGGCTTTGATCATGCCTGAGCCGCGGTCGCCGCCGATGCCGACGCCCAGAATACCCGGGGCACAGCCGAGGCCCTGGGCCTTGTAGGCGGCGTCGAGCACGGCCTTGCGAACCCCTTTGATGTCGCGTGAGGCGGGGAACTCGGGCGAGGGGACGCTGTATTGGCAGCCACAGTTTTCCGAGCCGCCGCCTTTGAGCAGCAAGCTGACCTTGAGATGGTCGTGCTCCCACTCCTCGAAGTGGATGGTGGGGAAGTCCACGCCGATGTTGTCGCCGGAATTCTTGCCTGACAGGGCCTCGACCGCGTTCGGGCGCAGGTAGGCTCGCTCGGTGGCGATCCGCAACGCGCTGAGGATTTGCTCGCGTAGCGTCCGCTGGGACACGCTCTGCGGGTACCAGATGTGGAAGATCGGCGTGCCGGTGTCCTGGCAGATGGGCCGGCCGGTCTGGCGCGACATGCGGATGTTCTCCAGGATCGTCTTCAGGGCCCCCTCGGCGGCGGAGCCGCCTTCCTCCTGTTTATAGGCGTCCTGCAACGCGTGCTCCACGTCCGGCGACAGATCGGTGGAGGCGGACTTAATCAGTTCGACAAGGTGTTCGGTGATATCCTGCATTTCAGACCCTCACGTATAGCAGCGGTGGTTCGCGCGCCGCAGCGCGGAAACCGTTATTATCCGGCCGGTGTGCTCGCGGTCAACTCAACTGCTCACCCGGGTCCCTGAGGGATGATTCCCGTTGGTCGCGTGGCCGCCAAGCAGTTAAGATGCATGTGTCGGGGCGTTACCGGGCGACACGGACAGCGCGGGACGCCATCGCGGCCGTGGACGGCTGCTTCGAATTCTTACACTCTGAACAGGAGCATGAGACATGAACGCGCGCGAGAGATGCGGCACAGCGGTGAGGAGCCTGTCGGGCCAAAGGCTGCTGGCGGCAGTGGTGCTGGCCTTGGCCTGCCTGCTGGCTGTCCCACCAGCCGCCCTGGCCGCCGTCACCTCCTCGATCGACGCCGAGGGCGTGTTGACGGTGACCGCTACCGGCGGCGATGACGTCACAATCACGTGCAATGAAGGGAACGTCCGGATCAACGGATTCCCGCCGGGAGGAGAGGGCAACCCGCAGGTCAACTGCTCCACCGTCACACAAATCGTCGTGAACGGCGGTTCCGGGGACAACGATATCGATCTGTCCGGCGTCACGACCGCGAGCTTTCCGAACCTGGCCGAGTCCAGCCCCGTGACCATTGAGGGCGAAGCCGGGAACGACACGATCGTCGGCAGTGAAGCCGGCGACACGATCAACGGCGGCGAGGGCGATGATACGATCGAGGGCGGTTCAGGGATGGACACCATCGACGGGGGAGCCGGCAACGACCTCATTCGTGGCGATGACGACAACGACTTCATCATCGGCGGCGAGGGCCAGGATGAGCTTTACGGCGGCGACGGTAACGACCTGATCATGGACGGTCCTGGGGATGACGAGGTCGATGGCGGTGGCGGTGACGACACGATCATGACCTCCCTCGGCGGCACCGATACGTTCGTGGACGAGGTGGGCAACGACACGCTCAACTTCCTCGAAGCCGAGTCAGGAATCACCGTGGACATGGATCTGACCGACGTGGAACAGATCGTGGATGCCGACGACAACAGCGTCGTGCTCGAAGGTCAGTTCGAGAACTTGATCGGCAGCGCGTTTGACGACGTGGTCACCATCGACGCGCTCACCGCGGCACGCTACGTCGATGGTGGCGACCATGCCACCGGCGACACGCTCAACGTAAACGCCCAGGGGGCGGTGGTGACCGACAACGGCATGATGCTCGCCATCGAGAGCTTCGGACCCGTCAGCTACGCCAACTTCGAGACCGTCAACATCACCAACCAGGGCGAGCCCGCCGACGGCGATAGTGATGGGACCGGAGATGGCGACGGTGACGGGACCGGCGATGGTGACGGGACTGGTGACGGCGACGGGACTGGTGACGGCGACGGAACCGCCGACGGTGCAGGTGACGGCGCCGGCGCCGCTGCCTGCCCGGCCGCCACGATCATCCTGATGACGCTCTGTATCGGCGGCGCACTGCTGAGCCGGCCACGACGACGGAGCTGACGCCGAGGCAAACGTCGAGGGTCTGACTGGTCCGGGTTGTACGCGCCCCTTGTAAAGTCGCTGCGCTGGTCGTCGAAGCCCGCGCCTGGTCGCCAGGGAGGATACCGATGAGCCAGAAAGCGAAACCGCGTTGTGCCGTCTGCGAGACGAAGGTCTGCAAGGGCGGAACCGACTGTTTTGATACCGCCGAGGAGCATCGGGCCTTGTACAGCGACGAACGGCTCGCGCGCCTCCACCGGGCGGCGTCGGCGATCGAGGCCCGGCATTACTGCAAAGAGCCGCGGCTGCGCGAGGTCGTGCTCTTCGCCAAGGAGCTGGGCTGCCGCAAGGTGGGCCTGGCGTTCTGCGTCGGGCTGGCCGCTGAGGCCGAGATCATCGCGGAGATCCTCGCTCAGGATTTCGAGGTCGTCTCCGGCTGCTGCAAGCTCTCCGGGCTCGCCAAGAAGACCTTTGGGCTGGAGCAGATCGACCCAGACAAGGAGACCGAGGTGATGTGCAACCCGGCCGGTCAGGCGCAGATCCTTAACGAGGCCGGCACGGAGCTGAACATCGTCTGCGGCCTGTGCGTCGGCCACGACGCCGTCTTCAACATGGTGTCAAAGGCCCCGGTCACGACGCTGATCGTCAAGGACCGCGTGCTGGCCCACAACCCGATCGGGGCGGTGTACTGCCAATACGTCCGCAGGAACATGTTGCCGAAGTGACAAGTCTTCCCGGCCGTGACGCTCCGACGGGGTCAGTCGCGCGCTGCCGGGTGTCGACGTTCGGCTGCCGCGGTGGAGCCAGTAAGAGCGGCAGAACGGCGCCGCTGGCGTGGGCCTTGACGGTCAGGCAAACTGGTCGCTAGACTCTTCGCTTCCCGCTAGAGGCGCGGCCTTATGAGCGCTGCGGAGGACGGGTCGCTACGTCCGGCCGTGGCCCGGTTGGCGGACTTTGTGTCGGTGGACACGAGACCCCGTGTCCAGACCCAAACAGAACGGCCAGAAGGATCGGCAGAGCGGACGCCTGCCCTGGGGCTGGCTCCGCATGTATGCCCTAGTGTTTGAGTTCCTGGCGTATCTGGCAGTGCTGGGCTACGCCGGGTGGTGGCTGGACGAACGCCGCGGCTGGCAACCGTGGGGCTTGCTGACCGGGCTCCTGCTGGGGACGGGGGTGGGAATATACCGCATGATGCGCGAGGCTAAACGCATCGGGTTGTGAGGATTGTGAAGTACGCTTTGATCCAAGCCGGTGTGCTCGTCGGCGTGGTGGCCGTGACCGTGGCCTGCGGCTACGGACTCACGGTGGCTAAGTGGGGTCCCGCCGGCGTGGCTTCTCTCCAGGCGGCGGCTGTCATTTGCCTGATCGCGGCTTTGCTGGCGGCGGTGCTGCTGGGCGTGGTCGCCACCTATTGGCCTGCCTACGTGGGCCAAGCCGCATTCGCCGGTACCGCCGTTCGGCTCCTGGTCACCGGTGCCCTGGCCATCGGGTACCAGGTATTCGCTGACGTCCATCTGACGTCGTTCCTGGCCTGGCTGCTGGCGCTTTACCTACTGCTGTTGCTGGCCGAAACTGTGGTGGCCGTTGTCGTGGTTCGCCGGCGTCTTTCCCCGCCGGCCACACCCGGAGGCTAGGAGTCCCGTGCTGTTGCTGGCTGCCCACGATCCGGCCGCGCACGTCCTGCCGCATGCCTTCTTCAAGCTGCTGCCGTTCAATTTCAACCTCGGCGCGGAGAAGATTCCGCTGCTGAATTTCCCGCTGCCCACGGGGGCTTTCTACTTCACCAATCACCTGCTGATGACCCTGGTGGCCGCCGGGCTCTGCCTGCTCATCTTCCCGCGCGTCGCGCGAGCATACGCCAACCTCGGCGGCGAGCCGCGGGCCCCGCGCGGTTTTGCCAACCTGTTTGAGGCGCTGCTCCAGTTCATCCGCGAGGAAGTCGCCCGCCCGGTTCTCAAACACCGCACCGACCAGTTTATACCGTTCCTGTGGACGCTGTTCTTCTTCATTCTGTTCTGCAATCTACTCGGCATGGTCCCACTGGGCTCGATCATTTACCTTCTCAGCGGGCGAACGATTCAGCACGTCGGCGGGACGGCGACGGGCAACCTGGCCATCACCGGCGGGTTGGCAATCTGCGCCTTCTTCATGATCCACCTCGCCGGCATTCGCGAGGTATACCGCGGGCTGATTGCCGGAACGTACGGCCATCACGAGCCCGAGGGCGAGGCCGGGACGCACGGCGAGACGTCTGAAGTGGGGCCTCACGCCGAAGCGCTATCGCCCGGGCAGGCCGGCTTCTGGGCCTTTCCCTTGTACGTCTGGAGCTTCGCCCCGCACGTGTTCGCCAAGCATGAGCCGCGGCCGAAACCGTCGGCGCCGGTGCGCGTCGCGATGGTGGTGGTGTTCACGGTTCTGGTGGCGTTCGAGGTAAGCAACATCTTCACGCTGTTGGCTAGCGGGAAGCCGATAGCCGGCGTTATCGGTTGGTGGTTCGGAGCCGTCCTTGGTCTGATCGCGGCGCTGTGTGGCGGGGGATTGCACTGGACGGACCTGCTAGACGTCGTGATGTGGGCCTTCATCTGGCTGCTTGAACTGATCGGCGCGATCATCAAGCCCTTTGCGTTGATGATCCGTTTGTTTGCGAACATGATCGCCGGCCACATCGTGCTGGCGTCGATTCTGGCGTTGATTTTTGCCGGCTCGAGCGTGGCGATGGGCTACACCGTCGGCGTGATTAGCACGCTGGGGTGTGTTGCCCTGAGTTTCCTCGAACTGTTCGTGGCGGGATTGCAGGCGTATATTTTCGTGTTCCTGACAACGCTGTTCATCAGCATGTCGGTCGAGCCGGAGCACTAAGCGTGAAGCTTCCGCGGGGCGTGCGTCCCGCTTGGCAACGAGTTTTGGGTTGGGGTAGCCGACGCCCTGTCCCGTTTTGGCTTAAGGTCGGCGGCAACGAATCATTGTTCATAGCTGGGAGACGTGGAACATGTTGGGCATGCTAGCGCAAGGAAGCTCGATTCTGTTCAGTGACAACGGCTTGATGGGCCTGGGGGCCGGGCTTGGGGCCGGACTGACCACGCTGGGCGCGGCCAAGGGTATCGGCAACCTGGCCGGCAACGCGGTCGAGTCGATGGCCCGCCAGCCCGAGGTGCGCGGCAACGTCTTCGTGGCGATGATCATCGCCGCGGCGCTGATCGAGGGCTTTACGTTCTTCGCCCTGGTGGTCTGCAACGGCATCGCCGGGAAGATCGCGGAGGCCGCTGGCGGGTAGGCCCAGACGCTTTGGGCACTGCGTGGGGCATTCCGAGTCCACCAGCGCGATGATCTGCAAGGTATGGGAACGACCTATGTGTGACCAGTGGCGATTGTTCATGGCTTGCATGGTTTTAGCCCTTCTGCCGCCGCTTTCGTCGGGGCAACACGAGGGGCAGGAGCCCGCTGAACCGGCGCACGCGATGCCGGGTGAGCAGGCAGCACCCGCTGCACACGATGACCACGCCGCCGCCGAGAAGCCGGCATTGTTGCAGTTCGACCCGGGTGCGGCCATCTGGTCGATCATCATCTTCTTGGTGCTGCTGGCCGTGCTGCGCACCTTTGCCTGGAAGCCGGTTCTCAAGGTCTTGAAGCAACGCGAACAGTTCATTCAAGACTCGATTGACAGTGCCCGGCGCGAGCGGGGGGAGGCGGACAAGTTGTTGGCCGAGTACCGCACGCAGATCGACCACGCGCGCGAGGAGGCGACCACAATCGTCGAGGAGGGTAAACGCGACGCCGGGGATGTTGCTCGCCGCATCCAGGCCGAGGCGCGTAAGGAAGGCGAGCAGATGATCGCGCGGGCCCGGCGCGAGATTCAGCTCGCCAAGGACACCGCCGTCAAGGAACTCTACGACCGCACGGCCGAGTTGGCGGTCCAGGTAGCGGGCCAGGTGGTCGGCAAAACACTCTCGGCCGACGAGCACCGTGCACTGGTGGCTGAGTCACTGGAGCGGATGAGGTCTTCGAACGAGGCGAAGCTGAACTGAGTGTCGGAGTAGAAACGGTCACAGGGGTAAGTGGTTAAATGGGTAAATGGGCAAATGGGTAAATGGGCCCGCCGATGAAGTCCCCGCGCAACCGTTGGGCCGGTTCCCATTTAACCATTTGACGATTTAACCACTTAACCATTAACCGCCGAAGGTGCCATGGCAGAGTCGATCGACAAACTGGAGGATCTGGGCGAGGTATACGCGACGGCGCTATTCGAGCTGGCTCAGAAGGCCGGACTGGTGGAGTTGGTTCGCGGCGAGCTGGAAGGGTTGGTTCGCCTGGAAAAGTCGGAGCCGAACTTCGCCGCCTTCCTGAGCTCTAGTGCCGTTGACGACGACCGGCGGGCGGAAAGCCTGGAAAGAATGTTCCGCGACCGGCTCAGCGACCTGGTGCTCAACACGCTTCAGGTGATGAACGAGCACGGCCGCTGCGGCCTGCTGCAGGTGTTGTGTCGCCAGTACGTGCTGCGCCAGGAAGAGGCCGCGAACCAGATCGAGGCGCTGGCCGTCAGCGCGGTGGAGCTGGACGAGTCGCAGCGGAAACTGGTCGAAGCGGTGGCGGCCGGTCTCACGGACAAAGAGCCGCTGGTCGAGTTCGTCGTCGATCCGTCGGTGCTGGGTGGACTGGTGTTACAGATCGGCGACTGGCGCTACGACAACTCGTTGCGGACCCGGCTCAAGGTCGCTCACGGGCAACTCCGCGAGCGCGGGGACCGCGGTCTGGAAATCGGAGCAGCAAGTTCAGAGTAGCGAGTTCAGAGTTGTGCCGGACACCGCGACGCCCACAGGACGCTGATAGCGGATGCCTGAAAACCGAAAACTGAAAACTGAAAACCGGTAACCGACCATGAAATTCCAGGCAGACGAGATCGCCGCGGTCATCAAAGAGGAGATCGCCCGCTACAAGGCCGAACTCGACGTCGCCGAGGTCGGCAGAGTGCTCGAGATCGGCGATGGGGTGGCCCGCATCTACGGGCTGAACAAGGCCATGGCGGGCGAGATGCTCGAGTTCGCCAGCGGTGCCACCGGCGTGGTGTTCAACCTCGAAGAGAACTCGATCGGTGCCGTGGTGCTGGGCGATTACCTGAGCATCAAGGAGACCGAGGAGGTCCGCGCGACCGGGCGGCTGCTCAGCGTGCCGTGTGGGGAGGCCCTGGTCGGCCGCGTGGTGGACCCGCTCGGTCGTCCGCTGGACGGGAAGGGTCCGGTCCAGTCTCCACACCGCCGCCCGTTGGAGAGCGTCGCCCCCGGCATCGCCGGCCGCCAGCCAGTCAACGAGCCACTGCAAACCGGCATCAAGGCCATTGACAGCATGATCCCCATCGGCCGCGGACAACGCGAGCTCATCATCGGCGACCGCAAGACCGGCAAAACCGCCATCGCGATCGACACCATCATCAACCAGCGTGGCGGCGACATGATTTGCGTCTACGTGGCGATCGGACAGAAGGAATCGACCGTGGCGGGCCTGGTCGGGATCCTCCGCCAGTATAACGCGATGGACTACACGATCGTTGTCTCGGCGGGCGCCTCGGACCCCGCCCCGCTCCAGTACATCGCGCCCTACGCCGGCTGTGCCATGGCCGAATACTTCATGTACGGGCAGGGTCGGGCCACGCTGTGCATCTACGACGACCTGTCCAAGCACGCGCAGGCCTACCGCCAGCTCTCGCTCCTGTTGCGCCGGCCGCCGGGCCGCGAGGCGTATCCCGGCGACGTGTTCTACCTGCACAGCCGACTGCTGGAGCGCTCCTGCAAACTGGCCGAACGCAGGATCATCGTTCGCGGCGACGCTCCCCCGGAGACCGAAGAGGGCGTCAACGACAAGGTGTACGTCGGCGAGCAGGACATGGAACAGCTCCACGCCGACTTCGATGCGTTGCCGGACAAGGACAACCACGAGATCCGCAAGGTTCCCAACACCGGCGGCAGCCTGACCGCGCTGCCCGTGATCGAGACGCTCGAGGGCGAGGTGGCGGCCTATATCCCGACCAATGTGATCTCGATCACCGATGGACAGATATACGTGGAGCCGGACCTGTTCTTTGCCGGCGTGCGGCCCGCGATCAACGTGGGCATCAGCGTCAGCCGGGTGGGCGGCAACGCGCAGTTGCCGGCCATGAAGAAGATCGCCGGCTCGCTGCGGCTGGACCTGGCGGCGTTCCGCGAGCTGGAGGCCTTCGCCCAGCTCGGCACCGAGCTCGACCCGGCCACGCAGAAGCAGCTTGACCGCGGCCGGCGCATGGTCGAGCTGCTCAAGCAGCCCCAGTACGTGCCCAGAGACGTGATCGATCAGATCCTCTCGATCCACGCCGGCACACGCGGGTTCCTGGATGACATCGCCCTCGACCGCGTGCCGGAGTTCGAGGAGAAGCTGCTGAAGCATTACCGCGACGAGTTCCCGGAGGTTCGCGAAGAGCTGACCACGAGCCGAACAATGACCGACGAGCTCGACGCCAAGCTCAAGCAGCTCGTGGCGAACTTCAAGAAGAGGTTCAAGGAGCCGGACGGTGACAAGGTGACAAAGTAACAACGTAACAACATGACGAGGCAGCATGCCGCTGGATCGGGCAACACCTTGTTACTTTGTAACCTTGTGACCTTGTTACCTTGTTACCGCGTTACGCAGGACGCCGTGTATGGCTAAGGCTCGTGCCATCGTGAAGCGCCGCCGGGCCGTGCGCAACATCCACAAGATCACCCGAACCATGCAACTGATCGCTACGGCGCGCTATCAGAAGTGCTACCAGCGAGCCGTGGCCAGCCAGCCCTATACGCAGAGAATCACCGAGATGGCACAGGCGGTCGTCGAGACCGACGCCGTCCAGCAACTGCTGCGGGCCCTGGAGGAGGATGCCGACGGGGCGAAGTCGCACGCGGCGCCAGCCGAGAGCGATCCCACCAGCCGCGTGCTGCGCTTGCTCAAGCCTAACGAAGGGGTCGGCCAGAGCATCCTATTGACGATCACTTCCAATCGGGGGCTGTGCGGGGCGTACAACGCTTCCGTCCTGCGCACCGCAATGGAGCACCGCGAGACGCTGCTTGTTGACGGCATCACGCCGGCCCTAGAGATGGTCGGCAAGAAGGGCGTCAACTACATGCGCTTCCTCGGCCACGAGCTCGCCGACACCATCACGGACATCGAGGACCGCATCGCGTACGCTCGCGTGGCCGCCATGGCCGAACGCTACATGAAGCTGTACGAAGACCAGGCCGTTGCCCGGGTGGACCTGGCCTATATGCGTTTCCACTCGGTGGGCGTGCAACGGCCGACGGTGGTCCAGTTGTTGCCGGTCGAGCCGCCGGAGGCGGCCGAAGCGGAGGCACACCACTTGCGCCCGGATTTCGAGTTTTCCCCGCCGCCGGACGTGCTCCTGGGCCGGTTGATTCCTGAAACGGTAAAGATCCGGCTGTACCAGTTTTTCAACGACGCGATCGTGAGTGAGCAGGTGGCGCGGATGGTCGCGATGAAGGCGGCCACAGACGCCAGCGGCGACATGATCAAGTACCTGACGCGCCAGTATAACCGCGCCCGCCAGTCGCAGATTACGCTGGAGCTGGCGGACATCGTGGGGGGAGCCGAGGCGGTCAGGTAATACCTCTTGGAGTTCGTTATGGCTGGTAACGGCGACAACTGGGGCAGGGTGACACAGGTTATCGGCTCGACGCTCGATGTCGAATTCGAGGAGGCCCACCTGCCCAAGATCTACAACGCCTTGAAGGTCGAGGTCAAACGCGACGTCGGCGGCCGCTTCGAGGACCAGACGCTCTGGTGCGAGGTCGCCGGGCACCTGGGTGGCGGACGCGTGCGCGCCATCGCGCTCGGCAGTACCGACGGCCTGGTCCGCGGCGTGCCCATCCTCGACACCGGTAAGTCGATCGCCGTTCCGGTCGGCAAGGCCACCCTGGGACGGGTCTTCAACCTGGTCGGTGAGCCGATCGACGGGCGCGGGCCCGTGCAAGCCGAGGACTACCACCCCATCCACCGCGAGCCCCCCGAATTCGCCGACCTGACACCCAAAACCGAGCAATTCGAAACCGGCATCAAGGTGATCGACCTGCTGGTACCGTTCGTCCGCGGCGGGAAGATCGGCCTGTTCGGCGGGGCCGGGCTGGGCAAGACCGTCGTCATTCAGGAGCTCATCGCCCGGATCGCCACCCAGCACGGCGGGTATTCGGTGTTTGCCGGCGTCGGCGAGCGCACCCGCGAGGGCAACGACCTGTGGCTGGAAATGCAACGGGCCAAGATCGGCGACACCGGCAAATCCGTCATCGACCAAACCGCGATGGTCTTCGGACAGATGAACGAGCCGCCGGGCGCGCGGCTGCGGGCCGGACTGAGCGCGCTGACCATGGCCGAGTACTTCCGCGATTACACCGGGGCCGACACGCTGCTGTTCATCGATAACATCTTCCGCTTCGCGCAGGCCGGCAGCGAGGTTTCCGCGTTGCTCGGGCGTATGCCCTCCGCGGTCGGATACCAACCCACGCTGGGCACGGAGATGGGCGAGCTCCAGGAGCGGATCACCTCCACCAAGAAAGGCGCGATTACGTCCGTGCAGGCCGTGTACGTGCCGGCCGACGACCTGACCGACCCCGCCCCGGCCACGACGTTCACGCACCTGGACGCCTTCATCGTGCTGGAGCGCTCGATCACCGAGAAAGGCATCTACCCGGCAATCGACCCGCTCGGCTCCAGCTCACGCATCCTCGATCCGATCGTCGTGGGCGAGGAGCACTACGCGATCGCCCGGCGGGTCCAGCAGATCCTCCAGCGCTACAAGGAGTTGCAGGACATCATCGCCATCCTGGGCGTGGAGGAGCTGAGCGAGGAGGACAAACGCACGGTTGCCCGCGCCCGCAAAATCGAGCGTTTCTTCTCACAACCCTTCTTCGTAACCGAGCAGTTCACCGGCTTCCGAGGGAACTACACGAAACTGGAAGACACCCTGCGCAGCTTCAAGGAGCTGTGCGAGGGCAAGTGGGACCACCTACCCGAAGCCGCCTTCATGTACGTCGGCCCCGTCGAGCAGGCGGCCGAAAAGGCCGAAAAGCTGAAGGCCGAAAGCTGATCCGCGTATCATGCCAGCGGGCAACCATGTCATCGGCCTCGACGTTGGTGGGACGAAGACGGCGGTCGTCTTGGGGGATTATGGTGGGAAGATTCATGAGCGCCGCGAGTTCCCCACCCGCCCGGAGCGGGGATTCCAGGCCACGTTCCAGCAGGTGTGCGAGTGCCTCCAGACGGTTCGCGACCGAGCGACGCAATCCGGTCGCGAGCCTGCGGCCATCTCGGTCTCGATCGGCGGACCGCTGGACATCGCGCGCGGCATTGTTCGTTCGCCGCCGAACCTGCCCGGGTGGGATGACATCCCTCTTAAGTCGCTGCTGGAAGAGCGCTTCGGCCTGCCGGTCCACGTAGAGCACGACGGGAACGCCGGCGCGCTGGCGGAATGGTATTTCGGGGCCGCGCGCGGCTGCCAGAACGTGATCTTCCTCACGATGGGCACCGGCATTGGCGGCGGGCTGATCCTCAACGGGCAACTCTACCGCGGCACCACTGACCTCGCCGGTGAGGTCGGACACGTGCGGATCGCCGAGACCGGGCCGACGGCCTACGGGAAAGCCGGCTCGTGGGAGGCGTTTTGCGGCGGGGCCGGCATCATACGGCTGGCCGCGCATCTGTATCCGCGGCGGTGGACGGACGAACAGGTGACCGTTCGAGAGCTCGCTGAGTTGGCCAACGCCGGCGACCCCGACGCGCAAGCCGTGCTGACGGAAGCTGGGCGCCGCCTGGGCCGCGGGCTCGCCATCCTGTTGGACATCCTGAACCCTGAGATTATCGTGATTGGCTCGCTGGCCGTGCACCTCGGCGAACTGATCCTCAAGCCGGCGGGGGAGGAAATGCGTCGGGAGGCCCTTCCCGGGTCGGTCGTCGCTTGCCGCGTGGTGCCGGCAGCGCTCGGTCAGCGTCTCGGCGACGTGGCGGCACTGTGCGCCGCCATCGCGGCCTCGGGCGGTCCGACGGGCCGCTTCTCACTCGGACCGGGATGATGCCCACAAAACCTTTGATCGCCGCGGGAGGTCGGTTGGTGAGTTCCCTACGGCGATCAGTGAGGTGTTCTTCGCAGCAGATGCGCTTACTGCCCGCCGCCCGGATCCTGCTCGAGCATATCCCGCAGGTAGGTATTTTCGCGGCGTGTCGCTTCGAGGTCAAACAGCAGGTACTTGATCCACAGGCGCAGAAAGTCAATGCTCTCCTGCAAGGTGTTGACACTCTTCTTGATCAGCTCGTGCCGCTGCTTGGTCTCGGCGGCCAGCGCCTGTAACCGTTGGCGCTCACTGTCGGGCAGTGTCTCGATTTGGGCCAGCAATTCGGCCAACTTTTTCTGGAATGCCGCTTCGTTCATGCTTCCGTCCTCCGGGGAACCGCACGGTAGCGCTTCGAGTTCCTCCCAGGGCCCTCAGAATGCTAAAGTCAGCAAATCCTAGGTAGCCCATTTGGCCAAGGCAACAATGGATGTGCCGCCAGACGTCCCTACTCCACACGGACACGCACGGTGGGTCCGTAAACGTTGCCCGCACCGGGCCTCGCGCTCACCAGAGCCATGCTTTATGAGAACTCCAGCGAAGCGCGCATCTGCCTTGCCCCAGCGCAAAGCTGGAAAAAACGATAGGAGATCTCCCCCGTCGGCTTCCCGCGAACCCGGCGCCACGTGAACCCGGCACCCCGTGAAGTCGGCGGCGGGCCCGAGAACGCCGGGCGCCAAGTCCGTGGGTAGTGCGGGCGTCCTCGCCCGCCCGCGGGGCTTAGACGCGGGCGAGACGCCCGCACTCCCCGTTCGATATGCCGGCTGCCCACGATCGTGACGTACACCCTCCAAGAACGTTGGGCGATTTTCACCCTTGAGCGCACGCGGCCGATGGGATACACACGCGGCTTGCGGATGAGAAGGTGAAGCTTATGCAGTTACCGCAGTCTCAATATGACGTCCTGGCCCGACTGGGCGAATCAGACACGCCCCTGCTCATCCAGGAACTCGTCACCGCGCTCGGCCGCGACCAGGCTCCGGTGATGGCGGCTTGCACGATGCTGCAACAGGACGGCTACGTGCGGATCGACGAGTCGCCTTTTGAAGAGCTCAGTCTCGGCAAGGCCGGGGAGCGGTACGTCAAGGAGCCGCTGCCGGAGCGCGTGGTTATCGGGGTCCTGCTGGCGCAGGGTGGTAGCTGCAAGCTGATCGAGGTGCCCGATCATTGTGAGCTGGACGCGAACCAGGTCGGCCAGTCGCTGCGCTGGCTGAATCAGCGGGGCTGGGCGAAGAAGGAAGGTGATACGCTGGTGCTTACCGACGCCGGCCGCGACGATCCCCACCATCCCGAGCCGGACGAACAGCTCATCCAGGCGCTGGCGCGGGATCGCGTGGCTCGCAAGGAGGACCTGGCAGCCGAGGGCATCGATACCGCCGCGGCCGTCAAGCTCCTTGGCAAGCGCCGGGGTTTCCTGACGATCAGGCAGCGCATCGAGCGGCAGGTATCGCTCACCGACGCCGGTCGTCGGCTGCTGGCTGAGGGCGTCAAGGGTCGCCGCGCGGTCACCCAGCTCACGCCTGATCTGCTGGCCGAGGGCGGCTGGCGCCAAGTCGATCTCCAGCCGTACGATGTCACCCTGGCCGCCAAGAGACTGCATCCGGGCAAGGAGCACGCCTTCCAGCGGACGTTGGACAAGGTTCGGCGTGTGTTCCTGGAGATGGGTTTCGAGGAGATCGGCAGTCCGTGGGTGGAATCGAGCTTCTGGGATTTCGACGCCCTCTTCCAGCCGCAGGACCACCCCGCCCGCGACATGCAGGACACTTTCTACGTCGCACGTCCCGACTGCTCCAAGTTGCCGCGGGACGAGCTGGTCGAGCGCGTACGCGCCACGCACGAAAACGGCGGCGACACCGGCTCGACCGGCTGGCAGTATCGCTGGGACCGCGACCTGGCCGCCAAGCCCGTGCTGCGCACGCACACAACGGCGGCCACCATCCGGGCGCTGGCGGGTCACACCCAGGGTCGCCCCGGCAAATATTTCATCATCGGCCCGGTGTTCCGCCGCGAGACCGCGGACTACAAGCATCTGCCGGTTTTCCACCAGGTGGACGGCATTATCGTCGATGCGAAAGCGAGCCTGGCGAGCCTGGTCGGCACGCTTCAAGCGTTCTACAGAAAGATGGGCTTTGCCAAGGTGAAGGTCACGCCGAGCTTCTTCCCCTACACCGAACCGTCGGCGGAGGTCCACCTTTACCTGGAGAACCGCCGGGAGTGGGTCGAGATGGGCGGGTCGGGAATCTTCCGCCCGGAAGTGACGCTCCCGGTCGGCATCAGCGACCGCGTGCTCGCCTGGGGCCTGGGGCTGGAGCGTCTGGCGATGATGATCCATGGTCTGGAGGCCATCGGTGATCTGTACTTTGCCACCATGCCGTGGCTGCGGGAGGAGCCGCTGTGCCGATCATAGACATGCCGGTTGACATGCTGCTGCCGCGTATCGCCCGTGACGACGACGCGTCGCCGATGTCCCTCGACGACCTCGCCGAACTCCTGCCCAAGCTGGGCTGTGCGGTCGAGGAAGTCGCCGAAATGCAGCAGTACACCTGCAACGTGTGCGGCAAGATCTATGACCGCACCGAAGCCCAGGGCCCGCCGCTGAGCTGCTCCAACTGCGGGGCGGACTTCCGGGCTTCGCCTTCCGACCTCGGCGACCTGGGGCCTAACCGGGTCCTGCGCCTCGATCTGCTGCCGGTGCGACCCGACATTTTCGATCCCGGCGGCATGTCCCGCTATATCCGCAGCTATCTTGGCGTTGCCCCCGGCCTGCCCGAGTACGTCTTGTCCGCCGCCCGGATCAGGGTCAAAGTGGACCCGAAGCTGTCGAACGAAGACAGCCTGCGTCCCCACATTGCCTGCGCCGTGGTCCGCAACGTCCAGCTCGACAGCAACACCATCAAGATGGTCATGAATCTCCAGGAAGACCTGCACTGGGCGCTTGGCCGCGACCGCAAGCTTGCCTCGATCGGCGTCTACGACCTCGACACGCTCGGGGGCGAGACATTCCACTACGACGCCGTCGATCCGGACGGCCTCAAGTTCGTGCCGCTCGGTTTGCCCCCGAACGATCCCGACAGCCTGCTCACGCCGCGGGGAATCCTCGAAAAGCACAAGACGGGACAGGCGTACGCGCACTTGCTCAGGCCGTTCAGCAAGTACCCGCTGCTGCGCGACGGGGAGGGCACCGTGCTGTCGATGCCGCCGATCATCAACAGCGAAGCAACCCGCGTGACCATGCAGACGCGGCAGTTCTTCATCGATGTCACCGGCCTCACGCGGCGCACCGTGGACCGCGCCCTCAACATCGTCGTCACCAGCCTCAAGGAGATGATGCCGCGGATCGAAGTCGAGTCCGTGATGATCGAAGCGCCCGACGGCGTGCGCATCACCCCTGACCTCGCGCCCACCCAGATGACGCTCGACGTGCGGCAGACCGCCGAGACCATCGGCGTAGCGCTCAAGACCGGGCAGGTTGCCGAGCTGCTCGAATCGATGGGCCACGGCGTGGAGGAAGCCGGACACGCCGACAAGCTGAGGGTGTTTGTGCCGGCGTACCGCAACGACGTCATGCACCCGATCGACCTGATCGAGGACGTTGCCATCGCGTACGGGTACGAAAATCTCACGCCCGAGCTGGTGCCGACCTTCACCGTTGGCGCGCCGCGCCCGATCGAGGAGCAAGCCGCGACCGCCCGGCGGATCATGACCGGGCTGGGGTTCCATCAGGTGATGACGCTGGTGCTCACCAGCGAGCCGGCGGCGTTCGGAAAGTGGCGGATCGAGCCCGACCCACGGGCCGTCAGAATCGAAAACCCCATCAGCACCGAGCAGACCATCTGCCGCGTCAGCCTGCTGCCCGGCCTGCTCGAAACCCTCGCCATCAACAAGCAGTACGACCTGCCCCAATGTCTCTTCGAGGTCGGCGACTGCTGCTTCGTCGATCCCGAGACGGAAACCGGTGCCCGCGAGGAGCGTTTCGTCGCGGCGGCGATGATCGGCACCCACGTGGGCTATGCGGACATCCGCGCCGTCACCGACGCGTTCGTGCACGAGATGGACGTGCGGGTCGAGGTCAAGACCACGGAGCACGCGAGCTATATCCCCAGCCGTGTCGCGGCCATATTCTCACCCGACGGCCGGCGCGTCGGCAGCATGGGCGAGGTCTACCCCGAAGTCCTCGAAGACTACGGCCTGAAGCACCCGGTCTCGGTAATGGAGCTGAGCCTGGAGAAGCTCCTGCGAGTGTAGCCGTGGTCCCTCTGGCTCCCGGGCAGAACCGCAGCTAGCCCGCGTGGCCACGCGCGCCGCGGCGGTTGAAGGTGGGGCCGGTGACGCTCCTGGTCGGGCTATGGCGTTGCTGGACAGTGAGGCGCAGCAGCAACGCTATTCGCAAATCCGGAGGCATTGGAGCGGGTTGCGTATTGGGGTCGGCGTCCGGCAACTCCGGCAACGAACCTGGCTAGCGCGCCATGCAGCCTTGTCCAAATGCGTGTACGATGCACTGTTAGTGCGCGCGGCTCGGCGCAAGCGCGCAACGTTGTGCCTTGAGTCGGGAACTCCTTGACAGGGCAGCGGACCATGTACGGGAAAAAACCGGTCAGTCTCAATCTCAACCTTCGCGGGATGGGGCTCTCGGCCACGCTGGCGCTCAACGAACGTTGCCGCCAGTTGCGCCAGGAAGGCCGCACCATCTGCAACCTGGGTCTGGGGCAGTCGCCCTTCCCGGTCCCCAACTCGGTCGTCGAGGCACTGCGACTGGCGGCCCCGCAGAAGGACTACCTGCCCGTCAGGGGCCTGCCCGCCCTGCGCGAGGCGGTCGCCGACTTCCACCGCAGCCATGACGAGATCGAGGCGTATGCGGACGGCGTGATCATCGGCCCGGGCTCCAAGGAGCTGATGTTCCTCCTGCAATTAACTTACTACGGCGAGATCATCATCACCACGCCCTGCTGGGTTTCGTACCTGCCGCAGGCGCGCATCATCGGCCGCAAGGTGAGTATGATCCACACCAGCCACGAGCAGGGCTGGCGAATCACGGCCGAGCAGCTACAGCGCTCGTGGGAACTCGTCCATGACGATTACCGCCCGCGCCTGCTGGTGCTGAACTACCCGAGTAACCCGTCCGGCCGAACATACACGCCGGACGAGCTGAAAGAGATCGCCGAGGTGGCCCGGCGGTTCCAGGCCATCGTCCTGTCCGACGAAATCTACGGGCAACTCCACCACCGGGGCCAGCACGTCTCGATCGCGCGCTTCTACCCCGAGGGCACGATCATCAGTTCCGGGCTGTCCAAGTGGTGCGGGGCCGGCGGCTGGCGGCTCGGTACCTTCCACTTCCCCCCGGACCTCCACTGGCTGCTCGACGCGATGGCTGCGGTCGCCAGCGAAACGTACACCTCCGTCAGCGCGCCCATCCAACACGCCGCCGTGATGGCTTTCCGCGGCGGGGTGGACATCGAACGCTATCTCTGGCACACGCGCCGGATTCTGGCCGCGCTCGGCCGACAGTGCGCGGAAATTCTGGACCAAGCCGGCATTCGAGTGTTTGTCCCGGACGGTGCGTTCTATTTGTTCCTCGATTTCTCGCCGCTGCGCGAACGCCTCGCCCAACGCGGGATCGAGAAGGGTGCCGCGCTGTGCAACCGCCTGCTGGAGGAAGCGGCCGTGGCGATCCTGCCCGGCGTGGCCTTCGCCCGCTCACGGGGTGAGCTCACCGCCCGGCTCGCTTACGTCGATTTCGACGGCGGCCGCGTGCTGGCCGCCAGCGAGAGTATCCCACTGCACGAAGACCTGCCGGCCGAATTCGCCCGGCAATGGTGCGAGCGCGTCCTGCACGGCGTCGAGCGCATCGCCGAATGGGTCACGGCCAAAACGTAACGGTACCGGACACGCTGAATCCAGCATCGTCAGCTACGGTCCGGAGGCTGCTCCCCAAGCCAGGCGTATGCCTGCCGCACCAGTTCGGGCGGGTAGCCTTCGCGCTCGAGGATGCGCAGCGCGTTGCGCGTCGGGGCCGGGCCTTCGTGCAGGACGTAGCCGAATACCATCCCGTCGCTGCTTAGGTTCTCGCGGAAGTGATAGTTCCGGGCGCACTCCCCGTCGGCGAGCACCGTCAGGTTCCGGTCGTGCGTCGCCAACAAGAACAGGTTCCCCGACGTCAGTAATCGCCTGATGACCGCGATGCTGGCGGCGGACTGGTCCTGCGCGTTCGTCCCGCGGAAGGGCTCGTCGATCAGACCCATAATCGCGGTGTCGCCGGGCGGCGGCAGGACCATCCGCCGCAAATGCCGCACCTCCGCCAGGAAGTAGCTTTCGTCCTTGGCCAAGCTGTCCCGGGCCCGCAAATCGCTGATCAACCGCAACGGCGACCAGCGCAGCTCGCGGGCGGCGGCAGGGCAGCCGACTTGCGCAAGCAGCACGTTCGTGCCCGCCATTCGCAGGAATGTAGTCTTCCCGGCCATGTTCGAGCCGCTGATGACCCACATCCGAACGGTCGGCGTCAGGTGCAGGTCGTTCAACACAACCCGCTCTGGGGCGATTAGCGGGTGATAGCCGCCCACGATCGAAACCTCCGTTTGCCCGCTTGGCGTGGGATAGCACGTCACGCGCTGCTCAAACGCGAAGCTGCCGAGGCTGCACAGCGCGTCGAGCTCAGCAAGCGCCGACAGGCCGGCCAACAAGGCCGCGCGGTGCGGAACCACACACTTCGCCAGCCCGCGCGCCACGTGCACGTCAACAAACGCCACCAGATTCACCAGGGCTTGTGCCAGACCGCCGTGCTCGGTCCATCCCACCCGGCGAAACAGGCGCGGCAGCACCGTGGGCGCGACGACGGCGGCGCAGCACTCGCGCAACCGGGCCAGGTCTGTCTCCCGCGGCAGGTCACGGGCCACCTGTCGCGCGGCAATTAGGTATGCGCGGACCGCCCAGGCGACGTCCTGCCACGGGTGCAAACACGCTCGGACGCCGGTTCGAATCCGACTGACAAGGGCACCGTTGACTGCCAGCAGTAACAGCAGCCACCAACCCCAGCGAAACTCGCCGACTGCAACCTGAGCGATCGAAAACATCGTGAACGCCGCACTTGCTACGGACCACACCCGCAGGGACCAGAGTGGAACGGGCAGCTTCAGGGGCCGGGCGGCAGCGACAGCCTGGATAAGCCGCGCGAGCCGTTCGTCCTCACGGCGTGCCGCCCCCATCGCCGCCATCACGTGCAGACGCTCCCGACCGTTATTCGCCAGCCAGCGAACGGTTGCCTGCCGGGCGAGAATCCGTTCGGCTTGCAGCAACGGGCTTTCGAGCATGTCGCGCAGACGGCGCGCGCCGATCGCTGTGGACGTACGGTTGAGCAGCCCGAAGATGCCCACCGGGGCCGCGAACAGGTCGAGATCATCCCGGTCCTGGTCCGTCAACGACCAGATCGGGCCCTGCTCGAGCAGCCGCGGCAACGCCCGCTCCTCATCGCCGTTGTCGGGCGGCCGTTGCCACGCGCGAATGCACGTCACGTGACCACCGCAGCGTTGCAGTGCTTCATCGACCGTCAGCAACAGGCGGTCCGCCATTTCCCGCTGGGCCAGCGCGTGCTGGTGCCTCCGCACGGCGAAAATGAAGAGCATGACAGCCAGCACTGCCACGCCGCCGACCAACATGGGACTACTGGCAACGACGACACAAAGTGCCACTCCGCCGAGGAAAACCCCCAGTCGCGCCCAGGACCTCCGCGACTCGCGCGCCGCCCACGCCGCCCGCTGCTGCTGGAACTCGGCACGGCGCTCTTCCAGCCATCGGCGAGCATCGCCGGCACTTCGATCGGTCAAGTCGCCTGGCATCCTTACCCCAGACGTCCCGGATGGAGGCCACGAGCCTATCCGCGCGCAATTCTAAGGGTTCAGGAGGATCATGCACCCCGGCAGGCGCACCCGCTTGGTCCGTGCCGCTTATACTGTACCCGCCGGTCAGCAGGGCCGGTCTGGGTGTGACCCGCCTTTGAGACCCACGCGTGCTCTTATATTCGGTGAGGCGAATGTCCTGCCTATGTCGCATGACTGAAGCACGGAGGGTCCGATCGCGTTTGGTAACGGCTGCTTCGATTCCAGCCACCGGAGGGAGCGATGTATAGACGATGCCGCGCCGCGTCGACGGTAACCGCCTGTTTGGCAGTCACGCTGCTCGTTGTCGGCTGCGCGACGACGCGGAAAGAACCGCCGCTAACGCAGCAGCAGCGGCAGCTCAACCTCGAATCGTTCGAGCACGTCTGGACCACCATTCACGACGAGTATTGGGACCCGGAGTTCGGCGGGCTCGACTGGCCGGCGGTCCACCACGAATTGCGGCCGAAGATCGAACAGGCGGCCGTCATGTCCGAGGCACGCGCCGTCATGCGCGACATGATTGCACGTCTGGAGCTGTCCCACTTTGCGATCATCCCCGCCGATGTGTATAGAAACCTGGACCAACCCGCCGGCGAAAGTCCTCAGGAGGGTGCTACGGGAGTCGATCTGCGCGTCGTCGACGGGCACGCGCTGGTCACCTCGGTCGTCAAGGGCTCGCCCGCCGATCAGCTCGGCGTGCGGCCCGGGTGGGAAGTGATTCGCATCGGCGAAATTGATGTCGTTTTCCGGCTCCAAGAGCTGGCAGATGAGTTCGAAGATAATCCCAGCAAGCCGTTGCGGCTGGCCTACGCCGTCATTCCGCAGTTGATGGGGCCAGTCGGAGATACCGTCGCCGTTACGTTCCTCGACGGTAATGACAAGGCGGTCGAACGCGAAATCCCGCTGGCTGAGCAGCGGGGCCGAACAAGCCGCCTCGGCAACTTGGGGACCGTGCGCGCCTGGATCGATGTCAAGACGCTCGACGACAACATCGGCTACATTGCCTTCAACGGCTTTGTTGATCCATCGTACGTGATGAAGACATTCAACGAGGGCATGGAGTCGTTCATGGACGCCAGAGGCGTTATCATTGACCTGCGCGGCAACAGCGGCGGTCTGGGCGCCATGGCCATGGGCATGGCCGGTTGGCTGATCGCCGAGAAGAGCCAGTTCCTGGGAACTCTGCGAACACGCGATAATGAGCTGAAGCTGATGGTGCAACCGCGAGCGACGACCTATGACGGGCCGCTCGTCGTCCTGGTGGACGGCTTGTCCGGTTCGGCCTCGGAGTTCCTGGCGGGCGGGCTTCAGGAACTGGGCCGGGCCTGCATCGTCGGGTCGCCCACGAAGGGCGAAGCGCTGCCCGGCCAGTTTACAACGCTGCCGAACGGCGACGTCTTCCTCTACGCGACCGCCAACTTCGTTTCCAGCGGCGGCAAGACGCTCGAAGGCGTCGGCGTCATTCCGGACATCGAGGTCCATCTAACTCGCAAGGCGCTGCTCCAAGGCCGAGATCCGGCACTGGAAGCCGCGATCGCTTGGATTCGAGATCAAGAGTAGTATGCCGGGCCATGCGCCCGGCTGATCAGCAAGACGAAATGCTCTCTCATGGAGGTATCCACAGCATGACCAACCTGACACGAACAGCCCTGACCTGCGGTCGTTCAACCACGTTTGCCGGCCTGATCAGGCCGGTGTTGCCGGCGCTGGTCCTCGTATGCCTGCTCGGACCGAATGTCCTCCGGGCCCAGGAGGACAAGCTGCCCAAGGCCGAGACGATTCTCGATAAGTACGTCGAGGTCACCGGCGGCAAAACGGCCTACGCGAAGCTCACCAACCGCGTGACCAAGGCAACCATGGAATTGCTGGGACAGGGCCTGCAGTTCTCCCTGACGATCCACGGGGCCAGACCCAACAAGATGTACACCCTGATGGAATCGGAAGCCTTCGGAAAGATGGAGAGGGGGACGGACGGGGAAGTGGTCTGGGAAATGAACGTGATGACGGGCCCGCAGATCAAAGAAGGTGAAGAGAGAGCGCTTGTGCTGCGGGGAGCCGCCTTCGACGCAGTGACGCACTGGCGCAAGCTCTACAAGAAGGCCGAGTGCGTCGGCGTCGGGACGGTCGCTGACAAGCCGTGCTACAAGATCGTGCTGACGCCCAAGGAGGGGCAGCCGGAGACGCGTTACTACGACAAGGAGTCCAATCTGCTTGTCAAGACCGAGCTGACCCTCACGCTTCCCACGGGCACGATTCCCTTCGAGTCTTACGCCAGCGACTACAAGCGGGTCGATGGGATTCTGATTCCGCACAAGGCGCGGGTTGTGGTCATGGGCTCCGAGAGGGTCATGACCGTGGATAGCATTGAGCACAACGTCAAGATGCCCAAGGACCGCTTCAAATTGCCCGAAGACATCCAGGCACTCGTTGACCAGCGCAAGAGCGAGAAGGCCGAACCTAAGAAACCATAGATCCGCACGGCAAGGCCCGCAGAGTGGGCTTCGTGGACCGCTTACGCGATCCGCAAAGGGGTGGTTCGCGCACCCGACCCGGCCTGTTTCACCCATACCAGCGTGACGGTGCCGAGCCGGCCGCCGTCGCGGCCCGTGGCCCCGCACCTCCCACCGCCTATACTGTTACCCGCCAATCATCAAAGCCGTCGTCGCGAGGAGTACCGCGTGTCCGCACCCGATATGCAGACGTTCGTCGCCGAGCTTGAACAGCACGGCTGGTTGCGGCGGGTCTCCGCCGAGGTAGATCCAGAGCTCGAAATCACCGAGATCGCCGACCGTGTTACCAAGGCCGGCGGCCCGGCCCTGCTGTTCGAGAACGTCAAGGGCTCCGACATCCCCGTGCTTATCAACACCTATGGGACGAAAGAGCGGATGTGTCTGGTGCTTGGGGCCGAGAGCCTCGAGCAGGTCGCCGAGCGCGTCAAAGCCCTCATCAGGCCCGAGATGCCTACCACGCTCGTGCAGAAGATCAAGAAGCTGCCGGAGCTGGCCCAGCTCGGCAGCCTGCCGCCGAAGATCGTTAAACGCGGCATCTGCCAGGAGGTGGTTCACACCGACGACGCGGATCTGTCCACTTTGCCGGCACTGAAATGCTGGCCGCAGGACGGCGGACGTTACATCACGCTCGGGGCCGTGTTCACCAAAGACCCGGACACCGACGACCGCAACATCGGCTTGTACCGCGTGCAACTCTTCGAGCCGAAGCTCGCCGCCATGCACTGGCACATGCATCACGATGGTGCCCGGCACTATCGCAAATACAAGGCCCGCGGCGAGCAGATGCCCGTAGCGATCACCTTGGGTGGCCCGCCGGTCATTCCGTACGCGGCCAGCGCCCCGCTGCCCTCCAACGTGGATGAAGCCCTGTTCGCCGGGTTCCTGCAAGGCAGTAGCATCGAGCTGGTCCCCTGTGCCACGCAGCCGCGGATCGAGGTGCCGGCGACGGCGGAGATCGTGATCGAGGGCTACGTCGATCCGGGCGAGGAGCTGATCCTCGAAGGCCCCTTCGGCGACCACACCGGCTTCTATTCGCTGGCGGATTACTACCCGCGTTTTCACGTGACGGCGATCACGCACCGCCGCAGACCGCTCTTCCCCGCCACAGTCGTGGGCAAGCCGCCGCAGGAAGACTATTGGCTCGGCAAGGCCACCGAGCAGATCTTCCTGCCGCTGCTGCAAATGCTGATTCCCGACATCAGCGACTACGACCTCCCGACCTTCGGCTGCTTCCACAACTGCGCGTTCGTCAAGATCAACAAGGAGTACCCATACCACGCTCGTCAAGTGATGAGTGCGATCTGGGGTGCGGGCCAAATGGCCTTCACCAAGATCATCGTCGTGGTGGACGAGCATGTGGACGTGCACAATCAGGACGAGGTGCTCTTCCAACTTTGCAGCAACGTGGACCCCAAGCGCGACATCATGTTCGTCGACGGCCCGCTGGACATCCTCGACCACGCCGCCCCCGTCTGCGGCGCCGGCAGCAAGATCGGCATCGACGCCACGCGCAAAATCCCCGGCGAAGGCCCGATCCGCGAATGGCCGGACGAGATCGAAATGTCAGCGGAGATCAGCGAGTTGGTGACGCGCAGGTGGGATGACTATGGGCTCTGAGGGCGGCAAATGGAATCGTGTCGTGTTCGGGGGTCGCTTAATGCCGGCCCCGGCGATTGGGCGCGCGAGCACCTGCGGGAACAGTGAACTCCATGAACCGAAGGCGCACCAGCAAAGACGCCTCGTGCGGCCGGGCCGTGACGCCGCGAGGAGGGGTACGGCTCGATGAGGCGCGTCATGTTGGGAGTTGCCGGTGTAGGCGTATAATGATACCAGGGCTCGGCTCGCGATTCGTGATCTGAGATTTGAGATTTGAGATTCCAGGTCCCGCATTCGCGGCGGGGGTTCCGCCGGAGAACCCGATGAAATACAACCGCTTCGAGGAGCTGCCCGTCTGGCGGGCAGCGATGGAGCTTGCCGATCACGTCTTTCACCTCGTGGATGACCGCAGCTTCAACGGCCGCGGTGACCTGCGGAATCAGCTTCAGCGGGCGGCCACGTCGATCAGCAACAATATCGCCGAAGGGTTCGAGCGCGGGACGACGCAGGAGCTGCTGACATTCTTATACATCGCACGAGGTTCAGCAGGCGAAGTACGCTCAATGCTGATCCTCCTGGAGCGGCTGCCCTATTTCCAGCATCTCAAATCTGAGATTTCAAATCTGAAATCCCTCGCCGAATCGATCTCGCGCCAGATCCGGGCGTGGGCCGATTCGCTCCAGGACTCGGACATCAAAGGCCAACGCTACCTCTCCGAGCGCGTGCGCCAGGAACACGAACAGAAGCGCCGCGCCGCCGCCTTCCTGGCACAGCTTGATCGCATCCGTTCCGAAACGGCGGACGTCGATCACGGCGCCGACGGCCCGGCTACCTCATAGTGGTGTGGCCCCGTAGCCCACCTGCCCGCGGCACCGGATCTCCGGCCGGCAGCGTGCTCTCCGCCGCCGCCGGTCCACGCCGTTGACCATGTCTCTTTGCCCGTGTACGAATCGACTTTGACGAGGATCCACTGGAACCGATTTCCCGAGGCACGACCACCGTGGAGAGGTTAGCCCGGTACCTGAATGTCGAACAGGCCGGCGAGGAGATGCGCCGCCTGGCAGACCGGCTTGGCGTGACCGAGTTCGCCCAAGTGCGCAACCTCGAGTACGTCTTCTCGCCGTACGAGCTGTATCCGCTCGCTCCGCGCGTCGCGCCGCCGCTGGAACGGATCGTCGCTTTCGCCGTGGACATGGACGGCACGAGCACCACGACCGAACCGCTGGCGCTGCATGCGTTGGAGTACATGGTGCGGCGGATCACGGCCCGGATGGACCCCGCCGCCTGGCCCGGGCTCGACGAGAAACTCGACTACCCACATGTGATCGGCAACAGCAACTTCCGGCACACCGAGTTTCTCGTCGCGCGCTACCGAGATCAGTTGGATTACGCAGCGTTTCGCCAGGCGTTCATCGAAGCGGTCTGCTGGACAATGGCGAACGTGCGCGACGCGCAGCGTGTGCGCGATGTTACCCGCAACGTGCGAGCTTGTGGTCTGGGCGAGCTGCTGGACGAACGCGGATTCCGGGAACTGACTCAAAGCGGCAGCGTAAGCGCTGACAACGTGGGCCAACTTGTCGCCCCGTACGTACGCCGTTTCGAGCGAGCGTTTCGGGTTGACCATTCCGGGGTGCTGGTCAGCGCCGCACTGGACATCTACTACGCGCGCTATCACGCGATCCTTCAGCGCATCGAGCGCGGTGAGGGCAAACGGCTTGGACGTGAGCTACTGGGGAAAAGCGGCCGGCATCTCGTAGAGCCGATGCCCGGCTACGACGTGTTCCTCGCGCTGATCAAGGGCTGGCTCGGCAGCGAGGCCGACCGTATTTACGACGTGCTGCGCGGCGAGCTCCTCGCTCAGGCGCAGCTTGGCTACACCACCGCCCAGTTGGACGCGTACCGGCCACGATTGGCCCGCGTCGCGGCGTATTTTCGGCGGCAGCCGGCGAAACTCGCGCTGGTCACCGCGTCGATCCGCTACGAAGCCGAGGTGGTCATGCCCGAGGTGATTCGCCGGGTGGCCCAGCGCGTACGAGCCTGGCCCATCTCGGCGACGTGGAAAGAGCAAATCACCGCTCATCTGGAAGACTACCGCGCCGTGTTTGACGCCTTCGTGGACGCCTCCGACGTTTGCGAGCACCGGCTCAAGCCGCACCGCGACCTGTACAGTCTGGCGCTCTACCAGATGTCCGTTCCCAAGTCGGAGTACCGTTTCTGCGTGGGACTCGAGGACACGGAACCCGGCATCATCGCACTGCGGGCGGCGGGAATCGGTTGTGCGGTCGCGCTGCCGAATCGGGATACTTCTCGGCAGGACTATTCCGCGGCCACGATGGTCATCCGGGGCGGTCTGCCGGAACTGATCCTTGTTCATAACCTGCTGCTCTCCAAGGAAGTGACGAGATGAGCGCCGGGGACAACTGGGTCATTACCAACACTCGTCACGACGCGCATGCGCTCGGGCAGCACAACAGCGTCTTCACGATTTCCAACGGCTACCTCGGCCTGAAGGGCAACTTACAGGAGGACCGCGACGGGCACTGCCCGGTCACGATCATCAACGGTGTGTACGACGAACTCGATATGTTCAGTCTGATTTGTGCGTCGAAGCATGAGCGCCCGTGGCTCGATCCGGACCACTTCGATACCGCGGGCAAGAACGCCGCGGTGGCAAACCTGCCGGACCCACTATTCATGCGCGTGTTCGTCGATGACCGCGCGGTGTCCCTCGGCAGAGGACACGTCTCTGCATTCCGTCAGGAATTCGATCTGCGCTGTGGCCTCTATCACTATACGTGCGATTACCACGATGGCCGCCGGACGACGCGTGTCGAAATGTGGCGATTCGCTTCGTTGAAGCACCCGCACCGCGTCTACATGCGCTACTCCGTAACGCCACTCGACGATGGTGTTTCCGTCCGCATCCTCAGCGGCATCAACGCGCGGGTCCACTCGAACACGACGCACGAACGGCAGTTCTCGATCGCGAGCCTGGAGACCGATCCAGGCCCAATCTGCCGACTGCACGTCCGCACGAACGCCCGCAGCCACGACGTGTACATGACCGTGGCCAACCGATGCCGCGCCGGCGCGGGTGCTCCCAGTGTGTGGGGCATTGCCGAGCATGACGCGGTCTATACAGCCTTCGAGTCTACCTCGCAGGCGGGCCGGCCGCTCACGATCGACAGACTGGTCACCATAAGCTCCTCTGAGGATCAGCGCCATGGCGAGCGCCTGCCAGCCGACCCGATTCCTGCGCAGCACCAGCTTGACGAGTTTGACGGGGCCCTCGAAGCACAACGGGAGATCTGGCAGGGCGCCTGGGACCGGGCCGACGTGCGGATCGACGGCGATCCGAAGGCGGAGCTCTATCTCCGCTTCGCTCTACACCACCTACTCGCCGCGGCTCCACGTTTCACGGATAGACTTAGCGTACCGGTCAAGCTGCTCACCGGCGAGCACTATCAGGGAAACACTTTCTGGGATACGGAGCTTTACATTGAACCGTTCTATCTCTTCACGTTTCCGGAGATCGCCCGGACATGCCTGGACTTCCGCTATATGGGTCTCGAGCCGGGCCGCCAGATCGCGCGCGAACTGGGCTACGAAGGTGCCAAGTTCGCCTGGCAGGCCGGGCCGTACGGCGAAGAGTGCCTCGGTACGTGGTACCGCTTCAGGCGGACGAACATTCACATCAACGCCGCTGTAGTCTATAGCCTGATGCAATACTATTGGGCAACCGGCGACGACGCGTTCATGCAAGAGCGCGGGATCGATATCCTGGTCGAGTCGGCGCGCTTCTACGCCTCACGGGCAGTCTACAACAGCGCGCGCGACGCGTACGATATTCATGACGTGGCCGGGCCGGACGAGGCACATTGCCAAAGTACGAACAATTTCTACACCAACTATCTGGCGGTGCGCACGCTGCGCTGGGCCGGGGATATACTGGCAGATCTGCGAAACGCGAACGCCGATGTATGCGCCGACGCCGTTCGGCGCCTCGGGCTCGCCGAGGACGAGCCAAACCAGTGGCGACACGTGGCCGACCGGCTGACGCTTCTATTTGACGCGCAAACAAAGCTCTACGAGCAGTACGACGGATTCTACAAGCTCCCGCCGCTGTCGGATAACGTGCTGGAAAACCGGCGTGAGTGGTTCGCGCCGCTTTACCGCTACCAGGCGATGAACCAGCCGGACGTGATCATGGCAATGGTGCTGTTCCGCGACGAGTTCCCGGAAGACGTGCGCCGCGCGAACTGGGAGTACTATAAGGACAAGAGCATGAACTTCTCGTCCATGAGCTTCGCGGCCAACTCCATCATGGCGGCAGACATGGGTGAGATGGACGATGCATACCGAGACTTCATCATCTCGGCTGGGATGGATCTCGACGAATCGCTGACCGGCCGCCACGACACCCACGCGGGCCTGCACGGCAGCGCGCTGGGCGGGGCGTGGATGGCGGCGGTATTCGGCTTCGGCGGCGTGCATCTATCTGAGGGCGGACTGCGGATCGACCCGAAGCTGCCATCACAGTGGGAGCGGCTGCGCTTCAATCTGGTGCTACGCGGCGAAATCGTGAAGGTGTCAATTGGCCAGCGCGACATCGAGCTTGCGGTCGGGGATGAGCGCGGGCTGGAGCTTCCCGCGCGTGTCGCCGGTCAGGCGGTCACGCTCCGCAGCGGGCAGACGCAGCGCGTGCGCTACCGATCGTAGGCCGGCCAGCCAAGTCGGCATTGCGCGCAGCACAGTCACGACCAGTCTTGCCCACCTACCACACATAGTTGACTACAGAACCGTCCGGCAACGGTGACACGAGGGTAACCGCGTTTACGCGGGCGGGCCGCGCCGGTGCGTCCGACGAATGCAGCGTCAGGCGACCGCTGCCCGCCGCCGAGATTTCGATCGGCTGCTCCGGTGCTCCGTGCAGCGGGATGCGGACGATCGCGCGGGTGGTGCAATCGACCAGCGGCGTGCCGTTGCGACGGGCTTGAACGCCCTTGTCCAGCTCAACGTCGTAGACCGCCCCGCCGAGGCGGACGGTGCGAATACTAGCATTCGGGAAGTTGAGCGAGCCGATGCGTAGCGTTGCAGGGGACTGGAAATCGATAAGCTCCTGGATCGCGATGAACGCCAGCAGACCACCCCAGTGGTAAAGGCGCGCGGCGTTCCACACGTCGCCGCCTTGACCGGTCTCGGCGTTGTAGTTCTCGTAGACGCCGCCGTCCTCACGCCAGTTGCGCATGAACATCTCCAGCCCCTTGCGGGCCAGCTCGGCCGCCACGTCGTCGAAGCGGTACCGCCGCAGCCCTTCGGCAACGAGGAAGTTGAACGGTCCCCAGACGCGGCCGCGCCAGTAGTCGTTGTCAGGGTAGGCGGGGTCATTGCGGGCGATCGAGGGGATGACATACTCGCCCCAGAACTCGTTCTCATTCAGCAGGTGTTTGCGGATCACGCGTTCGGCGCGGTCGTGTGGTGCGATGCCAGCGATCAGAGGCAAGAACGAGGTCGGCGACCAGCGCATCGACAGTCGGCCGTCCCAGTGGCGGTTGCAATAGATGCCGTGCTGTTCGTCCCACAGCAGATCGTTGATCCGCTGCCTTATTGCCTTGTATTCCCCGCGGTACCGAGCTGCGTCGCGGTGTTTGCCGAGGCAGTTGGCGATCTCCGCCAACGACTCACAATCCAGAGCGTAGTAGCTGCTTAGCCCCACATCGTCGAGCTCGAGCGTGTTGGTCTGCTCGTTGAACGGGACGTCGTCATACATCGGCGAGTTGTCGAGGCCGGATTCCCACTTGGCGGCCTGCGCGCTGTGTCGAATGTTCACCTCGTCCGCACACAGTTGCGGGTACTCGTAATACGGCTCGCGGTTTGAGCCCCACTGCAGCAGGCCCTTGCCGTTGCCGTCGCGGTGTCTCATCCAGAACCCGTGCCAGCGCCGGAGCTGTCGATAGACCCTGGTTAGCCAGGTACGATCGGGCCGCGGTGCCTGGGTTTTCCAGATCAGGTACGCCCCGATCGGCGGCATCGAACGGTCCAGTGAGGCCGCCCCATGGGAGACATAGTAGTTGGGCACAAAGCCGAGCTCGTCGATCGCGGCGTTGACCGCCTCGAAGTTCAGGCGGGCCAGCTCCGGCGATTCGCACGAGACCAGGGCGCCAAGGAGGTATGTGTCCCAGCAGAACACGGCTGCGCCACCCCAGTCATAGCACCAGTCGCGGCTGACCGGCGACGAGACGAGTCGGCGACGGGTGTCGTAGAGCGTGTTCCAGGCGACGGCCTGCATCATCGCCTGCGGCGCGTCGGCCAGGCTTCCGTCGCCGACCAGCGCTTCGGGCTTGCGATCTACCAGTGTGGTCGCGACCGCTGAACAGCCGCTGGCTACATCCCGCGCGGCCGCAAAAACGCGAACGGTCGCTGCCTGTCCGGGCTCGCCCGAGGCAAACGGCTCGTTGATGTTCAGGAAGTAATCGCTCGGCCAGGCGGCGCGGTCGAGCTCGACCCGGCAGCCGGCGAACACGCCCTGCGTCGGCGATTTGATGGTGGGCGGCGTGTCAGGCGGCGCGACGAGAACGAAGACCACGCGTTGCCGCGTTTCCGCCAACGGGGTGACGGTCAAGTCGAGCGTCCCGCCGTAATCGCGCGCCTCGGCTCGATACGGCGTCTCTAGGACATTAAACTCAAGCTCGGCGGGCAACCCAAGCGGCGCGTGCGGCCCGAGCCGCGTCACATCGGTCCAGCGGAACGTATCAAACAACTTGCCCGGCTTCCGGCCGCCCGGCGGCGCCGGGACGTCGTCGTCCCAAATCGCAAACAACAACGCGACCTTCACTCGGCCCCGGTCGAGATACACAAGCCGGTTGAACCCGCGAAAGTCCCAGGTGTTCCAGCCGGTGGGCTTGTGCGTGGTCATCGCTTGTTCATTGCCTCCTCCTCTTCAGCTTTGCTCCACGTTTGGCCACATTCGGGACAGCGGCGCTCGGGTAGCCCGGTTAGGTTATAGCCGCATTCGGGGCAGTGCATCTCTTCCAGCGCCGCAAGGCGTTCGGCCAGTTGCTTCCCTCGCCGCTCTCTCTCGTGGGCCCGCGCGTGCAAGATTCGCTCCGACCGCCGCCGTAATCTGCGGCGCATGTGTGATGCGGTTAGCGAAGCGGCAAGGAGGCTTGGGGCGAGAACCGCCACGGCCACTGGGATTCGAGGCTCGGGTACGCCAAATATGCGGTCAAGCACGGCGAGGAACAGTGCTCGCATTAGAAGGTACGCAATCAGAAACAGCGGGACAAGAAGGCAGTAATCGACACCTGTGAGAAATAGCGTAAGCTCCGACCACCTGCGCCGGTTGATCTCGGGTGTCAAGTCTTCGATCAGTGTACGTCGCAGGCGCTGCTGGGTGAAGTGGCACGCAACCAGGCCGGCACAGACGAGTGGAGGGAGAAGGCTGAGCAGGAAGATCACGGGTTGGCGCTCGGGATGGAGAACCTCCCACAGTTCAGCGACGATCCATACACAGACCAGGAGGATCTCGGTGAACAGGACGATGAAGACAGCGATGGCGGCCAGCCAATCCTCTCGCGTCACGGCTACGCCCGCTCAATCCTTCACAATCTCCGCTATCCGCTTGATCCGCGGATCGGTGAAGATGTCGGCCTCGTCGCAACGGGGACGGTCCGGTCGTGGCGCCCGATTCTATGCCGCGATCAAGGGCGACAACTCAGCCTGATCGACCGGCTCCTCATTGATCTCTGCCAGCACTTGGTTCAGCGTCGCGAGGGACAGCTTGCTCGGAGCCGTGATCTCGATGCCGATCGGGCGACCGTCAGCGGCGAAGTCCACCAGCAACCCGGCGTCCCGCCGTTCGGTTCGCGCACTCGTGTCGCCCGGTTTTCGTGCCAGGTACAGGTAGCCGGCCACCGGCCGCCCGTCGCGAAACGTGACTTCCAGATAGCGATGTCTCATGGCATGCTGCTGCTATTCTAATCCACCGGATCCGCGGTGACGACCAGTAAGATACCCTCGGTGGGCAGCGGCTCGACGATGACTTCCCAGGGTCGTCGGTTCGACTTCGTCTCGACCACCCACCGGCCTTCTTCGTAGTTCGGCCGGAGCGTGTCGGCCTTCTCCAGCATGAGCCGAAGATCGACGTCGCTGAACTGCCGATCCACCATGCGTTTGAGCGGGTGCGGCGAAAGCTCCAGCTCCCACGACCACCACTCCGGCCAGACTGCCACAATAGTACCATACCCGGTGCGTCACGACTTGGCGAAGCCGGTTCTCCCCAACAGGAGCTGTGGAGTTCTTCAGTCCTCCGCAATCTCCGGGATTCGCTTGATGCGCGGGTCGGTGAAGACGTCGGTTTCGTCGCGGCTGGTGCTGGAGAACTCCGAGACGATGGCGCCTTCGTTGCCGGACTGGAACCAGTGCAGCGTGTCCGACGGGATTGTGTACTGGTCGCCGGGGTTCAGCTCGACCTCGTGGAAGACCGTGTAGTATTTCTCGCTGCCAGCCGGGACGCGGGCCTGCGGCGACGGCGTCGGCTCGCCCTCAGTGTACAGCCAGACCTTGCCCCAGCGGCAGCGGAAGGTCTCCATCTTACCCGGCTCGCCGACGACCGGGGGGTGGCGGTGCTCCGGGCACGTCTGCCGCGGGAACAGGATCAGCTCTTTGGCACAGTAGCGGTCCGTGTTTACGTAGACGACCAGCTCCAGCCCGGTCCGCTCCAGCTCACCCAGGCCCAATTCGGCAACCTCGATGTTCTCGATCTCTTTCGGCGTCAGGACGATCCCGGCGTTCTTAAGCATCTCCCCGGCCCGGGCCTGGGCCGCTCTGACTTCGCTACGTCTGATCATCCGGAATCTCCTCGTTGCGAGGCATATCTTCTTGCTTCCACTCGCGCGGTTCAACATCCAGTTCTAAGGCGCGTGCCAGCAGCTGCTCCGGCATGCTCGACAGGCGATCCGCGATCAGAGGAGCAGTCGCCGTGTCATGCAAGGCTCCGGCGACATCGTCGATCAGATACTCAAACTCTCTCGGGAGGTACTCCCACTGGAGGTTGTCATTCAGCGAAAAGAAGTAGTCAGTCTTGACGCAGTTCGCGTGTGTGCGGCCTTCTGCGCCCGCCAGGAATTCTAGCAGACCGATCAGCGCCGCTCTGATGCCGGCAAGATCCTGTGATTTCATCACAAGGAGCCGGTACACAGGTTCTACCACGGCCCGGAGTTGAGGCGATACCGCTTCCTCTTCGGAAATCCGGATGCGTTGCCAATCTTGGTCGAATTGATCCGTCATGATCCGGCCACGTGGGCTCGTACATTCTACAAAGTCCACGGCCAAGCGATCGCTTGACCGTGGCACCTGCATTATCCGTACTGGCGGACCGCGTCCAGAAACGCCGCGATGTTCTCACGCGGAATGTCCGGTTCGTCAATGTCGTACGCCGGGCACAGGATCAGCCCCGCCCGGCCCAGTGTCTCGACGCGCATTCTAACCTGGTCCCGGACCTGTTGCGGCGTCACGCATGTGCTGGATGCGAATGCGGTCAGCGGCGCTCATAACAAGTCTTCGCTTCGGACACGACCCGGTCGCGGAAATAGCGGCTCAGCTCACCGGCAGTGCGGAGGTCCACCTTGTGTCCGAACAACTCGCTCAGCTTGGCTTCCATCTCCGCCAGGCCAATCAGCCCGACTCGAACCCCAGGCTCAAACTCGACGAGCAGATCCAGATCGCTCTCGGGGCCAAAGTCTCCGCGCAGCACGGAACCGAAGAACGCGAGCCTGCGAATGCCGTGCCGCCGACAGAACGCAGCTACCTGGTCCCCGTAGACCTCGAAAAGCTCTGTCCCAGGACCGATCATGACAGCAGACTCCCCTGGTACGACAAACCGGGCGGCCCCGTCTCCTCCATCGTAGCAGACTGTACGGCGGCGTTGGATGGCGGCGGCAACATTGTCCCGATGCTCGCTTGTCAAGGCGGAGGGCGGCTTGTCCCAGCCGCGACCTCCACGCTAACCGTATCGGTGGACAGCGTCCAGAAACGCCGCGATGTTCTCACGCGGGATGTCCGGCTCGTCAATGTCGTACGCCGGACACAGGATCAGCCCGGCCCGCCCGAGCGTCTCGATCCGCATTCTGACCTCATCATGGATCTGCTGCGGAGTGCCGAAGCTGAATGTCGTGTGGGATCCGACCGTGCCCCACAGGGCGAGTCTGGAGCCGTAGCGCTCGCGGACCGCGCGAGCGTCCATGTGCTCCGGCTGGAGCGGATTGAGGGCGTTGACTCCGATCTCGATCAAGTCGTCGAGAATCGGCTCAATGCAGCCTTCGCTGTGGTAGAGCACACGGAGGTCCGGCTTGACGATGCGCGCCGCGGTGATGATCTCCGCCATGCGCAGCTTGAAGAACCGCCGCCACAGGGCCGGGCTCATGAACATCGTGCCGGGCATGCCGACATCGTCGTCCAGGGCCAGCACATCCACGCCGCCGCCTGCGAGCGTCTGGGCGTTGCGTCGCGCCAGGGCCGTCAGCCGATCGAGCAGGTAGTCTGCCCACTGGGGCCGCTCCACCATGTCGAGCAGGAAGTTCTGCAGGCCGCGCAGGCGCCAGGCGGACTCGAACAGCTCGCCACCCAGGTGCGGCAGGTTGCCGCCCACCGCCAAGCCGCGGGCGTGCCAATCAGCAACCTCCGCGTGCAGACGATCCGCCGGGCGCGAACCGCTCACGTCAGGAAACGGAAACGCCCGTAGATCGTTCAGCGTCTGCGCGTGCATCAACGGGTTGCGCGCATCCGGCGATTCGGGGTGGTAGCCCCAGCGACGATAGGTGAGCACCTGGCCCGGCGAGCCCAGACGCGTGTCGTAAGGTAGCTTCTCGACGCGCTTCGCCAGTGCTTTCTCCTCACTCGACAACGGCAGCTCGACAAAGTGCACGTCCACGGGGTTGCCCCGACGGAGGCTCCGCGGAACGAGACGCGCGAAGCGAACCGGGTAGAAGGCCAGCGCGCAGGGGACACGGTCGGGCGTGCCGCCGTCCAGCGCGGTTAAGACTCGTTCCCGCGGGCTCATCGTGCTGCCGGCCCTCATCACTGGCAGTCACACGTCTGAGAGCGAACGATCATATGCGCGAACAGGCCATCGCACAGGCTTGGTGGTGGTTTCCGATCCGCATGCCTGTGACAGCCGGTGTCGTACGCGGGGGTGCATGACGGATTCGCCGGGATGCGACCGTGCCGCCCCGGAGGGGCGTGGGCGCGTGGCCACGGGTGGAGCGCAGCGGAACCCGTGGGTCGGATGCGCGCTCGGCGATCATCCCGCCCTGAAAGGACGGGGGAAGCGCGCGTGCCCGGGACTTTCACGCAGTTGCTCCATCAGACCGTCTCCGGCACGCTGGAGACGCCCGGGATCGAGTACGACCAGGGGTATCCGCGCGACCGATCACACGCTCCCCCGCCCCTTCAGGGCGGAGAGTTGTTGGAGACTAGACCGCATCCACGGGTTGCGCTGCGCTCCACCCGTGGCTATGTTCCAGCGCCCCTCCAGGGCGAGTCTCGCCAGACCGCCACTACTCCGAACCCGCCGATTCTGTCATGCACCCCGTACGCGGTTCCCGGGGAACAAGCGAATTGCAGTGCCGAGGAGATTCTGCACAATGTTCGGCTGCAGCGCGTCGGGGCGGCGTGTCCGCCGCGCGATACCGGATCAGCAACTTGCCTTGAGGACACGAATGAGTGTGCTATCGGAAATCGCTCAAGCCGTCATCGATGGGGATGAACAACAGGCTCCCAAGCTGGTCGAGCAAGCCCTGTCCGGCGGCGCCGCGGCCAAAGAGGTCTTGCAGGGCGGCCTGTTGGCGGGCATGAGCGAAGTGGGTCGGCGCTTTCGCGACGGGGAGTTCTTCATCCCCGAGGTGCTCATCGCCGCCGAGGCGATGAAGGCCGGCATGGAGGTCCTACGGCCGCGCTTGGTCGCCCAGGGGGTCAAGGCCGAGGCAACCGCCGTCATTGGCACGGTGCGCGGCGACCTGCACGACATTGGCAAGAACCTCGTTGCGACGATGCTGGAAGGAGCCGGGTTCGAGGTCGTCGATCTCGGTGTGGACGTGTCGGCCGAAAAGTTCATCGAAGCCTGCCGGCAGCGGCCGGTACAGCTTGTGGCGATGAGCGCGCTGCTGACCACCACGATGCCGCAGATGGAAACCACGGTAACCGAGCTCCGCGAGAGGCTGAACCCACCGCCCGCGATCATCATCGGTGGGGCGCCGGTGACGCAGGCGTACACCGATCAGATCGGAGCGGACGGCTATGGCCGTGACGCCGCCACGGGCGCGGAGGTCGCGAAGGGGTTGTGCTTCAAGAAGGCGTCGTAGCATGCCGGTCGCGAGATGCCCATGACATCTAAGGAACGCGTCGCCCGCACGCTCGCCCGCCAACAGCCGGACCGCGTCCCCATCTACGACAAGTTCTGGTTCGAGACCGAGCGCCAATGGCGGGAGCAGCTCGGCTGCCCATTCGTGTTTCACCCTCAGCGGTCTAAGTACGACTGGAGCCAGACCTCCCCGGAAACCCAGGACAAGACGCTCTGGGAAGTCTTCGACATGGACGTCACCGAGGTGGCCTGGCCGGACTACCGCTTGCGGCTGGTCGATCCCGCGGTGATCGAGGAAACGGACGAATGGGTACTGGAACGGGACGGCAACGAGGCCATGCTACGTTGGTGGAAGCACAAGATGGGCACGCCCGAGCACGTCGGCTTTGGAATCGATACGCCGGAGAAATGGGCGCAGGTCAAATCGCTGCTGACGCCGTCGCGGGAGCGAGTGCGCTGGGATGAGTTCTGGCCGCTGTACCGTCGGGGGCGGGCGGCGGAGCGCTTCATCTGCTTTTGCACGGTCGAGCCGGTTGAGATGGTCAAGGACGTCCTCGGGCACGAGATCATGCTCAAGGCGATGCTCAAGCGGCCCGAGTGGGTCCACGACGTCTTCGATACATACACCCGCGTCGCCATCCGCATGTTCGAGCTCGTCGAAGCCGAAGGCATGACCTGCGACGGGGCCTTCGTCTACGGCGACATGGCCTACAACACCGGCCCGTTCATGAGCCCCAAGCACTTCCGCGAGTTTCTCTTCCCATACCACAAGCGCATGTTCGACGAGTTCCACAAGCGCGGCATGCCGGTCATCTTTCATTCCGATGGCGACATCCGGCTCGTGCTGGACGATCTGATCGAGTCCGGTGCGGACGCCATCAACCCGCTGGAGGCCAAGGCGAACATGGACGTGCGCGAGTTGGCTCCCGCGTATGGCGACCGGCTCGGGTTCGTCGGCAATATTGACGTCCGCGTGCTGCTGACCAACGACCCGGAGCAGATCCGCGCCGAGGTCCGCTCGAAGCTGGCTGCCGCAATGCCGTATCATGGATACATCTATCATTCGGACCATTCCGTCCCGCCGGGCGTGGAATTGGACACGTACCGGCTGCTGCTTGAAGAAGTGCGGCAGGTCGGCCGTTATAAATAGCGACGGGGAATCGCCATCGCTGGTGCGAGAATCCTTTCTCGCACCCAGACACGCGGGAATCCTTTCCCGCCGCATTCATGGTGAGCACCAATGACCCGATATCGCGCGGACGAGCACTTGCCCTACTTCTGCACGATCACCGTGCTCGACTGGCTTCCTGTTCTGATTGAAGCGCGTTGCATCGATCCGATCGTCGAGAGCCTGAGCTTCTGTCGTCAGACGAAAAGTCTGCAACTGTTCGCCTTCGTCGTCATGCCGAACCATCTCCATCTGATCGCGGCTGCCGGCGAACAGTTGCAGACCGTTATGCGAGATTTCAAGCGCTTCACATCGCGCACGATTCACGACCGCCTGAAAGCAGACGGCCGATCCACCGTGCTCCACTGGCTGTCGCACGCCACGCAGGCGGCCCGGCGGGCGCGCGGCGAACTGGGTCTGTGGGCGGACGGATTCCATCCGCAGGCTATCGGGTCGCGTCACGTCTTCGAGCAGAAGCTGGAGTATCTGCACACGAACCCGGTCCGCAAGGGCCTCGTGCAATGCCCCGAAGATTGGTGGTATAGTTCAGCGGGGTGGTACGCCGGGCGGAAGCCAGTGTGCCTCGAGATGGATGAGCTGGAGATTTGAGGCAGGAAGGGATTCCTGCTGGTCCGGGTGCGAGAAGGGATTCTCGCACCAGCGGTATGGGAGATGGAACCCAGCATGACTCGTAGAGAAATCGTCGAACGGGCTATCACCTTCAACAACCCGCCGCGGTTGCCGCTGAAGTTCGACGTGGTCGGCGTGAACGATTGCTACGACGTCTGGACGCATGATCCGACCGGCTGGACGTGGGAGTTCGAGGGCCGGCGGGCGGACGAGTGGGGATGTGTCTGGGCCCGCACCGAGGTTTCAAACACCGGGCAGGTGGTCGGTCACCCGCTCAAGAACCTCAACGCGCTGAAGGATTACGTCTGGCCCGACCCGGACGACCCTGATCGCTACCGCGACTTCGCGCAGCAGCTCGCCGGGGCCGAAGACCGCTTTGTCATGTTCTGCTTCGGGCAGGGCATCTGGGAGCGGCTGCACATGCTGCACGGTATGACCGAAACGCTAATGGATTTCTACAAGCGGCCGAAGCAGATGCACGAGCTGATCGAGCGCATCCTCGACCATCACTTGCGCATTCTCCGCAATTGCGTGAGGATCGCCGAGGATCACCGGCTGGAAGCCGATGCCACAAATGATGTAGCGGCCGGGCCCCGTACCGGCCGCAGCGCCCGGTCGGAGGCCGGTGGCACACAGCGGATGCACGCGGCGGCGATGGCCGACGACTGGGGCCTCCAGGACCGGGCGTTCATCAGCGTCAAGCTGTTCCACGAGTTCTTCAAGCCGCGCTATCAGCGCTGGTTCGACGAGATCAAGGCGGCGGGGCTGCACGCCTGGATGCACTCGTGCGGGAAGATCAACGACATCCTCGAGGAGCTGATTGACTGCGGGCTGGAGGTCATCAACGCCCAGCAGCCGCTGGTGGTCGGCATCGATGAGTTCAGCCGCCGTTTTCGCGGACGGATCTGCTTCGAGTCGATCGTGGATACGCAGTCCACGCTGCCGTGCGGGACGCACGACGAGATCCGCGCGCAGGCCCGCCGGCTGGTCGATGCGTGGGGCACGCCGGCAGGCGGCTTCATCGCCAGCGACTACAATGACGCCGAAGCGATCGGCGTGACACGCGACCGCCGGCTGGTGATGTTCGAGGCCTTCGCCGAGAAGGGCGGCTATCCAGATTATCGGACGATTCTGCAGCGACCCCGGCCTGAGCACAGCCGCCATTCCTGGGGCCGGCAGACCTGACCGCTCGGGTCGCGTAGGCTACTTGGGGGGCCACTTGGGCAGCGGGGCGTCGCCGATGGGCTTCTGCAGAGGGTCTTCAGGGACATACTGCCGGACATTCCTGCTGCCGCAAGCCGGACAAGAGGGGACTATGGGGTACCTCGGCGGGCCGCTGCCGCGCCGTTCCAGATTCGGAATAAAGCGCTTGTTACAGTCGAAGCAATACATCCAGGGATAGACGGCCCGCTCGCCGCAATGCGGACACGCCGACGGTGCCGGCTCGTCAAACGAGGCCGTGATGCGGGCTTCCTGTTGGCACACCAGGCATACGCCGTCGATTGTGTACTCCTGGGGAAGCTCAGCTTGCGCGCCGGCGCGTGAGAAGTACAGGTATGCTGCCAGCGCGAAAATGACAATTACGCTGCCACCAAGCACGATGTTCCGACGCGTCGCATCGCCCATGACTACTGCCTATCCTGCGATTCGTTGGGCAGCTTGCGCCACAGCCTCTCCTCAGTGCGATACGCTGGGTTCAGTTCTTCAGGATAGTTGGCCGGGACATAACCGAAGAACGTGGCCTTGCGTGGGGGAAGATAGAAGTGGTAATCTTCGGGATAAAATCGGGGCTCCAGCCAACACGGCAGACGGTACTCCCACTCCCGCATCCAGTCCTCGTCGTCGTCCCACCCCTCCTGGTATTCATGCTCCCCGAACCGGCAGGGAAACTCCTTGGGCAGCCACGTGAAAGCGTTCACCGTGTCTACGGTGCCCCTCTCCACCTGCGACCCATGCCCCGGCACGATCGGCGTCAGCAGCGAGACGTGACCATCGAGATAGAGCGTGTTGGCGCTGAAATCCCGGCTATGACGCCAACCGACCATCGTTCCCTGCCAATTTGGAAACATTACCGGATGCGGGAACACGCCAAAGTGCCGGCCCGCCATGAGCCAGGCGGCGTTGAGACTGCCGAACCACGTCCACCAGCCGTCGATCGCATACACTTGGCGGCTTGGATCCTGCTCGTACCTGTCCCGCTTATGGTTGAAGTGCATTTGAATGTTCAGGGCGTAGCTGGTCCGCACGCCGGGCTTGGGCTGTTCACCGACCCCCATCCTTTCGACAAACCAGAAATCCCATCCCGGGAAGTCCTCTTCGCCCCGCGCAGCCATCGGCTCGTCCGGACGCTTGTCGGATGGGCAGATCTGGACCCGCCAGTCACCGACGGCGCCGATGTCGAACAGGACATCTACCCACGTGAGCATGAACCGCGACTTATACGGCCACCGAGGGTAGTGCCCGTCGTCCCAACCGGGGCCGTAGCCGTTGTACTCGGTGAAGCAGCTCTGGACGCCGGTGCCGATCTGCTTGAGGTGCGCCGCGCACTTGGCCATGCGGGCCTGCTCCTTGGCGGAGTTAAGGGCCGGGAGCAGTATGGCGATCAGCAGGGTAATGATGGCGACCACCACCAGGAGCTCGATGAGCGTGAAGCTGCGCGAGCCATGGCTGCGTGTAAGAGCCGTTTGACATACCATGTCCGGCCCTCCGTTCGCCGGCCACCCGGCTCGCCGCGGGTGCGCGCACGCCCTTGTGCAGACGAGCCTGCAAGGGTATAGCCTGGCATTACTGCTGATAACATGTTAGCTCGCGTCGCGCGGCGCGCCAAGGACTGTCGAAGGTTGCGTCGGGCGAGTTGGCCGGGAGCGCTTGTTTTATCGGACCATCGCCGAGAAGCCCCCGCTCCGCCCGTACACCTGACGTCCAGCCCCGTTCGGGCGTGCCGCGCACAGCACCAGGCCGCTTTCGGCGCTTGCCGTTCGACGCCGCATGCGTTATCGTACTAATGTTGGGCGCACGAGCGGAGGCGGCGCGCCGTACGGAGGGGATTCCGGGGCGCGTGCTCCTGAGCTGTAGGTCCATGTCCGTACGCGCGCCACGCGCAACGCGCCATGTGCACGACGCCTGTGTATCTGGTTCCCGAGTTAGACGGAGGTGAGAAATGCGACGGCTAACAGTTTTGGCAATCGCTGGCGTGTTCGCTGCGGCCGCGTTCGCGCAGCACGACCCCAACAGTGTCTGGCCGCAGTTCAAGGCCAACGACGCCAAGTCGGCATCGATAGAGGCGCCCGGGGCGGCGGCGGTGCTCGACTGGTTCGTCGAGCCCGACGACCCCAATGGTGCCGGCACGATCCCCTCGCCGGGCGGCCTTACGCTCGACGGTGACGGCTACATCTACTACAAGAGTAGAGATGACACCGGTGACCGTGTGTATCGCCTCGACCCCGCGGACGGGTCGATCGTCGCTCAGAGCGTGATCTTTCCCGCGAACTCGGGCAGTTACGGTGGGGTGGCCGTCGGCATCGACCGCGTGTACACCACGATCTACAACGGGGCCGGCGACAGCAAGATCGTCGTGCTGGACAAGACCACGCTGGCAACACTGAACGAGTTTAGCGGCGTGTTCGTGGGGCTGCGCGGCACGCCGCTCATCGGCGACATCCCGAACACGAACGGCAACGTGAACCTCTACGTGTACGACCTGAACGGTTACGCGATTCACGCGGTGGACAGCGTCACCGGCGAGGTAATGTGGACATATGATGATTCCTACATCATCTCCTCAGACACGTACTTCAGTCAGCTCGGGCCGAAGTGGGTGATCGGAGAGGAGCCCAACGAGAAGCAGGCCTTCGCGTTCTTTCAAAACGCCACACTCTTTCCTAAGCCCGGGCTGGCCCTGGCCGACGACGGTGACGACTCGTACACGGTTCTCTGGTCCGACACCGGGCCGGACTGCAACAACTGGATCGGCAGCGGTGCCATGAGCTTCGACGACAATATCTACGTCACGACCTTCTGGGACTGCCAGACGAACGTGCTCTGGAAGATCGATAGCGGCAACGGCAGCGTGATCTGGGGCGTGCCCTGGAACTACCTGAGCGACGACGAGACCTTCAACTTCTTCGGTCGTCCGGCAGTGGTCGGCAACCGCGTCTACTGCGGCGGCCACAGCGGCCAGATCGTCTGCTTCGAGGATCTGGGCAACGACTTCGCGTTCAAGTGGGAGATGCGGGACGACGTGGCCGAGTACACCTCTGTATCAGCCACACTCGACCCTGGGGACACCGTGTATGTCCACGGGTCCCGTCAATCGGACGGGCCCGAGGTGTATGTCGTGTTGCGCGATGACGGCGACACCTACACGGAGATCGCTCGGCACACCCTCGATCAGGCCACGGCGACTCAGTCGATGTACGCGAACAACTCGTGCACGATCGACGCCAACGGAAATGTCTACATCGGTCTGGGTAGGCCCGTGGGTGACAACGGCGAAGCCGACCCCGCCGCGATTTACAAGTTCAAGGTCGGGATCCCGTGCGTGGGCGACTTGGACGGCGACGGCGACACCGACCACTCCGACCTGGGCGTCCTGCTGGCCGACTGGGGTTGCCCCGGGCCGCCGGTGACCCTGTATGACTCGGGCGGCTTCGAGGGGTACTCGCTCGCCGATCTGCCTGGTCAGGACGGCTGGACCAGCGCGACGAACCCCGAGGATCCGCAGTACACCTACGAGGAACCGGAGGTCGTCAACGACCCGACCGGCCACGGCATGGGTCACGTCGTCTGGTTCGATGCGCCAGACGGTTCAGAGGTTGGCTGGGTTGGTGCCGACCGCGATGCACCGGGCAGTACCGGCGGAACCGTGACCATCGAGTGGGACCAGTATCGTGACGATACCGGCGACAACTTCTGGGTCGCGGACGATATCAGCTACTCTGGCTGGTGGGCGATTCAGTGGGACACGAACGGGTCGGCCCACGCGTCCGGATTCGACGGCCCGGTCCTGCTTACCACCGGCCAGTGGCAGCACATCATCTACACCCTCGACACGTTTACCGGCCAGGCTACGGTGAACGTGGACGGCGACGAGAACTCCGCTGGCTTCGGCGACACGATGATCGATGGGATCGAGTTCGAGTTGGCCGGAACGGCGGTCATGGGCGACGGGCCGGCGTATATTGACAACCTCGTGGTCAGCGAGGTTCCGGGGTGCTCCGGCGACCTCGACGGCGACGGGGATACTGATCACTCTGACCTCGGTATCCTGCTGGCCGACTGGGGCTGCGTACCGTAGGCAGTCGCTCTAACGTCGGTCTGACCAACAACGAGGCATGCACGGGACGGGCCGCCTGATCCAGGCGGCCCGCTCCTCGCGCCGCGCAAGCCGGCAGACGCGACGGCGACACCCCCCTAAGGTTCGGGCGGCTCGTTGAGGCGTGCTTTTCGGGCGGTGGTCAGGTTCGCGTACAGCAGCAAGTTGCGCAGAATGCGGCGGGAGGTATCGTCGTCGTAGCCGCGGCAGCCGTAGACGGGCGTGCCCAGCAGACCGGTGCTCACGTCCAGCGGGGAGTAGACCACCCCCCAGTGGCGTTCGAGGCGGTAGCCTTTCAACAGCGGCAGCTTCCGCCCGGCACCGGCCGGCCGGGCCGCCCGCCGATAGCCGACCGAGCTCAGCCGGGCGGCACCGTCGATGTTCTTGCCGGTCAGGATGGGATCGTCCTCCGGGATGATGTGCGGTTCGAGCTTGAGGGCGTCGGTCACGTGCCGCTCGAAGCACTGAAGGAACTCGCGTGAGCCCCCGGCCGCGTCCGCCAACAATGTCCCTCCGCCGGTGACGAAACGGCGCAGTCCAGCCAGCTCGGCGGGACTGAGCTCGAACGCCCGCGTGCCAGTCATGTAGGCAACCTTGAAGTCGTCCGTGTTCAGCGCGTCGAGCGGGACGCCGGAGGCCACCAGCAGCCGCGTGGCCGACTGGTTGTTCATGTAGTTTCGCAGCCGCGACCAGCCGTACGGCTCGATGTCCCAATGTCCGTCGTACTTGACGCGCGCGACGCGGACGGTGCGGACGATCTCGACCTGTTCGAGGGGGATGGCGCGGGTCTCCAGGCGGCTGCGGAAGGAGGTCTTGTCCGTGGCATACAGGTAAATGTTGAACCCGAGCTGGAAGTCCTGCTCGCGTTGGCGGACCTGGTAGCGGTTCCAGGCCTGGGCGATGTCGCGCGTGCAGATGAGCATGAGGGTTCGCAGACCGTTGTGCACCTCTAGCATCGGCGGTGGATCTTCGATCGGGAAATGCACCTCGCCGCTGATCAAGGGATGGTCGTCCATCACCGGCCGCAGGGGAAACTCGGGGAAGATTCTTCCGGCCAGAGACTCCAAGCTCTCGCTGAACGCGGTGCTGTCGCCATCGGCCACTGCCAAGATCATCCCGCCGCGCCGGCAGTACTCGCGCAGCTTCGAGGTCTGGGCGTCGTCGAACTCCCAGGCGGTGGTGCCGCTCATGTAAACCAGGGGGGCCTCCAGCAGGTCGGTGAGCGGTCCATCCAGGCTGATGATCTGCCAGTTGAGCAGCCGCTCGGCGGTATGTTGGGCGTAGCGGGCCAGCCCGGCCGCGTCGCGCAGCTTGTTGTCCCAGTCGTCGCCGTGCTCGAGCTTGTTGCACAGCAGCGGCGCGCGGCCGTGGGAGAGGAACAACAGGGCGAAGCAGGTGTGTTGCAGCTTCTCGTCGGTGCCGCTGCCCGGCCAGTACCCGTCCGGCTCCTGCGTTCGCAGCAGATCGGCAGCGCCGACGCGGAACCAGTCCTTGTCGCGGAAGTATTTGCGGCCGCTGGCCCGGCCGGCACGCTCTACGCCGTAGAGGTAGTAGTATTTCCAGCGGCTCGAGCCGCGTGGGTTGTCGGGGGTGTATTCGCGTCCCAGCCAGCTCAGGCCGCGGTCGATCGCTTGAATGAGGTCGGTGGCCTGCTTGTGCCCGGTTCGGGCATGGGCGCGGTCGAGTACGATGTAGAGGGTGGCCAGGCCGGCGGCCGTCATGCTGCCGGTGCTGTTCTGGCCGAGCTTGTAGGACCACCCCCCGTCCGCGTTCTGCTCCGCCGTCCAGTGGTCCTGCATGAGGAGCCAATAGGATTGGAGATCGGGCATCGCCAGGCCGGCCTCCGTGGCCATCCAGGCGCCCAGCACGCCGAACTGGCTGTTGGAGTTGTCATACCAGCCGCTCTTTCTGCCGGCGGCGGAGACGTAATCGTACGCGCCGCCGTGCTGCGTGCCGCGCGGCCAGGGGGCGTAGACGAGCCATTCGAGGTCGCTCTTCAGTCGGCGGCGGAACTTCTCGCCGGGGACCAGTGCCAGGGCTTGGGCGCGCAGGGAGTGGGTGTAGGTGGCGTTGAGGACCTGCGGGGCGAGCCACTCCAGCGACAGGTTCATGTCATCTTGCTTGGGGTCTTCGCCGGCATACAGCAGAGCCAACAACGCCAGCGCGGTGTGTCCGCCGTGGTATTTGTCTTTCGGGTTATCGCGCCGCTCCCAATGGCCAAGTTCATTGCGCTGGGAATTGAGCCAGTTGACGGCCCGATAGACTGCCGCTTCGACCTCAACGTCGGTAACCGGGGGCTGGTCGGGAAAGCCGGCAGGACCGGTAAACAACACGCTGAGCAAGGCGGTGCAGGAGACGAGCAAAAGTCGTCGGCTCGACCTGAAGCGCTGGTCGAAAAGGGGCAAGGGGCTCATACTAAGTCCGGCAGCCCGGTGTCGGTCAACTGATTGACCCTGTGCATGTAACCGCATAGAATGGAATGATTAAACTCTGAACGCCGATAATGCAACTTCACCCCGCGGAAGACACGTAGGTGGCCGACACACCCGAAGATAGCCAGATTTGCCGCTTGGTGGTAGAGCAACGCCTGGCGACGGACAAAGAGGTTCACGTCGCCGCGGAACACCAGCGCAAGCTCGCCTCCAACGGCGACACGCGCAGCATCAGCGAGATCCTGGTCGGACTCGGCTTCCTCACCCGCACGCAGGCCGAGCGGCTGTTGGACGGTAACGAGGATTCCGGTGGTCGGCCCGCCCAGCAAATCCCGGGTTATCAGTTGCAGAAGCGGATCGGGTCGGGCGCGATGGCCGTCGTATACCGCGCCAAGCAATTGAGCCTCGACCGCATCGTCGCGGTCAAGGTGCTGCCCAAGCGGCTCAGCAAGAACGAGGAATTCGTCGATCGCTTCTACCGCGAGGGGCGCGCCGCGGCCGCCCTTAACCACAACAACATCGTGCAGGCCATCGACGTTAGCGAATCGGGCGGGTTCCATTACTTCGTCATGGAATACGTCAAGGGCTCGACCGTCTACGAGGAGCTGGCCGACGGAAAGGTCTACGACGAGGCCGAAGCCGTCGGCATTATCCGGCAGATGGCCGACGCGCTGCTGCACGCGCACGAGCGGGGCATCATCCACCGCGACGTGAAGCCCAAGAACATCATGCTGACCAAGGACCGCGTGGCGAAACTGGCCGATATGGGTCTGGCCCGGGCGGCGTCCGACCTGGAGCTCGCCATGACCGAGGCCGGACGGGCTTACGGAACCCCCTACTACATCAGCCCGGAGCAGATCCGCGGCGAAGTGAATATTGACCACCGCGCGGACATCTACTCGCTGGGCGCGACCTTCTACCACATGCTCACCGGGCGAGTCCCCTTCGAGGGACCGACGCCCTCGGCCGTCATGCACAAGCATCTGAAGGAGCCGCTTACCCCGCCGGACCACATCAATACTCGGCTTACCGTCGGGTGTGCGGCGATGATCGAGATGATGATGGCCAAGCGGCGGGATCAACGCTACCCAAGCTGTCGCGAACTGCTGGACGATCTGGATCGGCTGGCGCGCGGGCAGGCCCCGCACTACGCTGAGCAGAAGCTGGGTCAGGACGTATTCGCGACGCTGGCGGCGGGTGAGCCCGCGGCGCGTATGGATCTGGAGCCCGCGTTACTGCCGGTCGCCGGCCCCCCGATGGCCGTGATCGTCCTGCTGGCAATCATCTTCGGGCTCAGCATCCTGGCCAACATCATCCTGCTGATCGCCGTGAGCCTGTAAGGGCGGCGTCGGCCGGCCCCAAGAGGCTCCGCTCGCCGGAGCGGCCGAGGGGGTGCAAACCGGGCTGCGGGGGGCTTATGGCGGACCTGCCGGCGCGGGGCTGGTCCCCCGCGGGTTTTCCCCTATTATCTTGAGACCCAGCGTCGAAGTCAGGGCAGCGTCGCACGCCGGCGCGGGGTAACGACGCACTCGTGCGATACTCGTTTCAAGGAAGGACCGCGGCGATGAAGAAGAAGTACGTCTACGCGTTCGGCGCGGGCCAGGCGGAGGGAAAGGGCGATCAACGCGAACTGCTGGGCGGCAAAGGCGCGGGCCTGGCCGAGATGACCAACATCGGCCTGCCCGTTCCCGCCGGCTTCACGATCACCGTCGAGGCCTGCGAACACTTCTACCACCACAACGAGCAGTGGCCGCCGGGGATGGAAGCGGAGATCCGTCGCCACCTGGCCAAGCTGGAGAAGACCTGCGGCAAGAAGCTCGGACGCGAGCGCGACCCGCTGCTGGTCTCGGTCCGCAGCGGGGCCGCCCAGTCGATGCCCGGCATGATGGAGACCATCCTGAACCTGGGGCTCTCGGACCGGTCGGTGATCGGTCTGGCCGAGGCCACCGACAACCCGCGTTTCGCCTGGGACGCCTACCGCCGCTTCATCCAGATGTACTCGACCGTCGTGGTTGGGTTGAGCAAGGACATCCTGGAGGACAAGCTCAGCCACCTGAAGGAGCGTCTGGGGGTCACGCAGGACACAGAGATTCCAGCCAAGGCGTTACGGGCCCTTTGCGAAGACTTCCGGTCGTTTTTCCGCGAGCAGACCGGCAGAGGCTTCCCGCAGGACCCGTGGGAGCAGCTCGTGGGCGCCATCAACGCGGTGTTCCGTTCCTGGAACGCCGAGAAGGCCGTCACCTACCGGCGTGTCGAGAGAATCACCGACCTGAACGGCACCGGCGTCAACGTCCAGCAGATGGTCTTCGGCAACATGGGCGAAGATAGCGGGACCGGCGTGTGCTTTACCCGCGACCCGAGCACGGGGGCGAACGAGTTCTACGGGGACCTGCTGATCAACGCCCAGGGCGAAGACGTTGTCGCCGGCATCCGCACGCCGCTCACGCTCGCCGACCTGGAAGCCAAGCTGCCCGAGGTGTATGAGCAGCTCCGCGCGATGCGGGCCATGCTGGAAATCCGCTACGGCGACATGCAGGATCTGGAGTTCACGTTCGAGCGCGGCAAGCTGTACATGCTGCAAACCCGCCGTGGGAAGCGGACGGCGGCGGCGGAGTTCCGCATCTCGGTCGAGCAGGCGACCCAGCCGCTGATGACCGAGGCCGAAGCCAAGCGCCTGGTGCGGAAGGGGTATTTGCCGAAGAAGTACGCCGCGGCCGCCACCCGTCCCGTCATCACCAAGAACGAGGCGATCCGGCGTACCAGTGCCAGGGACATCGAACATCTGTTCTATCCGGTCATCTCGCCGGACATCGAACGTTCCGAGCTTGGCCGCCGGCGCCTTACCGAGGGCATCAATGCCGTCCCGGGGGCCGCCTGCGGCAAAGTCGTCTTCACCGCCCACGAGGCCGAGGAGATGGCCGAGGCCGGCGAAGACGTCATCCTGGTCCGCAAGGAAACCAGCCCCGAGGACATCGGCGGAATGCAGGCCGCCCGGGGAATCCTCACCCAGACCGGCGGCAAGACCTCGCACGCGGCGGTGGTCGCCCGTGGGTGGGGCAAGGCCTGCATCGTCGGCTGCGGAGAGCTCAAGATCAATTATGACACCAAACGTATGAGCATCCGCGGCCGAATCATCCGCCAGGGGGACTACATCACGCTCGACGGTTCGACCGGCAACGTCTACGCCGGCGAGCTCACACTGGTCGCCCCCGAGCCGCCCGAGGCCTTCTACACGCTGATGAGCTGGGCGGATCGGCGTCGCCGCCTGAAGGTTCGCACCAACGCCGATACACCCGAGGACGCGCGCAAAGCGCTCGAGATGGGGGCCGAGGGCATCGGCCTGTGCCGTACCGAGCACATGTTCTTCAACACCCCGGAGCGCCAACTGGCCCTGCAGGAGATGATCATCGCCAAGAGACGCGAGCAGCGGGTTACCGCCCTGAACAAGCTGCTGCCCTACCAGCGCGAGGACTTCATCGGCCTATTCAAAGCCATGAACGGATACCCGGTCACTATGCGCCTGCTCGATCCCCCGCTGCACGAGTTCGTGCCCAAGAGCCAGCATCAGGCGTATGCCCTGGCGGACCACACCGGCCTTTCGGTCGAAGCCATCCTGGCCCGCGCCGAGCAACTGCACGAGATCAACCCCATGCTCGGCCACCGCGGCTGCCGGTTGTGCATCACCTACCCTGCCATTCTCGAAATGCAGGTCCGGGCCATCATCGAGGCCGCCGTCGAGTGCGTCCGCGGCGGCATCCGCGTTCGCCCCGAGATCATGATCCCGTTGACCATCGATGCCAAGGAGCTGCAAATCCTGGCCGAACGCATCCACGCCGTGGCCGACCCGATCATCAAAAAGTCCGGCGTCAAGCTGCGCTACTTGGTCGGTACAATGATCGAGACCCCGCGGGCCGCGGTGACGGCCGACCGTCTCGCCGAGGTCGCCGAGTTCTTCAGTTTCGGGACCAACGACCTGACCCAGATGACCATGGGAATTTCGCGAGACGACGCCGGCCGCTTCTTGCCCGAGTACACCGATCCGGACCGCAGCGGCATCTTCCCAGACCATCCGTTCCAGACGCTCGACGAGGACGGCGTCGGGCTGCTCGTCAAAGGCGGCATCGAGCGGGGCCGGGCCACCAACCCGAAGCTCAAGATCGGCATCTGCGGGGAGCACGGCGGCGATCCGAAGAGCATCCACTTCTGCCACAATGTGGGCATGGACTACGTGAGCTGTTCGCCCTACCGCGTTCCCATCGCCCGTTTGGCCGCCGCCCAGGCCGCGCTCGACGAGAACCTCGGCGCCGAAGCCAGCCCCGAACGCCGGCCGGGCGGGCCCGCCGCAAAGAGGGCCAGGGCAGCCGGGAGCGTCGCGCGAAAGGCAAAGGCCCGGGCAGCCAAGCCTGTGCGGAAGGCACAGAGAGGGTTGAAGAGAACGAAAACGGCCGCCAAGAAAGCCGTTGCCAGGGCCCAGAAGAAAACGACGAAGGCCAGGCAGCCCAAGAAGCGTGCCCGCCGCTAGCCGCAACGTCACGACCGCTTTCAACGATCGCTCTCATTCCGAGCGCAGCGAAGAATCTCCCCGGGTGGGCAGCGTCCGCGGTTTGATCTACAATGTCCACGGATTGCCCTATCCCCCGTGGGGAGAGCATCGTGAGCACTGCACCGCCGCAAGTCCGCGAGTTGGTCGAACGCTTCGAGCGCAACCGCGAAGCGTACAAGCGGCCGACGTACAACGAGGCCCAGGTCCGCCTGGAATTCATCGACCCGTTCTTCAAGGCCCTGGGCTGGGACGTTTACAACGAGCAGGGCCACGCCGAGGCGTACAAAGACGTCATCCACGAAGACGCCATCAAGGTGGGCGGGGCCACGAAAGCCCCGGACTACTGCTTCCGCATCGGCGGGACGCGGAAGTTCTTCCTTGAGGCCAAGAAGCCCGCGATCCCGCTGAAAGAGAGCGTCGAACCGGCCTACCAGCTTCGGCGGTATGCCTGGTCGGCCAAGCTGCCGCTCTCGATCCTGACTGACTTCGAGGAGCTGGCGGTGTACGACTGCCGCATCCGCCCGCACAAGACGGACAAGCCGACCACGGGGCGGACGATGTACTTCACGTACGACCAGTACCTGGAGCGCTGGGAGGATTTGGCCGCGGTCTTCTCGCGCGAGGCGGTGCTGAAAGGCTCGTTCGACAAGTACGCCGAGTCCGCGCGCCGCAGGAAGGGCACGGCCGAGGTCGATGTCGAGTTCCTCAAGGAGATCGAGCGTTGGCGGGACCTACTGGCCGCCAACTTCGCCCTGCGCAACAAACGCCTCTCCGTCCGCGACCTGAACTTCGGCGTGCAGCGGACGATCGACCGGGTGATCTTTCTGCGGATGTGTGAGGACCGCGGGATCGAGCCGTACGGGCAACTCCAGGCCCTGTGCAACGGCTCGGCGCTGTACGCCCGCCTCGGTGAAGTGTTCCGCCGGGCCGACGAGCGCTACAACTCCAGCCTGTTCTATTTCACGGCAGAGAAGGGCCGCGAGCCGCCGGACGAGCTCACGCTGGGCCTCAAGCTGGACGACCGGCTGCTGCGGGACATCCTCAGCGGGCTGTACTACCCCGAGAGCCCGTATGAGTTCTCCGTCCTGGCGCCGGAGATTCTGGGGCAGGTCTACGAGCAGTTCCTGGGCAAGGTGATCCGGCTGACCAAGGCCCACCGGGCGAAGGTGGAGGAGAAGCCCGAGGTCCGCAAGGCCGGCGGGGTGTACTACACGCCCAAGTACATCGTGGACTACATCGTCGAGCACACGGTCGGCAAGCTGCTGGAGGGCCAGACCCCCGCCGAGGTAGGGGCCGATCCGAGCCCGAAGCGCAAGCGAGGGAAGCGCGGCACGGTCAAGGGTGCCACTGGCGGCTTGCCCGCCGGTGCGCGGCGTAGACCGCTCCCTCACGGTCGCGGTTCTGTTCGCGGTCGCGGCTCTGTTCGGCCGCTACGCGTGCTGGACCCTGCCTGTGGCTCCGGCTCGTTCCTGCTGGGGGCGTATCGGTATCTGCTCGACTGGCACCGGGATTGGTACGTGGCGCAGCTTCCCGCGGACGCTGCGAAGGGAGGGGAGGACGGAGGATCGCTTCCTCACGGGCGCGGCTCGGATCGTGGGCGCGGCTCGGATCCGTTCCGCGACCGCATCTACCAGGCCGCCGGCGGACAGTGGCGACTCACCGTCCAAGAGAAAAAGCGCATCCTGCTCAACAACATCTACGGCGTGGATATCGACCCGCAGGCGGTCGAGGTCACCAAGCTGAGCCTGCTGTTGAAGGTCCTGGAGGGCGAGACGGCCGAGACGATCGGCTCGACGCTGCGGCTGTTCCACGAGCGGGCCTTGCCGGACCTGAGCGACAACATCAAGTGCGGCAATTCGCTGATCGGCCCGGACTTCTACGAGGGCAGGCAGATGAGCATGTTCGACGAGGAAGAGCGGCTGCGCATCAACGCCTTCGACTGGCAGGCCGAGTTCCCGGAGGTCTTCTCTCCCTCTCCCTTGAAGGGAGAGGGCCGGGGTGAGGGTGACCCCGGCTTCGACGCCGTCATCGGAAACCCGCCGTACGTGAATGCCTGGAACCTGTTCGCAGACGCGCCAGACGTACGCAGGTATATCAATGAGTCGGACATTTACTCGACTGCCGAGCGTCACTGGGATCTCTATGTGCTCTTTCTCGAACGAGGCCTTACCGTTGCCAGAGCGCACGGGCGGCTGTCGTTCATCATCCCGTTTTCATATGCAATCCAGAAGTATGCGCGCGCCTCGCGCAGGCTGTTACTGGAATCGACGTCCCTCGAAACTGTGGCGGATCTCCGGACCGTCCAAGTCTTTGAGGGCGTTCCGGTGATCACGATCATTCCGGTGATCGTGAAGCGCGCGGCTGAGCGAGACCATCGCGTTCGAATCTATCGCCCAGGCTCCAATGCAACGAAGCGACACGCGGGCGATATCACGTTCTCACACGAAACCGCTCAGCACACGTTTGTGCAACAGCACGAGCAGATGCTTCGCCTCGATCTGTCCGAAGCAGCGTACGAATTGTGTCAGCGAATGGAAGAACTGAGCAGACCACTCGGAGAACTCTGCGTGGTGAACTACGGCGCGCAGATGTCGAGCCGCGAGAAAGGGCGGTTCGGCAAGGACTTCGTGCTGCGCGACACGCGGGCCACTGCAACCTGCAAGCCGACGGTGTCGGGGCGTGATCTGTACCGGTATGCAGTTACATGGGCGGGCAAATACGTGGAGTGGGCGCTCGCCGACCAGATGTACGGAGCCCGACATCAGCTGTTCTTCGAGCAGCCGAAGTTGATGATTCGAGACATTACGGGTACGCACCGACTGGAACTGACCGTCGACCGTGAAGGACTGTACTGTGACCACACGATCCTCTGTGCCCAGCGGGCCGTGGACGCTCTGTCCTGGAAGAAAATGAGCGCCGAGACCACGGACTTGTCCAAACGGTACTCGCTCGAACTGTTGCTCGGATTGCTGGGGAGTCGCTTGGTGTCGGCGTACTATTATCTGACATTGACCGGCGAGGGTGTCCGAACAGGCGGTGGGTTCCACACGTACCCCAAGACTATACGTCAACTCCCCGTTTTCGACCTGACGGCGATGAAGAGCGCGGATGAGGAGCGCCTACGGCGCATCGAGGGTTTGGCACACGAAGCGCTCGATTTGCACAAGCAGCTATCGGCGGCGAAGACACCGCACGAGCAGGCGGCGTTGCAGCGCCAGATTGACGCCACGGATCGGCAGATCGACCGGCTGGTGTATGAGCTGTACGGCCTAACGGATGAGGAGATTCGGATTGTGGAGGAGGCGACCGAGTGATGATCGCGCGGACGCGACACCACTTGTACATGGATGAGTCCGGCACGCACGACATGAAACATGTCGACCCGAATTGGCCGGTGTTTGTTCTGGTCGGTTTGCTGGTGGGGGAAACTTACTACGCCAAGACGCTGGTGCCGCGGGTCAGACAGCTTAAACGGCGTCATGCCCTGCCGCTCGACGCGATCCTCCATTCCCGGGACATTCGTAGGTGGGAAGGACCGTTCGGGTTCCTGAAAGATCCTGTGCGACGGCAGGCCTTCTACGAGGACCTCAACGTCCTCTATGGTTCACTGCGTGTGCGGCTGTACGTCGTCATCATCCGCAAAGCTCGTTTGGCGCGCGGGTACATCTTCGCCCCCAATCCCTACGATGTCTCGCTCGGTCAACTGCTGAGCTTGGTCTGCGGTCCTCCCGGTACGCCCGGGCCTTGGCGGCCCAATGTCGTCAAGATCGTCGCTGAGAAACGCGGCAAGTCGGAGGACAAGCAGCTACACGCCGAATACCAGCTCTTCCGTGAGCATGGACTGCCCAGCTACGGCGCGCCGAGTGTTCAGACCCGGCGCCCTTCTACGGTCAGCCGGGTCTTTCCCGAGCGAATCGATTTTGTACGGAAGTCCCGGGCGGTCAGCGGTCTTGAGTTGGCCGACTTGGCGGCGTACCCAATCGGGCGAGCATTCGTCAATCAGGACTGGGACAACCCGGCGTATCTCGCCCTGGCCCCCAAGATCCGAGCATTGCTGCCGTTCCCATAAAACAACGGCGGCCCGAGGGCCGCCGTCGCCGACAGGTACTCCTGTCCGTTGAAGGAACCGGTCAACAAGGACCGGCTACTTGCTGATCCAGGCCCGTATCGGGCTAGGCTCAGGCGGACGGACCCGCCGAGCACACGGCTTGAAGCCGGCGTTCGCCCGGCACAGGCTATCAGAAGTATATCGTGCGTGGCTATAAGGGCAACAGAATCTGAAGAAATCGTGCAGGTTTCTGTTAGCTGAGTAGCTATCGGCGGCGAAGACGCCGCACGAGCAGGCGGCGTTGCAGCGGCAGATAGAGGCGACGGATCGGCAGATCGACCAGCTCGTGTATGAGCTGTACGGGCTGACGGATGAGGAGATCAAGATCGTCGAAGAGGCGACGCATGCCTGATCAGAGCCGCGACGGTGGGATCAAGACGTCGGGCACGGAGACCCGACGCTACTTGGGTTGACGGCGGAGGAGATTAAGATCGTGGAGGAGGCGACGGAGCGCTGACCCCAAAGGGGTCATGGGTTGTTGCCACGGGTGGAGCGAAGACCGCCGCAGGCGGACGAGCGCAACCCGTGGAAAGTGAGCCTCCCGATCTTCCATTTCGCCCCGCAGGGGCGGAGGAAACGAGCATGCGAGCCACATACTCGCAAATCCTGTTGCACGCCGTCTTCTCGACCAAGTCCACCGCCCCGTCCGGGGCGGAGTGATGAGTCCGGCCCTTGTCCACGGGTTCCGTTCGCCTGCGGCGAACTGCACCCGTCGCTACAACCCGGCGCCCCTTCGGGGCGAGGACGACGGTTTCCACGGGTTCCGTTCGCCTGCGGCGAACTGCACCCGTGGCTACAACCCGGCGCCCCTTCGGGGCGAATTCAATCCGGCGGACGGCGCGCATCGGTGTAGGAGGCTTCCGGGCCCAATCGCGATCGGCCAGCAAATGTTCGACCTGCACAAGCAGGTTTCGGCGGCGAAGACGCCGCATGAGCAGGCGGCGTTGCAGCGGCAGGTTTCAGGGAGCAGTGAGCACTGGTGGGCAAGCCACCAGTGGCACCCGCCGGCGTCGGCCGCATGAGGTCGTCACCACCTTGGACCACCGCCGGGCGTCTCTCCGCGCCCGGAGGGCGCACGCCCGTTGCCAGGGACTTCAAGTCCCTGGGGATTAGACCACCCACCTCTCTCTTTCCCCCCTCCGCCCGGAGGGCGGACGAACCTCAGCGGAACACATCGTTCTCATCAGACTCGATCCCATGGCGGCGAAGCAACTCCAGGAACTCCGCCTTGAAGTCCTGGCGCCGGTGATGCTGCTTCTGCGCGGCGATGTACTCTTGCACCCGCGGCAAGGCCGACTTGCTCACCGTAAATCCGCCGTACCCTTCCTGCCAGGCGAAATGCCCGAACTGGGGAAGGGTTTCGTTGATCCACTTCGACGACCGGCCCTTGACCTGCTGGAGCAGTTCCGAATGGGACAGGTCCGGTCGATAGCGAACCAGCAGATGAACATGGTCGGGCGTGCCGTTGATCGCCAGGAGCGTGCAACGCAGATCGCGCACGATGCCGCCGATGAATCGGTAGAGGCGCGTCTCCAGCTCGGGAGTAATCAGTCCGGCGCGCTGCTTGGTGCTGAAGACGGTGTGGTTGAAGTTCTGCGTCCAGGCGCTCGGCATGGCTCAACTCCGTCCGCCCTCCGGGCGGAAAGCAGAAGAAAGAAGAGCGGGTCTGTGGACCAGCTTGCCAGGGACTGGAAGTCCCTGGCAACGATCGTGCGCCCTGCGGGCGAGAAACGTCCCTGGCAACGATGGTGCGCCCTGCGGGCGAAAAGCGAACTCGGATCTCTTCGGGCCCTGTCGACGCGTGCATGGTTCGCGAGCGGGCGGCCGCGCGGGGACATGGGCCGTTACTCGCCGTACTTGGCGATGATCTCCTCTTTGGTCTTGCCGAGGATGTCGTATTTCTTGCCGATCTTGGTAAAGGCCGCGACGGCCTTGTCGATGTGCTCGAACTCGTGGCCGGCCGAAAGCTGCACGCGGATGCGGGCCAGGCCCCTGCCCACGACGGGGTAGTAGAAGCCGATCACGTAGATGCCTTCGCCGTACAGGTCGCGGGCGATGTCCTGGCTGAGCTTGGCGTTGTAGAGCATGATCGGGACGATGGGGTGGTCGCCGGGCTTGATGTCGAAGCCGGCTGCGGTCATGCCCTTGCGGAAGCGCTTGGTGTTGGCCTCGACCTTGTCGCGCAGCTCGGTGGTGGCAGTGAGCATATCCACGACCGCGATGGAAGCCTTGACCACGATGGAGGAGACCGTGTTGCTGAACAGGTAGGGTCGGCTGCGCTGCCGGAGCATGTCGATGATTTCCTTGCGGCCGGTGGTGAAGCCGCCCGACGCGCCGCCCAGGGCCTTGCCGAGCGTGGAGGTGATGATATCGACCTGGCCCAGCACGCCGCGGTATTCGGTTGAGCCGCGGCCGGTTTTGCCGATCACGCCGGTGCAGTGCGCGTCGTCCACCATGGTTAGCGCGTCGTACTTGTCGGCCAAGGCAACGATCTTGTCGACCTGGGCGATGGTGCCGTCCATGCTGAAGGCGCCGTCGGTGGCGATGACGCGATAGCGGGCATCTTTCGCTTCCTTGAGCTTGGCTTCCAGGTCGGCCATGTCGTTGGTCTTGTAGATGTAGCGGGAGGCCTTGCACAGGCGGATGCCGTCGATGATCGAGGCGTGGTTGAGGGCGTCGGTGATGATGGCGTCGTCTTTGGTGAACAGCGGCTCGAACAGGCCGCCGTTGGCGTCGAAGCAGGCCGCATACAGGATTGTACCGTCCGTGTGGAAGAAGTCGGCGATCTTCTGCTCGAGCTGCCTGTGGATGTCCTGCGTGCCGCAGATGAAGCGGACGCTGCTCATCCCGTAGCCGTGCGTGTTCAGGGCGTCGTGGGCGGCCTCAATCACCTTGGGGTGGGACGAGAGACCGAGGTAGTTGTTGGCGCAGAAGTTGGCCACGCCCGCCGGCGGGCTGCCTTCCGGGTATTCGACGTGGATGTCCGCCGCCTGGGGTGTCAGGATGAAACGTTCTTCCTTGAACAGGCCGGCCTCGCGGATGGAGGCCAATTCTTTCTGAAGATCGTCTTTCATTTTGCCGTACATGTGCTTGCTCCGATCTGTTGCGTTCCGAGTAGGTCGGGCCGTGCCCGACAATCCTCCAGCGATTATCCCGAACCGGCGGGCGTGGCCCGCCCTACCTGCCGAGCCGCTTGCGAGCGGCCTTGTACTCCTGCTCCTCCGGGAAGAGCACGATCTTGGCGCTCTTGCGTGGTCGCTCGATCATCTTGTCGAAGCCGGCCTTGAAATCCGACAGGGTGAAGACGTTCGTGATGACCGGCGTGGGATCGAGCCGCCCGCCTGCCAGCAGGTTACGGTTGCGATACCACGTATCGAAGATCTTGCGGCCGCTGATGCCGTGTATCTGGCAGCCCTTGAAGACGATGCCGTTGTTGTAGTCCACCGGGAGCGGGGATTCGGCGGCGATGCCGAAGGCGGTAACGCGACCGGCCTTGCGGACCATGGCGAAACAATCCTCGATCGAGTTCTGCGAGCCGACCATTTCGAGGGCGATATCGACGCCGTTGCCGCCGGTGTGGTCGAGGACGAACTCGAGCCGCTGCTTGCCGGTTGTTTCGTTGGTGTTCATCTGGAGGTCGGCCCCCATCGTGCGGGCGATCTCCATGTTGAGGTCGTACTTGCCGAAGTGGATGATCTTGGCCACGCCGACCGCGCGGGCGACGCCGATGGCGAACAGGCTGATGGGCCCGTCGCCGGTGATGACCATGGTCTTTCCGGCGACGTCGGCGTCTTCACCGAGGACGGCGTAGGCCGCGTTGCCGAGGGGCTCCTGGATGGAAGCCACCTCGGGCGGGATGGCCGGATCATTCGGCCAGCAGACTTTCTCAGGGAGCGTGAAGTACTCGGCGAAGCAGCCGTCGTAATCGACGCCGACGATCTTCATGTGCGTGCCCACGTGCGGTGAGCCGAGCATGGTGGTGAGGTCGCCGTCGTCGTAGATGTGCGTTTCGGCGGAAACGTAGTCGCCGATCTTGATGCGCGTGCAATGCTGGCCGACCTCGACGACCTCTCCGGCCACCTCGTGGCCGAGGACCTGGGGGAGGGCCTTTCGGCCGATGCGGCCCTCGGACCAGGGGTCCCATTTGTAGATGTGGACATCGGTGCCGCAAATGCTGGTGGCCCGCACCTTGACGACGACCCAGTCGGATTGTGCCGGTTTGGGAATGGGCTTGTCCTGTAACTCGGCGCCCAGTTCGGGCTTTGTCTTGACCACGGCCGTCATGGTTGCCATGAGGTATCTCCTGTGTGCGAGGCTCCACCGCAGATTTGGGAGCCACGGTTCGCCACTCGGTCTGAGCCACCTCCACGGGCGACCGGTGCTCCCGCCCACTCGACGGGCAGTTCCTATGCCGATGGCACGGTCTCGTCCTGCCGCCGAACCCGCCTGTCGCACGACGAGAACGATCAGACCACGGAACCCCGTCAGCCGACGGCATCCCGACGCTGCGGAGCGGGCATTCGTAGAATTCCCCGCGTCCGCCGATCGCGCCGGATGACCATCGGGGCGGGTAGTGTAGGGGGCCGGGAGCGCCGGAGCAAGTAGCGGCCGTGCTGCCAAATCGGCGGCCCTGGTTTACTATGGTCCGGTTCGATGCGGAGAAAATGAATGGCCCTTTCGTGGTGGATCGCTGTGATGGTTGGGTTGAGCTTGTCGCTACAGGAACCGCAGAGTCGGCCGGCCGAAGCGGAGCCGACCTCGCCGACGGGGTTCCTCTACAAGACCGTCGAGTTCGAAAACGAGACCTACGCCTACTGCGTCTACGTCCCGCCGGAGTACACCCCGCACAAGCCCTGGCCGGTGGTTCTGTTCCTGCACGGCTCCGGAGAACGTGGCCGCGACGGGTTCCGGCAGACCGATGTCGGCATCGCGCGGGCCATTCGGCGACACCGGGACTGGATTCCGGCCGTGGTCGTCATGCCGCAGTGTCGCCCGAACACGGGCTGGGTCGGCCCGATGGCTGAACTCGCCCTGCGCTGCGTCGAACAGACCTCGCAGAAATACCACCTGGATCCCGAGCGGGTTTACCTGACGGGGCTGTCGCTGGGCGGGGCCGGAGTCTGGTACATCGGCGCCCGCTTGCCGGGGCAGTTCGCCGCCCTGGTCCCGGTCTGCGGCTTCGGCGATACGGAAGGAGCAGCCAAGCTTACCAGCGTCCCAATCTGGTGCTTCCACGGCAGTGCCGACAAGCGGGTGCCGGTGGAGCGCTCGCGAGAGATGGTCGCGGCCATCCAGGCAGCGGGCGGCAACGTGACCTACACGGAGTACGAAGGCGGCAGCCACAATGTCTGGGACCGCACGTTTGCCAATCCGAAGTTCTGGCAATGGCTGTTCGCCCAGCGGCGCGAGCCGGCCCGGGATGCTACGCCGTGAGGTGCGGATGCCGGCGTCCCTTGCCATTCCGGGCGAGTCCGCCCGGAACCCCGTAGCCAAAGCGGGAGACATCTGCTATATAGGCCGACGGCAAGCGAAACCCGACATCAGGGTGATGCCCGATGTTATTCGCCAGCAGCCGACGAACCGCAGCACTCTCCCGGCGAGCGGCACTTCTCGTGGCCGCCTGTCTCGGCCCGCTGTGGGTGTGCGCCTGCCAGGCGGAGCACGCCAACGTGCAGCTTGACGATCCGGAACTGACCGCGTTCGTCCGGCTGATGATGCCCAAGCAAATCGAGATCCAGCGCTACCTGACCAAGCCGGTCAGTTTCGCCGGCGACGGCAACGCCGACGGAATCGAGGTGATCCTCGCGGTGCGGGACAAGCTCGGCGATCCGGTGAAGGTGGTCGGGACGTTCCAGTTCGAGCTCCACAGCATGCGGATGGCGAGCGCGGACCGGCTGGGCAAACGGGTCGCGTTCTGGAAGGTCCAGATCAGCTCGGACGAGACGTTCACCGAGTACTGGGACCGCCCGGCCCGCTGGTACGTCTTTCCGCTGCAATTGGAGCGCGGGCCGCTGGAGCCCGGCCGCTATATCCTGACCGCCCGGCTGCTCTCGCCGACCGGGGAGACGCTCTTCCACGAGTACCGCTTCCACCATGAAGGTGGTTCCGTCCCGGGAGTAAGCCCGAGCTACTGACGGGGCAACGCCCGCGGCTCCCGCGACCCGGAGACGCCCCGCAGTTCCAGACGGACGGCGCCCCGGCAAAAGGGCCAATCAGACCCCCCCGGGGGGCACTTGCGGGCCGTGCGCGACGTTGCTAGCCTAATGGCGATAATTGACTGTCGGCTGGCTTCTGGTAGGAACGTTCTGCTGGTGGCGCCACCACTCCTCCATGAGCTTTCGCAGCAGTCGTCCGCCAGGATCCTGTGTCATGACGAACATCTATGTCGGCAACCTTCCCTATGATGCCACCGAGGAGCAGCTCAGGGAACTCTTCGGGGCCCACGGCAGCGTCGAACGCGTCAACCTCATCACCGACCGCATGACGGGGCAGTCCCGCGGGTTCGGATTCGTCGAGATGGTCGATCAGGCAGCCGCTGAGGCCGCAATCGAAGCGATCAACGGCACCGAGCTCAACGGTCGCACGCTCAACGTCAACGTGGCCCGACCAAAGACGGAGCGGCGGGGCGGCGGCGGCGGTCGGCGGGGCGGCGGCTACGGACGCGAATAGCGCCCAAGCGGCTCGACGAGCCCTAAGCCGCGCGTAAGCAGTTCAGGGCCAGGGCCGTCCTGACCCCGCCAGGCAAGGTTCAACTCACTCTCCAGCGAAAAGACCCGGCTTGCGCGAGCGCCTGCGCTGAACAGCCGGGACACGACCTCGATTCCGCGACCATCCCGACCGTCTGTCGACTGTCGAGCCTCCGTCCGGCAATCGAGGGGCCGGAGCGCGTCGGCCCGGCCGCTGTGCGCACGTGCGGCTTGCTGAGATCGGCTCTGGCGGGTAGCTTGAGCTTTTCCGCGATCCGCCCAGGACGGAGCCTGTGGCGTTCACCGCCAGGGATGTCCCCCGCGTCTGCAAGAGGAGCGACGCACGTGCACCCCAGGTACCGGCTTCATCGCGGGCCGATCGTCGCGCTGGCAACGTTCCTCGCGTGCCTGGTGGCGGCCGCGCAGGACGCGGTGCCGACCCGCGATCAGATTCCTGAGCGGTATAAATGGAATCTGGCGACGATGTACCCCGATCTCCAGACCTGGGAGGCCGACTTCGCCCGGGCCGAGAAGATGCTCGAAGAGCTCGAGCACCGCAAGGCGGTTCCTTTCGAGTCACCGGCGAGGCTGCTCGAAACTCTCACGTTGCGCGAGGAGGCACGTTGGCTAGCGGACAAGCTGCGGGTCTACGCACAGCAGCTCTCCGACCAGGACACCCGCGACAACCAGGCGCTGGCCCTGAGGAACCGAGCGACCGGACTATGGACGTCGTTCGAGCAGGCGGCCGCCTGGATCGAGCCCAAGCTGCTCACGCTCTCTGAAGGCATGCTGCCATCGTGGTGCCGGGAGAACCCGGGCCTCGGCGTCTACGAGCATTACCTGGAAAGCGTGATTCGCCGCAGGCCCTACGTGCTCTCTCCGCGGGAAGAGGAACTGCTGGCGATGGTCGGGAACCTGGCGGCGAGTCCGGAAGAGACGTACGGCGTGCTGAAGTATGGGGAGCTGATCTGGCCGACGATCGAGGATGAGCAGGGCAATGAGGTCGAGTTAAGTCCCGCGCGCTTCAACAAGTTCATCCGCTCCAGTGACCGGCGGCTGCGGCGCGACGCATTCCTGGGCACGATGGCCGCGTACAAGCGCTTCGAAAACACGCTGGCGGCAACGCTGAACGGGGCCGTCCAGCGCGACATCTTTTTTGCGCGCGCCCGCGGTTTTGAGAGCGCGTTGGAAGCGTCATTGTTTCCGGACTATCTGCCGCTGAGCGTGTACACGAACCTGGTGGATACGGTCAACGCCAATCTGTCGGCGCAGCACCGGTGGGCGGTGTTGCGCAAGCGGGTGCTGGGGCTGGACGAGCTGCACGTGTACGACCTGTATCAGCCGCTGACCGAAGATGGCGACCAGGAGATCGAATACGAGGACGCTGTCGCGGAGATCATTGCGGCGTTGCGGCCGCTGGGTGCGGAATACTGCGGGGCGATGGAGAAGGGCTTTGCCGCGCGCTGGATCGACGTGTACGAGACCAGGGGCAAGTGTAGTGGGGCCTACTCCTCGGGCTCCTACGACACGCAGCCGTACATTCTGCTGAACTACAACAAGACACTCGCCGAGGCGTCCACCATCGCCCACGAGATGGGCCACTCCATGCACAGCTACTTCACGCACAAGCACCAGCCCAAGGTGTACGGCGAGTACAGCGACTTCGTGGCGGAGGTGGCGGCGATCTTCAACGAAATCCTGCTGGAGGACCACCTGCTAAAGAATGCCGAGACGCGGGCCGAGAAGCTGCGGCTGCTGAACCACGTGATCGACAACCTGCGGAACACGGTGTTTCGACAGGTGATGTTCGCGGAGTTTGAGGCGGAGGCGCACGCCATGGTCGAGCGCGGCGAAGCGTTAACCGCCGAGCGGCTGGGCGAGCTGCACTTGGACACCTTCCACAAGTACTGGGGGCGAGAGCTGGTGCGCGATGCGGAGTACGCGTCGTACTGGGCGTGCATCCCACACTATTACCTGAACTTCTACGTGTACCACTACGCGACGAGCTATTGTGCCGCCGCGGCCCTGGCGCAGGATGTGCTGGCGGCGAAGCCGGGGGCGCTGGAGGCGTATCTGGGCTTTCTCAGGGCCGGCTCTTCGGACTATCCGTTGGAGATTTTGCGGAAGGCCGGCGTGGACATGACGACGCCGGCTCCGATCGAAGCCGCCATGCGGCGGTTCGAGCGGCTGGTGGACGAGTTTGAGAAGCTGTTGGAGGAGTGACGCCGTGGCGGGCGAAGGGTAACGGTGTCATTCCGAGGGAGCCGCCGAAGGTGGGCGACCGAGGAATCTGGCTCCAGCGCGCGGAATCAGCCAGATTCCTCGCTCCGCTCGGAATGACAATTGAATCTGCGGCAGATGTCGCGCTGGTCGACCTGCCCTGGTTTTTCTGTGTGGAGAGACACGATGAACACACTGCTGGATCGCTTTTGTCGCTACGTGAAGGTCGAAACCACCGCGGTGGAGGAGACCGAGGACTACCCCAGCTCGCCGGGCCAGCTCGAGCTGGGCAAGCTGCTCATCGAGGAGATGAAAACGCTCAAGCTCCAGGACGTGGACGCGCACGAGGGCGGGGTCGTCATGGGTACGATCCCCGGCAACGTGGCCGGGGCTGCGACCGTCGCCTGGCTGTCCCACCAGGACACCTCGCCCGAGGCATCCGGCAAAGACGTCAAGCCCAACATCATCAAGGACTATGACGGCCGGGACATCGTGCTGCCGGGCGATAAGTCGAAGGTCATCAAGGTTGACGAGTTCCCCCAGCTCAAGGAGCTGAAGGGTAAGACGATCATCACGTCGGACGGCACGACGCTACTCGGTGCCGACGACAAGGCCGGTATCGCCGTCATCATGACCACCGTCGCCCATTTGCTGGAGCATCCCGAGATCAAGCATGGCCCCATCCGCGTCGTGTTCACCTGCGACGAGGAGGTCGGGCGCGGCACCGACAAGGTGGACCTCAAGAAGATCGACGCGGCCGCCGCCTACACGCTCGACGGCGAGGGCGGGGGCGGGCTCGAGAACGAGACCTTCTCGGCTGATCTGGCGACGATCACCGTCACCGGCTTCAACATCCACCCGGGCTTCGGCTACGGCAAGATGGTCAACGCGATCCGCTATGCCGGCGAGTTCCTGGCCCGGATGCCCAAGGAGCTGTCGCCGGAAATGACCAAGGAGCGCCAGCCGTTCGTGCACCCGTACGTGCTCGAGGGCGCGGTCGACAAGGCCACCATCAAAATCCTGCTGCGCAGCTTCGAGACGCCCGACCTGGCCCAGCAGGCCAAGCGGCTCAAGGACATCGCCGCCTCGGTCATGGCCGACTTCCCGAAGGTCAAAATCGACGTCGCGGTGAAAAAGCAGTACCGCAACATGCTCGAGCACCTGGAGAAAGAGCCCCGCGCGGTCAAGCTGGCCGAACAGGCGATCACGAACGCCGGGATGAAGCCCAAGTACGAGTCCATCCGCGGCGGCACCGACGGCTCACGCTTGAGCGAGATGGGCCTGCCGACGCCGAACCTCTCGACCGGCATGCACAACTTCCACTCGCCGCTGGAGTTTGCGTGTCTGGAGCAGATGGAGAGCGCGGTCAAGGTGCTGGTAGAGTTGGCACAGTTGTGGGGGAAGGAGAAAGCCTGACGGGCACAGAGGGACGAAGGGACGAAGGCACGAAGGCACGGAGGCACGGAGGCCCGGAGGCCCGGAGGCCCGGAGGCCCGAAGGCACGAAGGGAATGTAGCGGCCGGGCCCCGCCTGCCCTGAGCGCAGCCGAAGGGTACCGGCCGATCCGAGCCCGAAGCGCAAGCGAGGGATGACGTAGCGGCCGGCGGCTGGCCGGCCGTTGGCTGAAAACTGACAACTGAGAACTGACGACTGGCCATGAGCGACACACCCGAAGAGAAGAAGAACCCGTTCAGAGAGATCATTCAGCCATTTATCGACCTGGCACGCGCGCCACGCGTGCTGTGGGGCATCAACCTGGCCTACGTGATCGAGGGCATGGTCTATTTCGGCATGCTCGGCTATCTGGCCATCCACTTCTCGAGTTTCATCTTCCAGGGCGTGGAGGGCGCGGACGACTACTCCCACAAGATGGTGATGATACTAACCGCGGGCATTGCACTCTCAATGGTGTTCTTGGGTGGCGTGCCCGACAAGTGGGGTGTCCGCAAGGCGCTCATTGCCGCCTTCCTGTTCATGATCGCCGGACGTGCGCTTATGTCGGCTGCCCCCAATCTTCTTGGGCTTCAACCGGCAGGCTTGTGGTCGTCCCTGCATTTGGTCACCATGCTCGGCATCCTGCTCGTCGTGATCGGCTATGGGATGTATCAACCGGCCGCGTACGCGGGCGTGCGCAAGTTCACCAATCCCAAGACGGCCGACATGGCGTTCATCATGCTTTACGCGTTGATGAACCTGGGAGCATGGTTCCCCACGTTTGCCTTTCTCCTCCGGGACGAACACTACGCGAATCTCGGCATCCCAGGGACATATTGGGTTTACACTGGGTTCACGGTCGTTGCCTTAATATTAACCGTTCTCATCCTGTCACGCAAGACTGAGGCCAGGGGCATCGCAACCGCGAAGCAAGAAACGGCGCAACTGAAGGCTGCCCAGGCCGAGAAGAAGGACCAAGACGCCACAGCGAAGGAAGAGCAGCGCGGACCAGATAAGGTCGAGTTCCAGGAGACCTCGTCGCCAGAGCGCGAGGTGGCCGAGAGGAAGCACATACCGCTGCACCTGTGGGGCATGGTCGTGGCGATTGTCGTCTCCTTCTACTTCGCCTTCGGGGCTCCCTGGTGGTACATCTTGGGAGTCCCACTTCTGCTTGCTGCGGCGATGGTCGCGGCAATCCCAGCAGGGAGACGCTGGGTTGCCAGGCATCCCTTGTCCAACGGGAAGTTCTTCTTCTTCATCTTCGCGCTTATCCCGGTCCAGACCTTGTTCACGTACAACTGGTTCGTGCTGCCACAGTACATCTCGCGAAGCTATGAAGGATGGATGGGCGAATACTTCGAGATTCCTTCAAACCTGAACCCGCTTCTCATATTCATCCTCGCACCGATTGTGGCTGCTCTGACGCGGAAGCGCAAGGTCTACAACATGATGATCGTGGGAACGTTCGTCATGGCAGCACCCGCGTTTCTCTTGGCGATCAAGCCGGGTTTCTCGACAATGATGGGGTACCTGGTGTTCATGACGATCGGTGAGGCCATCTGGCAGCCACGCTTCCTCCAATACGCTGCACAGATCGCCCCAGAGGGTCGCACGGGTATTTACTTGGGCGTAGCACAATTGCCCTGGTTCCTGACGAAGGTCGTCGTGCCGCTGCTATACTCCGGCAAGGTGATGGCCCAGTATTGCCCCGCCGAGGGGCCCAAGGACACCGAAACGATGTGGTTCATCTTCGGCTGCATCGCGATTTGCTCGACAATCCTGCTGCTGCTGGCCAAGCGCTGGATCGGCAAGGACTTCAAGACCAAGGCCGATTGATTCCGGCGTCGGCGGCAGGGGGCGTGTATTGGCGCGGCTGGCGGCGCTGCGGTATTATCTGGCATCGGCGCGGGCGGCCGGCCAAGGGCCGGCGCGGCTGAACGGGGAACTGACAATCACCCGGATTGTGACCGGCTGCGACTGTTCCCGCCGTCTGGGATATTGTCGAACGCCTCACCGGGTGGACACGGGGTAACGCGGAATCATGACGAAAGGACGGGTAATCGCGATGCTGAACCTGACACAGCGTGCGGCCATTCTGACGATCGTGGTGCTCAGCGTCGGCTGCGCGGCGCAGGCCAAGAGCCATCTGATGCGCATGGCTGACGTGCACAAAGACAAGATCGTCTTCACCTATGAAGGCGACCTGTGGTTGGCATCCAGCGATGGCGGCGACGCCCGCCGCGTAACCAACGACCCGGGCTCGGAGGTCTGGGCCAAGTTTTCGCCCGACGGAACGCAGATCGCCTTCGCCGCGCAGTACGACGGCAACCTGGACGTGTACGTCATGGATGCTCGCGGCGGCGTGCCGGCGCGGCTCACCTATCACCCGACCATGGACCGCGTGGTCGGCTGGTGGCCCGACGGAAAGAGCGTCCTGTTCCGCTCCAATCGCGTGTGGCCCAGCCGCGGCGAGGAGGTCTATCGTATGGCACTCGAGGGCGGGATGCCCGAGAAGCTGCCTGTGGACCGCGCCGGGCTGACGGCCGTCTCGCCCGACGGCGAGATGATCGCCTACAACCGCATCAGCCGCGAATCGCGCACCTGGAAGCGTCACAAGGGCGGCACCGCCCAGGAAATCTGGATGGGCAGCCTTGAACAGATGGACTACAAGCCGATCACCGACTGGGCCGGCTCGGACAACTACCCGATGTGGCGCGGCGACGCGATCTACTTCAACTCCGACCGCGAGCACGGCACGCTGAACATCTACAAGTATGACGTCAAGACGGGCAAGGTCACCGCCATGACGTCGTACAAGGACTACGACGTCAAATACCCGTCCATCGGGATCGACCAGATCGTCTATCAGTACGGCGAGGCGCTGCACCTGTTGGATCTCAAAAACGGTAAGACGCGACTGGTCCCGGTCGAGATTCCCAGCGACCTGGTGCGCATGCGGCCCGAGTTCGTCGGCGTCAGCCCCCGCAGCGGCTCGTTCCAGCTATCCCCCAGCGGAAAGCGCGTGCTCATCGAAGCCCGCGGCGAGATCATCAACTTCCCGGCCGAAGACGGCGAGCCGGTCAACTTGACCAATACTACAGCCTCGCGCGAGAAGAGCGCCGTCTGGTCGCCCAACGGTCGCTGGATCGCGTTCATCTCCGACAAGACCGGCGAGGAAGAGATCTACCTGGTTGATCAGAAGGGGAGTGCGGGCGTCTCGCCCGCTAGGCCCGGCGAGAAGCCGTGGAAGCAGCTCACCGAAGGCGGACTGGGTTTTCGCATGCAGCTCGTCTGGTCGCCGGACGGCAAGTACTTGTTGTTCAGCGACAAGTTCATGCGGCTGAACCTGGCGGACGCGGAGACCGGCGAGATCACCGTGGTGGATCAGGCGGACTACGACGACGCCTGGGAGCGCTGGGGCATCCAGGACTACGTCTGGTCGCCGGACAGCAAGTGGATCGCCTACACCAAGATGGAACAGAGCCTGTATGACGCGATCTTCCTCTACTCGCTGGAGAAGAAGGAGGTCTATCGCCTCACGTCGGACCTGACCGAGGACTGGAGCCCGTCGTTCGACCCGAAGGGGCGTCACCTGTACTTCCTGTCGAACCGCACGTTCAGCCCGATCATGGGCTTCGTGGACCAGAACCACATCTTCCTGGACATGTGCCGGCCGTACATCGTCCTGCTCAAGGCCGACGAGCCGACGCCGTTCCCGCTGAAGGACTCCGAGGAGGAGGTGGAAGAAGAAGAGGTCGAAGAGGAAGAGCCCGAGGAAGCGGCTGAGGAGGAGGCTGCCGAGGAAGAAGAGGAAGAAGAGGAAGCCGAGGAAGAAGTTGAAGAGCAAGAGGAGGAAGAGGAGGCGGAAAAAGAGGACTCCATTGACATCGAGGGTATCCAGCGGCGCATTCTGGCCGCCGAGGGTGTCTCGGCCGGCAACTACTTCCGCCTGGAAGCCACCGACAAGGGGTTCCTCTACCTCAAGAAGGAGGGGACCGAGTTCTCGAAGTACCAGACCGTCACCGACCACACCGGCGGGCGGCTCGACCTGTACCACTACAAGCTGGAGGACGAGAAGGCGAGCAAGGTCCTCGGCGGGATCAGCAACTACCACCAGTCCGCCGACGGGAAGAAGTTAATCTACCGCTCCGGCAGCACCTACGGCGTGGTGGGCGTAGGCAAGAAGGCCAGTGTCGGCGACGGCAAGGTCGATCTCGGTGAAATCCGGATCAAGGTCGATCGCAATCAGGAGTTCCTGCAACTGCTCGACGAGGCCTGGCGGATCGAGCGCGACTGGTTCTACGACCCCGGGATGCACGGTGTCGATTGGGAAGCCATCCGCCAGAAATATCGCAAGTTCGTGCCGTTCTGCGGGAACCGCAGCGACCTGAACTACCTGATCGGCGAGATGATCGCCGAGCTCAACATCGGTCATACGTACGTGGGCGGCGGCGATGTCGAGAATCGGGCCAAGAGCGTGGCCACCGGGATGCTCGGCGTGGACTTCGCCGTCGATTCCGGTGCCGAGTACTACCGCATCGCGCACATCATCCCGCGCACGCCGGGTGATCCTGGCGCTCGCTCGCCACTGGACGAGCCCGGTTGCCCGATCAAGGAAGGCGACTATCTAATCGCCATCGACGGTGAAGAGGTCAAGACGACCGACAACGTGTTCCGCCACTTGCAGAACAAGCGCGGCCGGGTGGTCACGCTGAGCTACAACGACAAGCCCTCGGCCGAGGACGCGCAGACGCACCGGCTGAGAACCATCGGCAGCGAGCGCCGCATCCGCTACCGCGAGTGGGTGGAGAAGAACCGCGCGTTCGTGGACCAAGCCACGGGCGGGCAGGTCGGCTACCTGCACATCCCGGATATGATGACTGGCGGGTTGATCGAGTTCGCCAAGGTCTACTTCCCGCATCACTACAAGAAGGGCTTCGTTCTGGACGAGCGCTACAACGGCGGCGGGTTCACGGCCGACATGATCATCGACCGCCTGGAGCGCAAGCTCTGGGCGCTGACGCAGCCGCGCGAGGGCAAGTTCATCCGCGACCCGGAGCGGGCCTTCCACGGACACCTGGCCGTGATCGTCAACGAGGACACCGGCTCCTGCGGCGAGTATTTCGCTCAGGCGATCCAGACCAAGGGCCTGGCCCCGATCATCGGCATGCGCACCTGGGGCGGGGCGGTCGGCATCGAGGCGCACCAGGACCTGATGGACGGCGGGGGCGTCACCCCGCCACAGTTCGGCCCCTACGGCCTCGATCGCACCTGGCTGATCGAGGGGCACGGCGTGGTACCGGACATCGAGGTGCAAAACATGCCCGGTGACGTAATGCGCGGCAAGGACGCGCAGTTGGAGGCGACGATCGAGAACGTCGTGAAGCGGATCAAGGAAGACCCGCCGGACCTACCGCCGCCGCCGTCGTTCCCGGACAAGAGCAAGAAGGCCTCCGAGTAGCCCGCAACGGCCGGGCTCCGCTCCGCCCGATCCGAGCCGCGACCGTGAGGGAGCGACCCGCACGAGGCAGTAGATTGCGCCCCACCGACAGATAGGCACGGCCGACACGGCCGTGGCACTCAAGAGCATCGCTCCATTGTGGCACGGCTGTGTCAGCCGTGTGCCCCATACATCCGCTAAGGAATCCGCGCGTTTGAGGTCTGGCTTCCCGGCGCGTTCGGCGTCCCACATTCCGGGCAGACGCCGGTGACGTTGCCGGTCAGCTCGTAGCCGCATTCCTGACAGTACGGCCGGTTGGACGGAATCGCCAGGTTCACGATCCACTTGGCACCGAAGAATAGATAGAGGGCCACGCCGATACCCAGAATGTTGGCTAGCGCTCCCGGCACAGCCGCCTGCCACCTATAAGCCTGGCTCGGATCGCCCCAGGCATTTACCAGGAGACTCCCAGTCCACGGCAGGGATTCGATCGTCTGTGCGACTAGCCAGACTCCGATCGCCTTCAGCGCCAGCCGAAATGCAGTCTTGTACTTCATGGCCGCTTCTCCTTGGGCATTCCCCGTATAGGTTATCCCACCCTTGTGTGAGGGAACAGGGAGCATAGCAGCATGGCCGCACTCCGCCGCGGGTGGCCCGCACGAGATCGCCACGGTCGATGTGTTCGCCAACGGCTCGACCTCAGCTTACGACGACGACCTCTCGCTAACGCCGAAGCGGGGACCACGAGGCGGGCGGAACGAGTCTGTCGTACCAAGGCTAGGCGTCATCTTTCGTCGCTTTGGGCACGTTATCAGCCCACTGTTCGCCGGGTGTAGTCTGCTCCGATCTGCGAAAGCGCTTGGCGCGGCGGGTGTCGCGGCGGTATCGTCGAGTTGTCCAAGCCGGTCGTGCGCCGGCGGGTTGTAGCGAGCGCCGCGGAAGGAAGCGTGGAACGGAGGCAGAAGCATGTTTGCAGACAAGAAACTCACGTGCCTTGTGGTCGGCGTGGTGCTACTGGGCGCAGTCCAGATTGGGCTCGCCGACGACTGGAACAACTCCGGCGGTAACGCCGGTCGCAACGGACTCTCCAGCGAGATCGGTCCGGACGACGCCGACCTGATCTGGTCGGGCGGCCGGCCCTCGCTGATCGCCTGGCAGCCGGTGACCGAGGGGGGTCGCGTGTTCATGGTGCGGCAGCCCAGGTGGCCTTACGAGCAGCCCGGCGATTCGTTCGTCGTCGCCATGGATCTTTACACCGGCGAAGAGCTCTGGGCGGTGGAGATCCCATACAACGAGGGCGACTGGATCACCTGGATTGCGGGCGCGCGCGACGGCAAGGTCTACGCCTCGCGCGCGGGCAACGGTGCCTCGGTGTGGGCGAGAATGTATGCCCTGGACGCCGCGACCGGCCAGTTCGCCTGGCCCGCGCCTTCCGAGGATGAGATCAGCGCGGGGGCGTACGACGGGGTCGTGTTTGCCCCCAACGGCGATCTGATTGTGGCCAGCTTCCGCAACATTTGGCGCATGAGTGCCGAGGACGGCCACACGGTCTGGCACGCCACGCGCACCGCCTCGGTCAGCGGGAACTGCGGTGCAGCGGTGCACGGTGAGGCGGTGTACGTTGCGGACGCGGCCGGCGGCGGGCACATCATCAAGCGCTTTGACCTCGCCACCGGCGCCGAGATGTACTCCAGCCCGGTGATGCCCGGGTTCACGATTCAGAACACGCCCATGGCCGGACCGGACGGCTCCGTCTACCTCTCGCGCACGCAGAACAACCCTTCGGTCGATCACTTCTATGCCTTCGAAGACACCGGCAGCGAATTCATCGAGAAGTGGCACATTCCGGCGGGATGGTCAACGTCGTCGGAGTTCGGCGTCGGGCCGGACGGGTCGGTCTACATGATGGCGCCGGGCGACGAGCTCGTGCGACTCGATCCGGAGACCGGCGAGGTGCTTGACTCGGCGGGCGTCATCCCCGGCTTCTCCAAGCCGCGCATGGCGATCGACGCTGAAGGACGCGTGTTCTTCTCGAACGGGGCGTTCGATACCGGCCGGCTCTACTCGTTTGATGCCGACTTGACCGAGCGGTGGTCTGTGCCGGTGACGAACATCAACATCGGCGGTCCAGCGTTAGCCCAGGATGGAGTCCTGGTCGTCTGCGGGATCGGCACCGACGTACGCGCGTACCAGACCTGCCGCGGTGATCTAGACGACGACAACGACACCGACCAGTCCGACCTGGGCCTGCTGCTGGCCGCGTTCGGAATCGACGACGGCGGGGATCTCAACGACGATGGCGTGACGAACCAGGCCGACCTGGGCATCCTGCTGGCCGACTGGGGCTGCGGCAGCGAGCCGTAACGAGAGCGCTCCTAGCGCGGGGGATAACAACGCGCGTTGCTCGCCTCGCGGATGTTCGAGGCTGGTTCACACGCCGTGCGTGAATTCTCCCAGCCGGTCCATGGACTGGCGCAGGGCCTCCAGGGCCCGCTTGGTGAGCGCGACCACCGCCGCTTCGGACTTGCCTAAGCGTGCCGCTACCTCAGCTACCGAAAGCCCCTCCAGAAAACGCAGCTCAATGACTTGCCGGTGGGACTCAGACAGATCCGAGAGGCCTATTGGCAACGCGCTCAAGGCTTCCTGTCGTCTGGCTACGCGACTCGGCGTACCTGAGTCAGCGTAGACGTGGTCGAGAAGACTGACGTGCAAGCTGGAATCGGCTCTGCCGATCATTACCTGGCGGTCCGCGTCACGTTTCTGACGGTGGGCTACACGCCGCGCATCGACGAGCTTCTGGTCGAGAATCGCGTAAAGCCAATTCTGAAACGAATCCGCACCGCGATCCTCGAACCGGCCAATCCGCCGCGCCAGGTCCACGTATACTCCCTGCAAGATGTCGTCCGGGTCGGTGTTGGCTCTGATGGCCGGGTCCATGCGTGCCTCGGCCCGCCGGCGCAAGTGCGGGTGAAATGCGGCCATCAGCTTGGTCAGCGCCGACTGGTCACCGCCTTTAGCCGCCTCGATCCAGACGTCGATCTGGCACCGCTCCCCCATGGATCGAACCCTCTCGTGAGCGGAAATGCCGAGAGCCGACCGTTGGCCCGCCGCTAGCGTGACCACGGTTCGATCTCTCGGAATCCTGCCTACTCATTCTACCACACCGCCACCCGGCTCGCGAAGCCTATTGAGCCAGGTCGGCAAATGAGCTAGCATGCCAATGCTGGTACATGTAGGGAACGGCTGCCACGGGGCAAAGGGGGCAGGGTCATGGATCCGCCGCCTGCGGAACGCGATGAGCAGCCCAGCGAGCACATCTCCTCGCTGATCGACGAGTTCTTCGATCGCCGGCGAGCCGGGGAGAATCTAACCCCGGAGCGCTTCCTGGCCGAACATCCCGAAGTGGCTGAAGAGTTGCGCCCGCACTTGGCGAGCGTGTCGCTCTACGAGCGCGCTTGGCCGCTGGCCGCTGCCGCAGCGGCTGCAGAAGCCGGCCGAACGCCGACTGAGCTGCCCACCGTCGAGGGCTACGAGCTGATCGAGGAGATCGGCCGCGGCGGGATGGGCGTGGTTTTCAAAGCCCTGCAGGTATCCACCAAGCGCGTCGTGGCCCTGAAGGTCATGCTGGCTGGTGCTTTCGCCTCCCGAGCCGCCCGCCGACGCTTCGACCGCGAGGTCGAGCTGGCCGCCCGCTTCCAACATGCGAGCATCGTGCGCATCCTGGAGAGCGGCGAGGCGGAGGGGAAGCGCTATTACGCCATGGAATACGTCCCCGGCGCCAGGCTCGATCGCTATCTCTCCACGTGCGAGCCCGACCTCCGCACGCTGCTGAACCTCTTCACGCAAATCTGCGACGCCGTCGAATACGCCCATGGTCACGGCGTCGTTCATCGTGATCTGAAGCCGGCCAACGTGCTGATCGACGACGAGGGAGAGCCGCACATCCTGGACTTCGGCCTGGCCAAGGCCACCGACCAGGCCGACACCGAGGAAACCCTGACCGCTTACGTCTCGCTCCCCGGGCAGGTCCTGGGCACGCTGTTTTACCTCTCGCCGGAACAGGCGGCCGGCACGCCCGAGGAGATCGACGCGCGCACCGACGTCTATGCCCTGGGCGTGATGTTATTCGAAGCCCTCACGGGCTCGTTGCCATTTGATACGTCCGGCCGGCCGTCCGAGGTGATCCGCCGGATTCTGGAAGCAGCGCCCAAGCCGCCGCGCTCGCTGTCAGAGCGGGTGGATGACGATCTGGAGAGGATCATCCTCAAGGCTTTGGAGAAGGAAAGGGACCGCCGCTACCAGTCGGCGAAAGAGCTGGCCGAAGATCTCCGCCGCTACCTGGCCGGCGACCCGATCCTGGCCAAGCGTCCCAGCAGCCTCTATTTCCTGCGCAAGAAGCTGCGTAAGCACCGTCTGCGGGTAGGGTTGAGCGCCGCGGCCATTTTGCTGGTGCTGATCGGTTCGTGGACCGGAGTCTGGTGGTGGCGGGAAGATTTGACCACGGCCCGTGAGACAGCGGTGAAGTTGCAGCGGGATTTAGAAGCCGGCATCGATGTGTGGAGCTCTGCAATGGCTCATCGCGAGGAGTACCCCCGCCTGCCCGAGGCCCAACTGGTCTACGCTCAGGCCGCTTACGGGCGCGGGCAACCACACGGAGGCGGGATCGTCTGCCTCGAACAAGCGTTGCAGGATGAGCCATCGCAATGGGCCTATATGCTGCTACTGGCTGAAATGTACCGCGCGGGCGGCGACACCGAGCGCGCCGACGCCTTGGAAGCGCGTGCCAAGCGTGAGGCCTCGGATAGCGCCGAGGCGTGGTATCTCCGCTCATTCGCCACGCTCGATTTGAAAAATGCGCGCAGGTGCGCCGAGGAAGCCGTGCGGCGCGAGTCGTCTCACGCATTCGCCTGGCAACGACTGACATATCTGTGCGAGCAAACGGACAAGCTGGACGGTGCGCTGCGAAGCACCGAGAAACTCATAGAACTTGGTGACAGATCTTTTGATTGGCGTGCGTGGAAGGGCCGGCTCCTGGCCAGACAAGGCCGCTTTCGCGAGGCCATCGAGCAGTTCGCTGGCACTGGTCGCCATACCGACTGCGCCCACGTCTACCGCCGGCTGAAGGAGTACGACAAGGCCGTCGCAAGTTACAGCAGGATGATCGAAGTAACGGGTGAGGGCAGCGCGTCGCCTTGGATCTTCTACCAGCGGGCCACGCCGCTCTGGATCCTTGGGCGCCGTGAGGAGGCCGCGGAGGATTACCGTTTGGTCCGCGTCCGACTTGGCCGACCCCATTATTCCGACGCCCGGCAGTATCTGATTCTTTGTGAACTGGGCCGGCAGCGCGAGGCTGACGACGTGCTGAATGCTGCCCTGCGCGACGTCGAGAATCCCTCCTGGCTGCGTCAGGTCTTCCGCTGCTTGGCCGGTGAAATGAGCCCTGGTGAACTGGTGGCCGACGGTGACGCGCGCAAAAACCTCGAGTTGCTCTGCGAGGCGTATTACTATGCGGGTGAAGCCTGCCTGCTCGCGAATCGGCCCGGCGAGGCCCGCAAGTGGTTCGAGCAATGCGTACAAACCCACCTCGCATACGACCCGGACGCGGCAACCGGGACCCCGATGAACGAGTACGAGCTGGCCGAGTGGCGGCTGGGGACTCTCTTCGCCGACACGCGGCCCACCTCCCGCCCGTGAAAAAAAAATCGAAAAAGCGCGTCATCTAACCGCGCCGTTCGCGTGTGAAGCATTAGTGGACCAGGCGTTTGGGTCGGCCGGCGACAACCGCCGACCGCTCAGAGCGTGGTGAGGCCATGAGATGTGCCAAGGCCCATCGGGGCGGAGCGCGCCCGATCAGCCATCGGGCCCTCGAACAATCAGCAGAGGAGGTATGTCATGAGTACGTTTCTTCCATGTTCAGCGCGGCGCGGGACAGGGTGTTCCGCGGGAATTCTTGTTTGCACAGTGTTGACGCTGCTTCTGTTCGCCAGCGGACCGCCCGCCTTCGCCAACCCGCTGGACTTCGTCCTCTGGCAGAGCTTCGACGGCCTGCGCGATGGCGACGATCAATGGGGGGATTTCGATGGGGACGGCGACCTGGACTTGGTGATCAGCGGCAAGACGAGCGCTGGACCGTTGCTGACACATACCTATGAGAACCAGTATGGCACGCTCGTCCATCGGCAGGATCTTGTGGGTATTCAGAGCGAAAGAAGCAGTGGTAATCTGGGATGGGGCGACTATGACGGGGACGGAGACCTCGATCTCGCCCTGGCGGGCTACACCGGGGAAAGGGACTCCGACCGCACCGCGCGCATCTACCAGAATGACGGCAACGGCAACCTTGTGTGGGATACCCAGCAGGTCCTGACGGGAGTGGTGAACGCGGCGCTTGCCTGGGGAGACTACGACAACGACGGTGATCTCGACCTTGTGATCACGGGGCACGATGGTGCGCAAGGCGCGTCCATCCTCTACAGGAACGACCCGACCGGTACGCTCACACCGGATGCAACAGTGTCGCTGCACGGTTTGTACTCCGGTTCGGCGGACTGGGTCGATTACGACGGCGATGGCGATCTGGACCTTCTGCTCACGGGCAGCGACGGGAGTGCGCTCCATTCGATCTTCTACGAGAATGACCCGGTCGGCAGGTTGACCGACCACGGGAGCCACGGCCTTCCTGGGGTGGGCAGTTCCGACGTCGCCTGGGGCGATTTCGATAACGACGGTGACCCTGACCTTGCGTTCATCGGCGGCGGAGGCGGCCTATATTGCGCACGCGTATACCGAAACGATGGCACCGGTGCCCTGATTCAAGTCGCTCACCTGATGGACGTCTACCACGGTTCCTGCGCGTGGGGCGACTACGACAACGACGGCGACCTGGACGTCGCGTTCTGCGGCTACACGGGGGTGTATATCTATACGACGATCTACCGGAATACAGGAAGCGGCTTTGCCGGCGCGTTCTCGCTTGACCCGGTCAGCAACTCAACGCTCACATGGGCCGACGTCGACCTAGACGGCGATCTGGATTTCTTCCTGACCGGCACCTATTACGGCTGGCACGAACATGCGGAGTTGTATCGAAACATCGGCGGGACGCCGAATACTCCGCCCACCGCGCCGACGGAACTGACGTGCGATTCGGGCGGCGCCGGGCTGCACCTGAGCTGGAGTGGTGCGTCGGACGGGGAGACACCCACCACGGGCCTCTACTACTGCCTGCGGGTCGGCACTTCGCCGGGGGCACACGACGTGATGTCCGGCTGCTACGGCACGCCGCTGATGGGCAACGTGCATCAGGCCACCGATTGGGTCCTGAACGTGTCCTCCGGAACCTACTACTGGAGCGTGCGCACGATCGACTCCGGCTTCATGGCCTCGCCGTGGTCGGAGGAGATGGTCTGCGAATACGACCACTGCGAGGGCGACATCACCGGCGACGGGGATACCGACCAGGTTGATCTCGGCATCCTGCTGGCGCTGTGGGGCCTGTGCGACGACGACCCGGACTACGAGCCCCGCGCAGACCTGGACGGCGACGGCTGCATCGGCCACGGCGACCTCGGCATCGTGCTCGGCGACTGGGGCTGCGGAACCGGGCTGTAAGGCCAATTAGGGGGACGGCACTTGCGTAACTGGGCGACGCATCCGCGACGGCTGCGGACATTCAGCAGGGGAGGTGTCTGATGACTGTGTAGCGTATCTCTTGCTCTGGTTGTAGTGGACAACGGGTTTTCGTTTTGGAGAGGAGAAACACGATGAATGCATGGAAACTTTGGGGGCAACTGAGTGCCGGGCTGTTGATCGCGGCCGTGTGCGTGCTGCCGGCAACGGCGGACGAGCTGATTTTCTATCCGACGGACGATACGTTCGTCGACGAGTGGGCTCCAAACAACGTGTGGGGAGCGTCGTCGGGTCTACGCGTCCGAAACACGGGAAACGGGCCTTGGGAGTGCGACTCGCTAGTCAAGTTCGACGTAACGTCGATTCCTCCGGGAACACCAATCCCGTCCGCGACGCTACATCTGTACTACTTTGCGTGGCAGGACAGCAACCCCGCCGGTCGGCCTCTGAGATGTCGCAGAGTTACGAGTGACTGGGACGAGGAGACCGTCACCTGGAATACGCGGCCTGGCTGGTCGTCAGTCATCACCGACGCGGTGCCTGTTCCAGGATCGTACGGCTGGATGGAATGGGACGTGACCGAAGACGTGCAGGCTTTTGTCGACGGCACCGCGACCGATTACGGCTGGGTCATCCGGGACGAGACGTACTGGGGCGGCGCCGACATCCCGTTTATGAGGTTTTACTCGAAGGAATACGGCGAGTTCACGCCGTACCTGGAGGTCGTTCCCGAGCCGAGCACGCTGGCTCTGCTCCTGCTCGGTAGCCTCGCGGTCCTCAGTCGGCGACGCTGATACGGATCAGGCGGATCTGGGCTTGACCCCGGCGGTAAGGCGATCGATGATGCCGATGTCGGGATCCTCGGCAATCATTGACGACAATCGAGCTTGCGGCATTCGTTCGTGGCACATTCTCCGCCGAGGCTGTGCTGCGGCGGATGGCGCTGCGTCAGGCGGTTAGCGAATCGCGTTCAAAGCCTCTTTGGCCCGTTCGTTGGTGGGATCGATGCGCAGCAACTGTCTGTATTGCTCCTTGGCGGCTTCAGTTTTGCCTTGCCGTAGCAGCACGTCAGCGAGCAGATAACGGAGTTGCGCGTCGTTGGGTGCCAGCTCGACGGCGCGCGAGCAGGCAGTGTACGCGGCATCGGTATTGCCGAGCCGCGTGTGGAGCAAGCTCAGGTTCCGCAGTCCGTCAAGGTAGTCGTGCTTGAGAGTGACGGCTGTCTCGCTGTGCGCGAGGGCCTCCCGAAATTCGCCTTTCGAGGCGAGCACCCCGGCCAGGCCGTTGTGGGCCTCAGCGTAGTCGGGTTGAATCGCGAGCGCGCGTCTGAAGTGCCGCCCGGCCTGGTCCATGTGGCCTGTCTTGACGTAGAACAGGCCCAGGTCGTGGTGGGCTTCGGCATAGTTGGGGTCGATCGTCAGAGCCTGACGATAGTGTGCATAGGCTTCGCGGCGTTGCCCAACCGCAAGCAGGACGTTCGCGCAGGCATTGTGCGCGCGGGCATGCCTGGGGTTGAGGCGCAGCACCATCTGCAGGTGCTGCATGGCCTGCTCGTACTTCTGTTGCTGAGTCAGGGCTAAGCCGAGTCTGTAGTGTCCGGCTTCGCTCGCCGGTTCGAGTTTCACCGCCGCTTCCAGGTGTTCGATCGCCTCGGTCAGCCGGCCGAGGCCGGTCAGGGCAACGCCGAGGTAGACCCGTTCGTTGGGCCGGTGGGGGTTCTGGCTGACAACTTCCCGGTATTGCGCCACCGCCTCTTCGAACCTGCCCGATTCGACCAATGCGCGGGCCAGGTTTGCGCGGATGGCGCTCTGCTCTTGACCGGCCAGGAGCGCCTTCTCGTAGTGCAGGATGGCCTCCTGGAATCGCCCTTGCTTTGCCAGTGCCAGGCCGAGGTTGTTGTGAACCCGGTAGTACTCGGGCACCAGGTCAAGCGCTCTGCGGTAGCTGGCGATGGCTTCATCTAACCGGCCTTTTCCCGCCAGGGCAGAACCGAGGTTGATATGGGGTTCGGGGTCATTCGGTCTCTGCTGCAGCGCCTGGTTGAGATGGCCGAGGGCCTGGTCGTATTCGCCGCGGTCCACTAGCAGTCGGCCCAGGTTATTGTGAGCGATCCAGGCGTTCGGATGGACGGCCAGTGTATGGCGCCAGAGGGATTCCTTATCTCTATAGATTTTGCTCTGATTCCAGGTAGAGGCGCCCAGTACGAGCAGGATGAGCAGGCCCGGTGCTGTGGTCGCCGCCCGAGTCGCAAGCCGTGCCGGTCGTGTAACCCTGTCGCTTGTCGGTTCCGTGCGGAAGCGGCGCAGGAGCAAAGTCAAACCGGCAGCCAACAGAGCAATGGGCCCCAGGCTGGCGAGGTACTGGAAGTGGTCGGCGACGAAGGAGTAACGCATGTAGTATACGTTGAAGAACCCGAGGGCGGGCAATAGCGTGCCGCCGAAGAAGAGGGCGGCGCCTAGCGGGCCCCGGCCGATGCGTCTTCTTGCCAACCAGAGGACAATCACCAGGGCAATGGCGGCGGCGGGATAGAGGTATTGCCACCACTGGCCTGCGTCGAGCTGCCAGCGCGGGTAGACGAATGTCAGCCGTGCCGGCCAGATGAGCTTACCAAGGTAGAACCAAACAGCCCTGCCGGCGAGCAAACACTGCTCGACAAACGACAGGCTCCACTCTCTGCCCACGGCGCCAACTTGGTGCTTCTCAATATAGGCAGTGGTCAGCCCCGCCGTGAGCCCGAGCACGAAGAAGGGTATCAGCGGAAGAACGTCCGCCAGTCTGAGGCGGTCGCGCTTCCACCACAGCAGCAGCAACAAAGCGGCCGGCAGCGTTGACGCCACGGTCTTGCTCAGCAGCGCCAACAGGAAGAGGAACAATGACAGTGCGTAGAGACTCCAGCGGCGATGTGTCGCCGGTGCATCGAGTTGCGCAAATCGAAGGTACGCCAGAAGCGAGGCCAGGTAGAAGAAACCGGAAAGCGTGTTTTTCCGTTCGGTGATCCAGGCGACGGACTCGACGTGAACCGGGTGGAGCGCGAAGATCGCGGCGGCAAGCCAGGCGCCGGGAACGCCGAGCTTTCGCAGAATAAGCCAGAGTAGGGCCGCGCTCAGGCCATGGAGCAGAATGTTTTCGAGATGGTATGCAAGGGGGTTCCGGCCCCAGAGCTGGTAGTCGATCCACCAGCTCGTAAAGCAGACGGGGTAGTACTGGATTTGTGCGCTGGGCTCCAGCCAAATGCGGCGCAACCCGGACAGATCGCGCAGAGCCGGGTTCTCGGTGACCCACTCGTCATCATCCCAGGTGAAGCCGTTCGATAGCGCGGGAATGTAGGCGACGAGCGTGATGAGGAGCAGACCGGTTGGAAATGCAAGACGGAGTAGTCTGTCTCTGTGTTGCTTGATCTGGCTGGACGCTGAAGTCATCGGCCGGTTGCCCGGAGAACATCTGCCTTGTTTAGCAGCACAATCCCCAACTGAAGTTTAGTGGACGCGGGGGCCCAATCGCAACGGTGCCGGCATCGGCCTCGGGGCCGGGGCGAATGACTGGCCCGGTAAGCCCCCGGGGACCGGGGCAGTCATTTGTCGTCGTCCTCGTCTTCGTCGGCGTCGGCGTCGTCGATATAGCCCAGCGTCGCGAGTTGGCGGCGGGTTTGCTCGTCAACCTCGACATGGGGCCGGTGCCACTGGCGATAGGCGTCGGCCACCCAGGGGGCGGACCACTCTTTCAACGTCCGAGCGAGGCGTTGCACCTGGTCCGGATTGCTCCCGACCAGGTTCTGCCGCTCGTGGGGGTCGCCGCGCCACTTATACAGCTCGTACTTCGTCTTCTGCATTAGCCGGCGGTCCAGCTCGTTCGGAACCTGGATTAGCTTCCAGTCCTTGTCGCGGACGACAAGCATGTAATCCGCGTGGTAGCCGACCTCGGTAAACACCAGGTCCGCGGCGGCTTTCCCATCCATCAACGCCGCAAGCGACGCGGCCTGCCAGTCCGCCGGTGGCTCGACGCCCACCATCTCCAAGATCGTCGGTGCCAAACGGAACGTCGCCACCGCCGCATCGATGCGCCGCTCCGGAACCCCGCCTAGCGGTCGAATGAGCAGCGGCACCTTCGCGGTCGCGTCGTACGGGAAACGCCCGTGTTCAAAGTAATAGTTGTGCTCGCCGAGGCTCTCCCCGTGGTCGCAGACCAAAGCGATGATGGTATTCTCCCACAGCCCCATGTCGCGGACGCCGTCCAGCAGTTTGCCGATGGCCACGTCGGCGCCGTAAATGCCGGCGTCGTATCGGGCGATGTAGAAGGCGTATTCGGTGGGCCGCTCACGAAGCACCGCCCAGCGGTGCACGGCGTCGATGTCCGTTCGCACGATCTCCATGAAACACGGGTGGTCGCGGGGTATGCCCAGCGCCAGGCCGACGCCCCGCTTGGTAATCGCCCGAATGTGACGGCGCGCGTCGTAATGCCCGTCGCCGACAAACATGTCTGGATTCGGCGCCCCACCACCGCGGTAGGGGTAGTGGGCGTTGTTGTAGTGTGCCCACACAAAGAAGGGCTTTGACCGATCGCGGTTACGCAGCCACCGCAGAGCCCGTTCCGTCGGCAGGTGGTGGCGGCGGGGATCTCGAAACACCTCCTCGACCACCTCGCACCCCTGCTGCGCGATATTGCTGTGCGCCGCCAACGCCGGGGATGAAATGAACGCCGCGGTCGTATAGCCCGCCTGACTTAGCGCCTCGGCCAAGGTCACATGCTCGCCCGCCAAACGCGGGCCGTGCGTCGTGCGCAGCACGCCATTGGCATGCCCGTACTTCGCGGACATGATCGCGGCAAAGCCCGGCGTCGTCTTCGGCCACTGCGTAATGGCGTTATCGAATACGATCGACTCCTCGGCGAGCTTGGCCATGTTCGGCGTCGTATCGCGCGCGTACCCGTAGCAACTCATGTGATCCGCCCGGACCGAGCAGAGGGTGATCACGAGCACGTTTGGTTTGGCGCTGCGGGGCTTGTCCCCATCCGAGCAGCCCGCGAGCAAGCCGGGCAGCAATACTGCCACCAGACCGGGGACACGCATGAACCCCAACGATTTTCCCCAGATGTCCAGGTGCATGAGTGTTCTCCCTCGCGCTCGCTGCAACTGCGGATCAGTCGCGTGACCGCCCCCTTCCTTGCAACCCGCCCACACTGGGGAGCCAGACCTGCGCGGTCCACGGACCATGCCCCTCCCTTGCCAGTATAGCGGTGCCGCACAGGCAAGTGAAGCAACGGGCCCCCGCCGCCCCAGGTTCCACGTCCGGACAACCGGCAACTGTCTCATGCCGCGCGGATGCTGGGCCCACAGGGTCGTCCACTCGCGGCTCAGCCAGGCGAGCCGCCGCTCTTACACGTCCTTGAGGTTTTTTCGGGGCGGCCTGTGTGAGATCGCCCGCCCAACGGCGCACTACACGGTGGAAGCGCGTGCGGCGGGCCCGGCGGACCGGAGCCAAGCCCGGCGGACCCCAGGCGGCACCCGTGCGAGCTCCGACGGGCAAGTTGGGAGAAGCGACCGCGCGAAGGAGAGCGAGACGGCATGACAGTTCCGACAGTGGCGCTCGGCAATCGGGGGTAAGGCCCAGCAGTCAGGCGACGAATGTGCGTCTTCTTATAGGGAGGAATGACAATGCGATTGCGAAACAGGCGGTACGTGATAGTCGTTGGCCTTATCGGCGTCCTGGCGGTCAATCCAACCAGCTTGGTGCAGGACGAAGTGGCCAAGCTCCTTGCCTCCGATGGCGCGGCGGCTGGCTGCTTTGGCAGGGTGGGATCCGTCTCCAGCGACACTGCCGAAGGTCGGATGATGGTGAGGGATGGATGAAGAAGCGGACGATTCACGAGGGGAGACGGGTGGAGTTACGTAGACAGATGGACGAAGGCGCACCCTGGTAGTCCAGTGGGGTCGTTCGGACGGCACCTGCCGGTGACCAGCATGGATTCGGGGCAAGGTTCTCGTTCTCGCTTGCGAGGCAGCGGCCTGTGCGGGTACGATTGCGAGCACCTGGCGCCAAATGGGAAATACCGGGTGGAAGGACCGCGGCCATTCGCCTGTATCTGATCAATCCCTGTAATCCGCTCGTAAGCCTGACCCACGTCAAAGAGAGCGGCTGGAACCGCTACCGCGTCTGGAAGCCGCTGGGCCTGCTGGTCCTAGCCGCCCTGACCCCGCCGGAGTGGGAGATCACGATCTTCGACGAGAACGTCCGCGTGCCTGACTACGAGGCCCTGCCGCGCCCGGATCTGGTGGGCGTTACCGCGTTTACTTCGCAGGCGAACCGCGCTTACGAAGTGGCGGCCAAATTCCGCAGCCGGGATGTGCCGGTAGTGATGGGGGGCATTCATGCCACCATGCGTCCGGAAGAGGCCATGGCGCGCGTGGATGCGGTGGTAACGGGGGAGGCCGAGCCTATCTGGGCGCAGGTTCTGGCCGACGTCCGGCAGGGCGCCTTAAGGCCCAGTTACGCCGGCGCGCCCGCCAACATGGATGAGATTCCGCCGGCCCGGCATGACCTGCTGACCGGCGATTATGCGCTCGGCGCGATTCAGACCACGCGTGGCTGCCCGCTCGATTGCAGCTTCTGTAGTGTGACGGCGTTCAACGGACGTCGCTACCGGCAGCGGCCCATTGAAGACGTCGTGCGGGAATTCGGCGCGATTCGGGAAAAGCGTGTTCTGATCGTGGACGACAATCTCATCGGAACGAGCCGAGAGCATATCGCCCGGGCGAAGGACCTGTTCCGGGCCATGATCCGGGCGAAGCTGGGCAAGCAGTGGATTGCCCAGGTGACGATCAACATGGCCGATGACGAGGAGTTGCTGACCCTGGCGGCCAAGGCCGGCTGCACGGGCGTCTTCATTGGCTTTGAATCGCCGACGGCCGAAGGGCTGCGGGAGGTCGGCAAGAAGTTCAATATCCTGAACGGCCACGATTTCGCGTCCTCCGTCCGTCGCATCCAGCGGCACAAGATCCTGGTGGCTGGTTCGTTCATCATGGGCCTGGACACGGATGAACCGGGCATTGGCAAGCGGATCGCGGCGGCGGGCGCTCGCTACGGCGTGGACCTCCTCGACACGCTGTTTCTCACGCCGCTGCCCGGCACACGGCTGTGGGAGGAGATGGAATCACACCGCCGCATCGCCGCCCACACCTTTCCGGAAGATTGGAAGTATTACACGTTGACGTTTCCCGTGGCCCGTTACCGGCATTTCTCCTGCGGGGAAATCCTCAGGGAGATGGAGACCTGCGACGGGATCTTCTATTCCCGGTGGCACATCCTGCGCCGCGTGTGGGGTAGCTTCTGGCGAAGGCGCAAGCCGCTCAGTGCGCTGGCGGGCAATCTTTCCTTCCGGAGCAACCTTCGCCTGAGTCGCAAGGTATGCCGAGACTTTCTATCGTCACGCGCCTAAGCGCAAATAAACTGACGACTGCCCCACCAACGGGCCATCATCGGCGCCTGCGAGCAGTGTGGTGCCGGGTTCGCGCTGGTCATGGACGATCAGAGACATGCTGATTGAATATGGCGGCGTAGTCGTATTGGGGGGCTCGCTTACTGCAGATCGTGAACCTCTGGGCAGATGGGGGTTACAAGCCCCCGACGTGTTTATAGTTGCGGGCCGGTCGGGGTTGGTTAGACTTCCAGTAGCATAATGGCCAGCGGCAGTGAGGTAGAAATGGAACGAACGTGCCCAAGGTGTCATAGCATGAACCGGCCCGTGGCGCGGTTCTGCGCCAACTGCGGGTTGGCGCTGGGGACCGGGCTCGACGGCCCATCTGAAGCCGGGCACATCCGCCACCCCGAGCCGTTGGCACCGCCCGAGGGATTCGAGTTGTGTCAGCAAGCGGCGGAGCTCTATTTCCACTGCGAGGCCGCCTGGGGTGGCGAGCGGCTGCTGGGCACCGAGAGTATCGGCGTCGTGCTGTTCAACGCCGGTTATCCGCTGCAAGAGGTCGTGCTGGAGCTGCGCGGCAAAGATGAGAAGGGCAAGCAGCTCTTCGCCGTGGAGCAAACGGTCCAGGTCTTGCCGCGCGGCGAAGAAGTGAACGTCGAAGTACCGTCTTATGAGCTGCCCGCACCGATGCGGGCGTTGAGCGTATCGTTGGTTTCGGCCGAGTTCGGCCCGGAAACGTAGGTTTGTGCGACCCCGTGGCAAAGGAGAAGTACCATGGCAGGCGTGGTCATATTGGTGATACTCGCCATTATCGTGCTCGTGGTGATTGCGAGCGGGTTGTTTACGGTGCAACAGCAGACCCGGGCGATCGTTGAGCGGTTCGGGAAGTTTCACAAGGTCGCCGGCCCCGGCCTGAACCTCAAAATCCCGATCTTCGACCGCGTGGCCGGGCGGGTCACCCACCGTGTCCGTGAGTTGGAGATCACCGTCGAGTCCAAGACCAAGGACGACGTGTTCGTGGACCTGCTGATCGCCGTGCAGTTCTTTGTGCGCGAAGCGGACGAGGCGGTCAAACTGTCGTACTACAAGCTGACGAACCCGCAGCAACAGATCAGCTCGTACGTGTTCGACACGGTGCGGGCGCTGGTGCCGGAGATGCCGGTGGACCACGTCTTCTCCGAGAAGGACAAGATCGCCGCGGCGGTGAAAGAACGGTTGGCGGAGATCATGGAGCAGTTCGGCTATACGATCATGCAGTCGCTGGTGAATGACATCCAGCCCGACGCGTCGGTCAAGAAGGCCATGAACCAGGTCAACGCCAGCGCCCGACTGAAGGAGGCCGCCAAGAACGAGGCCGAGGCTTTGAAGATCCGGACGATCGCGGCGGCGGAAGCCGAAGCGCGGGCCAAGGAATTGCAGGGCGTCGGCATCGCCCGCCAACGTCTGGCCATCGCCCGAGGTCTCAAGGAATCGGTGGGCGCCTGTTCCGAAGCCGGCATCTCGGCCACCGAGGCGACCAACATGGTGCTGCTGACGCAGCACTATGACACCGTCCACGCCGTCGGCACGCAAAGCAAGGCCACGATCATGATGGTGCCGTACACGCCGGCCGGCATGAGCAACGTCGGCGACCAGATCATGCAGGCCCTGCTGGCGACGGATGAGGTGACGAAGATGCCGCTCCACGCCGAGGTCCCAACGCCCAGCGCCAGCGAGAGCTAGCGTCGGGAATCGGAACGGAGTCACCTCGACGAGCCGGGGGCCTGCCAGCGGGAGCGGCTGCGGCAAGGCTTCGCGTCGGTCCCCGGGAGCGGTCCAACCGGTCCGGTCACGGCCGTAACCAACGCGTTGACAGACAGTTAATAACCTGTCAGCACCCCGGCAAAAGTCCGGGAAAAATTGACCGGGCCCGAAACTTGGGCTATATTTAACTCCAACAGGCGGTTGGTGCCCGTCAGGCGCTGGCGAGTTCGCCGCGCTGCCCTGTGGCGTCAGGCCACGCGACCCATTTAGATGGATAACTCTTTAAAAGACAAGGTCTTAGAGGCCGTTGACATCGTCGAGGTCGTCGGGGAACGGGTGAACTTGTCCCGGCGGGGGAAGGAATACGTCGGGCTGTGTCCCTTCCACGATGACCATAAACCGTCGCTCTCGGTCAGCCCGCGTAAACAGATCTTCAAGTGCTGGTCGTGCGGGGCGGGTGGCGACGTGATCAAGTTCGTCCAGCTCTATGAGCGGGTGGAGTTCCGCCAGGCCCTGGCCACCCTCGCCAGGCGAGCCGGAATCGACGTGCACGTGCCTGGAGCCGATCCGCAGTCGGCTGCCATCCGCGACCGGATCCGAAAGGCACTGAACTGGGCCAGATCGCACTTCCAGCGGAATCTCCGCGGGCCCGCCGGTGCAGCGGCCCGCGCGTACGCCCGTGGACGAGGGCTGAACGACCAGACAATTGAGCGCTTCGGGCTGGGACTGGCCAAGGATAGTTGGGACGACCTGTTGCGGGCGGCGGGGCGGGCCGGGATCGCTCCCGAAACCGCCCAACAGGGCGGACTCGTCACAACTAACGAGAACAAAAAGACTTACGATCGATTCCGCAACCGGCTGATCTTCCCCATCTGCGATGCCATGGGCCGAGTGGTGGCGTTCGGGGGGCGGACGCTTGGTAACGACGACGCCAAGTACCTCAACTCCCCGGAAACCGCCCTGTTCAGCAAGTCCCGAGTGCTGTACGGGCTCGATCAGGCCCGCCGAGCCATCGAGGCGCAGTCGGAAGCCATCATCGTCGAGGGCTACACGGATGCCATCCTATTGCACCAGCACGGGTTCGAGAACGTCGTTGCCACGCTGGGCACCGCCCTGACCGAAGCGCACGTCAAGCTGCTCAGGCCGTTCGCCGGTTCGTTGGTACTTTGTTTCGACAGCGACAAGGCCGGGATGCAGGCGGCGGACCGGGCCGTTGCGACGGCCCTGCGCGGGCGGATCGACGTCCGCGTACTGATTATGGGCACCGGACAGGACCCCGCGGATTGTGTGACGAACGAGGGGGCGAGCGGATTCGAGTCTTTGTTGCATTCAGCAGTTGACGCGCTAGAATTCAAATGGTCGCAAACCGTGGCCGGAATGGAGGAGAGCGATTCTCGCGGCCGGCGGATCGCCCTGGAGGAATTCATTCAGTTCGTGGCCGGCGCCAGCCTGGCGGGCGGACTCGATCCGCTAGCGGAGGGGTTACTGGTCGGGCGGCTGAGCGAGTTGTTATCTCTGCCGCCCCGAAGCATTTACGAGCTGCTGGCCACCGCCAAGACAGCCGCAAGCCGGAGACCGACCGCCACGCCCGAGACGCTGGCCATGCCCGCGTACGACGCGTCGATCCGCGGGTTGCCGGCGGGGATGGTCGCGGCGGCGGAAGAGCTCTTCGGGCTGGTGCTGACGGACGCGACTTTGTGGGCGGGCTTAGATGAGGTGCTCGTTGCGGCCACCGCCCGCTGCGAAACATGGGGACGGCTGCATGCCATTTTCGGGCAGCTCAGGGAGGATTGCGGCGTCTTCACCAGGGGCGACGTGCTGCAGCAGTGCGAAGACAGCGCGTTGTGTGAGTTGGTCAGCCGGGCCTGTGAGCGCGTGGACACGGGATTGCCGACCGGCGAAGCGTGCCGGGCGGCTCGGGAACGCCTGATTCTGGAATTCGACGTGCTTCAGATGGGGCACCTGCGAGGCTGCCTGAGTGAGCAAGACGGTGCCGGCGAGAGCCGCCGAGAGGCGTTCAAGTCGTTGCTGGAGGTGGCCCGGCGACAGCACGGCGGGTCTTCGCAGACGCCGTTGGCCACCGACCGCCGCTGGAACGCACAGACCGGAGGAAGAGCCTGACGGTTACGGTCACCGTTGACCGTGGCAAATGGGAGGCGTTGTGCAGGTGGAAATCGAGAATCGCGGAGCATGAAGCAGGGCAACGAGCGAATTCACTCATACAGCCGTTCGGCCCCGGGCCGCGCCTCCCAATCGGACGGGAGATTCTGAATGACAACGGGCACAGTTGACATAGACCCGATCGAGCAAAGCGTAAACGAGCTGATCGTCGTCGGTAAGCAGCGCGGGTACCTCACCTGGGAAGAGCTGAACGAGACGCTGCCCGACGAGGCCATCTCGCCCGACAAGCTCGAAAGCGTCCTCAACCGCATCGAGCAGAGCGGCATCCAGATGATCGACGAGATCGAGGCCGACAAGCTGCGCGATGCGCGCCGCAAGCCGGCCACAGCGCTGGAGGGCGGCGAGCGGCTCGATGAGATCACCGAGGTGGATCTGGCCGAGGCCACCGCCCGGCGGATCGACGATCCCGTGCGCATGTACCTGACCCAAATGGGCGAAATCCCCCTGCTCACTCGCGAAGAGGAAATCGCCCTGGCCAAAAAGATCGAACTGACCCGCATGGCCTTCCGCCGAAAGGTGCTCGAAAACGACTATTGCATGCAGCAGGCGGTTACGCTGATGCAGTCGGTCGCGGACGGACGCAGCCCCTTTGACCGCACCATGAAGATTTCCACCGCTGAGAGCATGGCCAAAGCCACGATCATCAGACGCCTGCCGGCCAACCTGACGACCGTGCGGAAGCTGGCGGAGCTCAATCAAGTCGACTGGAACCTGATCCGCGAAGCCCGCAGCGCGGCTGCCGCCCGCCAGGCCGCCCAGGAGCGGATGAATCAACGTCGGCGTCGGGCGGTCACGCTGCTCGAGGAGCTCCCGCTACGCACCAGCCGCATCACGCCCATGATGCGCAAGCTCAACGCCATGACGCGCAAGGCAGAGTCGCTCCAGGCAGAGCTCAAGAGGCGCGGCAAGTCGCTGCCTCCCGAGGAGGCCGAAGCGATGAAGGAGGAGCTGCACGGGATCATGGATCTGGGCTCGGAGTCGGTGGAGGATCTGGGCAAGCGCTTGGACGACTCACAGAAGGTGTTCGGGGAGTACGAGGAGGCCAAGCGGCGGCTGGCCGGCGGCAACCTGCGACTGGTCGTGTCGATTGCCAAGAAGTACCGCAACCGCGGGCTCGCCTTCCTGGATATCATTCAGGAGGGCAACACCGGGTTGATGCGGGCGGTGGACAAGTATGAATACCGCCGCGGATACAAGTTCAGCACCTACGCCACCTGGTGGATCCGCCAGGCCATCACGCGGGCGATCGCCGATCACGCCCGCACGATCCGCATCCCGGTGCACATGATCGAAACGATGAGCCGGCTGCGGAACATCAGCAAGCAGTTGCTGCAGGCCCTGGGACGCGAGGCGACGATCGAAGAGATCGCCCGCGAGGCCGACATGCCCGTCTCCGAGGCCCGCCGCGTCATGAAGATCAGCCGACATCCCATCTCGCTCGACCGCCCGGTCGGCGAGAGCGAGGACTCCTACTTCGGCGACTTCATCGAGGACGAAAGGGCCGAATCGCCGGTCATCACGGCCGCCAGCGACATGCTCAGGGACCGCATCGAGGCGGTGCTCAAGACGCTGACCTACCGCGAACGCGAGATCATCAAGCTGCGTTACGGCATCGGCGACGGGTATACCTATACACTCGAAGAGGTCGGCAGAATCTTCAAGGTCACGCGCGAGCGCGTGCGGCAAGTCGAAGCGAAAGCGATCCGCAAGCTGCAACACCCGGTTCGCGCCCGCAAGCTGGAAGGGTTCCTGGACAAGCTCAGGAGCAACTGACCCTCGACACGGCTCAGCCGCGTCAAGGGCTGACCCTGCGGGCCGCACCATGGTGTTTCTATAAGGGCACGGGCCTTTTCCTCCGCCCGTGCCCTGCTTACGCGCCGCCGACGAGAGCGCGCCTGAAACAGTCGTAGCATGTGCCGAATGGGGCGCGGTGCGCCTTGTTCCATCGGCGCGCGGCAGAGGTCCGCGACACCTCGACGGGCGACGCGCGCGGCCGCTGCTTGTGCTTCGCCAGTTCGCGAGGTGGGGGAATTTTCTGGCGGCGGTGCTGTTTGCACGTAACAGGCAGGGCGGCCGATCTGCACACACATACGAAGGCAACCTATGGATCTGTTGCCACTTGTTCCCGCGCGGCCGCGTTCCAGATCTTCACTGTTCCATCCCCACCGCCCGATGCGATTCGTCGGCCGTCCGGGCTGAACGCGACGGCACGGACGCCATTGGTATGCCCGCGGAGGGTTAGCGTCTCGACGCCCCTGCGCGCGTTCCAGATTCTCACCGTGTTGTCCCAACTGCCGGTAACGACCCGCTCGCCGTCCGGACTGAAGGAAACGGAAAGGACGTCACGCCGTTCGTGGCCGGCGAGAACATGGATTTGCTCACCGGTGTGGGCGTCCCAGACCCGCGCCACGCAGTCGTTACCCCCCGAGACGATCCACTTTCCGTCCCGGCTGAAGGTCACGCAACAAACGTCGTCGTCATGGCGGCCAGGGGACGGGAGGATTTCTTTGCCCGTGTTTGCGTCCCAGATCCTCAGCGTCTTGTCTTCGCTCCCTGACACGATCCGCCCCCCATCCGGGCTGAAAGCCACGGCCCAAACGTGGCCCTCGTGTCCGCGCAGGGGTGGGCGGATTTCACTACCCGTGTTCGCGTCCCAGATCCTCAGTACCTTGTCGGCGCCCCCTGACACGATCCGGCGTCCGTCTGGGCTGAAAGCCACGCCACTGGCCGTACCCTCATGTCCGTGCAGGGGCAGGAGGACTTCTCTGCCGGTGTGCGCGTCCCAGATCCTCACGGTCCCATCCTGGCTTGCCGAGACGATCCTTTTCCCGTCGGGGCTGAAGGCAACCGCCGAAACAGTCTCATCGTGACCGCGAAGGGGCAGAAGCACTTCTTGACCTGTAGCCGCACTCCAGACCCTCAGTTTTCGGTCATCGCTTGCCGAGACGATCCGGCTGCCATCCGGGCTGAACGCTAAGGCACGGACGGCTCCTTCATGGCCGCGGAGGGTCAACGGTTCGGTGGGCGTGTTTGGGTCCCAAATCTTGAGCGTACGATCATCACTGCCCGTCACGATCTCGCTGCCGTCGGGACTGAAAGCGACGGACGTCACCACGTCATCATGTCCGTGGAGCGTGGCAACCTCCGCGCCGCTGACCGCGTCCCAGACCCTGAGTAGCCGGTCCTCCCCACAGGACACGATGCGCGTCCCATCCGGGCTGAAGGCAACGCCGCGAACGGCTGCCTTATGCCCTTCGAGCGGCAACGGGATTTGTCTGCCGGCATCCAGGTCCCAGAGCTTGAGCTGCCCGTCCTCACTGCCCGATACGACCAGCCTCTTGGTCTTGTCCGGGCTGAACGCGATGGCACGGATGCGTTTGTCGTGTCCGGAGAGGCGTGGAAGGATTTCCTGGCGCGTATTCAGGTCCCAGACCTTGAGCGCCCCATCCGTCTCTCCCGAGACAGCCAGCCGGTTGTCCGGGCTGAATGCGACACGTTCAGCGTGGGCGCCAGGCCTGCCCAGGGGTGGCAGGGTTTCTTTGCCGGTCTGCGCATTCCAGACCTTGACTGCTCCGTCGCCTCCTGCCGAGGCAATCAACCGACCGTCGGAGCTGAATGCGACACCGCCGGCGGAACCACGGTACCCACGGAGGGGCAGCAGGATTTCCTGGCCGGTGTCCAGATCCCACACCTTCAGCGTACCGTCGGACCCTCCCGACACCACTTGCCCCTCGTGTATCGGGCTGAACGCGACGCACATGACATGCCCCTGCCCAGCGGGAATCGTGCGGACTTCCTCAGGCGTGTCTGCCTTCCAGACTTTCAGCTTCCCATCCCAGCTCCCGGAGACGATTCGCCGACCGTTCGAGCTGAACGCAACAGACTCAACCCAGCTCTCATGCCCACGGTAGGTCCGCTTGCTGAGATCGGAAAGATGGAAGAGGTGATACCACTCCCACCCGCGCAGGTCCGGCGAGCACGCCTGAAGAAGTTGTTTCATGCGCGCGGTTTCATTGAACACCCAGGCAGCCTGCGCCGCCGCCACGCCGTTCAGGTAATTCGTCTGCCGAAGTTGCTCGGCCCGGCGAGCGGCCAGACGCCAGAAGGTCAGCGAGGTCACGAAGCCCGCCAGCACGACGAGCACGAACACGGCCGCGATCGTTACCGGGACTCTGTACCGGCGGAGCTGCTTCCGCAGCATGTAGGTAAACGAATCGCGCTTGGCCTCGATCGGCTCGCCTTTCAGGTAGTGTTGAATATCGCGGGCGAGCTCGCCGGCGGTTTGGTAGCGGCGGTCGGGCTCCTTCTGGAGACACTTGAGTACGATGGTCTCGACCTCGTCGTTGATTCGCCTGCGAATTGTGCTGGGCCGGACTGGTTCGGCCTTGATGATCCGGTCCAGCACGTCGCGCATGTTCCCAATCACTTCGTACGGGAACTTGCCCGTGAGCATCTGGTACAGGATTACGCCGAGCGAATACACGTCCGTGCGGGTGTCGATCTTGCTCGGGACGGCCTCGGCCTGTTCCGGGCTGGCCCACGGCAGACTGCCCATGAACTGGCCCGTCATGGTCATCATCGCCGGCTTCGTATCCTCCGTGATCTGATCCGGCATCAGCTTGGCTAGGCCGAAGTCCAGGACGTGTGGTTCGCCCGCGGCGTCGATGCGGATGTTGGCGGGCTTGAGGTCGCGGTGGATCACACCCCGCAGGTGGGCGGCGTTGACCGCCTCGCAGATCTTACTGAACAGGCGTAGCGTCTGGTCAATCGGGCGCTCGCCATCGGCCATCCACGCGTGCAGCGACTGGCCGGCGATGTAGTCCATGACAAAGTAAAAGTGACCGCCGGCCGTGCCACAGTCGTGCACCGCCACGATGTAGGGGTGGTTGAGCTGGCCGAGGATTTCCACCTCGCGCTCGAAGCGTTGCCGCGTTTTCTCACTGCTGAAAGGACCTTCGAGGATGAACTTGAGGGCAACCGTGCGCCGCGTGGATAACTGAACAGCTTCATGCACCCGCCCCATGCCACCACGGCCGATTTCACGGACGATCCGGTAGCCGGGAACCTGGACGCCGGGTACCGGTGCGTCACGCTCAGGGGACTGTGCGGCTGCCTTGCTGGGCACCGTCGCTTCCGACGCCCGCGAATCCTCGCCATGGCCGTCCGAGCCCGCGTCAGTCAGGCCTTCGCCGAGCAGGTGCGCCAGTCCCTCGGCATCGGCCTGGGAGATGTCTTCCCGTTGATTTTCGTCCATGGTCTGAACCTCCCGTTGGCGGGGGTTTCCAGGCCTAGCCGGCCCGGCGTGAGAGATGACCCGTCAGCGAACGAAGCTCTTCCCCGGCGGCAGTGTCGTCCATGACGGTTAGCCGTACTTCCTTGAGCAGAAGCCGTCGGAAGCGTCGGCGGACGGTCTCCACGCGGTTGTTGACCTGTTTGGCGGTCAGCCCATACCGGCGGGCCAGTTCCTCCACCGGAGCGGGTGCAGCGTGCTCCAACGCGGGACGGACAACACGCTGTCGGAAAAGCTCGAAATGGACGTGCAGCTCCGAGCCCTGGCAGGCGGCGCGTAGGTTGTCTAGGACCTCCTCGAGCAAGCTGGCCGCCCACTTGTGGTGGAAAACCTCCTCGGGTTGCTCCGCCAGGGCCGCCGGCAAACACCGGGAACTTTCGGAACCCGCCCACCGGTCGATCGAGACTTCCGACCGATCCGCCGAGCGCCGTTGAGCGCGCCGGCGGCGTATGCAGTCTCGCACGAAGTTCTTCAAGCAGTGCAGCAGGTAGGGTCGGAAGCGGCCGCGATGCGGCTGCGCCTGCCCGAACAGGTCGCGCCCCAGGATGACCTCGACGAAGAAATCCTGCGTGATGTCCCGGGCGTCGGCGTCCTGATGACCCTTGGCCCGCAGGTAGTAATAAACCGGCTTCCAGTAACGCCGCGCCAGGTTCTCAAGCACGGCCTGCCGGTGCTCCGGCGTGCTCGTGCGGGCCGCTTCGATCTCGCTCCAGTGCGTGGTCGCAAAGTCGGTCGGCGCCCCAGTTCCGATGATCTCGCCCATCTCGCCCTCACTCCTCCCACCTCCAGCATACCACCCCGGAACCGTTGAACCAATACCTATCTGCAGTTCACGGTGTTTGACGGGGCCTCACCTCGCACCTCCGATAACAGTAGTAAGGTGTTATCACATCGAATCTTGTGATTCCGACAACCAGGTGCACCGCTTGGCCGGGTGCCCCGCCCCAAATCACCCCTGATCGGCGCGCAGCCGCGGGCCAGAAACCGCGTAGGGCCCATTGTGGCAACCTCGACCGGGCCGGGAGCCTGCTCGGTGCCCCCGGGCCATCCGCGAGACAGGTTGTGTTGGTCACTGGATTCTCGACGCGGCTGTCGCGGGCACGCCCCAGCCGCGTGTGGCCGGCTGATTCGGGCGCGCGGTCAGAGCGTGAGAGCACAGTCGGCAGAAGGAGTACAAACATGTGCCAGCGAAGGTGGACAACTTGGGTCAGGGCAGCAGGAGCGCTTGCGCTCCTGGGCACGGCGGCGGTGGCACAGGACTTCGTCTGGGACATCGCAACCATCGAGGACGGCTACCGGGTGGGCTCATTCACGACCCTGGCGATCCTATCCTCCGGGGAGCCGGCCGTCAGCTACTACGACTACATGGATGGCGATCTCGAATACGCCTGGTATGACGGCAGCGAGTGGCATACGGAAACCGTGGACAGCCAGGGCGACGTCGGCATGTACAGCAGCCTGGCCATCCTGCCGACCGGGCAGCCGGCGATCGTCTACTTCGACAACACTAACGACCGGCTCAGATACGCCTGGTACGACGGAAGCACGTGGCACTACGAGACGGTAGCTGCCGTCGGCTCCGTGCAACCCTGGTGCAGCCTGGCCATATTGCCATCGGGTCAGCCGGCTGTCAGCTATGGCTCCGGCAACATCTATGCCGACAGGCTCACGTACGCCAAACGTGACCAGGATGGCATTTGGTGGACAACCGAAGTGGACGACTCGGGGGACGTAGGCGGGTACACGAGCCTGGCGATCTTCCCAACTGACCACCCGGATCCGAACCTTCAGGGTCGGCCGGCGATCAGCTACTACGACTGGGGCAACGGTGATTTGAAGTTCGCGTGGGTCTACGGTACCGAGTGGCACACTGCCGTCATCGCTGAAACCGAAAGCGTCGGTCAGTATACCAGTCTGGCAATCTTCCCGCCCGACCATGCGAATCCCGCGTGGCGGGGTCAGCCGGCGATCAGCTACTTCGACGATACTAACGACGATCTGAAGTACGCTTGGCACGAGGCTGACTACAACTTTGGATCGGGTTGGCGAACCATCACCATTGACGGACAGGGCGAGGTCAACGCTGGGTCGCATACGAGTCTCGCGATTCTGCCGACGGGCCGATCACTGCTGCTGGACTTCGACGGCAAGCGGAGCGATTTGGCCGGCATGCCGGTGATCAGCTATCACGCCAGCACTCCCGCCTATGACCTGAAGTTCGCCTGGTTCGACGGTGAGGCCTGGCGCACACTGGTTGTGGACGATGTGGCGTCAACAGGATACTACACGAGCATGGCGATTCTTCCATCTGGCGATCCAGCTATCAGCTACTTTTACCATAACTGGGATGACACGCGCGCAAAGTATGCTCGCTTCGAGGGCTTCGGCTGGTACATCAGCACAGTGGACCAAACCCGGAAGTTAGGCGAGCACACGAGCCTGGCCATCCTGCCGGGCACCGGTCAGCCGGCGATCAGCTATCACGCGGGCTGGCCGGACTATGATCTAATGTACACCGAGCGTGACCCGGAGGGGACTTGGCACATTAGCACTGTGAACAACGTGGGAGGCATAGGTTACTGGACCAGCTTGGCCACCCTTCCAGACACGGGCCAGCCAGCGATCAGCTATTCGGGGAGCGGCGGCTTATGGTACGTCGAGCGGGATCCCGACGACCCTGACGTGTGGCAGACGTCGAAGGTGGACACTACGGGCGCCTACACCAGCTTGGCGATCTTTCCCACCGACCATCCGAACTTCCCGGGGCAGCCCGCAATCAGTTACCTCGGGAACGCTGATCTGAGATTTGCCGTGCGCGACCCCAACGACCCCAACGTGTGGGACCTTACGGTCGTGGACAGCGCGTGGGACCTGGGCTATTACACGAGCCTGGCGATCTTCCCGTTGGACCACCCGACTCTAGCGGGTCAACCGGCGATCAGTTACTTCGACTCCACCAACGCCGACCTCAAGTACGCCTGCTGCGACGGTGACCCGCGTAATCCTGACGACTGGCATCCCATCACCATAGACAACGATGACCATGTGGGTGAGTGCACGAGCTTGGCTATCTTCCCGATGGATCATCCGACACTGCCCGGCCAGCCGGCAATCAGTTACTACGACCACATCAGCGCCGATCTCAAATTCGCGTGGTGTCTCGGAGACCCGTGTGATCCCAACGCGTGGCGCTCGACGACAGTGGATGACGAGACCTGGGTGGGCTGGTTCACCAGCCTGGCCATCCTGCCTTCCGGCCAGCCCGGCATCAGCTACCGCGATGATTGGAACAACACGCTGAAGTTCGCCTGGCACCTGGACGGCGACGACTTCTCCGACCCGAGCACCTGGCGGCGGGTCGTCGTGGACGACACGGCCGACGCGACGTACACGAGCCTGGCGGTCCTGCCCTCCGGGCAGCCTGCTATTAGTTACTTTGATGATCAACACTGGGACCTGAAGTTCGCTACGTTACTCCTCACGGGCGACGTCAACAGCGACTGCACCGTCGATCAAGCCGACCTGGGCATCTTGCTGGGGGACTGGGGCTGCACCGGCGGCGACTGCGAGGGCGACCTCGACGGCGACGGGGATACCGACCAGGTCGACCTGGGCATCCTCCTGGCCAACTGGGGCGAGGGCTGCCCGTAGCAGGCGATTCGGGCAAGGCCGAAAAAAAGAGGCAGCCGGGCGGGTTTGCCCGCCCGGCTGCCGCCCGCTTAGACGGAGGCACATGTCTTGAAAGGAGACGTCGGTTTATACCGGCCCCCGGTGGCAAAGTTGCGGGGTCAGCTCATGCAGTGAGGTTTTTGGGTCACTACCGCCGGGACGGTGGTCCGCACAACGCACCCTGCCGGACTGACGGCGGGTGGCACGGGCTTGACCAGTTGGAACCCGATCCCACAGAAGACGGCCGGGACGGAGCCCAACAGTGTCCGGGATTCTACACGAGTGTGGAGGTTGTTGGTGAAGCAGGGTCAGCGGGGGTGTTCGCTTGGCGCGGCGTATGGGGTGAGGTTTGGGTAGGGCGCACCCACAGCGCATGCCAAGAGCCGCCGACTTGGGCCCAGAGGCGTCCCCGGCGCTTAACGGCGCGCTTTTTTTCTGGCGTTGTAAGCCTTTTGCCACGCCGCGGCGCGGGCCCGTTCGGCCCGGCGACGGTGCATGATCTCTAGCGTCTCCTCGTCCAGCGGCAACAACCCGCTCATGACGTTCGTCAGCATGGTGTAGTCATAGCTGCTGGGGCGATCCTCGATCAGCAAGGCGATCAACAACGTTCCGATGACCGCCGCCCCGACTTGCAGGGCCACCCCGTTCTTCGACTCGCTGAAGAAGTGCCGGAAGTTCACCATGCACTTCAGCCAGCGGAAGAACAGCTCGATCTGCCAACGATGCCGGTAGGTTACGCCGATCACCTCCGCGTCCAGATCCACGCGGTTGGTCAGCAGCCGCAACGGCTTGCCATCGTCGCCGACGAGTTGCAGCAGCTTCAGCGGTGTCTCACCCAGCACACGCCGACCGCGTTGCCCCGGGGCCCGCACCGTCTGCAAGGCGCTCACCTGGGCGATCCGGTCAGCCGCCGAGCGCGCATGTTCGGCCAACACCTCGAATTGCATGTCGCCCCGCAGGCGCACCAAAAAGTCACTGCCGGCTGCGAGGATCGCCGCTAGCGTTTCGTAGCAGTGATAGGCCCGATCCAACACGTAAAAACGATCGGCACTCAAGTTCTGTTCGAGCGTGCGGTATTCCGGCGTACGACCGTCGGTCACCAGGGCCTGCTCCGGCACCCCCGTCAGCACATGGAAGTGCACGTCCACACGAAAGTTGCCGCGCTGCTTATGCTTGCGCGCCTGTCGCGGCCTGTGATTGGGCTTGTTGTAGAGCGCCCAGGTCACGCGTGGGGCCACGGCAAAGAATGTGCCGTCCACCGCCGTCAGCCCGTTGAGCAACTCATCGAGCCGCGGATCGTGCGGCAGCCTCGGCACGCGCCCACGCAGGTCGGCGATGATCGCGTCGAGCAAGTGCGGGTCGAAGAGGGCCTGGGCGTCGCTCAGTGTGCTCTTGGGCACACGCGGCAACCCGAAGCGTCGCCGCGCGGCCCGATGGTTAAACACTTCCTCGATGTGTCGCAGACCTTGGAGCGCCGGGCTAAGGAACGCTACCAGGTGCGCCACGAGAACATGATCGGCATGCAGATCACGATTGCCGTGGGCCGGGAGCTGCTGCAGTTGCCGCAGCCAGAATTCCAAGGGGCGCAGAACCCGGTGACCGACGATCTCGTCGTTGCGGATGCGTTTCCGCCGCCTGGGCTGTCCCGTCCGTCGCGCCATGCCGGGAATAAACCACAAACACCGTCCGGGCGCAATACCTAACGTGCACCTAACTTAAAAAACGCCCAAATCCCGGACAGTATTGGCTATTAGCCAATACTGTCCGGGATTCTCAGGCATTTCCCTGATACCTAACATTTCCCGCACTTGCGCGGTGCGCGCCTTTGTGCTTTATTATGCCGCATGGCACGTAGACGCGACGCGGGTACCGCACGGTCGGCGCCGATCCCGATCCCCGAGGATCAGGTCATGGGCCGGCGCTTTATCCGCCTGCTCGACGGACAGCTCCAGCACCTGCGCGACCACGCCCAGCACGGTAACCGCTCCTTCTTCTACGACCAGCTCGTCGTCGCCCATCTGCTGGCCTTCTTCAACCCCATCCTGGCCGGCCTGCGAAAAATCGAAGACGTCTTCGACGTCCCCGCCGTGCGAAAACGGCTGAAAATGCCCCGCGTGCCCAAGAGCACCTTGGCCGATGCGCAACGGCTGTTTGATCCGCAACTGCTGCTGCCGCTGTTCGAGTCGCTCAAGCAGCGGGCCGCGATTGAGCCGCACGACCCGCGGCTGGACTCGATCACCCGGCGACTGCTGGCGGTGGACGGCACGTTCTTTGCCGTCGCGGCGCGCATCGCCTGGGCCATCTACAACCGCAGCGCCAAGAACAACATCACCCAGGGCAACGTGCGCGCCCACGTGCACTTCGACATTCTGCACGGCGTGCCGGATCAGGCCACCCTCACCGACGGCCAGGCCAGCGAGGCCCGCGAGTTGCGCGCCGCGCTGCGGCCCGGCTGCTTCTACGTGATGGACCGCGGCTTCCAGTGGTATCAACTGCTGGCCGACATCGTCACGCTCGGCAGCGATTTCCTCGTTCGCCTGCGCAAAAGCGCCCGTTGCCAGAGCATCGAAACACTCCCATTGACCGCCGCCGATCAAACCGCCGGCGTGCTGAGCGATACGTTGGTGCGCGTCGGCTGGCGTGAGGCCCGCACGGCGATCCAACAACCCTTGCGCCTGGTTGCGATCACCCAGCCGGACCGGCCCGATCAGCCCGTGCGGCTGCTGACCAATCGCCTGGACCTGCCGGCCGAAACGATCGGTGTGATCTACCGGCATCGCTGGCAGGTGGAGCTGTTTTTCCGCTGGCTCAAGTGCCTGGCCAACTTCCAGCACTTCTATTCCGAGTCGCCGCAGGGCATGACCTTGCAGGTTTATATTGCCCTGATTGGCACGCTGCTGATCGCGATCGAGACCGGGGCCCGGCCCAGCAGCTACGACTTCGCCTTGATGAGCATGGCGGTGGCCGGCTTGGCGCCGCTGGATCAGATTCTGGCCCAGGCCGCCAGGCGGCGGGCCGAACGTCGCCGGGCCGCCGAGCGACAACGCGCCCGCCGGGCGCAAAAAACCAGTCGCTAACCGTCCGCGCCGTGGCGCGCGCCGACCCGGGCGGTCGCGTGTATGCGCCCGGCACTGGCTGCCTCTCGAACACGCCACAACCAACCGCCCCTAAGCCAGGACCACCAATCCAATCTCACGCTATAATCCACGTTCCGGCAATCCCCGCGCCGGACAGTATTGGCTATTAGCCGGTGCCACACAGGGCTACGAGACGTTGGGGCGGGGAAGGTCGGTCATGTCGCGGGCCAGGGCCAGCGGGCCGATCTCCTTTTCGACCGCGTCCACGATCGCGTTCGATTCGACCAACTTGCGGATCTCCTCGATGTCGGGCCAGAGCACCCGGTCATCGACCAGACGCGGGACCTTGGAGCGGATCAGGTCGTAGGCGGCTCCCGTACCTCGGCCGGGCCGCCGACCGTCATGGAACTCGAACGCCTGGGCGGCCGACATCATCTCGATCGCCAGCACGGTACGCACGTTCTTGAGAATCTCCGTGCACTTGCGGACGGCGATCGGCCCCATGCTGACGTGGTCTTCCTGGTCGGCCGAGACGCTGATCGAATCGACCGACGCCGGGTGCGACAGCACCTTGTTCTCCGAAACCAGAGCGGCGGCGGTGTACTGGGCGACCATCAGCCCGCTGTTGAGTCCTTCACCCTCGACCAAGAAATCGGGCAGCCCGGACAAGACCGGGTTGAGCAGCCGATTGGTATGTCGCTCGGAGAGGTTTGCCACCTCCGACAACGCGATACATAGGAAATCGACCGCCATCCCGATGCCCTGGCCGTGGAAGTTGCCGGCCGCGAAGTACTCCTGTTCGTCGCCGAAGAACAGCGGGTTGTCGGCGGCGGAGTTGACCTCGGTGTTGACGATTTGCCGCACGTATTCGAGCGTGTCGAGCGAGGGCCCGAGGACCTGCGGCGTGCAGCGGATGCTGTAGCCGTCCTGCACCCGCCCGGTGCGGTGGGCCATGATCTCGCTGTCGGCAAACAGGCGCAGCAAGTTGGCGGCGACCGCATTTTGACCGCGGAAGGGGCGCACGCGGTGAACGTGCGCGTTGAACGCGCGCGCCACGGCCCGCAACGCGTCCGCCGACATGGCCGCCGCAATAACGGCGTTCTTCAGCAAACGTTCGGCGTCGTAGACCAGCAGGGCGGCGCCGGCGGTCATCATCTGCGAACCGTTGATCAGGCCGAGGCCTTCCTTATAGGTCAGGTCGGTGGGCTTGGCGCCGGCTTTCCTCATCGCCTCGGCCCCGGACATCAGCTCGCCCTTGTAGAACGCCCGGCCCTCGCCGATCGCGACCTCGGCGAACTGCGACATGGGCGACAGATCACCGCTGACGCCCAGCGAGCCCTTCTCCTGAACGTATGGCACCACACCCTTGTTGATCATGGCGATCACGGTGTCGAGCAGGCTCTGCCGCACGCCGGAGTAGCCCTTGGCCAGCACGTTGGCCCGCAGGAGCATGGCGGCCCGGACGACGTCCTCCGGCTGCGGATCGCCGGTGCCGGCCGAATGGCTGTAGACGATCCGTCGGCTCAGCTCGGCGCTCTGTTCGGGCGAGATGCGGATGCGCGCGAATTCGCCGATGCCGGTCGTGACGCCGTAGATGGCAATGTCTTCTCTGACGCACTTCTCAAGAAAGTCCCGGGAGCGCTGCACCTGGGTGCGGGCCTGGTCGGAGACTAAAACGCTCGCCCCTTGGCGAGCGATGGCGACGATCTGCTCAATCGAGAGCGAGTTTCCGTCAAGCGTGACTTCTTCCATCGTCCGTCCTTTCTGAGAGAGACCGGCACCGACGCCGCACGCGACCGCCGGACGCCATCGACAACCGGTCTGCGAACGTCTGGTTGGAGGTGGGGATTATAGCCGAACACGCGGCGATTGCATGGTCCCGCCCGGGCGGACGTCGCGAGCAGATGACAAGGTGGGGCCAGACCCACCCTACGTTCCTGCATTTACGGGCAACCCGCGCCCCAGTTGGCCAGCAGGATGCCCAGATCAGCCTGGTCGGTGTCGTCGTCGAAGTCGAGGTCGCCGACGCAATCGGATTGGCAGCCCCAATCGGCGAGCAGGATGCCCAGGTCCGCCTGATCCACGCACCCGTCGCCGTTCAAGTCACCGGGGATGCGCGAGCCGAACTCGTCGCAGCCCATGTCCACCACGCGGTTGTCGTCGCCGTCACCGTCCCAGACGCGCTCCTGGCCGTCGATGTCGCGCTCGTCGGGCTGGGGGGTGAAGTAGGGGTCACCGGCGTCGATACACGGTGAGTCGGCCGAGAGGTGGTAGTCGCCGATGTCCGGACCGACGAACACCGGGTCTTGGTCGATGTTGCCGGTCCCGTCCCAGCCGTCCTGGACATCGCTGTAGCGCACGACGATCAACGAGCCGGTTTCAGGCTCGAGCCGGATCTGCGCGCCGAGCGCCGACGTGTTCCCCCAGAGAACACAGTTGGAGACCTGCGGCGCGGAGTAGCCCTGGTTGAGGGCGTAGATCCCGCCGCCGCCCGCGTAGGCGCCGCTGCCGGCATAGTTGTAGGCGATGGTGTTGCCGGTGATGACGGCCCGGTCGTAGCGGCAATAGAGTCCGCCGCCGGCCTTGTTCGTCGTGTTCTCGATGATGAAGTTGTCGCGGATGGTGGCGAAGGTTCCGTAGAAGATGTAGGAGGTCCAGGAGTTGATGCCGCCGCCGCCCCAGCCGGACGAGTTGTTGCCCACAATCACGTTGCGTTCGATGGTCGGGCTCGAGCGGGCGCCCATGTAGATTCCGCCGCCGCCGTTGTACGCGGTGTTATCGGTGATCACGTTGCCGAGCACCAGCGGCGTACCGTATTCCATGCAGCAGACCCCGCCGCCGCTGTCGGCCTGGTTGTCGTGGATGAGGTTGTTCAGAATCAAAGCGTTCGACGATTCGGTGGTGACACCGGCGCCGGTCCCGTTGTAGTTGCTGTTGTGCGAGTAGTTATAGCGGAGCACGTTCTGGGAAATTGTCGGCGAGCAGTTCTTGCAGAAGATCGCCCCGCCGCGCACCTCCGGGAATCCGCCCGTGCCCTTGGCGTACTCGATCGTGCAGTAGCTGATCACCGAGCTGTCATCGGCGGACTCCATCCGAATCCCGCGCCAGCCGGTCCCGTGGTCTTCGGCGGTCATCAGGATGGGCTGATCCGCGGTGCCGACCGCCAGCAGCGTGGCTGCGGCGTCCACCAGCAGCTTGTAATGCCCCAGCGCAATGACCTCCACGCCGGGTTCGATAATCAGCGTCTCCCCCGGTGGCACGCGCACGTCGCCGACCAGATAGTACGGGCTCTGATCCAACGTCCAGGTCCCCGACTGGTCGCCGGATACGTCCGTGGCGACCGCCGGCGACGCAAACAATACCAGTACCAACAAGACTCCGATGTGTACCAACGGCTTCATTTTGACCTCCTCCTGGCCGGCCGAACCCGGCGCATGCAGTTGTGGATGTAGCGCCATTGTACCCGGCGGTGCCGCCGTGCAGCCATTACATTCCGAGGTTCACCCGGAAAAGACAGCAGTCGTTGCCGCGGTCCGCCCGCGGTCGGCAAGCAACTACGGGCAGACCTTGCCCCAATTGGACAGCAGGATGCCCAAGTCGGACTGACCAACGTGACCGTCGCAGTCCAGGTCCGCGCACTGGTCCCAATTCGGGTCGCCCGGGTGGGAGCACCACGCCGCCAGCAAAGCGCCGAGATCGCCCTGACCCACGTCCATGTCGTCATCCAGGTCACCAGCGTAGCAGAGTGCGCCGATCAGACCGCAATCGGGACTCACGCACGGTGAGCCGGCCAGGAGGTGGTAATTCCCGGCTGACGTCGGTGCATCTTCGCAGTCCTGCGGGCAGCAGAACAGCGGGTCGGCATCGATATTGTACTCGCCAGGCATGCCGCCCTCCACATCGCAGCAGCGGAAGTTCGTGTACGACTGGTACTGCCACACTTCCTCGCCACAGTCGCCCCACAGGATCGAGTTCTCTACCGTCGTGTCAGAATGATAGAAAGACATCCCGCCGGCCTGGCCGGGGCGGTTGCCGGAGACCGTGCACTGGATGATCAGGGGGTCGGAGAACGAGAAGGACATTCCGCCTCCGTCATTTCCCGTAACCGTGCACCATGTGATCGTCGGGGAGTCGAACTCGCAGTAAATTCCGCCGGTCCCCGTCCAACCGCAGCCCGCGACCTTGCAGCGATCGATCGTCGGGGAACCCCAGGCGCTGTAGATCCCGCCGCCGAACTCATACGCGTCGCAGTCCTCGATCGTGCAGTCTGCGATCGTTGGGGAGGCGTTCTCGCAGTAGATCCCGCCGCCATTTGCTTCCGTACCGTTGGTGATCGTGATTCCCTGGACGATCGCGTGGCATTCTTCGCCGCTACGGAAATAGAACCCACGGCCGGCGTGCTCACAGTCAATGATGCACGCATTGCGGTTCCCGCTTTGCGAGCGTACGGTAAGACACTTGCCGCCGAAATCGAGGTCACGATTTCCCGTGCCGGTGAACGTGGCGTCGCACAGTTCGATGATGTCCCCGTTGGCAGCCGCGTCGATGGCGTCCTGGATGAACTCGAAGTCGCCGGAACCATCGGGGCAAACAACGTGGGTTGTCGGAGAACAGACTGTAGTCACGTCCATGGGATAGACAATGAAAGGATGGAACCAATAGGAGGTCGGCACCTCGAATTCCGCGTCCAGGAGGGGGATACGATCCTGCTCGGCTGACCACGGGGTGAAGCCGGGCCCGCCGACGTCCGGCAGGCAGGTCAACCCGGTGCAGCAGTACTTGGCCAACAGGAGGTCTTTAGCTCCTTGGCCGTAGCCCTCCGTCGATCCCGCTGCTACCAGGCAACGGCTGGGATCCTCGGCGACCGAGTTTCCGACGCATCCGTCACCGATTTCGTGACCCCTGTTCCATATCTCCTGTCCAGCCAGATCGAACTTGCCAAGCACAACCCGGTCGTCGTACATGTAGCTGGAGTCTTTCCCCGTGACGACGAGGCCGGCGTCGTAGGTCTCGATCACAGATGTCACCGTCCTCGAGTAGTAATGGGCGAAGCCAAGCGCGACGCGCCACCAGTCCGCCTGCGCGTCGGAATCCGTCTTAAGCAGGAAGCCCCCATCGTCCGGCAAGACGTCGTCCCACCAGGTCAAGTGCCCGGCCAAAGCTAGGCACCCATCGGAGGTCCGAACGATAGCCGTGGCCGTCTCAGAGCTATCCCCGTCGTTCTCTTTCCCGATCCGATCCGCCCACATGAAATCCGGGGTGTCGTCGAACTTGGCGAGGAGAATCTCCTGGCCAAAACCGAACACACGGTGGTCGATGATGGTTCCGGCCACGCAAAACCCCGGGTATGCGCCGAAGACCTCGGCCACTGCCAGGCCGGACAGGTCCCAGTCATAGACGACTTTACCGGCACGTGCACAGGCGAGCGTGGTGCCTGAGGGAGCGATCTTCGCCAGGACGACTTTCTTCCGCCCAACCGGAGTGTAGCTTTCGGTGAATCCCGCCGCCCAAAGGGTCCCGTCGGATGCCTCAATCACCGAATACAGTCTTTCGTCGACAGCGGCTGCACCTCCCCACGTATACGTCCACTGCCAGTGTCCCTCGGAGTCAAACTTCGAGATCACGAAATCTGCGGCGTCCCCGCGGCTCGTGGTGTAGCCGACCAGGACCAAATCCCCGTCGCGTGTCTCCACCACGCAGCGGCCCTCCTCGTCATCCTGCTCGTCTAAGCTCCCATACACGTGTTTCCAGAGCTTGTTGCCCTGGGAATCGAATCTCGCCAGGAGAAGATTCTTTCCTGTTGCGCTTCCTACAGAGTACCCCGTCACCACAATGTCGCCGTCTTGCGTTGCTATCACGCAACGAGCCACATCGTCGTGTGCGCCTCCGTAAGCCTCCACAAAGATGTCGGGCGGCGCAAGGGAAGCGCCGGCTTCCACGCTACACGACAGAGCGGCAGTCAGAAGAACCGTTTTTGCTATACTTTTCATTTGTCTACCCTCCAGTTCCTGAGTCCATCTTGATATGACTCTCCCGTCAAAATCCCACAAGGCGTTGTGTTTTGCTCCTTTGGCCTCCTCCAGTCGGTCCTCCGCGCATGGGCCGACCCGCCGGGACCGTAGCGGTGGGTTGGCCTTCCCAGCTTCCCGGTAGACTTCCAGCAACACCTACATGCAACCCGTGTCCGCGCGCGATGCGGACCTCCGCACGGCTCTGGCTTGGTGGCCCGCAGACGGGCCGCGCGATGTGGTGCGCATCGGCACGCTGATCGGGCGCACGATACTGTCCGGCTCGTTGTGATCGCGAGTCTGCTGGGCCAGCTAGCCGCGCCGAGCGTTTCGCTCGGCCGTACGTCGAACCGACCCCTTGCCCAGCAAGCCCCAAGCATCCGACATACGAGCGACTCATTCCCGTGCCCCTGAAGGCATTGCACCAGGCGCGCAGTAGGTTTCAACGCAGCGCTGCCTAGCTGCGCTTGAACAATTCATCATTATAGGACTGTGCACCCAGCCTGCAAGCCGATGTCGCGCGCAATCTCGTCCGACTGCAGGGCCGGGCGGGTGGAAGACTGGCCCTACACACAGGACTGACCGTCCCGCGAAGGGCCAGTGGAGCTACGCGGAGGACGCCGGCCTGCCAACGTTGGGCACGCGGCCAGGCGCATCACGCTGCACCAGGCGGTAGAGCGTGTCGCGCTCGACCGGCTCGAAGCCGGCTTCGCGGATCAGGCGGCATATCTGATCGACGGTGAGCTCCTGACGGTTGGTGCCGCGGCCCGCGCGCTTGGTGATGTCGTACGACACGACCGTGCCGTCGAAGTCGTCCACGCCCCAGTTCAGCGCCACTTGCGCCAGCTTGGGCGACTGCATCGGCCAGAAGGCCTTGATGTGCGGGAAGTTGTCGAGCATTAGCCGGGCGACCGCGAGCGTGCGCAGGTCGTCGAGGCCGGTGGGGCCGGGCAGGTGAGCCAGCGCGCTGCCTTCGGGGATGAACGGCAACGGGACGCAGCATTGAAATGCAGCCCGCGCGTTGGCAAGCGAGATGTCCTGATGGCCGCGGAGCTTGAGCAAGTGAGTGATGCGGTCCTCGGGGCTCTCGACGTGCCCGTAGAGCATGGTGGCGTTGGTGGGGATGCCCAGCTCGTGAGCCTTGCGGTGCACTTCGAACCAGTGCTTTTCGCCGACTTTGCTTTGGAACGCTTCATCGTGGACGCGTTGGTCGAAGATTTCGGCCCCGCCACCTGGCAGGCTGTCGAGCCCGGCCTGGCGCAGGGCGCTCAAGACCTCGGCGATGCTCAGCTGCCGCTTGGCAATGCGGGCAAAGTGCACGATCTCGATCGCGGTGAAGGCCTTGACGTGCAGGTTGGGGCAGCGTTGCTTGATCGCCCGGCACATGTCAGTGTAGTAGCTGAACGGCAGCTTGGGGTGCAGGCCGCCGACAATGTGGACCTCGGTCGCGCCGTGCTGGCAGGCTTCCGCCGCCAGGCCGACGATCTCGTCGATACTCAGCTCGTATCCGCCCTCGGCGGACTCGCCCGCACCGGGATAAGGCCGATAAAAGGAGCAGAACTTGCAGCGCAGCACGCAGTAGTTGGTGTAGTTGATGTGGCGATTGATGTTATAGTAGGCCTTGCGGCCGTGTCGCCGGCGGCGGACCAAGTCGGCCAGCTCACCCAACGTGAAAACGTCGCGCGTGCGACAGAGGGTCAGGCCGTCGGCGTGGCTGAGGCGCTGCCCGGCGACCACCTTCTCGCGAAGCGGCTCCAGCGCGCGGTCGAGCATTTTAGCGCCTGCCGACGACATGCCCGTTAACTCCCTTTCCGGGTTCCGTTGCGACGAAGTTGCCCGCTTCTGTCGTCCCGGCTACGAGGCCGCGTCGGGCACGCCGGGCCAGCCCAGTCGCGATTCCCGCCAATACGGCCTGCGCGAACAACCCCAGCCACATTGGTGTACCGCCGCTGCGGCACAGGATCAGCGTTCCGATCGGCGAGAGGCCAGTGAGGTACCCCTGGCCGGCCCACGTTTGATGCGTCGCTTCCCACAAGATCGATTCGATCAACGCGTCCGCGGCGAGCGGCAGAATCTTGAGGACGGCGACCGACCCGATCAGGACGAACAGAATCTTCTTCCCTCTCGCGACGGCGGCATACACCAGGCAGTAGTCCAGCCAACAGCTCAACACCAGCGCCGCGAGCATGGCCACGACGATCGTCGGAAGGTGGAACGCCTCCAAAACCGCCACGCTCTGCTCCGGGAGCATCCACTGGCACATCAGCGACATGGCCAGCAGTGTAAGCACCCCGAGCAGCACGGGCACAAGCGTCAGAACGCGCTGCCGGCGCGGCGAACGCGCCGCGCCCAACACCGCGGCGCGATCGAGATAGAAGCGTTCGGAGGCGGCAGCCACGAGCGCGAACAGGCCCACGGCCAGGAAGGCCACGGTGGAGCAGATGAGCTGAGCGAAGCCCAGATCGCGAAACTCGGCAAACAGCCACGGGTTCTGCGGCACACGGGCGAACCCCCCCACCAGCGTGAAACCCCAGATGATCAGCAGCGTCAGGCTGAGAGGGATACTGAAGAGTGACCTTTCGGGCGCACGGATCTTGCGACAGGCCGCCCGGATGAACGTCACCCCCAGTGCGAACTGGACCATGGGCGCCAGGACAATGACCGCCGAATCGCCGGACAACCGGCCGCTCTGAATGAACTCCAGCAGGACGCCGCCGCTGAGAATCCCCGTCAGCAGTGCCAGTCCCGGGACGAAGCTGACCGCCGCCCAGCCGCCGAAGATGCCGATGACCACCGCGACGGCGATGAAACTGGTCTTGCCGGCGGTAGCCAGCGCCCCGAGCAGCACAAGCGTGGCAACCATGAAGGCCACGAACAGCAGGGACACTTGCAGGACGTAATACCCGCCGACGGCCACGCCGAGCATTCCGGCCATGCTGAACGACCTGGCGTATTGCCCGGCAAAATAAGTGCCGAGCACGAGACTGGTGGCGTACAGAATGGCGGCCTGCGTGGGCGGACCGGTCAGGTAGCCGGCAATGATCTTGAAGCTGCTCATGGGCGAGAGGCGGTGGGACTCGATCATGCCGGTCTGGAAATCGGTCAAGACGGCCCGGCGAATCGCCGACGGCCCGACCACCAGGAGAAATGCAGCTTGTGCGACGGAGAGGATGCCGAGCCAGGCGGAGGCAACCGCGCCGTAATCGCTGGGCTCGACCATGTAGTAGCTGAACGAGGCGAAGCCGATGACGAGCACCGCGAAAGCGGCCGGAACCACCACGATGTTACGGCGGTTGCTGCCCAGTCGCAGGTGAAGCCAGAAAACGGGATTGAGCGTCATGGCCTAGTCCACCTGTCCGATGCCGCTGCGCAGATACGCTTGTTCCAGGTCCGGTTCCAGCGCGTGGAATTCGGCGACCGGCAGGCCGGCGGAGATGAGCTGGGCCAGCAAAGCGGCGGCGACCCGGCGGTCGCGGTCGTATTCGAACGTCAGCACGTCGCCGTCGATTTGCAGCCGCTGGAGGCCCCCGACCCCCGCGATCCGCGTGGCTACGTCACCCACCCGGCGGGCCAGCACAACCCGGTAGTTGCCGCGTTCGCGACCGGCGGCGCCGGTGACCTTGGCAACCGTGCCGTAGTTGAGGAAGCGCCCGTGCTCCATGATTGCGATGTGGGTGCAGTACTCGGCCAGGTCGGCCAGGATGTGCGACGACACGATGATCGCCTTACCCTGATCGCGCAGGTCGGCGAGCAATTGGCGGAACTGCACGCGCCCGGCCGGGTCCAGGCCCGCCGCCGGCTCGTCCATCAGCACCACGCTCGGGTCCGGCAGCAGAGTGCGCGCCACGGCCAGGCGCTGGCGCATCCCGCGCGAGAGCGTTTTCACGGCCGCCTTGCGCTTCTCCTGCAACCACAGCGCCTCGAGCCAGTGATCGGTACGCTCCTGCGTCGCGGCGACGGACAGACCGTAACACTTCCCGATGAATGCCAGGTAGTCCTCGACACTGATCGGGTCGTACATGGCCGGGGTGTCGGGCGTGAGCCCGAGATGATGGCCGACCACGGTGGGGTGCGTGAAGACATCATGGTCCATCACGTGGACGGTGCCGGTGCTGACCGGTTGCAGGCCGGAAGCGGCGCGTAAGGTGGTCGTCTTGCCCGCCCCGTTGGGGCCGACCAACCCCAGCAGATGACCCGCATGCAGATCGAACGAAATGTCGTTCACCGCCAGCAACCGACCGAATTGCACACGCAGGTGGCGGACGGCGAGTAGCGAATCGGTACTCATCTCCGGTTCCCCGTCTCCGTTCGCTGGCGCCTCCACGTGGCGTTATCATCTACCGGCAACGAGCCCGGCACAAGCGCCCGGTGTCGCGGTGATCCACGCGCTACGGAGGAACGACGATGCGGATCATCTGGAACCGCGAAGCTACCCAGGGATTCTGGCTTGCGCCGGCGATATTCGGCGTGGCGCTGATCCTGCTCGGTATCCTCATCTTCTACAAGCCGAACCTGTTGGCATATGTCGTGGCGGGGATTTTCGTCGCAGTGGGCGTGACGTTGCTGGGGCTGGCCTGGCAGACTCGGGCCCGCGTCTCCTATCGGCGCATGGACGAGGATTAGACCGGGCTACCGCGTGCGTGCAGCGGCGAGGCTCTGTCGCGGCCGCGGCGCTTCGCGTGACAGCGACTCGGCGGCTCAGACGGTGGTCTGGGCGGCTTCCGCGCCGAGCTGGACGAAGGCCTGGAGCAGCGCGGTCAGGAAGCTGTTGGCAAGGGTTATGATCCCGTCCTCGATGGTGGCCTTGATGGACGGGTCGCAGCCGCCCAGGAAAAAGGTTGTACCCATTGCCAGGGTCGCCAGACGCAACCAGCGAACCATCTTTCGCGTTACACGCATCATAGGCTCCTCGTCCAACTCGCGCTTCATACCGTACCCGACCGCCCAGGCGCTGCGAAGCCCAGCAGCAGCTCAACCAGCATCCTAGCAGCAACAAGCGCCTCGGGCCAGCGAAGGTTTGCCGGTGCGGCTCCAGAGTCTTCTACCCGCTTGCTTGCCGGCGGTGGCAATGTGGCGTGTGTCAAATGGTGGAGTGGTCAAATGGTTAAATGGGCAAATGGTTAAATGGGCAAATGGTTAAATGGGGAGCGCATACCGTCCGCGTGCACGGCCGTCGCTTGTCTGCGCCGTGCGGTGATTCCAGCTTGACCTGCTTTGTAGAAAAGGGCGAATTCACTGTCATCCCGACGACCATAGGGAGGAGGGATCTGGCCGGGAATTTCGACGAATTCCGCATTTTCGGCTAGATTCCTCGTCGCGGAGTTTACCCTGAGCATCGTCGAAGGGCTCCTCGGAATGACATGCGGCGCAGCCTTTTCTACCGAGCAAGCTTGACCGGTTCCCGGGCCTGAGATCATTCGCGCAGCCGCTTGCGGCGGCGGGCTTCGATTTGCTCGGCGCCGAGCGGGTGGCAGCGGTCGTGGATTTCCCGAAGGCGTTTGGTCTGCACGTGCGTGTAAATCTGCGTCGTGTTGATGTTGACGTGCCCGAGCAGTTCCTGCACCACGCGCAGGTCCGCGCCACCTTCGAGCAGGTGGGTGGCGAAACTGTGGCGTAGCGTGTGCGGGCTGACCTGGCCCACAATCCCCATACGCTTCGCCTCGCGCCGGACGATGCGCCAGACCGCCGTCCGATCGAGCGGACCGCCGGTGCGACTGAGAAACAACGGCAGCGACGCCGCGACCACTCTGGTCAGCGGAGCCTTGCAGCGGCCGGTGCGCAGGCTTCGTTCCAGCAAGTTGGGGCGCAGGTGATCGAGATACGCTTCCAGCGCATCCTGGGCTTTCCGCCCGACCGGCACCACGCGCTCGCGACGTCCCTTGCCCAGGCAGCGGACATAGCCGATATTCAGATTGACGTCTCCGGCCGTGAGCCCACAGAGCTCGCTGACCCGCAGCCCGGCGGCGTAGAACAGCTCCAGAATCGCCCGATCACGCAGACCGAGCGGGTGGCTCAGGTCTGGAGCGGTCACCAGCTCGACGGTTCGGTCGAGGCTGAGGGTGTGCGGCAGCCGCTGCCAACCCTTGGGCAGCTCGACCAGACTGCCGGCGTCGTGGGTGATCTGTTTGGTCCAGTAGAGCCACTTGAGCCACATGCGCACCGCTACCACGTGCCGCGCCAGCGTCGTCTCGCGATAGCCGCAATCCGTCATTGCGACCAGATGCTCTTGAATGATTTGCGGCGTGATGTGCTCCCACGTCTCGATCGAGCGGCGGTGGAGAAAGTCACCGAAGCGGTACAGGTCGCGCCGATACGCCTCGATTGTGTTCGCGGCCAGCCCGCACTCGACGTTCTGGAAGACGCGAAAGGCGGCGAGCGAGCGCTTGAAGTCGCGGGTACAGCGGCAGTCGGCATACGTCTTACGCCCATGCGCATCCGTTGGGCTGTGTGCGTGCTGACTGTTGAGGAGGTGCCGCTCGCGTGGCGCTCGGCGTATCTCGGTTTGCTGTGACGTCCTTGCCATGCCGTGGCGTCCCTGCCCTGTGTGGATGATAGCTCAAGTCGAGGGGCCGGGCCACCGCCGTACGGGTTCGCCCGCCGCGGTGGGGCCGCGGATTCCGGCTTCCAGCGGCCGCGGAGACCCGCTATCTTGACGGCCTGGCAGGAACGGCAACCGAGAAAACCGTCAGGGAGGACCGAGTATGGCATACTATCGCGCACGATCACGCCGGCCGCGCCGGTTCCCGTGGATACCCACCGTCGGCGTACTGGCCGTGGTGGGAGTGGTGCTGGGCTGGTGGCATTGGGGACCGCCGCGTCCGGTGAGGCTCACCGAGGCTGAGGCGCCTGGCGCTGATCAAGCGCGGCTGCCAGTGGCCGGCGAATCCCCGTTGCCAGCTTCGCCGATGGAGGCGAGGCGTGTCGACGACAACACGGCGGGCGACGCCAAGTCGTTGACGGCGGAATCGCCCGGCGCGACCGCCGACGAGCACCCCGACGAAGTCCTGGAGCCGCAACCGGCAGGTGCGCCCGCGGACCCCGTGTCAGTCCCACCACAATCGTCCGAGAGCCGGCCGAAGGCGACCGGGGAGGACCCCGATTCCAGGCCCGACAAGCCGAGCGGGAATGCCGCCGTCGCGGTCGCCCGGCAGCATTACCAGGCCGGCAAGCTCATCGAGGCGCGGCAGGAGCTGAACGCCTTGCTCGAGAGCAAGCTGGACAACGCCGCGCGGGCTGAAGTCCACCGGCTGCTGACACGCATCAGCGCCGAAACCATCTTGTCCAAGCGTTGTTTCCCGGACGATCCGCTGGTCGAAACGTACACGGTCCAGCCCGGCGAAGTGTTGATCAACATCGGGAAGAGGTACGACGTGCCGGCGGGGGCCATCATGAGGATCAACGGCATCAGCGACGCGACGCGCGTTCGCGCCGAGCAGAAGATCAAGGTGCCGCGCGGCCCGTTTCGCGCCAGGATCCATAAGTCGCAATTCCGCCTGGACGTCTATCTGGGAGAGCTTTACGTGCGCAGCTTCCCCGTCGCCTTGGGAGCCGAGCGTGAGACGCCGGAAGGAGTGTGGCGCGTCAAGAACCGGCTTGCGAACCCGACCTACTTTCCGCCGGCCTCGGCCGAGGACAAGCGGGTCATCGCCGCCGACGATCCCAAGAACCCGCTGGGTGAGCACTGGATCGGGCTGGAGGGGATCGAGGGTGACGCCGTCGGCCGCGAGGGCTACGGTATCCACGGGACGATCGAGCCGGATTCGATCGGCAAGGCTGTCTCGCTCGGCTGTATTCGCTTGCTCAACGAGGACGTAGGGCTGCTCTTCGACCTGATGCAGCCGGGGCGCTCAACGGTAACCATTCTGCCTTGACCGGCTGCGCACCACAACTGCCGTTCAACCCCGTCACTGCCAGCGAACCGCTGGCGCTCTGGGAGGTCTACGCCGGACCGCTGGGGCTGATCGCGTTTGTGTTGTTGGTGCCGCTGATCCGGATGCTGGCCCGCGTGCGGCGACGCACGGCGCTGATCGTCGGCGGGTTGGTGTGGGTGGTTGGCACCGCCGGCCCACCCTCCACCGTTGTCCTGTTGTTGTTCCTGGCGTTGGCGGGCGGGTGGATCTGGCTGCTCAATCGGCTTCGGCGTCGCGGGTGGCTGGGCACGGGCGCGATGATCGGGTTGGTTTGGGCCGGGCTGCACCTGCTGATCCTGCCGCTGTGGTGGTTCCCGCAGCAACTGTGGTATGGCTGGCTGCCCACCAGGGTACCGCCGCTGCACTTCCTCGGACTGGCATACCTGCTTCTGCGGCTGGTGGCCTGGGGGGTCGATCTGGCACGAGAGTCGGCGGCGACCGGGCGGCCGACGGATACGGCTTGCTGGTTGCTCTATCCGCCGTGCATGCGCTGCGGCCCGATTCTGCTGCGCGAGCCGTTTCTCAAACGCTTAGACGCCTGGGACCCGCGCGCGAAGGTTCCCGTCAAAGCGGTCCTGCGGCGCCTCGGCTCGGCCCTGGTCGGCCTGGGCGCGCTGGCGGTGGCCTTCAAGAACACTCCTTCCGTGGCTGGGCATGCGGCGGACTTCTTCGCTTCGCCGCAGGGTTATTCCACCGGCGAGCTGCTGCGCGTTTTCTACCTGCTGCCGATTCAGGTCTACCTCTTTCTGTGGTCCTACAGTGAGCTGGCCATCGGGTTGGCGCTGTGGCTCGGCATCCCGGTGGACGAGAACTTCAACTGGGCCCCGCGCTCAACCTCGGTCCGCGACTTCTGGCGGCGCTGGCACGTGACGGTCGGTCTGTGGCTGCGAAACTACATCTACATCCCCCTGGGCGGTAACCGCGCGATCGTGCCGCTGTGCTATCTGGCGGTCTTCGGATACTGCGGCATCTGGCACGGGGCCAGTTGGTCGTTTCTGGCCTGGGGGTTCTCGCAGGCGGCCGCGCTCACCGTGCAACGCGGCTGGGACCGACTGCGCGAACGACTCGGCTGGCAGGGGCGGCCCAGCGGCCCGGCGTGGACCGCGTTCTGCTGGCTGCTCACCATGCACTATCAGATCGCCACTATCGTCATCTTCGCCGACTTCGAGCACCTCGGGATACGCCTCTTCGGCGAGCTGCTCCAGCGGCTTGTGGGGGCGGCCGGATAGGGCGGCCCCCGGTTGGCGTGTGTTGCGCGTCAGTCGTCAATCAGGCAAATGTAGCGCGCGGCGCGTTCGCTGTCGGCCGTGATGACGACCGTTTTTGTGTAGTAAGGCAGCAAGCGGTACGGCAAGACCGGGGTGGCTTCCACCGGGCGCCCGGCGTCGTCGAGAAAGATCACGCGCAGGTCAGCGGTGCGGGAGCGGCCCCGCGCGCGAAGATCCAACTCGACCCGGTGTAGGCGGTCGTGGGCGCGGACGGCGCGGTAGGCCTTGAGCCAAAACCGTTGCCACGCCTTTCGGTCAACGAAGATGACGTCGCCATGCGGCCCGGAGACAGTGTAGTCGCGGTAGTAGCGGCCCTGTCTCTGCACCAGCTCCACCAGCGCGTGGGCGTCGCTGTCGAGCTTGAGCTCGCGCTTCTTGGCGAGCGGTGGTTGGGCGGCAACCGGCTTCGGGCGTACCCCGTAGTCACAGGAATCCCGCACCAGTTCCCGGCCCCTGCCGGCGTCACGCAAGACGAACGTGATGGTGCGCTGCGAGCGGTCCGGCTCACGCCCGCTGAAATCCAGCGACGAGCGTAACTGTGGGTCCGACAGCGCGGGCCGGCGTAAACGCACCCTTCCACCCAGCCGGTCATTCAGCCCCTCTGCCAGTCGCTGGGCAAAGCGGAGCGCGGTCTGGCGGTTCTCAATGCAGCGGTCAGTGACGACCGGCGGCGCGACGGTGGCCGGAAAAGAGTACTGCCCCCCTTCCAGGGCCCCGATAACCTGCTCGGACAGACGCGTGGCAAACCTGTCGAACTCGGGTTCGCTCAGGGGGGCGACGGCGGGAACCTCGGCGGGACGTGCGCCGCCGGATGAGACACAACCGACAAACAGGCTCAGAGGCAATAACAGGGCTGTCAGACGCATGACCATCGCGTTCGCTCCCGGCCCGGCGGGCCATCCCGGGCAGACCGCGGCGTGGATCGGCCACGCGTTTCAATGCCTGCCCGGCCACTTGTGGTATAATACTCTCATAGCGGCGTAGTGGCTGCCGTCAGGGAGACGAATGACCGAGTACTTTCCGCCGGAACAACCGATCCGCGAAGAGCTTTCCGTCCGCCGCGAGCGGGCACTGCTGGTCGGGGTGCTGACCGACGGGCGGCCGCTGGTCGGCGACCCGTTGGCCGAGCTGGCCGAGCTGACCGGCTCAGCCGGAGCGGCCGTCGTCGGCCGGGTCGTGCAACAGCGGCGCTCTTTCGACCCGGCAACCTGCGTCGGCAAAGGCAAGCTCGAGGAAATCCGACAGCGGGCCGAGACGTGCCAGGCGAATGTGGTCATCTTCGACAACGACCTGTCACCTTCGCAAATCCGCGATATCGAGAAGGTCATCCGCCGCAAGGTGCTTGACCGCAGCGAGCTGATCCTCGACATCTTCGCTTCCCGGGCCCGCACGCGCGAAGCCCGCCTGCAGGTCGAGTTGGCCCAACTGGAGTACACAGCGCCGCGCCTGCGCGGCATGTGGACGCACTTGGAGCGCATCGCGGGCGCCGGCGGCGCTACCGGGGCCGGTGTGGTCGGCGGCATCGGCACCCGCGGGCCCGGCGAACGCCAAATCGAAATCGACCGTCGAATCGCCGCCAAACGCATTGCCTTGCTCAAGCGTAAACTGGCCCAGATCGATCGCCGCAAAATCCGCGAGGTACGCGCCCGCGCCGAGTGCTTCACGATCTCGCTGGTCGGATACACCAACGCCGGCAAGAGCACGCTGATGAATGCCCTTACCGCGGCCGGCACACGCATCGAAGATCGCCTGTTCGCCACGCTGGACACGCTCACCCGCCGCTGGCCGCTCGGCAACGGGCGCCACGTGTTGCTCTCGGACACGGTCGGGTTCATCCGCGATCTGCCGCACCGCTTGGTGGCTTCCTTCCGCGCCACGCTGGAGGAAGCCATTCATGCCGACCTGCTGTTGCACGTGGCGGACGCGTCGAGTCCCGAAGCGCGGCAGCAAGTCCAGGCGGTCGAGGGCGTGCTCGCGGAGCTGGGCGTGGGCGACAAGCCGCAGTTGCTGCTGCTGAACAAGATCGACGCGATTGAGGATGAGGCGACTCTGGCAATCCTGCGGCGGATGTATCCCAGCGGGCTGCTGATTTCCGCTCTCACGGGCAGCGGCTTGGAGGCCCTGCAAGCCGCGGTAATCGAGCAGATTCAGGGCGATCAGCGCCGGCTAACGCTTTCATTGCCGGCCCGCGATGGCAGGGCCCTGGGCTTTCTCGAGCGTTACGCGGAAGTTCTCGACCGCCGATTCGAGAACGGCCGGGCGGTCGTGGAGGTGCGTATTGCTCCGGGCGCGCTGGGCCGACTGCACAATATCGCCCCTGACGTACAGGGCACACCGACGGTGGATGAGGATCGTCCCATCCACCGGTAACTTCCCGCGCGGGGCGCGCCTGAGAGCGTCCACTCTTGCCTTTGGATCAACACCAGAGGCGGCTGCGACCGGGGCCCGGCCCAGCTTATGGATTTCGGGTAACAGTTCAGCCGTCTGCAGTGCTGTTTTCTTGAGGTTCGGTTCCCGTTAGG
>CAZNFA010000004.1:0-182584 GCA_964572345.1 uncultured Planctomycetales bacterium
TGATGGCTTTCCTCACCCCCATGCGCCTCAGCGGCGATTGGGACAACATCAAGGCCCAGTTTGAGGACATCCGCCACAAGCTCGATCTGGAGACGGACTACGAGCAGGAAGCGGAGAATCTGCGGTTTGCCCGGGCGGCGTTCAGCGAAGACGAGGGCATCGTCGTGCCCCGGGTCTTCCCGGAGGTCTCGACCAAGCGTGTGCTCACGATGGAGTACGTCGGCGGCCTGCACCTGGACCCGTTCCTGGCCACCGACCCGCCACAGGAGCTGCGCGACCACTTTGGCTACAAGATCAGCGTCGCCGTGGTCCGGCTGTGTCATGGGAAGAGGATGGTATACGCCGACGCGCAGCCGGGGAACTTTCTGTTCATGCCCGACCGCCGGTTAGGTTTTATTGACTTCGGTTGTTGCCACTACGAAAGCGAGGAGGACAGCCAGTTCAAGGCCGACATGGAGCGGCGTTACCTCGGATCGTCCGAAGCCGACCGATCGCCGGAAGCGCTGCGCGAACCGCTCGCCCACGGAAGTGATCTGACCGCGAAGCAAGCGGCCGATGATGCGCGGATGAATCTGATTGTACAGTTCTCCGACTGGGCGTGGGAGCCCATTCTGCGCGAGGGTCCGTTCGACTTCGGCGACCTGGACTACTTCCGCCGCGGTGCGGCGATGTACGGCCAGGCCCTTCGGCGGCGATACACGCGGTCACGCCCTGCCAATACTTGGATGATCAAGGCCATCTTTGGCCTGCGCGCGATGCTCGCCCACCTCAAGGCCCGGGTCGATCTGGGCGTCATTTTCCGGGCTGAGACCAATGTGTCTGCTGATTTCGGCGGCTGAGCCGACCATCCCGTATCGGACCCCACCAGCCGAATTCGGATTGTAGCGTGCAGGATGGCCGACAAGGGCACTGCTCCCACGGCTGCACCCGCGTGAGCCCTGCCCATGGTCGTATCAACGTAACGCTCCGGATGCGATGGGCTGTCCAAGTGAGCGCGTTCAGGGAATCTCCGAGAGCGGGAGACCATCGCATTGGTTTGGGCACCCAACCCCAGCGCGACAGTGCTTTCGAAACTTATGAAAGATATTGAAACTACTGTCGTCATTCGATAGAATGGTTGTGTGGTACCAGGAGGCTGGAGGCACGCAGGTTGACGGCCAACTTGCGGCAACCAGCAGAGACGAAAGGAGGAACACGATGAGCGTTACACGCCTTGCTCTTGCGATCGCCGTTCTCGGTGCAGCCTTCTCGTTCGCCGCCGGAGACGATCGGAACGCTGAGACGGGGGATATGGTGCTCATAGAGGGCGGCATGTTCGAAATGGGTGATGTCTTCGACGAAGGCGTACGGTTTGCAACGCCGGTTCATGAAGTAACCGTATCGACTTTTTTTTTGAACAAGTACGAGGTCACGGTCGAGGAGTTCGCCGCCTTCGTCAAGGAGACCTCGTACGTGACATCCGCGGAGAGAGAGTTCAAAGACGCGGAGGCACGCGCGGAAGACAAATACCACGCAATGCTGTCTTCTCGTGGTGCGCACGTGATGGATCCAGCGGCAGATCGCATGTCCTGGGTGGCCGAGGCGAATTGGAAAAATCCTCAATTCGAGCAGAGCCCAAGGGATCCGGTCGCGTGCGTGTCGTGGAGGGATGCGGTGAGCTACTGTAATTGGCTGAGCACAAGAGAGGACCTGCCCATCGCCTATGATGTCGCGACGGGTAACCTCTTGGATGCTCAGGGGCGATCCACAACGGACGTAACGAAGGTTACAGGGTATCGATTGCCCACCGAGGCAGAGTGGGAATATGCCGCGCGCGAGCGGGGAAAGAAAATCAGGTTCGGCAACGGGCAGAACATCGCGCGGTCGAGCGAGATGAACTTCAACGCGGCCGAGGACCAGTCCGCGTTTGCGAAGAAGGGGGAGTTCCGCAAGAAGACGACACCGGTCGGCAGCTTCAGGCCCAATAGCCTGGGGCTGCACGATATGAGCGGAAACGTGTGGGAGTGGTGCAGCGACTTTCTGGGCCGGTATGCCAAACAGTCGCAGACCAACCCATATCAGCAGAAGGGTATGATGGGCCCGCGACGTGCCGCCCGGGATGGGCCGTGGGCCGGGGATGCGAGCTGGGCTCGCGCGTCCGCGCGCATCGGATGGGTCGCGGACGATCGATGTAACATGATCGGGTTCCGCATTGCGAGATCGAAATGACGGGCCGTTGGCTACAGCGCCAGACTGGCCATCCCTCGGGCTGACCATAAGGTGCGCCGGGCCGGCCGGCTGAGGATCATCCGTGCCTTGCAGTATGGGTAGACAGTGTCCCGTGAATGTCCGGCGGGATATGATACTGGAAGTCACAGGGAGATCGGGAACCTCCGAACACCTATAACACGGCCGTATGCGCCACAGACTTGTGCCGAGAAAACCGGGCACGGCCGGGGCTCATCATGCAGACCGAAGCTGTCTTCAAGATCACCTTTGGGGTTTGGGTCGTTCTGTTCTTGGGTGCGATAGGACACGCCCATCGCAAGGCCATGCGGGAGCATGGTTCGCGCTTTGCCCAGGCCGCGAACGAATACCCGCCGCTTCTGTGGGTCCGGGCCTTGGTGGGGATCCCGCTCTGGGCTTTCTTGATTGACTGGTTGCTCTCCGCGCATTGGTTTCCATGGGCATCGGTTTCGCTGCCGGCGTGGGCGCGCTGGAGCGGTGTCGGTTTTGGGGGAGTGGTGGTAGGCCTTATGTGGTGGACCATGCTCGCGCTGGGCAGCAACTACCGGGGCACAATCGGGCTGCATCCGAACCACAAGCTCGTCACACACGGACCGTACCGGTTCGTGCGGCATCCGATGAACGCGGTTTTTCCTCTGGTGTCGATCGTCCTGTTCCTGATGTCGACCAATTGGGTCATCGGCGCAGTAGCGCTAGTCCTCATCGGAACCATAGGCATCGTACGCGCGCCGGTCGAAGAGCGACAACTGACCGAGAGGTTCGGCGAGGAGTATCGCGCGTACATGCAACGAACGGGGCGCTTCTTTCCGCGTCTTCGTCGTCGTGCCGGTTCGTCGTGAATGGGAGGTCTATTCTTGATCGGTAATCGCATGCAGAGACCAAGCCAGTGACGCTCAATGCACACCACCATCCGGTGGCGTCTGTCGGCTCGGGCGCTCTGTGTCGTTGTCATCTTCGCACACTTGGCTCTGGCTCCACTGTCTCTGGTCCGAACTGCGGGGCTCTTCAAGAGATACAGACGCACAGTTGACCCGGCCGCTGCCAGCCTTCCGTCGGACACAGCGGCGCGATTCCAAACAGTCCTTCTCGTCAGTACACCGTCATATATCTCACTCGCCTATAGCGCTCTGACGCGTCTGTTGCACGGCAACCTGTATCTCAGCCGCACGGTCGTGCTGGGATCGGGCAGCAACCCCATCGAGCTTCACCGACCAGACAAACGCACCTTGCTCGTCCGCCCGCTAGGGGGCTTCCTGGCGCCGGCGGGAAATCCCCAGCCCAGCCGCGCGATGGAGCGACTCCTGTTCGACCACCGCTGCGTACTCCAATCGTCCGACCGGATTTATCGTGACAGTGCTCCAATGACCATCGGCGAGAAGATCAACCTGTTAGGTGTGACGGTCGAGATTACAGCGCTTACCGACGACGGCCGCCCGGCCGAGGCCGCGTTCCGCTTCGCCATGAAACCCGAAAGCCTGCTTTTTCGATGGCTGCAATGGGAAGACGGGGCGTACGTGCCTTTCGCGTTGCCCGCTGTGGGCGAGACGGTGACGCTGCCGGCTGTGACGGTCCCGTTCTAGGAGAAGCATGGCTGATAGCTTTCGCGGCCATAGACGACTCCTTGCGCAGCGACGGCAAAGGCTGGTCAGTTCAGGTCACTAGCTCCCGCAGCCCTGGTCGGCCAGCAGGATGCCCAGGTCGGCCTGGTTCGTGTCGCCGTCGCCGCCCTACTCGGTGCATCCCCAGTCGGCCAGCAGGATGCCCAGGTCGCCTTGGCCGATGCAGCCGTCGCCATCGAGGTCGGCGCGCGGATCGTAGTTGGGGTCGTCGTCACAGATTCCCCACAACGCCAGCAGGATCCCCAGATCACGCTGGTCGGTGGTGCCGTCGCCCGTGATGTCGCCGGGGCAATCACACTCATCGGGCACCCCGTCGCCGTTGATGTCCCGCGACGTGCCCATGTCGATGTCCCACTGATCCATGATGTCGTTATAGTTGCAGTCCGGATCAGAGACTTGCAGCAGCGCGATATGCGTGGCTCCTTCCAAGCCGCCGCCCGCGGCGAATTCACCCACGAACGACCCGTCGCCGCCGTCGTATTCCAGAACACTGTCCGTATCGCGGCTACTGACCAGCAGGTTCCCGTTTGCGCCCCAAGCCAACCCATACGCTCCCGACAAGCCACCGCTGCCGCTGGCGACAAACTCACCCAGGAACGTGCCGTCCGCGGCATACTTCAAGACGGAGCTGGTATAGAAGCTGGCCACCAGCAGGTTACCCTCCGCGTCCAGCAGCAGGGCTTCCGGCCCGTTCAGGCCGCCACCCTCCGCCGCGACGCCGACGAATGCGCCCGTCTCCCCGTCATACTCCAGGACCTGATCGCCACGCTGGCTGGCCACCAACAGGTTGCCGTTTGCAGCCCGCGTCACTCCGCCCGAGCCGTCCAGGCCCCCGCTGCCGGAAGTCACGAAATCCCGCAGCCAGAAGCCCGTCTCCAGGTTGTATTCCTTCACGCTGTCGGTGCTATAGCTCGACACGAGCAACGTCGCCTCTTGCAGCAGCAAGCCGTCCGGACCGTCCAAGCCGCCACCGCTGAACTGCAACAGTGGTTCGCCCGTCCAGAGCGAGTATTTGAGGACCGTGTCCGTCCAAGCGCTGGCCACGTAGAAGTTGTCGGCCCCGTCGAAGACGATCCCATTGGGATAGTCCAGCCCGGAATCCGCGGCGGCGATTTCGCGTATGAAGCCGCCCGTTGACCCCTGATACGCCAGGACGCTGTCGCTCTCTTTGCTCCCTACCAGCAGAACGCCCAGCACAGTGGATTCGATCTCCTCCGACCACGACGAGGCCATGAAGCCGGAGTCGATCGTGCGGACACTCCAGTAGTAGGTTCCGGAGGGGACGTTCAGGACGATCTCGGTGGCCTGGTAGACGTTGCCCATCAGCGGCGTGCCGTATGTGCCGGACATCACGTCGTGGGCCCCCGGCGACGTGCCGACCCGCAGGCAGTAGTAGAGACCCGCGGTGGGTGTTTCCGCGTCTGAGGCACCAGTCCAGATCAGGTGCAGGCCGTCGCCGGTCCACTCCGCCGAAAGCTCGGTCGGCGCGCTCGGGGCCGTATTGGGCACGGCGCCGACGTTCTCGTAGAGTCGGGCGTAAAGACTAGAGTCTTGCCCCCTACCTGTTAGAAACAAGTCCAGGTCGCCATCCTGATCGACGTCACCCCAGGTCAGTGATCCTCCGCATATAGCCGGCAATACAAAAGCCTGCGTAAATCCGGTGCCGGTGTTCTCATAGATTCGGCCGTAATAACCGGCCCACGTACATCCGATGAACGCGACGTCGAGGTCACCATCGTTGTCGTAGTCGCCCCAGGCACACGAGCTGTAGGCGAAGTCCAGCAGATCGGCGATCTGCACAAAGTTGGCGGCGCCGTCATTTCTGTAGATGCGCCCGTAAACCCAGCCGTCAGCATCGCCCGAAATAGCCAGGTCGAGGTCACCGTCGGCATCGTAGTCGCCCCAGGCCGCGTCCGATCGAGCGATAGGAGGAATCCCGTGCCCGCCGACGTCGGTGAACGTGCCAAGGGGCCCATTTTCGTAGAAGAAGATCCTCGGCTGATGAGCTCCGCGCGAGCCTGTGAGCAGGAGGTCAAGGTCGCCGTCGCTATCGTAATCAGCCCAATCGGCTGAGCCGTTGTAGACACCTGTCAGTGATACGGTCTCGTCGGGCGCAAGCGATCCGGAGTGGTCATTCTTGTAGAGAATTGTTGAATACTGTGTGCCGTCGTGGCCGGCGACGACGAGATCCAGGTCGCCATCGTTGTTATAATCACCCCAAGCGACAGAGGCTGCGTTCACTCCGGTCAGTGCCTGCTCCGCGTCCCATGTCAGGTTGCCGTTGCCGTCGTTCTCGTAGACGCGCGCAGTCCGGTCGGATGTGCGTTCCCCGGTGTACCCGGCGACGGCCAGGTCCAGGTCGCCGTCGGCGTCATAGTCGCCCCAGGCCAGATTTCCACTGCCCCCGTTGTACACTCCGACGAGATCCTGACGCGCGACGAGCGTGCCGCCCTGGTTCTCGTACGTACGGGTCACCAGGACTTCGGCACTAGTCTCACCGCTGATCACCAGGTCCAGATCACCATCGGCGTCAAAGTCACCCCACTGCCCATCGCCGACAGCGACGCCGGTTAGCTCCTGCCAGAGCATGAAGTCCAGCGGGTTGGCCAAGGCGGGCGGTCCGCTGCCGAACAGAAGCAGCGTCAACACCGTGCAAACAAGGACTCCCGCGGAACACCGTGTCCCGCGCCTGGCTGAACATGGAAGAAACGTAGTCATGACATACCTCCTCTGCTGATTGTCCATAGCCGTCGCGAACGCGTCGGCCACGTACGCAAATCCCGCCCCCCTGATTCCTCCTACAGCCCGCTCCCACAGCCCCAGTCGGCCAGGAGAACGCCGAGGTCGCCGTGGCCGATGCAGCCGTCGCCGTCCAGGTCTGCCCGGGGATCGTAATTCGGGTCATCCTCGCAATTGCCCCACAACGCGAGCAGGATCCCCAGGTCAGTCTGGTCGGTCATCCCGTCGCCGGTGATGTCGCCTTCGCAGTAGTCGTATTCGCAGACCATCTCCTCCGACCACGGCGAGGCCATGAAGCCGGAGTCGATCGTGCGCACGCTCCAGTAGTAGGTTCCGGAGGGGACGTTCAGGACCCAATCGGTGGCCTGGTGCACGTTGCCCATCAGCGGCGTGCCGTATGTGCCGGACATCACGTCGTGGGCACCCGGCGACGTGCCGACGCGCAGGCAGTAGTAGAGACCCGCGGTGGGTGTCTCCGCGTCCGAGGCGCCGCTCCAGCTCAGGTGCAACCCGCCGCCGGCCGAGTCGCAGATGAGATCCGTCGGGGCCGCGGGCGCGGTGTTCGGAAGGCCGCCGTCGTTACGGTAGAGCTGCCTGCGCTCGTGCCAGCCGTAGTAGGTGCCCATTAGGAAAAAGTCCAGGTCGCCGTCCCGGTCTGCGTCGGCCCAGGTGAGTGAACCGTCGGTCACGGGCTCCATCGAGTAGGCGAGCGAGAAACCCGCCCCGGTATTGCGGAATATCCTGGTATAGATGTAGACCGACGTGTAGCCGCAGAAGGCAACATCGAGGTCGCCGTCGTTGTCGTAGTCGCCCCAGGCGCAGGAGCCGCCGTATACGTCCATGAGGTGCGCGGCCAGCACGAACGCTCCGTCATTTCGGTAGACCCGTGCAATGCTCTCCCCGCCGTAACCGCTGATCCCCCCCACGATCCCAAGGTCGAGGTCACCGTCGTTGTCGTAGTCGCCCCAGGCAGTGTGCGAGTTGGACACCATCGGCAGACCGAGGTTCCCGACATCTGTCAGGGTGCCCGCCGGTCCGTTTTCATAGAGGATCGTCCAACGATGGCTGCCGTCATATCCCGTGAGGAGGAGGTCCAGGTCGCCGTCGCTGTCGTAGTCGCCCCAATCGGCCGACCCGCGTCGGAGGCCGCGCAGGGACACCGAGGGTTCGATCGACAGGGATCCGGGTGGGTGGTTCCTGTAGAGAACAGAGATTGGGTTTGGTTCTCCGATCACGGGTAGCCCAATAATCACGAGGTCCAGGTCGCCGTCGTTGTCGTAGTCGCCCCACGCGACCGAAGCGTCTCCGACAGCGGTCAGCTCTTGGGCAGTATCCCAGGAGAGGTTGCCCGAACCATCGTTGGTGTAGATGCGAGCGAGCGTCACATCTCCGGTTGTCTGTCCCGCGAGCGCGAGGTCCAAGTCGCCGTCGCCGTCATAGTCACCCCAGTCGAGGTTAGTGCTGTCGACGCTCTCGACACCGATCAGATCCTGCCGGAATACCAGGGTGCCGTTGCGATTCTCGTACGTCTTCGTAATGCGATCGCCTTCGCTCGTCCTCCCGGCTGTCACCACGTCAAGATCGCCGTCATTGTCGAAATCTGCCCATTGTCCGTCAGAACCCCGCAGTCCGGGGAAATCCTGCCACAGGACGAAGTCCAGCGGATTGCCGAAGGCGAGTGGTCCGCTGGCGAACAGAAGCAGCGTCAACACCGTGCAAACAACGATTCCCGCGGAACACCGTGTCCCGCGCCGCGCCGAACATGGAAGAAACGTAGTCATGACATACCTCCTGTGCTGATTGTTTGAGGGCCCGACGGCTGATCGGGCTCGCTGCGCCCCGATGGGCCGTTGGCACATTTCATGGGCTCACCACACGCTGAGCGGTCGGCGGTTGTCGCCGGCCGACCCGGACGCCTGGTCCACCAATCCTTCACACGCTAACGGCGCCGTTAGACGACGCGCTTTCCCACTTTTTTTTCTGGGCGCGAGGTGGTCCGGGTCCCCGGGAAAAGGGCCTCCCGGTTCGGAGGGTGCGTCTGGACGCACCGTTCTCCTCGATCCGTGGGCCTCAGGCCGCTCCCGCAAGCACACATGGCACAACCCTCGTAGGGTGTGTCTTGACGCACCATTCTCCTGAATGCCGATCTGGTAGTCGCGGTGAATTGCGGCGGTCACTCAGCCTTGCTTGGCCGTCGCGTCCGCCAAGGCTGCCGATCAGCCGATGCTCAGTTTATCACACAGATACGCCGGAGGGAGGGGTATTAGGGTAAATAGGTACACGGCGATTATTGAAAAGAGGTATCAGTAGCCGGGCAGTGTCAATGGCTCAGCGGGAGCCTCGCCGTCCCGTTCCGCGCGCCGCAACCCGCGGAATATCGATCCAGCTCGCTTGCCCGACTACGTGCTACGGGCAGCCCTGTCCCCAGTGGCTCGGCAGGATGTCCGGGCCGGGCTGATCTGCGTCGGAGTGGCGGCACTTCCCCAGCCGGTCGCTCGCGCTCCCGGTTCTGTTTGCCGATCTAGGTGCCGCAGCCCCAGTGGGCCAGCAGGATGCCGAGGTCGGACTGGTCGGTATCATCATCCCGGTCCAATCGAGTAACCGCCAAGCGGCCAGCCGCTAGCGGCTGGCCGTTTCTCCTGGCCGGGGGGCTCCAAAACGGCTAGGGCGTCTGGGGCGTGTCTAGGGGGTTCTGGGTGTGCCGGTTGTTGCGCGTTTCTCCGCCGGTCTTTGGCCGCTCGCTCGTCGGTCGTGTCGGCGTCCGTGGCTCATCCCGGACGACCGGCCGCTCGGGCAGCGTCCGGTGTTTTCGGTAAGGACACTGAAGGTAGGGTGCCGATAACAGCCGGGAGGTGAAGCGCCGGTGGGCCATGCGCTTCCGGACCTTCGCCTGGGCTGACCGAAGAGTCTTCGATCCAGACGCGGGCGACGGCGCCGGAGACGGGGCGCAGGTTTTGCCGCTCGCTCCAGTCGGGCCCTGCGGGCCGAGCACTCGTGGGCCACCTGCGGGCGAGGCCTCGTCGCGCCCCGGGGCGAGCACGCTGGCCCAGGTGAGTTTGCCGGAGGTTCGGTGTCAGGAGTATCGGGCAATGCGGACATCCCGCCAGTACGTTGACCGCCGGATAGCCTGCGCGATTCTCGGCGCGCTGTACACCTGTGCACTCGTCAACGCGCAAGTGCAAGAAAGCCCAGAAAGCCAAGAAAGCCAAGGAAGCGATACCGCGCATTCGAACGCCGACTCTGTTACGGTCAGCGACGACGGGATGACCGAGTTGCACGTGGCCGACGTGCCTCTGATTACCGCACTGCGCATGTTGAGCGTGCGAAGTCATCGCAATATCATCGCCAGTCCCGCCGTGCAAGGCACCGTGTCGGCCGATCTGTACGACGTCACCTTCGAAGAAGCGCTGCGCGCCATCTTGAGAGCCAACGACTGCGATTACGAGGCGCGCGGCGACCTGATCTACGTTTATACTGCCGAGGAACTGGCGGCGTTACGCGCCGCGGCCACGCCGACCACACACCGAGTCTTTTGGCTCAACTACGTCACGGCCTCGGATGTCGAAAGGGTGATTCAGCCCCTCCTGAGCGAGCACGGTAGTATCGTCACGTCCCCGGCTGCCAGGGTCGGCATCGCGGCCAACCCGCAATCCGCCGGGGGTGATGCCCTGGCCGGTCACGACTTCATCATCGTCTACGACTATCCCGACCGGTTCGCGGAGATCGCCGCCGTCATCAAACAGATTGACGTCAAACCGCCGCAGGTCTTGGTGGAGGCGACCATCCTGCGGGCAGCTTTGACCGAGGACAACGCTCTGGGCATCGACTTTACGACTGTGGGCGGCATCGATTTCGCGACGTTGCAGAGCACGAGTCCGGCCGCGCAGAGCATCGCTACGGGCAATACGCCTCAGGTCAGGCTCAATGACACCACGTTTACGGCGCGGACTGAGCTCAACGCCGCGGTGCCGGCCGGCGGATTCACCTTCGGCATCATCAAGGATCGCGTGGGAGTGTTTATCCGCGCCTTGGAGGAGATTGTCGATACCGAGGTTCTGGCAAACCCGAAGGTGCTCGCCCTCAACAAGCAGGTGGGCAACTTGATTGTCGGGCGACGCGACGGATACATCACCACCACGGTCACCGAGACTTCTGCCGTCGAAAAGATCGAGTTCCTCGAAACGGGCACGCAGTTGACGTTTCGGCCCTTCATTGGAACGGACGGCTACGTCCGCATGGAGTTGCACCCGGAGGACAGCGTCGGCGGGCTCACCCCCAGCGAGCTACCCTTCGAGCAGACGACCGAAGTGACGACCAATGTGCTGGTTCGGGACGGGCACACGATCCTCATCGGCGGTCTGTTCCGCGAGGTCGGTTCCGATACCCGCGCGCAGATGCCGCTGCTCGGCGATCTGCCGATCGTGGGCGCCGCGTTCCGCTCGCGCAGCGATACGCTCGAGCGTGAAGAGGTGATCATTCTCTTGACCGTGCACATCATCAAGGACGACGCCGACTACGCCCGCTACAGCGCCGAACAGTTCGAAGACATCGAGCGGATCCGCGTGGGTCTGCGGCGGGGAATGATGTGGCACGGACGGGATCGCCTCGCCCAGACCTATTACCGAAGAGCCGTCAAGCTCTTTGCCCAAGGTCAGGAAGGGGACGCCCTCTGGAACGTCCGGATGGCCCTGCACAGTCAGCCGCGCCTTCTGGCGGGCATCAAGCTCAAGGAAGAAATCGAGCAGACCCGCGAGTGGGACGAGGACGGGGCCGTCACGCGCACTTTCATTTGGGATCTGATTGTGGGCAAACCGGGGGCCGAGGTACCCCCGTTTGGTCGCCCCGCGCCGCCTTTCCGGCGCCAGGGCAACTCTGACGCGCCCGGCACGGAGTAACCAGTCGCATCGCGACGCGCCGCGGGGCCCACCCCAACGGCTGGTCGTCGAGACGGAGCCACATGACCCGGGACCGGCAGACTGAGCAACCGTCCCCACGCAGACGGCCGCCGGCTCGCGCCGGCGCTGCTCTCCCGGGGCGGGTCCGTGAGTGCGGCGGCATCCGGAATGCCCGAGCTACGCCCGTTACCCCCCGCGAGCGGCATCGGAGGTTCGTCAATGACCCCTCGTGAATCACCACGCTGCGCCGAAGCGATGAGTGCGGACCGATCATTGGCCGGAGTCGAGCGGCGTGCCGTTTTGGCGCGCGTGATTCTGGGCATCGCCACAGCCTGTGCACTGGTCACAAGCATTGGATGTCAGCTCCCGCCGCACCAGACGCAACAACTTGCCGCGGAGCAGAATTGGAACCGCGTTCGCGCAGAGTTAAAGCTCGGGCTTGCCAACGAGCAGTTTGAAGACGGACGCGTCCACAAGGCGGTCGCGACCCTGCGAGAGGCGGCTGCCCTCGACCCGAAGAATCCGACCTATCAGCGCGTGCTGGCCAAGTGCTATCTGGAGCAAGGGGCCCTTACCGCAGCCAGTGAAGCTGTCGATCACGCGAAGCGTCTGGGCGATACGTCCGCGGAGTTGGTCTACACGCAGGGGATGATCGCCGAACGGCGCAGCCGTGCCGAGGACGCACTACAGCATTACCGCAAGGCGGCTGGTCTCGAGCCAAACAGCGTGGATTACTTGTTGGCCGCGGCCGAATGTTTGGTCACCGTCGGCCGCGCGGTTGAGGCAAAGGCCTTTGTGGATGAGCAGCTTCGACGGCTGCAAGGCGACGGGCAATTGCTCTTGCTGCGGGCGCGAATCAGCGTGCTGCTGGGCGATCTGGTGCCAGCCGCCGCCGATTTCGAGGCGGCCGGGGACTGCTTGGCGGATGCCCCCTGGGCCGCCGAGGAGTACGGTCTCCTGCTGGCACGTCTCGGTCGCTATGCCGAGGGCTTGGCCGTTTTACGACCGCTGGTCGAAACGGCAGACCAGACGTCCGAGGCGAGCGTGGAGGCCGTGCCGGTCTCACCAAGCGTCCTGCGCGCTTTGGCAATCTGCCATGCCCGCGCCGGCACGGCAGAGCAGTCCAAGAAACTCCTCGAGGAACATCTGCGGCAGTCGCCGGATGACGCTCGTGCTTGGTGGCTGTTGGCAGAAAGCTTGATGCGACTCGGCGATTGGGACGGCGTTCGACATTGTGTTGAGCGCGGCGAGCGACTCGCGCCTAAGACGTCGCATTGGAGACTACTCCGCGCATACCTCGCTTGGCATGGCGGCGATTTGGCTACAACTGCTGCGCTTTTGGAGTCGATCCTGACCGAACGACCCTCAGATGTTCTGGCCCACCGCTTCCTTGGCCAGGTCTACGAGCGGGGCAACGACTTCGACCGTGCCCGAGGCCACTACGAAACCGCGCTCGAAATCGACCCCGACGACGCCTGGGTCCGCGCCCGCCTCCGCGACCTCCCCGCCCGGAAGTAGTGCCAAGGGCCGCTGGGGGGCTTCTCGCGTGTCGGCTGTGACGGTTCTCCGGTGGGCCGCGCTGCTGCGCGGACGATAAAACAAGCCCGTTGACATTCCGGACGCAGCATGTTCCTGAGTTTGCGGCCTGTCGATGATCGCTGTTCAAGTAATGATTGAGAGACCTAGATATGACGATATGGAGCGCGGCTAAGTGTGATGACGGCCGATTAGCGGACCGTGCGCAGTGCGCGGATTCAATGAACTGCGGGATTGTCCATGCCGGTGACACGCGACATCCCTACCAGTGGCCCTTCGCTTTGCGACACAGGCGACAGCAGTTGCCTGCCCAGAGAACTTCTGGCCGAAATCTTCGAGCGCATCCCGTTGCCCGTAGTGCTGGATCGCGGTACCGGGGACGTAGTTCTTAACGCCAAAGCGCGTTCCTTGTGGCAGATCGCGGACGCCCACTCTTCGAGTCTGCCGCTTGTTGTTGACGGGGAAACGCAGTCTCTCTTGACGCTACTTTCGACCCTGAGCAATGGGGTCGGGCCGACGGTAACGCCGCTCGTCCGCGTGCCGGGAGGCGAGCAGTACCAGCTCGACGTGCTCCCTTGGAAGCGTGCGGCAGATTCCCACACTTGGCGCTTGGCGATCCTGCAGCCACTGGATCAAGGCGGCACCGAAGGCCGCCTCTTGACAGGCAAGACGGACCGCCTCAAAGCGATCGTCCACGAGTTTCGAAACACGTTGACGGCGGCGCGCGAAGCGCTCGCTTTTCTGCAAGAGGGCGTGGTCGGGGAGCTGAACGCGGCGCAACGCCGCTTTCTCAACTCCGCGGTGGAGGATCTTGAACGCCTGGTCCGCGCATTGGTGGATCTCACATCGTTGTGGGTCACGCGGGCGGGCGTTTTGCGGATGGTAGCGCGTCCCGTCGATATAGGGCGCGTCGTGGAGCAGACGACACTCTGCGCGCAGTCAGTCGGCGTCAAACACGGCATTTCATTGCGTGTCGAGATCGGTGAGCCGCCGCCGATCTTGACCGGGGACCACGAGCTGCTCGTGCAGGCCCTTCGGAATGTGATAACCAACGCACTTCGCCACACGGCCGCCGGCGGGGAAATCCGGGTTCGAGCTTTTGTCGTCGATGCCGCGAAGGCGGCAGATGCCGGAGATGCTTTCCACGCGGCGCAGTCGGGGTGCTCCGGCGCGGACGAGTCGGTCGTGATCGAAGTGCACGACTCGGGTTCGGGGATCGGACCGGCTGATCAGGAGCGGGTTTTCCGACCGTTCGAACGTGGGGACACAGACGGCTCGGCCCAGGGCTCGCCGGGCAGCGGTGGCATGGGCCTGGGCCTGACCATCGCGCGTGACATCGCTTCGACACACGGCGGCACGCTTCACGTCCGGAGTGCGCCGGGCAAAGGATCGTGCTTTGTTTTCCGGTTCCCCAAAGCGGAAGCTTGTGCCCGATCATGGATGGTGCGTGCGACGCAGCGCGCCATCGAAGACGTTCGTCCGCTGGGAGCGCCGCTGGCCGGCGTGCTGCTGCGATTCGTGACCGATAACGGGGATCCCGAAGAGCGTCTGCATCCGGATCTGTTGTCCGCCGCCCAGCAGGTTGCCATCCAAAACCTGCGACCTGCCGACACGGTGGTGGCGATTGAGGGCCAACTCCTCTTGCTGATCCGAGGCGGCACGCGGTCTGCAGCGTACGCCACAATCGACCGCCTCCTGCATTCGCTGGTCGAGATGTTTCGCGCCTGTGGAGCAAGCCTTGGTGAGTGCAGCATGATGTTCGGCATCGCCGTCTACCCGGAAGACGGCGACAACCCCGAGGCGATTGTGGCGCGCGCCGAGGCGGAGCTGAGCGCGTTTTCAATCGGCGTTGGTCGTGGAACGGAAGAAAGCCATGAACGAGAAGCCGACGATCCTGCTGGTCGATGACGAGCAGAAGGTGCTCGATCTGATCACGTTCCGGCTACAGTTGCTCGGGTATCGCGTGATCACGGCCCAGAGCGGGGAAGATGCGCTCTCACTGGCCGAAACGCACAACCCTGATCTGATCATCCTCGATGTGACCATGCCGGGCCTGGACGGTGTGACGGCCTGTTCCCACCTGAAGAAATCGGAGACCTCACGTGGGATTCCGGTCCTCATGCTGACGGCGCGATCAGAGACGGAGGATATAAACAAGGCGATGAGTGCAGGAGCGGATGACTATGTGGTCAAGCCCTACGATCCCACGGTTCTTCAGATAAAGATTCAGCGCCACCTTGGCGCGCACAAGGCCGGTTCGGGCAGGGGCCGGGGCAGCGCGTGATCCCTCGACTCGGTACACTCTTGGTGAACCGCGGGCTTCTGACGGAGCAAGCCCTGGAGGCGGCGCTGGCGGTGCGCCGCGACGAAGACACACTGCTGGGCGAAATCCTCCTGCGGCAAGGCCTGGTCAGCGAGGAGGACTTATCCGCTGCGTTGCAGGAACAACACGGCGTCGCGTATCGGACGCTGGACGCGGAGTCCGCCGACCCGCAATGTGCACAGTTGATACCCGAATCGCTAGCGCGGAGGCGCCTCGTGTTGCCCATCGCCGTGCAGGACGAGAGGCTCCTGTTGGCGATGGTTACGCCCGACGACCTCGAGGTGATTTCGGAGGTCGAGCTGCTGACGGGCTATCCCGTCGAACCGGTCGGCACCTCTTCGGCCCAAATGCTGGCCGCCCTGGAACGATGCTACGACGAGAACGTCACCGCCCGGCAGACGATCATCGACATGCGAATCGACGAGATTCGTTCGGGGCACGCCGAGACCAGCGATGACGATTCGAATCGGAGCTATGACCCGAACGACGCCCCGGTGGTGCGCCTGGTGAACTCGGTGATTTCGGGCGGCGTGCGCGTGCAGGCCTCCGACATCCACCTGGAGCCCCAAGGCAACCACGTGCGTGTTCGTTACCGCGTGGACGGCGAGCTGCAGGAGATCATGACCATCCCCCGCCGAATCATGCCGGCCGTCGTGTCACGCATCAAGGTGATGGCCGACATGGACATCACTGAGCGTCGCCGTCCGCAGGACGGGCACATCTCGCTGTCCGAGGCCGGTCGCTCCCTGGACCTGCGTGTCTCGACGATCCCGACGGTTTGCGGCGAGAAAGTGGTGGCCCGGATCGTGGACCGGGCAACGTCTCAGTTCGACTTCAATCGGCTGGGATTCCCCGCACAAGAGTATCGGCGCATGCGGGCCATGATGGAGCATCCGCACGGCATGCTGCTGGCCACCGGCCCGACGGGGAGCGGCAAATCGACAACGCTCTACACGGTCCTGACCGAGCTGAACCAGCCGAACCGCAATATCGTGACCGTGGAAGACCCGGTCGAGTACCAGTTGGAGGGAATCAATCAGATCCAGGTGGACGCCGAATTCGGCTTGGGCTTCGCCTCGGCGCTCAAGTATCTGCTCCGCCAGGACCCGGACGTGATCATGGTCGGCGAAATCCGGGACCGGGAGACGGCGCGGACGGCCGTCCAAGCCGCCCTGACCGGCCACCTGCTCCTGAGCACAATGCACACCAATGACGCGGTCGGCGTGGTGGTGAGACTGTCGGACTTGGGCGTGGACTCGTTTCTCATCTCCGACGCGCTGCTGGGCGTGGTTGCGCAGCGCCTCGTCCGTCGCAACTGCGAGGACTGCAAAGAAGAATACGAACCGACTCCGGCGGCGCTCGCGGCTGTCGCGGCGCACACCGAGGTGGCCGGCGAGCATAAGTTTTTCCGCGGCGCCGGATGTGACAGGTGTTCCGGCGCCGGATTTCTTAACCGCATACCCATTTTCGAGTCGCTCGTCATTACGCCGGCGATCAAGCAGCTTATCGAGCGGGGAGCGTCTACCTCGGAGATCCATGCCGTCGCCGATAAGGAAGGCATGGTGACTCTGGCGACCGCTGGCTTTGCGCGTGTTCTCGCCGGTGAAACCACGGTCGAGGAGATTCGACAGAAGATCATGGACTAGCGTTGGGTTTCTTTGGTTCAGCGGGATGAGAGTCGTTGCCTCGCACAGTTCGGACGGCCGATCGGTAACGATCGTCGGGGCCGAGGGCGGAGCCAGACGCCAACCGCGTGCCGGCGGTCTTCGCGCGGCGACCACGCGTGGCACGGCGCGTGCAAGGCGAAACAAGCCCCTTGCGCAGACGGACCTGGCTGCGTTCTGCTCGAACACGGCGACGTTGCTCAACAGTGGCGTTCCTCTAGTCAAAGCGCTGGAAGCCCTGACCACAGATGACACCTTCAGTAATTCGGCGCCGACGCTGGAGGCCCTGGTCCGCGACATACAGTCGGGGAGCTCCTTCTCGACAGCGTTGTCCAAGCATCCCGATTCCTTCTCGCCCATGGCGGTCAGTTTGGTGCGCGCGGGGGAGATCAGCGGCACCCTGTCGCCGGCCCTGGAGCGCATCGCCGAGAATACTGAGAAGCGGCGGGAGACAAGAGCCCAAATCCAGCAGGCGCTTACCTACCCGGCAATCATCACGGTCCTGGGGTCAGCCGCGGTGGGCTTCCTGATGGTCTTCGTCGTGCCGATTTTTGAGGAGACCTACGAGAAGGCGGGCATGCCGCTCCCGCAGCTCACGCAAGTCTTGATCGCCATGAGCGGGATCGCCGCGAAAACGTGGTGGATTGTGCTCGGCTTCCTCGTCGCCGCGGTGTTGCTTTATCGATACTTCCGTCATCACCCGCGGGTACGGTCGGTTCAGGATCGCGTGCTGCTTCGACTTCCGCTGCTGGGCCCGATGGTTCGCAACGTCATGCTGGGCCGTTTCGTTGAAACGTTCGGGAGCCTGCTCGCCGCAGGTGTATCCATCAAGGAGTCGCTCGCGCTGACCGAACGGGCGGTGCATCATTCGGAATTCGCCGCGATGGTGCACGAACTGCGGTTGGCGGTCGCCCGCGGAGAGGGCATCGGCAGCAAGCTCGACGAATATCGGTCCCTCTTTCCCCCGTTGCTAACCCGCATGATGAGTCTGGGCGAGAAAAGCGGTGAGCTCGGCGGGATGTTGATGCAGATGGGTCGATACATTGAAAAGGATCTCAGGCGGCGAACGCAGCGCATGAGCTCGCTGGTCGAGCCGCTCGTCACCGTCGCGATGGCCTTCGTCGTCGGGACCATTGCGCTGGCAATCTACCTGCCGATCTTCGACATGTTCAAGCAGATAGGATGACATTGGTGGTGTCGAGAATGGTCCCGTGGCCCCTGACTCCCGAGCACCGGCGACGATTTCTGACGACCCCCCCAGGGCGCACGCCGCTTTGGTCTGCTCAACCCACCGGCATGACCCTGGTCGAGGTGCTCGTGGTCGTCATGCTTATCGGCATCATGTCGGCTGTGGTCGTGACGCGGCTTGGCTCCGGGAGTATTGGCCGGCCCGGCGTCCAAGCGGCGGCGCGGCGGCTGGCCCTGGACCTGCGGCACGCGCGCAGCCTGGCCATCAGCGAGGGAATCAACCACTATGTCGGCTTCGATCCCCAGGGGTACACGATCTTCCGGCGGGCCAGCGGCTCCGATGTTGCCGTGGAATCCTATCGGACCCTACCGAAGGGTGTGGACGGAACCATAACCGCCTGGGCGGCCGAGTTCGAGCCGACCGGCGCGGCCCTGGCGGCATTCCGCTGTGATTTTGTTGGCTCGGGAGTGACCTACCGCGTGCAGGTCATCGCTGCCACCGGAACGACGACTGTGAGCAAACTGTGACTATCCGACGAAGACAGCGCGGCTTCACGTTCGTGGAGCTGATTGCCGCGACCGCCATACTGGCGATTTGCATCGTCCCGGCGACGAAATATCTGGCTGACTCCATGACGCTGCGCCGCCATCTCGAAGAGGAGAGAGTCCTGGTCGTGCTGGCGATACAGACTGTCGAGGAGCAAATGGCGGTAATCAACGGGGGTTTCACGACCGCGCAAGAAAGCGGCACGTTTGCGTCGCAAGGCTTACCCGAGATCGCCTACAAAATCGTCCGCAGCGACGCGTCGGCCGGGGGGGGAATCCCCGACCTGTTGATGGCCATCAGCGTCCGCGTCTGGTCCGACGAGAACGGGAACCTGGTGCACGAGTCAAACGAAGCCATGGTTGAGCTTCACACCAAAATGGCCCGGAGCATCGAAAGTTGATGCCTGAATCTTCCTACCTGCATCCGCGGCAGCCGGCTGAGTCCGAAGCGCAGGCTATGCGCCCACGGGTGCCATGCGATCAGAGAGTGTCCGGATGGGCGCGGGTTCCTCGCGTGCCAAGTCTGCCCACGGCCATGACGCTACTGGAAACGGTCTTGGCGATGTCGCTGCTGACGATCATCTCCGTCGCCAGTGCCCAGGTCGTACGGACGGCCTGGCAGGCGTGGGACATTCAGGATCGCCGCTCGGACATGATGCAGCACCTTGGGGGAACGCTGGCGCACGTCACGCGTCACTTGCGCATGTGCCGCAACGTTATCAGCGTCAGCGGCCCGACCGACACAACGGGGAACCTGGAGGTCACGCTGCCCGACGGCCGCGTCGTCAAATGGTATCGGGATGACGTGCAGACGGTCGTCCGCTGGGAGATCGATGGAAATGCGCCGGGCGAGCTCCTGGCGACCGGCATCGACGCGCTCAAGTTCGAGTGCTTCCAAATCGACGGCGTCACACCCACGACCGTGCCGGCCGACGTTCGGATGATCCGTACCACCGCGACCGTCACGATTCCGGTACAGGAGACGCCGCTTTCGCTTTCGTCGACGGTCTGGATCCGCAAGCAGCAGGACGCGCTCGCCTCCCCGTTCATCGATTTCTACGCAACGAGTCACGGTGGCGGCGCTTCGTGGAATAACAATGACAATCTGCCCGGCCCCCCGGATGGACTGCTCAGCTACGGCACCGAGGGAGCCGAGATCGACGCACAGTTCAGTGTGTCCGGATACACCGGAACACTCGGCACGGTGCTGGTTGGTTTGTACCTGAAAACTGAAGTCGCAATGGGCGACGACGCTCTAGAGATTCAGATCCGTAACCGTGCTCCAAGTGATGGGCCCATACACACCTTCGGGCAACGACCGCTGTTGCGCTTTGAGGATAACATTGACTGGTTTTGGGTGGACGTGACGGACGACTACGCCAGTTGGTCGTACGAGGACCTGGCTGCTATCCATGTGGATATCGACAATGAAAACCCCGGAGCGGGCGGTACGACGATCTACGTGGATTCGGTGAAAATACGCACGTTCGAGGCTGCTCCACTTACCCAAACCTTCTGGCTGACTGGAGTGGGAACTCAATTCAACGAGTGGGGCAACACATCGGGTGCCGTCGGGCCACCGGACGCCGTCCACGCCTACTCCCGAATCTTCTCCATAGCCGAATGGGATATCGACCGCCAGGACTACTTTTACGCCGGCTCGTGGGAGGACCTGGGGACGATCACCCGCGTCCGGCTCGTGATTACCAACTACTACATTACTGCCACGGTGGTGGACGACGAGTTCCACGCGCGCTTGCCCACGACGACCGAATCCGGGGAAATCCAGGACAGTCCCGCGCCAAGCACGGCGGAACAGGTGCCGCTGGCCGTGCTCAATCAGCACGTGGGCAGCGCCAATCCGGGAACAGAGTACCTTGATTTTTCGAATCTCGAGAGTTGGACGTGGACGGGCATTCGTTCGCGTCTCGTGCGGCTTTATATGAGTGCCATCGGACCTCCGGAAGCGGAAATTTACGTGGACGGCGTGGCCGTGGAGGTCCGTTACGTTCCGCCCAACGAGGCCGCCGTCGTCCTGTGGGAGGAACTGTGAGCAACGTCGTCGGCCAGATTGCCGGTTGTCGATCACGGTCTGTGGGAGCGGGACGTCAGCACCGTGCCCGCGGGGCCGCGCTACTGGTGTGCATCTTCGCGATGCTGATCGTGTCGTCGCTGGTGGTTCTCGTGCTCGAGGTTGGGACCACGGAAATGGCGATCACGCGCAACACGCTCAGCCTCAGCAAGGCGCTCTATGCGGCCGACGCCGGGATCCAGCACGCGCTCGCCATGCTTCGGGCGGACCGGACCTGGCGGGCCGGGTTCCCCGCTCCGGGCGTGGAGTTTCCGCCCGGATCCGGGTCCGCGTACGTCGTCACCGTCGCCGACGGGGGTAGCGGAGAGGTCATCGTTACCTCCACGGGTACGGTCGGCGGCCTGTCCAAGACGGTTCGGGCCACCATTACGGTGGCACCATAGGTCGGCCGATGATTCATGAAGTCATCGGGCGGCCGGTGTTACACGGGTGATCGATCGTGCCAAGCGCGAAGTCCAAGGATTGTCTGGTTGGATTCGAGCTTTCGGGCGACCGCCTTCGGCTGGCCGCCTTCACTGGAACGAACTCGGCCTCCCGTGCCACCGCGCCTCGGCGTCTCCACTGCGAGGAGATCGTCATTCCGGACGCCGAAGCCTACTCACCGGCAAGCCTACCGCCTGCGTCGAGCCTGGTTCCCTTGTTAAAGACAACACTGGGGCGTCTGGGAATCGCTGGGGGACAGGCCGCCGTCGCGGTCGGTGGGCGGCGGATGGTCTTGCGTTACTCGGTCGGCTCAGACGGCCTGGTCGGCACGGACCTGCAACAGGCCGTCGACCGTTCGGTCAGCTATGTCCAATTCGGCGTGGGAGACCGGGTGGTCGGAGAGCATCTTCACCGCTTGGCCGACGGCCGCACTCACGCTCTGCTCGGTGTCTCGGCAGCGACGACGATCGATCCGCTGGCCAAGGCCCTGGAGCAGGTCGGTCTGCGGGTGAAAGTTATCGAGCCGGCGCTAGTCGCGCTGGCGCGGATGGCGTCCGTCACGGGCCAGCTCAACAGCAGAGTTGCCCTGCTCGTTTTGGCGGACGCAGACGGGATTGACATCGGCGTCGTCTCTGAGGGGCATGTGCTCGTCAGTCGCCGCCCCTTGTTAACAGCCGGCCTGGATTCGGAATCTCCAACTCCTGAGCGGGCTTCCAGGCTTCCCGCAGAGCTGGAGAAAATGTCTCGTCACTATCTGCGCGTCTTCGGCACTTCCGAAGAGGTGCACGACATCATCCTGTGCGGCCGGGCGGATCTAGTTCGGCCCTACGCGCAGGCGCTCGAGAATTCCCAGGACTTCCAAGCGGATCTCCTGAGGATAAACGACGCCGCCAGCACGGCCCTGGCTGTATCTTCCGATGATCTTGCGGCAAAGGAAGCGCATGTCGTCGCGCTCGGGGCAGTGGCGGGTCTGGTACGTGCCGGCAGCAACGTGGTTGGCCCGAACCTGACGGCCGAGCCCGAGGTCCGGCGTCGTTCGGCGTTGGAGGGCCTTTTTCGCTCCCTGCTCTGGCCGACGCTCGCCGCCCTGGGGATTTGGGCTATGGCCTACTTTGGCCAGGAGCGTTTGGAGGGCACCTTGACCATGCTGCGCATCGAAGCCGAGCAGCCCTCGCCCGTCGAGTTGGAGTACCGGGAACTGCAATTGCGAATGACCCAGACCGAGCAGCGTGCCGCGCGCCTGAGCGAGCTCGTGCAGAAGTTTCAGGAGCGGAATTGGAAGGGGCTCTTGGAGACAATCCGTGTTTGTGTACCGGACCGGCTATGGCTTACGCACGTTCGGCTGACGGCTGAACGACAGCTCACCATCGAGGGTGCCGCTTATGACGAGTCGCTCGTTTATCAATTCCGCAGAGACCTCGAGGGCGCGCCGTTGTTTGCGAGTGCTACGATCGTCACCACAACCAGCACCGAGCATGGCAACACCATCGTCACCGAGTTCTCCCTCGAGTGCACGCTGATCGCCGGCCTTTCGGCGCCGGAGAAATCGAATCCGTAGGAGGTCGCGAGAATGGGCGAGTCGACGGCGGCAACGCTTCTTACCGGAAAGCGAAAATGGTGGGTTGGCATCGCATGGGCGCTCTTGCTGGTGGGTGTCGCGGTGCTGCCCGACGTGGATCGCTCGATTGCACGGTATAGCGAGCTGGGAACACTGCGGGTGAAGCTGGCGTCGCTGGCCGAGTTGCCCGAACGCGCCCGGATGCTCGCCGAACGGGTCGCACAAATGGAGGAGGAGATGGCGGACTTGGAGGCTGCTCTGGTTCCAGCCGAGGCGCTATCGACGTTCAGGCAGGACGTCACGCGGCTGGCCCGCAGCGCCGGGTGCCAGCTGCGCTCCATCCGCCCCGGTCCGATAAGCCGACGATCGCTCGACGAGCTGATGGGCAGAGCGAACAACAGTGCGAAGGGCTCTGCCAAGAAGCCGGAGTGGGAAGTTGAGGAGCAGGTTTCATCGATGTCGATCCAAGGCTCCTTCGGGAGTCTCTTGGGGTTCCTTTCCACTCTGGAGACCGAGGCTCGGATATTGGAGCTTTCCGCGCTGCAACTCCATCCCCCGCCGGGCGCGAGCGAAGAGCTCGTCTTGGAGCTGGGCATTAAGACCTTCGATCTGCGTCGCAGCCACCCGAGGTGAACGTCTTCACCGCTACGAGTTACGGGACCGGGCCGCTCGGCTATACGCGGCTCCCCAGCGCGCAACAAACCCCGTCCCGGCATCGTTTCTCGGACATCCAGGTGTATTCGCCCATCTGGAAGGGGCGGACGCCGCTGGGCTTCTTCGCCGGCTTGGGCCTGTGCGGCCACCCAATCAGCCTCTTTTTGGCTCCTGGTCGTATGAATCTTATGTTGCCGGTAGAGGAACTGAATCCTGTCTTCCGGTTAGCCGATGATCCAGTGGCGTCTGAGCGGGCGATTCGGCAGTGCGCCGAATGGAGCGGATGCCAGACCGCAAGCCATGTTGCGCTGGTTTCAGACGTCAATCGGCTTGGCCTTCCAGCCGCAGGGAGCCACCAAGGTCGGGGTAAATTGGCGGCAAACGAGAGGTGACACATGCTACGAAGGCTGCGTCGCAGAAAAGGTGCCTTCACCCTGGTTGAGATTCTGGCGGTTGTGGTGATTCTCGGGATTCTAGCGGTCATTGTGGTGCCGCGCGTGTTGGTGAGTTCGGCCCAGACCAAGACCAATGCGTGCCTCCAGAACAAGGCCGCCATCAACACCGCCGTAGAGAAGTGGTACTTCGACAAGGGCACTTGGCCTTTGGACGCCCTGACGGACATCGGGTTGGATCCGGATTACTTCCCCGATGGAATTCCGGTCTGCCCGGTCGATGGTACGCCCTACGCGCTGGATGCGACGACGCATCGCGTCACCGGGCACACCCATTAGTAGCGGTACGGCCGGGCGAACGGCGGCATAGGCACGCTGTCTAGCGACCGTCCTGATTCAGGGGTGGATCGTTGGCAATCGGTTCAGTCTCTTCGCCGCTGTGGATCACAGGGGTCGGTGGAAAGCGCTGGTAGGCAAGAAGTGACGTGTGATACGAACACCTGGCCGAAGAAAACCTGCGTTCACACTCGTCGAGATTCTGGCCGTTGTGGTCATTCTCGGAGTTCTGGCGGCCATTGTGGTGCCGCGCCTGTTCGTGAGCTCGTCATCAGCCAAGATCACCGCCTGCTACAAGAACAAGCGCGACATCAACGCCGCCGTAGAGAGGTGGTATTTCAACGAGGGCAGTTGGCCTTTGGACGCCCTGACGGACATCGCGGCGGATGCGGAGTACTTTCCCGATGGAATTCCGGTCTGCCCGGTCGATGGTTCCGCCTACGCGCTGGATGCGGCGACGCATCGCGTCACCGGCCATGCCCATTAGTAATGGTACGGCCCGGCGAAGGGCGGTACAGGCTGTCGGTCGCGGGCGACCGCGCTCGTTCGTGGGTGTAGTGTTATGGGCAGTACGTATTACTGTCGGCGGGTCGCGCTCGTTGCGGTGCTGCCTCTTTTCACGGTGACTGTGGTGATCGCCGGATGCAGCCCGTCGGGGGCCGCTGCGGAGCCTCCCACGCCGCCCGCCGGGAAGCCGGCGATATCCTCGCCGCCGGTCGAGCGCCCGAACCTCGCGCAGGCCGAGCCCGTTGGCGCGCGGACGTCGAAGGCCTCGCCTAGTTACGTCCTTCCATTCGAGGCTCGGGCCAATCCGTTCGCGCCGCCGAAGCCAAAACCGAACGATCAGTCAGCCGCCAGCGCAACCGTGGAGGCGGCCGAAGTGAAGCTCGTGGGTCTGATGAACGACGACAGCGGTTCCATGGCCGTGATCGACTTCGACGGCCAACAGTTCCTCGTGTTCGCGGGCACGAGACTGCAATCGGCATCTGGAGCCGAGGGCCTGCACATTGTCGAAATCCGTGAATCCGAGATCGTCGTCGAGCAAAGCGGGAGGCAGTGGATCGTGCCGTTACCGCAACCCTAGAACCGCCAGCGTGGTCAACCGCTGACCAGGAAAGACGGCATCATGGCGCTCAAAGCAATGTTCAAACCGATCGATACCGCCTTCGCGATTCTGTTTGTATTGCTCATCGCGCTCGCCGGGCTTTATGTTACCACCGTGATGGACATGGGCGGGGGGCGCTCGGCTGGGATGTTGCAGGTATCGGCCAACCTTGAGCGATTCCGCGCCCTGGAAGGTGACATTCGTAAGAGCAGCGATCGCCTGAGATGCGAGTCCATGGATCAGGACGCCAAACTGGCGATCCTGGACGCCGAGCTGGAGCACATCGAAGACGCACTGCAGGATCTGGGACGGCGGGGACCCGAAGTCTTGGGGCTTACGCGACTCGTCGAACCGTACACGCACATTCGCGCGGCAAGACGGAAGATTCAGACGGATGCCGTTGACGCGGACGCGTTCCTCGCGGCCGGCGGCGCGCTCGACCGGGCGCTGCAGGCAACCCTGTTCGTGGTCCGAAACAACATCACGCGCCTCGGGGAAGAACTATCGGTCGCGACGGCATCGGTGAATGGACAGAACAGCCGAGCGAGACGAATCGCGATCCTTGGCGCGTTGGCGGCGGTCTTGGTCTTTGTGCCGGTTCGACTTGTGGCTGGGCGAGCGGCTGCTAAGCCAATCCGAGCGCTGCAAACAGCAACCCATGCCGTTGCCGAGGAACGCTGGAGCGCCGCCAAGATCGAGTGCGGGACCGGCGACGGCCTCGCCGAGTTGGTTAGCGCATTCCGGGCCATGGCCACCAAGCTCCGAGAATCCCAGGAAGCACGGGCAGGCGTGTTTCGCTGCACTCTGGTGTCCCTCGTGCAGACCATCGAAGCGAAGGATGCCTACACCTCCAATCACTCGTGCAAGGTCTCGGAGTTTGCGGAGCTGCTGGCCCGCGCCGTTGGACTGCCCGAAGAGGAAATCAAGGGAATCTCCTACAGTGGCCTGCTTCACGACGTCGGCAAGATCGGGGTCCCCGACGGGATCATTAACAAGCCGGGCAAGTTGACCGCCGAAGAGTTCAGCCATGTCCAGCAACACCCGGTCGTCGGCGACCGGATCGTCGCGCCGATAGACGGTTCGGACGTGTTGCTACCGGCGGTCCGACATCACCACGAACACTGGGATGGAAGCGGCTACCCCGATGGGCTTCGGGGTGAACAGATACCGCTGGCCGCCAGGATCATCGCTGTCGCGGACGTGTTCGATGCCCTCACCTCGGACCGACCTTACCGTAAGAGGATGTCGGTCGAACAGGCGGTAGGTATTCTGCGAGATGAGGCCGGTAAGACGCTAGAGCCGAGATTGGTTGACGCGTTCATCTCCGACGTCCTCCCGCAGGTCAAGCATGTGCTTCCAGAACCTCCCAGGGAAGTTGCGTCGGATGATTCTCCGACGGGTAGTCAACCCGCCCACAAAGAGCTGCACCCGCTGGACGCTCGGTAATGGCGCCGCCGGAACAACTTCTCACCATCATGGTGAGGCTCAACTGTCGTCCCTCCCGAAAGCTCCGTCCGCGTTGATTCCAAGGGAAGTACGCTCCTGGTCGATTCGGGCATGGCGGGCTACCGGGCCCCCTTTTGGAATCTGAACCGAGGGGACCAGGTGAGCATCGTGAGCGCCATCTCTCTGATTCCCCCGGTATTCTTCGCGAGCTGTACGACGATCGCCATGGAGAACTTGGCTCTCCGACGGTAGCTGGCGGTCCCGCGTCACCTCTGCCCACTCGCCCTTCGGTCACTTGCGTACGCGCACTCGTGCCATCGTTCGTACTCGTGTTCGTGACCTCGTTGATCACTGCGGCCAAATCGACCGGTCCCGGCGGATCCACAACGGTGAACTGCCGGCCAAACCGAGCCTTGTCTCAAGGTCCTCATTGACCGCTGGTTCGTCAAGCGACGACACGACGGTGACGAAAGGCGCGCAGCGCCTCGCACGGCCTGCGCCGGGCCGGGAGGCTGGCCGCTACTTCTGTTGCTCGACCTGTCCCGAGGATTTGAGCAACTCTAGCGCCGCCGCGTCCTGCAGGCGGGTCAGGTCGGTCCAAAAAGTGCCCTCGCCCGCGAAGATGAGGCGGATGCTTTCAGGTTCGAAATTCTGGGCGAACGTGTAGAGGTTGTAGGCCCGGCCGCTGCCGAAGGCTGCGATCATCAGGCGCTTGCCGTCGGCCTCGGCCCGGTTGAGCAACTCCTGCACGTCGGCCTTCGCTTTTCCAAGCACGCGAGTCTTCTCAGCGTCAAGCTGGGCGATCTGCCGCTCGATCCTGGCCACCTCCAGGTCGCGCTGGGCGTCGGTTTCCTCGGCGGTCTTCTTACCCTCCGCCGCGATCTCCGCGACCCTTTTACGCGTCTCGGCACTGATCTGTTCGCGGGCCACTTCGATCTGTACTTCGGCGGTTTCCAGTTCGGCTTTGACCTTCGCCGTTTCCCGCTGTTTCTGTCGCGTCAACTCTTCTTCCTTGGCAATGTAGACGCGCTGAATAGTACTCCGCAGGTCCGCGCCCTCGCCTTCAGCTACGGCGCCGCCGCGAACTTCGTAGTTCTGGATGAGCGCGATGAGGATCTCAATGTCGCGCTCGCTGGCAATACGCTGCAAGGTTTCGGTCACCACGCGCTGATACTCTTCGCGCTTCTCACCGCGGATGAAGTCGATACTGTCGTATTGGGAGCCGATGTTGCGGCAGATGCTGCGGATCTGGCTGAAGATGATTTGCTTGATTTTGTTCACGTCGCCGAAGCGGGCGATCATCTCGGGGGCGTGCTCTGGATGGCGGCCCCAGACGACGGTGACCTCGATTTCGATGGTGAAGCCGTCGTTGGAGGGGAAGCGAATGGTGTCCTGAGCAATCTTGGCTTCGAGCTGCGAGATTTCATTGTAGCCGATCTGCACGATGGTCACTTTGTGGACGTACGGATTCAGGTAGTAGATGCCCGGCTGAAGGATGTTCTTCAGCACGCCGCGCTGACCCTCTTCCGCAAGCTTCTGCACCTGCTTCCGCTCGCCCTCGATCGTCTTACCGTCTGGGCCGATGATCTTCTCTGTGACGGTCTCCACACCCGGCATCTCGCCGAGCTGGGACGTGACCACGCCGCAGCAACCGAGCGGAACGACGACGGCGTCGGCGAGCTCGGTTCTGTAAGCGCGCGGGTTGAGGCGATAGGTACCCGGGGTGAGCACGCGACGCTGGATGCCCTGATAGCCTTCGTCAACCACCTCCGATTCCTTGTCCCACGGTTTACCGGCCAGGCTGGTGACGACGCCGACCTTGGGCCACTGGCCTTCGATCTTCGGAACCTGGTAGTCGGGGTCGCCGGTAACGTAGACTTCGCGCCAGGTCTGCGGGTCGCCGGCGGGGATCTCGAGCAGGTCGTGCAATTCCCAATCCCAGGCCCAGGGGTTGCAGAAGTACCGGCCCGGTCCCAGCGCCCGGCGCTGAATGCCCTTTTGCCCCTCCTCGGCGATCTTCTGGCCCGGCGGCAGCGGAGCACCGGTCTTGCGGATGAGGACAAGGCACTTGTCGGGCGGCGCATAGGCCCGGAACGTGGTCCAAACAACGGCCAAGCCCACGGCGGCGAGCACCAGAATCCCCCCGATGACTGCACCGAGCAAACGAGCGAGCGTCATGGCCGACCTCCCTTCGTAGGTGTCTCGACCGGTGCTTGCTCCTGCGCCGGGGAGACGGTCTGCGGCGCACGCTGCACCGCTTGATCGTCGATGCGTTGTGTCTGCGACAACGACCGGAAGATGTCAGCAAAGGGCCCATCCGTGTTGGCCAGGACGGATTTCAGTGCGGGCCCGAGTTTCTGATAGAAAAGGTACTGGGCATACGTGTCGCCGCCACCGAAGGCGCTGATCGCTTCAGCCAGCGGCTTTGCCTCGGCTTCGTACCCCAGCAGGAGCACCTCAGCTTCGGCCTGCCCGCGGGAAAGCAGGGCCGCGGCGGTCTCCTGGGCGGCTTCGAGCTCCAGCGTGGTGACTTGCAGCCGCTTGTTGGCCTCCACCAGCGCTACGCTCTTGCTCTGCTCCGCCTGTTTGGTGACCGTGACCACCCCGCGCTCAGCTTGCCCGATCTCCTGATTCTGCTTCTGCATTTCCTGTTGCTCGACGAGTCTCGCCTGCGACTGGGCCAGCTTGATCTCATTTTGGTACTGGCTGATTTGCTGCTCGGCCACCTGGCGCTCGCTGATCGGGCTGGCAATCTCGGACGGCGGCTCGATGCGGCGAATGAGCGCGGCGCGGATCTCGATCCCCTGCGCGGAGCACTGCTCGTACAGTCCCTCAAAGACCTGGTCCTGGAACGCCTTACGCGTCTCACCCGAGATGAATTCACGCGCCTCCAGCTTTGATCCCTCGATGCGCGCGAACGACTCCACATACGGCAGAATCAACTTCTTCTTGACGTCGTCGTGATCGCCGATCGCAGACAGCACGTAGGGCGCCAGGTCCTGGCGGATGGCGTATTCGACCGTGCCTTCGATGATGATCTTAAAGCTGTCTTTCGACGGGAAGTGGATCGCGTCGTCCTCGCGCAGGTCGAGCGTGTGGCTGCGGACGTCGATGATGTCGATCCGGCGTACGTAGGGATTGTTGAAGTACAAGCCGGGTGGCAGCACGTCCGGCTGTACGCCGCGCTCGCCTTGTTCAACGACGTAGCGGTTGGAGTTGGCCGGGTCCGCGCCTGAATAAAGCGTTTGCACGCCGACGCTGCCCTCCGCGATGCGGACCGGCTTGACCCGCTTGACGTCGTACGCGAAGGGGTTGATGTTGTGCCGCCCCTGCCGTAACTCCTCAGCCAACGGGCCGCGCTCATGCGGCTCGGTGGCGACGATCTTGCCCGGCGGCAGTGGCTGGCCGTACCGGCGAACCAGGATGCCGATTTCGTCCTGCTCAATGAAGGTCGCCCTGGTGACGATCCGCTTGTAGAGGAATGGATCGTAGAAGTAGCGACCCTCGGCCTTCACTTCATACACAATGCCCTTGTACTTAACGGACCCGGCTGGTTCGCCCAATCTTTCCAGCAACGCCGGATAGAGCACGACCTGACCATCGGCCTCCGGCGGCAGCGGCTGACCGGTCTTGTGGACCAGCACGAGCACCTCGCCGGCGCCAACTTCGACTCGCTGCACGAACCACCAGTAGGCCAGGCCGAGAATCACCAACAGTGGAATGACGGCGAGCCAGGCATACCGGGGGATGTGCACCGGGATGCTCGGACGAACCACGGGGCCGCGGCGCGGGCCGCCGGGTGGTGGTGGTGTTACAACCGGCATCAGTTCACTCCTCGTTACGATACCCGGTGTCGTTACCGTTCAATCTATGCCCGCACTGCGCACAGAAGCGCGCGTCCGGCGGGTTCAGGTGCCCACAGTCCTTGACGCGGCAGGTGCGTCGGGGCTTTCTCCGACGACTCCCGCTGCACAGGATAACCGCGCCCAGCAGCACCAGCACCCCTACGATGACGAAAACTGTCAAGGTGGCCGATCCCATGCCAAGCTCTCGCGGGGCTGGTATTGCCGGCAGGATACCCTGCCCGGCTCGCCCTGTATCTTATAATCAGCACAAAATCGTGTAATCAGATTTGTGAGTGTCGTTGATTCTGCCCACCGGGTGTGAACGGCCGCCACGACCAGCCACCGGCCAAAACCGAACCGCGGCCACGCAGCAGGGCCGGACGGTGCTGATGCCGCGCCCGGAACACTTCCGGTGTAGGAAATGATGGTGAATGGAAGCGGAGTCACGAATGCCGCAGTTCCCATTCGCCTCGCGCTACACCGGCATCGGGAGACCGGCGCGAAGCGCAGCAGGAGATTATCCCCCGATGGAACTATGCATGCCACTTGCGGCTATAGCAATGATCCGGCTGGCGGAGCACGCCGACCAGCAGACGGAGGTGGACCGGGATACCGACGATACCGGCGGCGTCATCCCACCGATCGTGGACGTGGGTGCGTACGAGTACGGCGGGACAAACCCGCAACCCTGCCTTGCGGATCTCAATTGCGACTGAGACGTTGGCCCGTCCGGCCTCGGTACCCTGCCAGCCGCGACTGGGGCTCCGGCACCGGGCCGTAATGACGGCTTATGGCCCTGCTGGTGCCGCTGCAGCAGGCTGACCGTCATAGCGGTTGTTGCCCGCGGCCGCTCTGGGCAACGCCAGGGGCGGCCTCAGCGATACCCGGCGGGGCCGTCAGGGGTGGCGAATGCAGCTTACGCGGGGGTCTCTGAGGCTTCGACAAGGCAGTGTCACCGGGTGCGGCCTTGGTCAGGGCGGTGACGGGGGAGCGTCGCTTGGGCTTGCCCAAGGCTTGCCGGCATGGCCCGATTTGCCGCTGTCTGCCGACCTGGGGAGATTCCGCAAGTCCATAACTCGCTGTGAGATAACGGCTTAGGGCGAAACCCGGAGGCCGGCTCATAACCTGGAGCTCGCAGGTTCAAGTCCTGCCCCTGCCAATCCGGTGGATCTCTGCCAGCCAGCCCACTTACCGCTGGCCGTTATCCCTGGGCGCGGGGTCCACACCGGCTACGGCCTGCTCAGGGCGTGTTTGGGCGTGTGGGTTGTTGCCCATCCATTGTCTGCTGCTCTCCGGCTCGGCCGTGCTTCGATCCCGCACCTCGAGTACCCGAGCGCCCTACCGGTAACGCCGCCCTGACCTACTGGAAAGCCCGAAAGACATCTACCGGGCGCGCTTACCCCGGCTGGCTCCCTCGGGTCCTCATCCGCCGACGTGGACGAAAAACGCATTCTGGGGGCGCTCTCGACGGAAATCGACGTGGTGCGCCCGCCGCAGCCCACCCGCTCGCCCCCTTACCGACCCTTCCCACTACCCGGGGTGGTGTTCTTGGCAAGGGCGGTCAGCGCCAGCGGGCCGGAAACAAAAAATCGGGGTTTTCATCTTTACATCTCACTGAGGTTGCGGTATGCTCTCAACAAAAGAGCTCTGATTAGTTGCAAGCTGAGGCGGCTTTGGACTTGGCGCGGAACAGACTGCTCTCCGAGGTGGAAGCTGATGGCCTAATGGCCTTCCTGCGTGAGCGGACAGAGTCCGTACAGGGCGCGGAGCGGGTTAGCGCTCAACTCGACGAGGTGATCATAACCGCGCTTTTGTTATCCGGATTGCGCAACTCCGAGTTCTGTGGCCTGACGATGGGCGACACAATCGTCGGCAGCGGGGAATCCGCGTTGGTTGTGCGCGGGCCCGCCGCGCGGAGTCGCACGGTGTTCGTGCCCCGCCGAGTGAGCGTGTTGATCGGCCAGTACGTTGACGGGGTCCGACGACGGTTTGTTCCCCCCGGCGTCGATCCGAGCGACCGCACGCAGCCGCTAGTACTCAATGAGCATCGACGGCCGTATGAACGGACGGGCTTGTATCGCCGGGTCGTGAGAATCCTGACGGAGGCGGGCCTTGGCGACCGCGCCAGCGTGCAGCTCCTGCGGCACACGTACGGCTACCTGGCGTACTTGCGCACCGGGGGGAACCTGCTTTTCGTGCAGCGTCAGTTGGGCCACGCTCATCCCCGTATCACGAGCGTCTACGCGAAGTTCGTCGATGAGTCCTATGCGGATCTGGCCGAGCGCATCGTGCCAGGCGAGCGGCAGCCGGCCGGGTTTGACAAACGAGTGTACACCCAGCGCAGAGAGGAGTTTGACTGCGAGACTGATTGACCGCGTCGATAACGACGCGCTGCGGACGTGCGGAGTGCAACGGGCGCGCCGTTGACGCCTGTAGAGGATGCGCGCCGGGTAGGGCGCGCGGTCTGGCAAGCTTTCAGACGTTGGATTATGCCCGATCCTGATCCAGTTCGACGCATCGCCCTCGGAGCAGACCACGGTGGCTTCGAGCTCAAAGAGGCCATCAAGTCGTACCTTCAACAGCGGGGCTTCTCGGTCGAGGACTGCGGTACGCACAGCACGCAGCCGGTGGACTATCCGCTCTTTGCTCACGCCGTGGCAAGGGCCGTCTCGGAGGGGAAGGCGGACTGCGGCGTCGTGGTGGACCGGGCCGGTATCGGCTCGGCGATGGCGGCGAACAAGCTGCCCGGGGTGCGGGCCGCGCTGTGCTACGACTTGTCTTCGGCGCGCAACAGCCGCGAGCACAACAATGCGAATGTGCTGGCGCTCGGAGCCGGCTTGGTTGGCCCCGATCTGGCCTTGCAGATCGTCGAGCTGTGGCTGACGACCGAATGCACGGCGGACCGTCACCTCAGGCGGGCTGCCATGATCGAGCCGTCGCAGGCGGCGGCCCATGTCGTCGCCGAATCCGGCCCAGCCGAGTCCGAACGCGGCCAGGAGCAAGGCATGGAGAATCTTAGCGAAGCGGACATTGAACGAATCGTTCGACGAATCTGCGAACTCTCTCGCGGGGGAACGAGCGGGACGCCAGGCGCGGAGACCCAGCCTAATCTAGCGCACACGTTCAGCCAGACCCATGTCGAAACGAACCCTGATTCTGTCAGGCAGCTTGTTGGCATGGGTGCGGACCGGGTGGCGCACCTGCCTGGCGCGGGCACCCTCCCGTCAGATCTGGCCACGTATATCGATCACACCCTGCTCAAGCCCGACGCCGTGGCCGAGCAGATTCTCAATCTGTGCGATGAGGCCAAGCGATACGGCTTCGCGAGTGTTTGTGTGAATCCGCCGTTTGTGCGGCTGTCGGCCGACCGGTTGAAGGGGACGGCGGTGAAAGTCTGCTCCGTGGCGGGGTTCCCGCTGGGAGCGCACGTGCCGGAGATCAAAGCCCTGGAAGCTCGGCGAGCGATCCGCGAGGGGGCGCGCGAGATTGACATGGTCATCAACATCGGGGCGCTCAAGGGTGGCGATGACGAGCTGGTTTATCGTGACATCCGGGCGGTCACGGAAGCGTGTATGGACGGGGGGGCGATCTGCAAGGTCATCATCGAGGCGGCGTTATTGACGGACGACGAGAAAGTGCGGGCGTGCCGGGCCGCCAAGCGCGCCCGAGCGGATTTCGTCAAGACGTCCACCGGCTTCGGTCCCGGGGGAGCAACAGCCCACGACGTAGCGTTGATGGCCGAGGTCGTGCGGGAGACCCGCATGGGCGTCAAGGCAGCCGGCGGGATTCGCACCTACGAAGATGCCCAGAAGATGATTCGGGCCGGGGCAACCCGACTCGGCGCCAGCGCCGGCGTGCGTATCATCAAGGAAGCCAAGGGTTTGACCGTATCGGCTGAGGGCGCGGCACGAGAGCGAAGGAAGGTCGCGGCCCATGAGTAACGTAGACTTACGCGCGTACGTCTTCCTCGACAGTCTCCAGGCATAGTACGCATCCTTCCTGGCGACGGTCGCGCGGGGCTTCCTGCCGGTCGCGGGTCAGGCGGCACTGTTCGGGGAGATCTCACCCGGGATCGAGATCAACCGTGTCACGGACGTCGCGCTGAAGTCCACGCGCGTGACCCGCGGGATGCAGATTGTCGAGCGGCTCTATGGGATGCTGGAGATCCACTCGGATTCCCAGGCCGACATCCGGTAGGCGGGCCGGGCTATCCTGGACGCGCTGGATCTGAAAGAGGAGGATCGCCGCAGAGCGACCGTCGCGTCGAGTTAGGTGATTCGCCGGATCGACGACTACCAGACGCAGTTGATCAATCGGATGCGGCACGGAAACATGATTCTCCCGGGCCAGATGCTGTACGTACTGGAGTGTGAACCGGCGGCGTGCTCGGTACTGGCAGCCAATGAGGCCGAGAAGGCCGCCGACATCGATATCCTGGAAGTGCGCTCGTTCGGCGGTTTCGGTCGGCTGTACCTGGGCGGCGAGGAGCGCGGTATAGACGTTGGCTACCGGGCCGCGGTGGCGGCCGTCGAGAGGGTTACCGGTCGCGTCGTCGAAAGGACATAACAGGAGCAGGACAGTCCGACACGTGTCTGAAAAGGAGGAAACGCAACAATGGCAGATGCCTTGGGAATGATTGAGACGCGCGGCTTTGCCGCCCTGGTTGAGGCCTCGGACGCCATGGTCAAGGCCGCCAAGGTCGAGCTGGTCTCGTACGAGAAGATTGGCGGCGGCTACGTGACGGCGATCATTCGCGGCGACGTGGCGGCGGTGAAGGCGGCGTGCGACGCCGGACAGATAGCCGCCTCGCGCGTCGGCGAGATCGTGACGGTGCACACGATCGCCCTTCCGCACACGAACATCGATATGGTGCTGCCGCTGGGACGGGCGGAGCAGGCTGCGGCTGAAGTCAAGAAACGCTAGCCGCACTGCGAAGCTGGTACTCGGTGGCCGCGGGACGCCGGCGACGGGCGCCGGTGCTACCGAGCGGCATGCCGCGCGAGGGCGGCGCCTCGAGCGATCCGGATCGCCCGGGCCACGCCCGTCGTGGCACAGCGCGGATTCGCGGCAGCGCGTCGAAGCACCGCAGGTCGTTATTTGCTGAGCTTGGCCCCTGTAGGGCTGCAATACGTCGAAGGCGCTCAAGGTGCTCATTTGTGCGCCCTCCTTATTGGAGCAGCTTTGTTATCGGGCCGGCGGGCCGGTAGGGACCGAGGGACCAAGGGACGGAGGGACCAAGGTTGGCGGAGAAGAGGCGCGTGCATGGAAGATTGTAGGCAGGGATCAAGGGATCGAGGGATCGAGGGATCAAGATTGGCGGGGAATGGCGGGTTCTGGTAGTGTTTGCGTGGTCAGGTTTGGACGTGCCCACACTTCGCGGGGGCATGCCACCGAGTATCGTGGATGGGTGATTCGCTTGCGTGCGAAAAGACACTGCTGAGCGCAGTGGCACACGGGCAATCGCTCGCGGTTCAAACAGTGCCACCCGCCCTGCGAGTCTGTACGACACGCCCGAGGTATAAACCCGCCGTGGTGGAGTGACGATGACTTTAGGTGGTATCCGCGAACTCTCGCTTGAGGTGGATTATGGATGTGAGACGATCTGGAATGTTGTCGACGCTCGCGTTCCGCATGGCCGTTGTGGTGGCTGCCCTGGCGGCCGGCGGCTGCCCACTAGCCGGACCTTTGCCCTCTGGAGGCAGCGGCTTGACCGGGACCACGTTCGCGTATGGCTGTGGGACCGTCCAAGACCCGCCGTCCCCAACGGATTGCGCAGACGCGGCGCCCATTCAAGCTACGTTCGTAATCCGGGCCGCGGATCAAGAGACAGAGGTGGCCCGCGTGACGTCCGAACCGGACGGCACCTTCCGCGTGCCCCTTTCGCCGGGAACCTACTGGATTCGCGAAGTCGGGACGTTGGTCGTAGATCCGGGCGGATACACCGAGGTACACGTCGGATACCCCCGTGGGTGACAATGTGGGCTGTTGAGGCCGATGGCCAACATCAACCAGTCGCTGACCCGTCCGGTGGGACGCCCTTCGTACAACCCCAAGGTGTTCTACTAGAGCCTCCCGTCTCCGGCGCAGAGTTGGGATCGCTCTGGGCGGTGGCTCCCGGCGGAGGGTCGGCTGCCCGGATTGTGTGATCCGCTACCCTCAGTTGATGATCGGCTGCCATCCGTTGCGGCCCCGCCGCCCTCAGCGGAGCGATGCCGACCTGCCTCGCATGCACGGCTGCCCGGTGTGAGTTGCCAAGGGTTGCCGAACCGGTCACACTCTCCGAGAAGCACTGGCGGACAAGCCGCCAGTGGCACCCGGCGAGTGGGGGGAGGGGATTCGCGGGGGTCGGGGTGGGAGGCGAGCGGTCAGCTATCAGCCAGACAGCGCGCGGGGATCAGGTCAGCTCGGACAGGATGCGGATCGCTTTGGCTTTGGTCTGCTCGTCGGCCGCGTTCCAGAAATCGAGCAGGCGGGTGTCGAGTTGTGAGAGGCGCTCGGCGACGCCTTTCGGGTCGAACACGAACAGTTCGAGCGGGTCGCAGCCGAGGCCTTCGGCGAAGCGACCGATCGTCTCGAGCGTCGGGTTGCCCTCGCCGCGTTCGACCTCACCCACCCGCTGGCCGACCATGCCGGCACCGCAACGCTCGGCCAGCCCCATCTGAGACAGTCCGGCGCGCTTCCGTAGTTCTAGGAGCCGTTCACCGAAGGCCTTTTGGACGTCCATGGCATCTCCGACCGCATCTGCGGAACGGCGGCATGGTAAACCGTGCAGTTATTATCTGATACACGTCTTGACGCGCCGTTCGATCCGTGTTACACTCCATAACGTGCCAATAATGGCTCACGACACTCTGAAGCGTTTTCCTGTCCAGCCCGGACGAGGACTGAGCGATGCTCGAATCCATCAAATGGCGTGAGGGCGGCGAGGTTCTTCAGATCAACTCGCTGGTGCAGTACACCGACCGGCCGGTGCGGGCGTTTCGGGCGCGGATGGAGCAGCTTCAGGCCGTGCACCGCTGGCTGGCCGGGTATCTGCACGCGCTCTCGATCCTGGTGCAGATTCCCGGGGCGGCCGAGTATCGCTGGCGCGAGCCAGCGAACGACGACGAGGCGTTGGAGCGCATCGCCTCGGCCGACCGCGACGAGCTGCTGGCCATTCTGGCCGCCGCGCTCGGACGCCTCGCTGCCGGCGAGCTGATGGGGCAGGTTCCCGGCGGCGAGCGGCGCGGGGTGTGTCTGCCCGGCCCGGAGCTGCGCATCGCACTGGCGGGTCTCGACCGACGCGGTCTTATCCAGGTCGTGGCCGAGTGCCTCGACCGCCTGCTGGTCATTCCGCACGTAGGCGCCGAGGCGGAGTTCCACGAGCCGCTACGGGGGCCGGGCTTCTGGCGGAAGACGTGGCGGCGGCTGCGGGGCCGGATCGGACAATTCGTTGCGAGGTCGTGATGACGCTTGGCGCCAACGCGGTTGATGTCCGGCACCCCAGCACTCTTGAAGAGGTAGGGCTTGCCGGGTTGCTTGACGAGCTGCGTTCGCACGGCGAGCTGGACCTCGACACGCTGGGGTACCACGCCGAGCAGTCCGACGCCACCGCCCGCGACGGCTACTGTCACGCTTCGATCAACGAGGCGCGGTCGTTCCTCGAAGCGCTGCTTGTGAGCATGTTGCACAGGGTGCGCGCCGACCCGCCGGACAAGTCCCACAACAACGGCTCGCGGAACGGCACTCCCTTCCGCTGCTACCGGCGACGCCTGGTGGAGGTCGGGTTTCTCGACGCGGATGAAAGCGAATTGCTGCACTTCGTCTACAGCATCGCCAGCGCGAAGGGCAGCCACGCGGGAGTGACCGACGCGGCCTGGAGCCGCCTAGCGCGCCGGATGGTCTTCACGACGGGGCAGTATTTGATCCAGCACTACGAAACGTGGAAAAGCGCCGGCGCGGGTACGTTTGCGGCCGATCCCGACGCTCAGGCCTGCGTGACCGTGAAATCGCTTTGGCGGCGCTGGGTCAGTGGGTTGACCCGGCCGCTTGGCCGGCGGGAGCGAAGCCGGAGGGTGTAGTCCGTCTCCCCCGTGTTGCGGAGTCCGAATCTCGGTAGAATGCCGCCGGTGTTTGGGCTCCGAGCGGACCGGGCGGCGGTAGCCCGGTTTGATCTTGGCTGGGAACCTCAAAGGGGTACAACGTGCGCATTGCGCTGGTGAACCCGGTCGCCCGCCGGACACAGGGATATCACACGATCGGCAGCTACATTCCGCAGCTCGGTCTGCAGGTGCTGGCTGAGCTTGTCCCCGACGGTCACCACGTGGACATCATCGACGAGGTCTTCGGCCCGGAGGCGGCCGATACGCTCCTGACACCCGACCGCTATGACCTGGTCGGCCTGACCGCGTATTCCAGCGGGGCGACCCGCGCCTACGAGATCGCCGGCGCGTGTCGCGAACGTGGGATGAAGACCGTCATCGGCGGGCCGCACGCGTCGGCCTGTCCGGAGGAGGTGGCTCAATACTTCGATTCGGTCGCCGTGGGCGAGTGCGACGAGGTTTGGCCGGAGATTGTTCGTGATGCCGCCGCCGGCTCGCTCCAGCCACACTACGACGGCACGCACTCCGACCTGGAACAGACCGGGCTGGGCCGCGGTCGCCAGACGCTTCAGCCGATCAACGGCACCTACGACGTGTCGGCGCTGCAGACGTCGCGTGGCTGCCCGGTGGGCTGCGACTACTGCTCGGTGACGAAGTTCAACGGGGCGGCGATCCGCCGCCGACGCATCGCCGACATCATCGACGAGTGGAACCACACGCCGCGGAGGTTCATCTTCGTGGTGGACGACAACTTCTTCGGCGTCGGACCGCGACACGCCGAGTGGGCCAAGGAGTTGCTGCGCACCCTGATCAAGCACGGCAAGAAGCGGCTGTGGTTCAGCCAGACGACGATCAACATGGGCGATGACCCGGAGGGTCTGAAGCTGGCCTACCAGGCCGGTTGCCGCGGCATGCTCATCGGCTTTGAAACTTTCAACGAGCAATCGCTCAAGCACTATCACAAAGCTATCAATCGCAAGAACGTGTCCCGCTACCAGGAGCTGGTCAGCGGCTTCCACAGGGCCGGCATCTCCGTCTTCGGCGCTTTCATCATCGGGTGCGACGAAGATACGCCCGAGACCGTCGCCGACACGGCCTTGGCCGCGGTGCAGATGGGCATCGACACCCTCCAGATCACTAACCTCACGCCGTTGCCGGACACCAAGTACTTCGAGCGGCTGCGGGCTGCCGGTCGGCTGCTGGCCGTCGATTTCCCTCGCGACTGGGAGCGCTACACGTTCGTCGAGACCGTCTATCGCCCCCAGCGCATGTCCGCCCGTGAGCTCGACGAAGCTATTTACGAACTGCGTTACGCCGCCGCACGCCAACGCTGGGTCTGGAAACGAACGCTGCGCACGCTGCTGCGCACGCGCTCGCTGTCCACCGCCGTGTTCATCCACGGCATGAACCGCGGCTGGAAACGCATGGCCAAAGCCCAGGTGCCGCGCGATGAACGCCGCTTCGGCTTCACGCCGCAGCCCTCGCCCCGGCTGGACAAGATCATGCGCTCGTACCGCATGCACCTGCGCTGTGCGCCGACCCCCAAATCGACTGGGGGCGATGGGGAAGCGAAATCGGCTGCGGCACCACCGCCGAAATCCCCTCCCGCAGTGAATCCCGTATCTTCCGCCTCCGCCGAGTAGCGCTCCGCGGCCTGCTTGCAGCCCGGCTCGGCGGTTATACTTCCTCCTTCGACGTATAGCAGACGGGCGCGGCAACCCTCGCTGCGAACGCCCGGCTCTCGCCGCCGATCGAGCGCACTGCGTTGCCGAACAGGATGCCAAAGGTCATGGCTGCACGAACGCCGAAGATCGAAGCGTTCCACTTTCCGCCCGGCCGCGTCCTGGCCGGCAAGTATGAGGTCCAGGCGTATCTCGGCTCGGGCTGGGAGGGCGAGGTCTATCGCGTCACCGAGCTGCGCACCGGGATTCCCCGGGCGGTGAAGGTCTTCTACCCGCAACGCAACGTGCGCGACCGGGCCGTGCGCTTCTACGCCCGCAAGCTCAATCGCCTGCGCAACTGCCCCATCGTCATCCAGTACCATCACTCCGAGCCCATCCGCTTCCGTGGCAACCGCGTCACCTGCCTGATCAGCGATCTGGTCGAGGGCGAGCTGTTGGCCGGCTTCGTCGCGCGTCGGCCCGGCAAGCGCCTGCCGCCCTTCGAGGCGCTGCACTTGCTCCACGCGCTGGCTGTCGGCTTGGAGCAGATCCACTGCCTGAAGGAGTATCACGGCGACGTGCACGACGGGAACGTGCTGGTCGCCAGGCGGGGTGTCCACTTCGAGGTCAAGCTGGTTGACTTCTTCTACTGGGGCTCGCCCGACCGCGGCAAGATCCACGACGACGTGATCCAGCTTGTGCGGCTGCTGTACGACATGGTTGGCGGCCAACCGCACTACGCCAAGCAGCCGGCAGAGATCAAGGCCGTCTGCTGCGGCCTGCGTCACGACCTGATCACCCGCAAGTTCCCCACCGCCGGCCACCTGCGGCAATACCTCGACACGTTCTCGTAGCGTCCGGCGTCCGTGGCGGACGTGTGGCGCCGGCCATCAGCCGCTGGAATGTAGCGGCCGGGCCCCGTACCGGCCGTCCTATGTGGCACCGGTTTCCAACCGGTGAATCGCGGCCGACGGCCCGCACCGGCCGTCATTCTGAGCGCAGCGAAGAATCTCAGCGGCCGCAGGTCCCAAAGACACGGCTGACACAGCCGTGCCACCCGGCCCGTCGGCCGATTGCGGTTCCAATAAAAGCGGGCGGGCAGGTACGGCAGGCGAAGGTGGCCAAGATGCTCATTTGTGCGCCCCCCTTATTGGAGCACCTTCGTCATGGGACCACCGGGCGGCGGGCCACGGGCGGGTAGGATTGCAGCCACTGAGGTCACCGAGCAGCACAGAGGTCCATTGGGGTGATGGCGATTGGCGCTGGAAGTCGTCGAGCGTGGGCGTCGGCATGGACGATGCTACACATCGAGTCTTCAGTTTTCAGTTTTCAGTTATCAGTTTTCAGTTGTTGGGGGCTGGCGGGGATTGGCGCGGAATGGCGAATTGCGAATAGCGAATGGCGAATGAGTGGAAGCGACGGAGGCACAGAGGTCACGGAGTCCTGTAGGGTGGGCACGGCCCACCATCCTCATTGGCCGTCGAGATGCGGTGGGTGATGCCCACGCTACATGGTGCACGGTCAGGGGGTGAACCTGCGGTGCAGTTCGGTGATGCGGGCGAGGTGGTAGTCGTCGCGGTCGGCGACGAAGGTGCACAGGTCCACGACGCGCATGCGCAGCTTGGTGCGCGGGTGGATCGACGCCTTGGCGAAGTCGGCGTCGCTCAGCGAGTCGAGCCGGCGGATCAGATCTGTGCGCAGAGTGCGAAAGCTCGCCGTCACCTTGCTCAGCGGCCGGGCGTTGTGGTTGGCGTTGTGCGTCTTGGTGTTGGTCAGGTCGGCCTCACGCATGACTTCGGCGCCGCCGAGGATGTCTTCGATGCGGGCGGCCCAGAGGGGCTCGACGTCGGCCAGGTGGCCGGCGTTCTCCTGGATCGACCAGGCGTCGTGATCGCGGCGGGTGAGGATGTCGGCGGGGAGGTCGCGGATCAGCTCCTCGACACGAGCGGGCGTGCCGCGTAGGCGCTCGATGACGTCGGGGTACTTTTCGGTGGGGAAGTCGAAGTTGAACTTTCGCTCAAACCAAGGCCACTTTCCGGGCATGATCAACTCTCCGTGCTTTCCTTGATACGGTTGATGCCGCCGGCGTTTGCACGGCACGCGTACGTGCACTCGAAATGCTCCTCGATTGGCAGGCGGGCGTCCAGTGCGCGGAACCTCGCGATGCGAGAGGTCGGCGTGAAGCTTGCGTGCGCGCGCGACTACTGTGCCCGGCGGGCGGCCTGATAAGCGCTAGGGCGTGAGAGCGGGGGCCACGCGGAGAAGCGAGGAAGGATGTGGTGGGTGCGAGAATCCCGATGTACATCGGGACTCGCAGCAGCAAGAGAAGTGAGGCACTGGCGGGCAAGCCGCCAGTGGCACCCGGCGTGGTTCGTGTTATGGGCCGACGCAGCCAATCCATAGCCGCTGCTATTGGCATCCGGCGCAACAAGATGCGAGCCGATGCGATGAGGCTCCTCGGTAGAAAGCGGGCCGATAAGGGGTTGGGCTGGGCAGCGGGCGCGAGAGCGAGACGGGCTTGTCGCTAGCGGGTCAGCTTACGGCGGGTGGTATCGGACTCCGGCATGTCGCGCTTCACAGGTCGGTGGAGGGTTAAGGCTAGCTCGGCGTTGACGGTACCCCCGGTGTCGCCGGTGGTTGTTTAAGCGCCCCGATCCCCGCGCCGATATCCCGAACGATCGCGCAGACGGTCTGTCTTTGGGTTGAGAGCGGCATGGGTGACGTGAGCGAAGAACAGCGGGTGGAACAGCGGCGGCCATCGATCGGGCGGGCGCTGTGCAGTGGGGTGTTGCCCGAGGCGTTGGGGCTGGCGTTCGTGGCGACTCTGCTGGCGGGGTTCGTCGCAGCCGGTGCGATCGCCAAGCACATGCTGCGTACGCAGGTGGCGACGAGTGCGGCCGAGCAGGGGCAGGCGTTGGCCGAGACCTTCGCGGCCGCGCTGGGCACCGTTGCGGACCAGGACGAGCAGGTGGTGCAAGGCCTGCTGGAGAAGCTGTGCGCGAACGAAGCGTGCCGCGTCCAGTGGGTCGGTCAGGACGGTCAGCCACGGGCTCAGTGCCCGATGGACTACTCCGCTTCCGGCAAGCCTGAGACGCCGGGCGTGTTGCCGTCGCCGTCGGATTCGAGCGGTCCGGATTCCGAGCTCGAGGCGCCGACGACGTTTACCGCCGCTGTCCATACCGTAACCGGGGAGGAGGCCGGGGCGGTTCACCTCCAGATCGCAGCGCGGGGGTTGGGGCAATACACCGGAGAGCTGTGGAAGCTGTACGCCCTGGCGGCGGGCGCGACGCTGGTTCTTTTCGTGTTTCTTTACCGGCAACTGGGGCACCGCCTGCGGCCGATGGCGGCGATCCAATCCAGTCTGAGCAGCTATGCCGGCGGCATCGAGAAGGAACTGGTCACGCTGACGTTGAGCGACTCGCTGGGCGAGGTAGCCCGCACCTGGAACCACCTGATTGGGGAAACGGCCGAATGGCAGCGCCAGGCCCGCTCGGGTGAAACGGCGAACCTGGACAAGCAGATGGTGCAACGCTTCGAGACGCGGACGCTGCGGCACATCCTGGACCAACTGCCGTTCGGTGTGCTCGCGGTCGGGCACGATCAACGCGTGACCTACGCGAACGCGTCCGGCGCCGAGCTGCTCGGTCGGTCGCTGGAGAGCCTGGTCGGCGCGCCGCTGGCCGAGGTCGTCGAGGAGGACGTGGTGGTGCGGACGGCCGCGGGTGTCGGTACGCGGAGCGGCGGCCTGTCGATCGACCGGACCCGCGGTGACGACGACCGCCAGATCACCTTGCGCTTCCTCATTCTGCCGCCGGATCAGGACTGCGGCGGCGAAACACTGATCACGATCCAGGACGTCAGCCACCTGCAGGAAGCGGAACGAACACGTGACAACTTCCTCTACCACGTTACGCATGAGTTCCGCACCCCGCTGACCAACATTCACGCGTATGCCGAAACGCTGACCAAGCAGGAGTTCGACGACGAGCAGACGCGCAAGGAGTGCTACAACGTCATTATCAGCGAGACGCGGCGGCTATCGCGGCTGGTCGAAGACATCCTCAACGTCTCGCAACTCGAGGTCGGTTCGGCCCGGCTGGAGATGGGCGAGGTGGACCTGCTGCGACTGGTCCGACAGACGGTGCAGGACAACCTGGGTGCCGCGGACGAGAAGGGCATCGACCTGACGCTCAAGCTCCCGCCCAAGGTGCCGAAGATTCACGCGGACAAGCAGCGTCTGGCCGTCTTGCTCAACAACCTGACCGGCAACGCGATCAAGTACACGCCCACCGGCCAGCGGGTCGATGTGGCCCTACAGGTCACGGACCGCGCGGTGGAGATCTCGGTAGCCGACACCGGCATCGGGATTGACGCGGCGGATCAGCCTCACGTGTTCGACAAGTTCTACCGCGCGGCGAGCGACAGCGCGTCCGCGGTCCCGGGGAGTGGGCTGGGGCTGGCGATTGCCCGGGAAGTGGCCCGGCTGCACGGGGGCGACATTCAACTGGAAAGTGAGCTCGGGAAGGGGTCCACGTTCGTCGTGCAGTTGCCCAAGCCGGCCGCGACGGCGTAGGAGGTGCGTTACGCATGAGTCGCGTATTGGTCGCCGAAGACGACCCACACATTCTGCGGGTGATCAGCCTTTGGCTTTCGCGCCAGGGGCATCAGGTGCTCGAGGCGCGTAACGGGGCGGTTGCCCTGGGGCTCTTCCGGGAACACGCTCCCGAAGTCCTGGTGACGGACGTCAACATGCCGGCCATGGACGGGTTCGAACTGGTCGAGCAGGTCCTGCGCGAGCCCGAGAACCTGCGGGGTGTGATCGTCCTGACCAATCGCTGGGACCACGGACAGATTCGCGAACGGCAGGCTCAGTCGGGCGTGCACGTACTGCCCAAGCCGTTCAGCCCCTCGGGGCTGTCGGATCTCATCCAGACGATTGCTGCTCAAGAGCCGATGGGCGTTGTCGATGGCTCGGCGCCGGAGCCGTCGGCCGGGCCGCCCGTCACGCAGCCACAGCGTATTGGAGGACCGTGAGGTAATTTGTATGAGTGGGCAAGGCTTGACGGCCCCGGCAGATGCGCTGCTACAGGAGTTGCTGGACGGTCTCACTGGACCGGCCGGCCCGGGTGCGCTCCGCTCGCTCGGGCTGGTCGGCTGCGGAACAAGCGTCCCCCGTCCGCCGGCGCACTGCCTGAGCGCCTGCTTGGACGGGAACCCCGATCTGACATCATCGCGCGGCTGCCCGTGGCTGACCGCAGCGGCGCAGGGCCGGGTTGATTCGTCGTGCCTTCAAGACGGACGGTGCCCTCGGGGGTTCGCGGTCTCAGCGCGGCAGGTTGCGATGGGTGGGCAGCCGGCGCTCGTGCTGGCGGTCGATGGGCCGATCGTCGGTTCTGCAGCCGGGAATGTCTGTGCTGGGGTGCTTGACACGCTCCAGGCCGCCTCGCGGCTGGTCGAACGGGTCGATTGTCTCTCCGAGGAGAATGTGGGTTTGGCGGACGAGGTTCTGCGCACCTACGAACAACTGAACCTCATCTTCGACTTCATCCAGCAGATCACACATATCACGGATGTAGTCGAGATCGAGCACATAGTGCTCGGGCGGCTGGGCAGTTTGCTCGGGGCCGAGCGCGTCTACCTGCTGAGTGACAGCGGGCGCCGCCTGTGCTGCAACGTGGAGGCCGGCGTCGTTGCCCACGAGGGAGCCGACGGGTCCCTGGACGGACGGTTGGCCGATCAGATCGAACACGTCCGCCGGGCGCGGCAGGTGTGCGTCGCTTCGGGCGACGAAGGCCAGTTTATCCTCGGCCCGCTGCTGCGGCTGGACGAGCAGGTCGATGTCGTTCTGGCCACTCGTCCGCCGGACAAGGCGGAGTTCACCTCTGGGGACATGCTGCTGGTCGAATCGGTGCTGACCTTCAGCGGGCAGATCATCACCAACAGCGAGCTGCACGAGATGCTGCGGCGGATGTCGGTGGAGGTGACTCGTGCGCTGGTGAGCGCGATTGACCAGAAAGACCACTACACCAGCGGTCACTCCGAGCGGGTGGGCTTCCTCGCGCATCTGACCGGGCGGCGCCTGGAACTGCCGCTCAGCGAGCTGAAGGTGCTGGAGTGGGCGGGACTGCTGCATGACGTGGGCAAGATCGGGATCCCGGAGGACATTCTCAACAAGCCCGGCCGACTGACCGAGGCCGAATTCGACCTGATCAAGCGGCATTCGGTGATGGGCCACGAGATCCTCAAGCCGATTGCCAGCCTCGAGCACGTGCTGGCCGGCGTCCTCCACCACCACGAGGCTCCCGACGGCTCAGGCTATCCCGACGGCCTCAAAGGCGACGAGATTTCCCTGGTTGCCCGGATCATCCACGCGGCGGACGTCTTTGACGCGCTCAGCTCGGCCCGCTCCTACCGCGGCGCGTACTCGATCGAGGCGGCGTGTGAGATCATCCGCAAGGATGCGGGCACCAAGATCGACGCCGAGGTCGCGCAGGCCTTGCTGGAGGCCATCGCGGCGTTTCGGGCCGCGCGCCCCGACGAGTTTGCGGCAATGTTCCTTCCGACCGGGGAGAACTCCGTTGAACAACCATAGAGGATCCTTGCCAGATGGGTTGTGGCTCGTTTTCAGCAGCCTGGCGCTGCTGGTGACCTGCCATCTGGCTGCCCTGCATGACGGCCTGGTCGCTCCGACGGACCCGGTGCTCATCACGGCCATGGTCAGCGGATACGTGGGGCTGGGGGTCGGCGTCTTCCTGAACCGGCTCCGCGGGTCTGGCAACCGTGGTCGCGCGGTGCAACGGGAGCCGGTCGCCGCGACGCCCTTGTCGCCGCCCGGCGAATCCGCCGCGACGGTGCGGGATGGAATCGCCAGTCGGATGAGCTCGGCCTTCCTGGCGTGGCTTGAGGAGCAACGTGACGGCGAGATCAGCGCCTGGGGCTCGTTCGACCAGTTGATCCGAGAGATGCTCACCGAGCATCTGAGCGCCGCGCGCGTGCGCTGTTACCACGTGCCACCCGGGTCGCAGCAGCTCCGGAGTCTCTCGCAGTCGGACTCGTCAGCGGCGGACATCGATCAACCTGCTCCCGACGTGGTCTTGGGTCAGGTCGCGGTCACCGGCCGGGAGTTCGTCGCCGGCGACCCCCTGGACGGAGGACTGCCGGACCGGTCGGCAAGCGGGACGGAGGAAGACTGGGACTGGGTTTGGCCGGTGCGGGCTGCCAACAGTCAGGGCCAGACGGTCGGCCTGGTGGCGGTGGGCAAGCTGCCGTCGGGCACCCCGCTCGACCGCGAGCGCTGCGAAACCATCGGCCCACTGGTCACCCTGTTCTGGGAGCACGCCGGTGCCGTGGAACGGTTGTGTATTGCGGAGCGGATCGACAAGGGCTCGGGCGTGCTGACCCGCTTCGACTTCTTTGAGATTGCCAGCCGCGCCCTGGCCGACTCCTACCAGCACCACGAGCCCGTCGTGGTGGCGGTGCTGGCGCTGGAGGGGCTGCGGGGTCTGGACGACGTGGGCCTGTGGAAACAGCGCGATGCGCTGGTCGGGGCCCTGGGACGGTTGCTGGTGCGCCGCGCTCGCACGGACGACGTTGTGGGACGGTTTTCCGACGACCGTTTCGTGGTGTTGCTCAGGCGGTTGGACGGCGGTCTGGGCCGGCTCATTAGCGAGAAGGTCGTGGCCACCGCACAAGACTACATCGCCCAGCTCGAAGACGCTCCGGGCCCGGTCCGCGTCCGGGCCGGGCTGGCCGGCAGCGGCTTCGAGCAACCTTCGCTCGAAATCCTCCTGGCCGGCGCCGCCGAGGCGGTCGAGCAGGCACGCAGCCAAGATGTGCCGCTGTGTTCCGAGCTCGGTCCGCAGTCGGCAGTCCCCAATCCGCAGGCGGGTGTGCCATGAAAATCGATACGACCCCGCAAGGAATGGTGATCGTCGTCGTGCCCCATGGGCCGCTGGTGGCCGACGAGTTGCCCGACTTCACGCACGCCGTGGAGTCGGCCACTCAGCGTCACGGCGGCCGGGTCGTGATCGACCTGGGCGACGTGCCGTATTTGGACAGCGGCGGCATCGAGACGCTACTCAATATTTACACGGCTCAGCGGTGGTCCACGGGAGGTCCCAAGCTGGCCGGGCTCACCGAAACCTGCCGCGAAGCGCTGGATCTGACCGACGTTCTGCCGCGGCTGGACGTGTTCGACAGCGTCGAGAACGCGTTGCGAAGCTTCAACCGGTGATGACTCGTCAGTGGTCAGTGGTTGTTGTTATTGGCGATTGCGGGCCAAGAACTGAAAACTGACAACTGACAACTGAAAACTGAAAACTAAGGTATGGGCCTGAAGCGCACCAACAAGCTGGGACAGTTGCTGCTGGCGGAAGGGTTGGTCAGCGAGCAGGATCTGCTGCGCGCCCTGCAGGCTCAGGGCAAGGACAACAAGAGGCTCGGCGAACTGCTGATCGACCTCGAGATCCTGTCGCCCACCGCGCTGCTCAGCGCCCTGGCTCGGCAGTTGAACGTCAAGGCAGTGCACCTGCGTCACGGGTTGATCGATCCGGCGGTGGCCCGGTTGCTCGACCACGAGGAGGCCGCCCGGCTGAAGGCTCTGCCGTTGTTCAAAGTCGGCGACCGTCTGACCGTGGCCATGGCAGAGCCGCAATCGCTTCCGAGCATCGACCGGCTGGCGAGCCTGACCGGTTGCGGGATCAACCCCGCGCTGACCCTGGAAAGCAACCTGGTCGAGTACCAGGAGAAGTATCTGGGCGAGCAGGTCGATGTGGACTCGTTCCTGGTCAACCTGACCGACAGCGACGTGGAGGTGATCGAGCGGGAGACGGTGGACGAGGGGCCGGCGCACGAGATCGGCCGGATGGTCGAGGGGAGCCCGGTCATCAACCTGGTGAACCTGGCCGTTCTGACCGCCGTCCGCGACGGGGCCAGCGATATCCACATTGAGCCCACCAAGAAATCCACGCGGATTCGCTACCGCATCGACGGGCGTCTGCGCGAGCTGATGTCCCCGCCGGCCGGGATGCACGCGGCGATCATCTCGCGCGTGAAAGTCATCGGGAAGATGGACATTGCCGAACGTCGGCTGCCGCAGGAGGGGCGCGTGCACGTCGTCGCCGAGGGACGCGAGATCGACCTGCGCGTCTCGTCGATGCCGACGCTGCTCGGCGAGAAGATCGTGATGCGCATTCTGGACAAGCAGAACCTGGACGTCTCGCTGGACGCGCTCGGGCTCGGCGCGCACCAGTTGACGACGTTTCGGCGGATCTTCTCGAAGCCCTACGGGATTGTGCTGGTCACGGGCCCGACGGGCAGCGGCAAGACCACCACGCTCTATTCAGTCCTCGATCTGCTTTCATCGCCTGAGAAGAACATTGTTACGATCGAGGACCCGGTTGAGTACCAGCTCGACGGGATCAACCAGATTCAGGCGAGCGACGCCGTCGGGCTCACGTTCGCGCGGGCGTTGCGTTCGATGCTGCGGCAAGACCCGGACGTCATCATGGTCGGGGAGATTCGCGACCAGGACACCGCCCGCGTGGCGATCCAGGCGGCCCTGACCGGACACCTGGTGTTGTCCACGCTGCACACCAACAGCGCGCCCGGCACCTTCGTGCGCCTGACCGACATGGGCATCGAGCCGTACTTGCTGGCCTCAGCGTTCAACGGAGTAATCGCGCAGCGGCTGGCCCGGAAGATCTGCCCGCATTGCCGCACCTCGTATTACCCGCCCGATAGCGCCTTGGCCGACGCCGGTTGGCTGGGCGACAAGGAGCGCGTGTTCTTCAAGGGCGAGGGGTGCAACCAGTGTCACGACAGCGGGTTTCGCGGACGGGTCGGGGTTTTTGAGATTCTGGAAGTCACGGACGGAGTGCGGCAGTGTCTGCACCACGCGACCGAGGAGGAGGAGCTGCGGACGTTCGTACGCGGGCACGGCTGGCGCCCCCTGCGCGAGGAGGGTCTGGGGCTGGTCGAGCGGGGCGTCTCCACGCTGGAAGAGGTGCTGCGTGTCACGCACATGGAAACCGAAGGTCGTACCCGGGCCGAGACGCAGGCGACAGAGCTGACCGCGCTGAGTCAATAGGTAACGAGTCATGCAGTTTGTATACGAGGCCATGACGGGTGACGGTCGCACGGTCCATGAGGACCTTGAGGCCGCCAGTCACCACGAAGCCGCCGAAAGCCTGCGCGGCAAGGGGCTGTACCTCATGCGGCTGGAGGAGAAGCAGGCGGCCCCACGCCGGGCTGGTGCGGATCGCTTCAAGCTCGGCGGCCGCGCGGCCAAGACGAGTGACCTGGTCATCTTCACTCGTCAAATGAAGATGTTGCTGGAATCGGGCTCGGCCGTGGTCCCGGCACTGGCGGCGATCGAACAGCAGTCTGCCAAGGCGGCCTTCCGCGCGATCGTCCGTCAGATTCGCGAGCACGTGGAACAGGGCGGGAACCTGAGCGAGGCATTCGCCGACCGGCCGGACATCTTCAAGGCGGTGTTCTGCAGTATGGTGGCCGCCGGGGAGGCCACCGGCACGCTGCCGCAAGCGTTCGCCCGTCTGGCCCAGCTCGCCCAGCAGCAACAGCAAGTCCGCAGACAGCTCGTGGGCGCCATGATCTACCCGCTGGTGCTGCTAGTGCTCACGTCGGGGCTCGCGGGTGTTTTGTTCGGGTTCGTGATCCCACGTTTTCGGCAGTTGTTTGAGAGCCTCAACATGACCTTGCCGCTCACCACGCAGATCATGTTCGAGATCTCCGACAAGCTGCGGGCCTATTGGCCGGTTGTGCTGGGCGGGGTGATCGGGCTCGCCGTGGCCGGATACCTGATGTTTCGCTCCCGGCAGGTGCGCGAGAAGCTAGACGTGCTGCTCCTGCGGGCTCCACTGGTGGGCCGGCTCATCGCGCGTATCGTCATGGCTCGCGTGCTGCGGGTCTGGGCCGCCATGCTGCGCAGTAATGTGCCACTGCTCGAAACGATCGAGCACTCCAAGGCCGCCGTCACCAATGCAGTCCTGCTGCAGTTGGTCAATCACGTGCAGGAATCGGTCTCCTCCGGCGGCCGTATCGGCCGTGTGCTGGGTGATTCGCCGCTGGTGGAACCAGTCGTCGTGTCGGCGATATCCACCGGGGAGGAAAACGGTCGGCTGGGCGAGGCGGTCGAGTTCGTGTCCAGTTGGATGGACGACGACAACTCGCAACTGATTTCAGGGGCGGCGCGGCTGGCCGAGCCGGCACTGGTCGTGCTTATGGGCCTCATCGTCGCCGCAGCCGCCTTGGCACTGTTCATACCCCTGTTCGACATTGCCGCCGGCGGCTAAATGATCGCGTGAAACGTGAAGGGTGAACCGTGAAACGTCAAGGGAACGAGGGAACGAGGCAACGAGGCAACCAGGGACAGAGCCCGAAGCGCAAGCGAGGGATTCGGCAGCAATAACGAGGTAACGAGGCAACGATGGACAGAGCCCGAAGCGCAAGCGAGGGATTCGGCAGCAATGTCGAAGAAGCGATCAAGGGATCAAGGGACCAGGTAACGAGCCAACGACGCAACGAGCCGTGGAGCGTCAGAACCATTCCGGCCCTGCACGCTTCACGAGCGACGGTTCACGAGATACGAGGCAACGAGGCAACGAGGACCCAAACAGAGCCCGAAGCGCAAGCGAGGGATTCGCCAACGACGCAACGACGCGTGGAGCGTCAGAACCATTCCGGCCCTGCACGCTTCACGTTTTACCCTTCACCTTTCAGGTGCAGCAATGCTCAGTCGCCTTCGATCACACACCTCGGCCATCACGTTTGACCTCGGCAGAGCCGGGATCCGCGCCTACCAGCTCCAGTCCCGCGGCGGGCGCTTGTCGCGCTGCGATTCCTTGCAGCTCGATCTTTCCCCGCACCACGCGCCCGAACCGCCAGCGCAAGCGACCGGCAACGCAACAAGCCATCAGGACTCGTTGCCTGGTTGCCTGGTTGCCTCGGCACCTTCTTCCGCCCGACTCGCCCGCCTGGTCGGCCAGGGCAGTTTCTGCGGCCGTGAGATCGCCCTGATCCTCCCGCCGGCCGACGTCCAGTTCCAGGCCTTCCGCTTGCCCGAGCGCGTCCTCAGCGAGGGGGACGAGCGTATTCAGGCCGCCTTGAAGTGGGAGGTCTCCCGCGAAACCCGCTGCGACCCCAACCAGCTCGAAGTCCGACACTGGCTGCTCCCGCCCGGCCATCACCAGGGCCTCAACGTCATGGCCGCGGCACTCCCCACCCGTCAAGCCACCCACTACTTCCACACCTTCGCTCAACACCACCTCTACCTCCGACGCCTCGACCCCTCACCCTGTGCCATCGTCCGGGCCGGCTGCCAGGTGTGGACGCCCGCCGAGAACGAGCTGTGGGGTATCCTTGACATTGGCTTCCACCAGGCCAGCCTCACGATCGTTGTTGGTCATACCCCCACGTATATCCGCTCACTCTCCACCAGCACGGACCAATGGACTCGCCAACTGGCCACGGCCCTCGACGTCCCCAGCGCCGTGGCCGAGCGCCTCAAACGCGAGCACGGGATTCGGCCCGTCGAGCGGGGGGTCGGGCGCTCAGCGCGGGAGGGGGCGGTGCTCGAGCAGCTTGATGCGGAGGCGTTGCCCGGCGTGTTTTTCGGGCTGTTGCGCGAATCATTCGACACGCTCGTCCAAGATGTCAACCGATGCTTTTCCTACGTCTTGCAGAACTTCACGGACTCGAACGTCAGTCGGCTGTTCCTGGCGGGCGGCGGCGCCCACTTGCCTGGGTTCGCGTCGTTCCTGGACACGCAACTGGGCCTATCCGTCTTTCCCCTGACCACCAGCGTTGACCAGGAGAATGCCGAGGGCATAGCGCAGCCGGAGTCTTCGCGGCCGCCCTCCAACCTGCCCGCAATCGACTTCGGCCCGACCGTGGCCACCGCCGTCGGCGGCGCCATCCTCGATTTGGAGGCCGCATGAGCACTTCGGTGAACCTGGTCCCGCTCGTCTGCCTCCACGCCAGGGCGCGCGCCAAACGCCGCAACACCTGGACGTTCCTCACGCTGGGTGCCGGCGTGTTCGTGCTAAGCGTCTGGCTGGTCAGCGGAACGGCTTCCAGCGCCGTCAACAGTGCCAGCCGACGTCTGGGCGAAGCGCAAGCACGCCAACTGGCTTTGAACCACGAGCTGGCCGACGCGACCGGCGCCCGAACCGCGCTGATCGACCAGCTTCGTCTGTTGTCCGACTTGCAGCAGGAGCAGCCGTGGGCCCGGCGGCTGGCCGTGCTGGCGGCGGAAATCCCGCCCGGCGTCGTCCTTACGCAGGTAACGGTCGACGCCCGGGCACTACGTTCGCCGGCCAGCTCCGAGCGGAACACCAGCGCAGCAGTCGCCGGCCCCGCCGGCCGTCGGCAATCGCAGCCGCTCACCGTTCAACTCAGCGGCGTTGCGGTCGATCACGATGAGCTGGCTCGCCTGATCGAAACTCTGCGGCGCAGCGAGGGCTGGGGCCAGGTGGAACTGACCCGCGCCGACCGGCGACCCTTTCTGAACGGCCTGGCGGTGGCCTTTCAACTCCAGTGTGAAAGCCGGGAGGCCACGCCATGATCGTCTGCAAGAGACCCTGCACGCTCTACGACGTGGACCTGGCCGGCCTGAGCGCGCTGACCGTGCTCGGTTTGCTGACCTACTTCGCCGTGGTCGTTCCCATACAGACACATTGGGACACCTACCGCGACCTTTCCGCCCGGCAAAGCTTCGGCGAAACGGTCTTGCGTCAGACCGGCAACCAACTGCGAAAAGTGGAGGCGGACACGGCCCGGCTGCAAGCCGCGATTGCCACGTTGGCCCGGCAGGTCCCACAACCGGGTTGGTTGCCGCAGTTCCTGAGTCGCGCGACCGTCCTGGCGGAGGGCACGCAGTTGGAGGTGTTTCAGGTCATTCCCCACGCGACGCAAGTGGTGGACGAGTGTCTGGTCGCCGACATTGAGATGTCCGGGCGCGGGTACAGTCTGGACTTCATCCGGTTTCTCGACGCCCTGGGCCGCGAGAATTCCTATCAGTCGTTACGGCAGTTCTCGATCACCCGCCGAGAGGAGTCCGACGACGGTCTGTGCGATTTGTCGTGGACAATTCGGCTGCGCATGCTCCCGGCGGCGTCGCCGAGGCAGATCGAGGGGCAGTCATGAGACCGATCTCGCGCCGGCACAAACTGCTGGGTACGGCGTTGGGGGTGGTGGCGGCCGGATGGCTGGCGGATTTCTTCGCCGGGGGCGGGGAACCCGCGGCGGTGCGTGCCGCGGTTCCTCCGGAAAGCACGCCGACGGCGGACGCGACGGTCCTCGCCGACAGCCTCCCGGATCTCGAGGAGCTCTTGAGCGCCCTGGAGGGCACACCGACCGCGTTGCCGGACCTGGAGCTGGACAAGCTGACGCGTGACCCGTTTGTGCCCACGACGGTCTTGAGAGCCGCCTGTCGTGTCGCTGAGTCGGAGCGCGTCGAAGAGGCGGAAGGGGAAGACCAGCGGCTGGCCGGAGTCCCCTTCGAGCAACGCCATCGGCTTCAGGGCGTCCTGACGGGTCAGCGTCCGCTGGCGCTCATCGACGGAAGGCTGTTTGCAGTTGGGGCGCGGCTGGAGGGCTACACTCTGATCCGCATCGAGCGAGACCAGGTCGTTTGCCGGCGAGGTGAGCAGCAGGTTGTGCTCACACTTGGCGAGCGGGGCGAGTGATTTGGGCCGGATTATCCGGGGAAGCGGGCCGGCGCTGGCGGGCACGGCAGATTATCGGCAGAACCCCGACGGCCTCAAAGTTGTTTTACTAAAGGCCCTGCCCGCTGAGGACGATGCCTAGCCCGTAGACATACTATGGTGCGTGGAACGGCCCCGGCCCGGATGTGTTCTCTCGTGCGATGCCATTCCACGCAATGGGAGTCATAGATAATGCAGGGCATCAGCCAGAAACGTCGGACCGGTTTCTCTCTGGTGGAGTTGGTCGTGGTTATCGTGATCATCGCCATCCTGGCGGCGATGGCGATTCCGCGCCTCAGCCGTGGCAGTGCCGGTGCTGGCAGGTCGGCCACGATGGGCAATCTGGCCATGATCCGCAGTGCGCTCAACCTGTACTACGCTGAGCACAACAGCAAATACCCCGACACGGACGAGGCCACGGTCACCGCCCAGCTCACGCAGTACAGCAACGTGAGCGGCGGCACCTCGGCCACCAAGGTGGGTGCGTTCGTGTACGGCCCGTATCTGAACAGCGTTCCGATCTGTCCGGTCGGAGAGAACGTTGGCAGCAGCGGCATCCTCCTCGATACCATCAACACCCCGCCGCAGGTCGTTACCACCGGCGGCGAGGGTTGGGTCTACAATCCCAACACCGGTGAGTGGCTCGTCAACAGCACGCAGCCGGACGACGAAGGCACGGCGTGGAACACGTACTAAGGCGGGACACACGCCTACCAGGCTAGGGGTCCGCGTCTGCGGAAGCCCCACCGCCTCCGCAGACCAGCGGGGGGACACACGGCAAGCTGACCATGACGGTCAGCTTGTTTTTGCGCGCTGAACTGCTCGGCGCGCGCTGAACTGTAGGGGGGGGCGCTATTCCTCGGGAGGGGCCCGGTCGCTGCGAGTGGTCGCGACCGTGGCGGCGCTCAGGATCGCACGCGCGACGTGATTCCCGCCATCGTGGTGGCGTTCGAGAAGGTGGGTTGCCAGGGTAACGGCGAGCTCCTGGTCGCCGGAACGGGACGCCAAGGCGGCGGCCAGCTCCAGCGACTGAGCGTTGTCCGGGTCGATCTGGAGCGCTCGCCGGGCGGCTTGGAGGGCACGCTCGAAGCGTCCCTGTGCGGCGAGCGCGCGGGCCAGCAGCCGCCAGGCGGCAGCCCGGCCCTCATCCCGTCGCAGGACGGCTGCAACGTGCGTGTGTGCCGCGTCGATGCGGCCGTCTTCCAGCAGACAATCCGCCAGCGCCAGCCGCAGACAGTCGGACGGCTCAGACCCCACGGGCTGGAGGCCCGTGCCGTCCTCTTCAACGAGTTGCTCGAAGATCGGCGTGGCCTCGCTGAGGCGTGCGGCCTGGTAGAGTGCCATTGCCAGCCGCTCACGTATGCCAGGATCGGTGGCGTTGGTGCCGATCACCCTGGACCACGCCGCCGCCGCTGCGTCCCAGTCGCCTAACTGCTCGTGGCATTCGGCCCAGGCCGCCTGGTACGCGCCGGTCCATCCGAACTTCTCCTGCCCGAAGCGAAGCTGATCCAGCGCCTGTTCGGTTTGCCCCAACTGCAACAGGGCTTGGACCACAGCAACGAAGTAGGCGATTTCGTCCGGGGCCTGCCGGCTGGCGCGGGTGAAGTGCTCCAGGGCGGCGTCCCAGCGCTGGCGGTGTTGCCAGACGATGCCCAGCAGATACTCCGCCTCTGCTCGGGCGGGCCCTTCCAGCGTGGCGTTTTCAAGGACCTGCTGGGCTTTGTGGGTTTTGCCGCCGGCCAGATGAACTCGCGCTTGCAGTGGAACCAGCTCCGTGAGCGTTGGGTCGAGGCGGCCGGCCTCGGCGAGTTCGCCCGCGGCATCCGCCACGTTACCCGCGTCCAACTGGTCCGCCGCCAGCTTCGCCTTGACTTGGGCGCGGACGGTGTTCCAGCGTCCGGTCGCCTGCTGCTTTGCCTGTTGGTGCGTGGCCTGGCAGCCGCCGAGTATGAGTAGGGCGATGGGGATGCCTAGGGCCTGCTTGTAGCGTCGGACCCTTCGGCTTCGCTCAGGGCAGGCCTGCGAGTCCGGACACCGGGCTCGCGGACCCGACGCTACGCGACCCGTGCGGTGAGTCATGGGGCGGGCTCCGCGTTGGCTTCGGTCGGCGGGTGGTGAAGATCCAGATCGAGGCGCGGGCGGCCGAACAGCTCCTCCTGGGACTCGGTCCCGCTGGAATCCTGCTCCTGGCGGATCAGATCCAGCACGAAGGTTCGCATGCGGGTGCCTTCGTCATCCCAGAGACGGCGACCGAGCAGCCGTTCCTTGAGCTTCAGCGCGGCCAGATGCTTGGGGTTGTTGTGCAGGGCCATACGCACGTTGAGCAGGGCTTTCTCCAGGTCGTCGCGCTCCGCCTGGCAAAGGGCCTCCTGGTAGAAGGCCTGCGCCAGACGCTCGCGCCCGACGCCCACCAGCCCTTTGCGGCTGCCCACGCGAATGCGTTCCACGTCGTCGAGCAGGGCGGTGTAGTGGGCCTGCTCCTCGTCGGTGTTCTTGAGAACGTGGACGGTCAGCAGGATGATGACTTCTTCGCGGACGGTTCCGTCGGTCGCGCTCTGGAAGAGCAGCCCCAGACCGGGAATGTTGCCCAAAACCGGGACCTGGCCTTTGGAGCTGATGGTTCGCTCGCGGAACAGGCCCCCGATGAGGACGGTGTGCCCGTCATCCACGAGAATGCTGGCGTGCGCCTCGGTGGTCTCCTCGAAGGGCAGGTTGGCCGCGGTGAGCCCCCCGTTGCTGTCCTTGGGATGCACCTCCAGGCGGACGGTGCCGTCGTCATTGATGCAGGGTATAAAGCGGATCTGCGTTCCGGTTTCGAGGAACTCGACGCTTTGGATCGCGGCGGTTTCGGTGACGGTGGTGGTCAGGTAGCCGTCGCGCCGCCCGACCTGAACCGAAGCCTCCTGCTTGTTCAGAGCGACCACCTTGGGGTTGGCGACCACGGCCACGTCCGTCACCTCTTCCAGAGCGCGGACGAACGCGGCAATGTTGTTGCGGATGATCCCGAACGAGAAGCCGCCGCCCGGCGGAAGGCCGCTGATCATGTCAGTGCCGACGTTGAAGGTGGTGTGCTCGAAGTCGATCGGCGGCGTCGAACCCAGCAGCAGGTTCTGCGAAGCGGTGCTGGTGCTGGAGACGTCCAGGAAATCGACCCCGCCCAGCAGGGTGAAGTCGATGCCGAACTGGTTGTTCTCGGTCAGCGTGGCCCGCAGGATGGTCGCCTCGATGAGGACCTGTTTGGGGCGCACGTCGATTTGCTGGAGGAGGTGTTCGATCGCAGTAAGCCGCTCCGGGGTGTCGGTTATGATGAGGTAGTCGCTGCCGAGCTCCTCGACCTCCGCGATGGACTTGGCCGCCCCTGACCCTCCCTGAGCCCCCTCTTCGCTCCCGCTGACCGTTAGCGAACCGGCCGGGCCCAGCAGCGCCTTGACCGCCGTGGCCGCCTCGATCTTGGTGATGTAGCGCAGCTTGAAGAGGCGCGTCAGCGGCGGCGGTAACTGAGCGGTAATCTCCTGAGGCGTCCCGACGAAGAACGTCTTGCCGAGCTGCCGGTAGGCGTACTGGTTGGGCGTCAAGATCGCGTCCAGCGCCTCGGTGAGCGTCACCCCGTAGAGGTTGGCGGAGATCTTGCCCTGCACGCTCGTGCTGGCGACGATATTGGTGCGGGCTTGATAACTGAGCATTTCCAGGATCGCGCCGATCTCCGTGTCGCGCACGTGCACGTCAACCAGCCCGGTGTCGGTAATGGTGACTTGGTCGAGACGTGTCGGCGTCGAGGCGGGCGCTTCCTGCGACGGAGCTACGGCACCTGCCGCCGGGGTGCTCGGTTGTGACGTGGGCGTGTTCGACTCACGTTCATCGCCGGCCAGGATCGCTGCCGGCCAGGCGATGGCGACCACGACCAGGCACCATCGGCTCAGGCGGGTTGCCGCCGCAGCACGTGCCGGGTGGGGAGATTCGCAGGCTCGCCAGGGGTCACCGGGCAATGTTGTCACCGCGCATTTGGGTGGACTACCGTCTGGGGCAGGCCGAGCGCTCGAGGCCTGCCACGCCGCTCCCTCGTAGATCGGAAGCACGTTATCGGCATCTTCAAGAAATGTGGGGTGTGCACCGGACGGGGCCGCGCCCGTCAGGCGCGTGGTCTGGTCTGGCGGCGGCGATCGCGGAGTGGCGGCAGCCGGGCGCGGGCAGGCCTGCGCGGGAGAGGACGGTCGCTCGGCGGACGAGACGACCGATAAAAAGCGGTTCGGCCAAGGTCTTCACGAGGCGTGGGCTTCAGCCCGCGCGGCCCCGACCCGCACGCGTCCGGGGCTGTCTGATCCATCCTCCGCCCGAGAACCGGCCGTGAAACGACTGGGGAGGCCGCACCGCCGGGTCGATCGGGCGCAAGCATGGACGGCTCGCCGGGGACGCTACGCCCGCCGGTCATGCCGGCCGAACCAAAGTAGGCCTCCACCCTAGACGATATCACGACAGGGTTGGGTGCCCAGACTCTGCCCGAGGGATGCCGATATGCGCGTGTGCGCCAAGCCAATCCGGGCGCCGCCCCGCACGTCGCCGGCCGACCGGCCGCTGTGCGGGGGGTTCAGCTTGGTCGAGCTGGTGATGGTCGTCGTCATCATCGCCATCCTCGCTGCGATGGCCGTCCCGCGCTTCGCCGACTCTCTTGCGCACCGGCGCGTCGAGGCCGCGGCCAGACGCATCGCCGCCGATCTGGCGCTGGCCCAACGGCGGGCGAAGGCCACCAGCGCCAGCCAGACGGTCACCTTTAACACGGGCGGACATACTTACGGCATCGAGGGTGCGCGGGACTTGGACCACCCCGGTGACGTATACGAGGTATCGCTGTCGGATGACCCCTATCGCGCGGTGATCACCGCAATCGACTTGGGTGCCGACACCCCGAGGAAGATCGTTTTTGACGGCTACGGCGTGCCGGACAGCGGCGGGACGATCGTCGTTGCAGCCGGCGGGAATCAGAAGACCGTGACTGTAGATCCAGACACCGGCCGGGCTAGCGTCCAATGACCGCTTGTGAGACCTCTCTTACCCTGACGTTAAGCGCGCCGACGCGCGGGCGTGGCTTCACGCTGGCCGAGCTGGTCGTGAGCATGGTCGTCATGAGCATTCTCATGGTCGGCCTGGGGTCCGCGATCCTGATCGCCAGCCATGCGCTGCCCGACGGTGAGAGGCCGGCAACCCGGATCGTACAGAGCGCCAGCGTGGCCGGTCAGATCGTCGAGGAGCTCCGTTCCGCGATTTGGATTCGAGAGCATACCGCCACGAGTGTCGAGTTCGCGGTCCCCGACCGCGATGGCGACGGCAACGCCGAGAGAATCCGCTACGCCTGGTCGGGCACTTCCGGCGACCCGCTCACGCGGCAGTACAACGGCGGTAAGGTCGTCGATGTCCTGGATGACGTTAACGAGTTTGATCTGGGCTACGACCTGAAGGCGGTGACCGAGGAGTACCCGGGGGCACCCGTGGAGGGTGCGGAACAGGAGCTGGCCAGCCACAGCAACATATACGGCGTTGCGAACAGCTTCCCCATCCAGAAGGACGAGTGGCCGGGGCAGTACTTCAAGCCGACACTGACGGGCGACGCCCTCAGTTGGCGCGTCACAAAGGTCTATGTCTACATGAGGGCTGACGGGCCGCAGATCGAGGAGACCGCGGTAGAGCTGCGCCTGCCCGACGGGAACCGGCTTCCCACCGACACGATCCTGGACGAGTACGCTCTTCCCGAGAGCAACCTTCACGACTGGTACGAGTGGTACGAGATTCCATTCAGCAAGGTGCCCGCCCTCAGCCCGGGAAGCGGACTCTGTCTGGTCTTGAAGAATGCGAGCGGTGGGGGCGTCTCAGGCAGAATCCGGTACGACGACGGGGGCGGTTCGGGCGGGATCAATACCAAAGACGGCGGCGGCTCGTGGTCGTACTTCTCTAACATCGCGAGGCTCCACTACGTCTATGGCACGGTGGGCACGCCCGGTCCCCCGCAGTCGGCCACACGCTACTACGTGACCGGCGTCCGTGTGGCGTTGCAGGCAGGTGCCGACCCGGCCGCGCGCGTCGTCACGACGGCGCAGACGCTCAATCGCCCCGAGTTGCTCTCGGGCTTGTGGGAAGCCGACTTCGAGACTGACCCGAGGTTGGACCACAACGGCGATGGGAACGACGACTGGGTGGTCGGCGCGGTCGCATTCAACCCGGCGTCCCTCGTCGATGGCGTCTGGCATGTGGACTCAAAGCTGGAAAGCTCTCCCGATAATGATTTTGTCAAGCTGACGACCGCCGAGGTGCGCTTCCGCAACATCGGCGTCGGCGGCATGGGGGCCGTGCTCAGGACCAACGCTGACTGGTCCGGTGGGACCTATGCACCGATTCAGGTTCTCCTTCAGTTGCAGGCGGACAACACACAGACGCTAACCGTGTTCAAGGCGCTGAACGAAGCGACGCTGGTGGAGTTGGTCCGTGTGACCGGGCTCTCCAGCGGTTTTGTCAACTTGAGACTCGTCATTGATCCGGACCTCGATACGGTGAGCGTCACCATCGGCGGCGTGCACCGCGGCACGTACCGATACAGCAAGTTCCCTCCGCCAGAAGCGAAACGCTACGTCAGCATGACCTCGGACGTTAGCGCCAGCGAGTACGACTACATATCCGTACGCGTCGCGGAATAAGGGCATCGTTCATGAGTCTTCTGTCCCGGCACAGCCTGAGCGAGTGCCACGCCCGGCGGGGCCTGACCCTGGCCGAAGCGGTCGTCTCGATGCTGATCGTCAGTGTCATGCTCGTAGCCGCCCTCAACACCGTCGGTGCCTCGCGCACGACGCAGAAGAAGACCGCCGATCGCAGCCGTGGGTTCCTGCTGGCCGAAAACCTGATGTCCGAGATCCTCCAGCAGGCCTATGAGGCTCCGGACCTCGCGCCCGGTAGCTTTGGACTTGAGGGCGCTGAGACAGGTGACGGCAGCCGAAGCCTCTGGGACGACGTGGACGACTACGACGGCTGGTCGGCCTCGCCGCCCGAACAAAAAGACGGGACCGTCATCGACGGTTTCGAGGGCTGGGGTCGCAGCGTGGCGGTGGCGTGGGCGAACCCCGGAGACTTCGCCGCCGCCGCCCCGGCCACAGACAGCGGCGTCAAGCAGATCAGGGTGACCGTCACGGACGGTGATGCGGTCGTCGTTTCGCTGGTTGCCGTTCGAACGAACGCGCTGCAATTCGTTCCGGAGTCTGACTGATGCGGGCTAGACGGCGTTGTCGTCGCGGCGGTATGTATGTGGCGGTGCTGATGACCGCGATGATCGTGGCGGTGATCGGCATTTCCGCACTGACGATCACGCGCATCGAGCTCCGCTCGGCCGAGGGCGCGAAGGACACGATCGAGGCGCGCTTCTACGCTCAGTCCGCGCTTGAGATCAGTTCGTATTTGATCAATGACGATCGGAACTGGCGGACCACCTACTCCAACGACACTTGGGTACCAGAGCAGCCGATCGGCAACGGCACATACACATGGAAGCTCGTGAACGAGCAGGACGGCGACCTGGCGAACGACCCCAACCAGCCGGTGCGGCTGTACGGTAAGGCGACCGTCCACGAAGCGCTGCGTATCTACAGCCTGCTACTGGAACCACCCACGCCCAAGCCCAACCTACTGTCCAATGGCGACATGGAAAGCGGGACAACCGGTTGGTATGGATACTACTGTGACATCGGGTCGGTCACGGGCGAGCAACACAGCGGCACGGCAGCGCTCGAAGCGAAGAACCGGCTCGACTACTACGCCGGCTCCGCTCAAGACATCACCGGCACGATTGAAAACGGCACGGCGTATGAGTTCCAGGCCTGGGTGAAAATGTGGTCGGGCGCGTCCATCGTGCGATTCGTGATGTACGTGGAAAACACGTTCGCTCAGTACTGGTGGTTTACGGACGGCGAGACCTTGGTCGGGGACACGGAGTGGACGAAGATTACGGGCACGATGACTCCAACGTGGACCGGAACCCTGAAGGAAGCTTTCGTGAAGGTCAGCACGGAATCCGGGGACGATGAGTTCTATGTCGATGACGTGGTTCTGAGAGTCGCGCCCGACGTCAATCTTGTCGTCGCTGGCGGGAGTTTGCGGAGAGAGGTCATTCCGTAGTTGCGGTCGTCAATCCCACCGCTTCAGCACTTGCCGCGATAGGCCCGCGCCGTTAGGGCAACACCGCAGGCACGTCGGATCTGCGAGAGAGCCTCTCAAGAGAAGTAGGCCGACTTCCCGCGCTTTAGCGCCGTCGGCTGTGTCATGCGCTGCTTTACGTCCTCGGCGTCAAGCGCGTAGGAGGGCGCGATTTCGAGGGTGACGTCCAGCTCGCCGTCCGGCGTGCACGGGATCTCCATGCCGGCCGCGGCGAGCCAGCGCGCGGCTCGCCGATTCTGGTCGCGGACCGCCGTCTCCAGTGAGTCCACGCCCGTCGTGTTCTTCACCGGCGAGAACTCTTCCGCGCGGTCAACTTGCAGCACCAGCGCGTGGCGTGCCAGCGGCAACGCGTCGAAGACGAACGTCTCCAGCTTCACGGCGTTGGGCTTTTCGGGGTTTCGCACGACGCCTTTCTCGTCCAGCCAAGCGACGCGCTTCTCCGCGCGGTGATACGGCAGCGCGAAACGCTGCGCAATCACGCGGTCCACGAAGCCCACGTCTAACAGGTGGATGGCGATATTGCCGGCGTCGAACTTGCGCGAGCCGTCGAGGTTTCGGGCCGTCGCCAGTTCATCGGGGAAATTCGTATATTCCACCACCACCGCACGCCCGTCGTGCAAGCACGCGTTGCCGACGTGCTCATGGTCGTCCGCCTTGGGCACGACCTTGGAGGACATCTCGGAACCGCTCTTGGCGTGCAGGCCCATGAACAACGGGTCAAACGGCTTGACCAGCGGGTTGTCCACCTGGAAATACGAGATGATCTCGACGCCGCGCGTCTGCATGTCCCGCAGCGCGCCGCTGGCGACCAGCGCTTTGAGCGCGCCGCCGTGCCCGTCCGGGGCGCGGCTCAACCGGTGCTTGTCCTCCATCAGCAGCTTCCCGTCGAAGGCGAAAATCGGGAGCATCTCCTGACTGAACAGGACCACGTGGTCTTTCGGCAGACCGAAGTACTTGTGCTCGGCGAGGAACGTGATCGTCTGCTCGTGGTTGCCCGGGTTGGTCATGATGTACCAGGGGATGGGCACGGCGTAACGCTCGCGGGCGGCCGCGATCATCTCGGCAAACAACTGGAACAGCGTCTTGTTGCGAACGGGCGAGACGGGCACCGTGCCCTTGGGGGCGTCATGGCCCAGCCGAGTTCCCTGCCCGCCGGCCACAGTGAAGGCCGCCAGCTTGCCCGCGCGGAGCAGTTCCTGCCCGAGTGTCTTCGCTTCTTCGTACAGGGCCGCCTGCGCGGCGTCGGGCGCGCGTGGATAAACCGGCGCGGGCTCGAGGTCGGTCGGCGTCGATTCACGCCGCTCGCGGAGCAGGTGCGACTCGACCAGCGGGTCCAGCCGTGTCCAGGGGATCGCTTCGATCTCATCTAGCAGGTGCGCGCGCTCGGCCGCGTCGAGCTCGTCCCACCAGCGGAGCACGTGCGCTTGCTCGCGCGACTGGAGGTCGGCCAGGCAGCGCTTATATCGAGATTCGATGGTTCTCGCGTCTAAGTGCATATTCATCCGATTACATACGGCTGCTGCTGGGTCGGCACACCCCACCGCGAAAGCCGAAGACCGGCTAACCGTGGTCGCTGCCCACCTTACTGGATCAGCGTGTTCCTTTCCATCATGACCGGCGGTTCGAACGTGGCGAAGTCGGCCTGGTGGATCAGCACCGTCTCGATCACCTGCGGGCGGCCCTCGCCTTCCTTGGCGTGGCAGGCGATCGTGTTGAGCACCTCGTCCGGGAGGCCGGCCTCGTACGCGATGGCGGTGCCGGAGATCGGGTGGCGGGCGCACAAGCCGCTGCGGCTTCTGCGGTAGCCGCCCTGCCCGTCCGGCTCGAACTCGAGCAGGTTGCCCACGTCGTGCAGCAGCCCGCCGGCCAGCAGCCGATCGTAATCGATCTGGTACGGCATCTCGCGGTAGGCGGCTTCCTGCGCCTTGGCGAGGCCGTACGCGCCCTCGGTGACGGCGATGGTGTGCTCAATGAAGTTCACGCCGCGCGTATCGGTCAGCAGCGTGAAGGGCATCTTCTGAAGCTCCTCGACGCTCTTCCATCTGCCGCGCTGGCAGGCCAGCACCCACACGCGCACAGTTTTCTTAGGCAGGTCTTCATCTTTGATGCGGCCGAGAATCGACTCAAACAGGCGTTCGATGTCGCCTTCAGTGATCAGCGGTACCTCCTGTAGGGTCCGCTGCGCGGACCAAACCGACTTCAGTACGTGGTAAAGGTTCGCGGTATCACACGCCATGATCTGAACAACCCCATCCTCTACGCCGAACCCGTGATTGATGTTCTCCAGCTCCTTGGTCAAACGACCGCCGCGGTGTGCGAGAGCGTTCCGCACGAGCCGCGCCACCGTGAGTGCGTGATCTCCAAGGATGGAGTCTACGAAATCGTTGCCGTAGGTCGCTCGAGCAACCTCAAGGACTTCTCCGGAAGGTCTCCAGTCGTCCTCTTCCCCGGACGCGATTGCTATGCAGTGTCGAGCGAAGTCCTCAAATGCATGGTATACGGCGCCGTAGCAAACGCGCTGCGATCCCCAGATGCTTAGTCGAAACTCGCTCGTTTGCAGCAACTCTTGCCAAATCGCGTTCGAATTGTATCTCCGCTCGAGTCGCCGATGGGCTTGATCGCGCGCTAAGATAGCGCTTGCGGACAGATCGTTGATCTTGGCTGACAGCCGTTTCCGTGCTCGCATAGGGAGGGAGCCTCCGATCGACTTCAGCAGTTGATCGTGAATCGCACGAATGACTCGCGAAGCTGTTGGCTCCGTCCCTCCGAGAAAGGACTGCAGTAGTTCGGCCAGAGAATCGGCTAACAACCACGGCATGAGGTGGGTATTCGCGACGGATTTCCACGTGATGCCGAGTGCGAAGACGGCCTCGTCGAGTACCGTGCCACTCGCCAAGTCGCCAATCCGCCGAGCCCAGTCGTGGTCGAAGAATGTTCGGTACGATTTGAGGCAGTCATCAATCCGAACGTGCTGGATAAGATCGTCACTCACAGCAGAGTCTCAGCCGATGCCTTGTGATTAAGAAGAGCAGCGGAGCACGGGATAGCTCCTTCTTTTCTTCGTGCTCTTTGTACCTTGGTGGTTCCTCTTCTCACGTCGCGGCAGCGAGCTGGTCGCGGATCAGCGCCTCGAAGCCGCCTTTGACGATGAGTTCCTGGGCGACCTGGCCGAGAGGGGAGAAGGAGTGAACCTTGGTCCCTTGATCCCTTGATCGCTTCTTCGACATTGCTGCCGAATCCCTCGCTTGCGCTTCGGGCTCTGTTTGGCTCCTCACGCGGCTTGGCCGGAGCCTCGCCCTCCCGGCCGCTCCTTGACGGTCGCCCTTCGAATCAGCCATTCTATGATTCGGCTCACCGCCCGACAAACCGGCCGGCGGGGCAAGCGGTTCTGACAGGTTTAGGCCCGGCGGGCCGTCTTTGACAGGGGAGGCTTGGTCGGGTATGAAGCGCGCACGGGACGACTTGGTGGGCGCCAGGAAGAGTTCCACTGCCTGGTCAGCTAAGAGCGCGTGTGGCTCCATGGGCCTGCGGGGTAGTCACAGGTGATCCATGCTTCCCTGGAAGGACTGCCCGAGAGTATCCGGCCGCCGGCACACGATCCCCCTGTATGCGGTACGCACCGTTTGCGTATCAACCCCCCTTGGTTCCTTTAAGGAGAAGTGCCATGTGTAGCAGAAGGGTCTTGCCCCGCACGGGGCATCGGTCAGCTTGGAGCTCCGCGGCGGTCGGATTGCTGCTGATCGCCGCGATGGCGGCCACACAGAGTGCGGCGCTGGCCCAGGTCGCCGCCAAAAACACGCCGCTCATCCCGCGCGAGGTGATTTTCGGCAACCCAGACAAGGCCAGTGCCCAGATCAGCCCGGACGGGACGCGGCTGGCATTCCTGGCCCCGGTGGAGGGGGTGCTGAACGTCTGGGTGGGGCCGGTGGACAACCCCGCCGCGGCCAAGCCGGTTACCAAGGACAGAAAACGCGGGATCCGCGGGTATGGCTGGGCCTACGACAACCAGCACATCGGATATATCCAGGACAAGGACGGCGATGAGAACTGGCATGCCTACGCGGTGAACCTGGAGACGAACGAGACACGCGACCTGACCCCCATTGACGGCGTGCAGGCGCGGCTGCAGCAGGCCAGTTACAAATTCCCGAAGGAAACCCTGATCGCCATCAACGATCGCGACCCCCGGCTCCACGACATCTATCGCGTCAACATCGAAACCGGCGAGCGCAAGCTCGTAATGAAGAACGAGGGCTACGCCCGCTTTGTTACCGACGACGACTTCAAGGTCCGCTTCGCGATGCGCTTCACGCCCGACGGTGGCAGCGAGCTGCTCGAGCCGACGCCGGACGGCGGGTGGAAGTCGTTCGTCAAAATCAAGAACCAAGACACGCTTACCACCGGGCCGGCCGGTTTCGACAAGACCGGCAAGGTCCTGTACATGATCGACAGCCGCGGCCGCAACACCGCCGCCTTTACGACGATTGATCTCGAAAGCGGTAAGCAGACCGTCGTTGCCGAGAACCCGCGGTCCGACATCTCCGGCGTGATGGCCCACCCGACCGAGAAGAACGTGCAAGCCGTCGCGTTCACCTATGAGCGCAAGCATTGGAAGATCCTGGACGACTCGATCAAGCCGGATTTCACTTATCTGCGCACAGTGGCCGACGGTGACTTCGAGGTGATCAGCCGGACGCTGGACGACCGGCACTGGATCGTGGCGTATATCATGGACAACGGTCCGGTGCGCTATTACACGTACGACCGGCGGGCCAAGAAGGCGAACTTCCTGTTCACCAATCGCAAGTCACTGGAAGGTCTGCCGCTGGCGAAGATGCATCCGGTAATCATCAAGTCGCGTGACGGGCTCAACCTGATCAGCTACCTCACGCTGCCGGTCGGCACCGATCTGGACGCCAATGCCCGGCCCGAGCGGCCGCTGCCGATGGTGCTCAATGTCCATGGCGGCCCGTGGTATCGCGACAACTGGGGCTACGACCCCTACCACCAGTGGCTGGCCAACCGCGGCTATGCCGTGCTGAGCGTGAACTTCCGTGGGTCAACCGGCTTCGGCAAGAAGTTCACCAACACCGCCGATGGTGAGTGGGCCGGCAAGATGCACGACGATTTGATCGACGCGGTCAACTGGGCGATCAAAGAGCGCATCGCCGAGCCCAACCGCGTCGCCATCATGGGCGGCAGCTTCGGCGGCTATGCCACCTTGGTGGGTATGACGTTCACGCCGGACGTCTTCGCCTGCGGCGTGGACATCGTCGGGCCGTCGAGCCTGGTGACGTTCATGGAGACGATCCCGCCGTACTGGATGCCGATTATGGACCTGTTCAAGCAGCGTATCGGCGACCACGAGACCGCCGAGGGTCGGGCGTTCCTGACCAAGCGTTCGCCGTTGACCTACACGGACCGCATCCGGCGGCCGTTGCTGATCGGGCAGGGTGCCAACGACCCGCGCGTCAAGCAGAGCGAGTCCGACCAGATCGTCGAGAAGATGCAGCAGAAGAATATCCCGGTGACCTACGTGCTGTTCCCCGACGAGGGGCACGGGTTCGCCCGGCCGGAAAACCGCCTGGCGTTCAACGCGATCGCCGAGGCCTTCCTGTGCGAGCATCTCGGCGGGCGGTATGAGCCGATCGGCAACGACTTTGCCGGCTCCAGCGTGAAGGTCCCAACCGGCGCCGAGCAGGTCCCCGGCGTGACCGACGCGCTGCGCGAGGAGTAGCGCTCGAATCTGGCGTGGCATGGCCGCGCGAGGCGCGGCCATGTCGAGCGCCGTAATGTCTGTCGAGAACTCAGCGAGCCCGCGGCTGGTTGCCGCGGGCTCGCTTGTGCGCCCGGTTGACCCTTGAGAAATTCTCGGGATTTGGCTTGCATTATATCGAATCTGATATATACTACGAGTGACATAGTGACATCGGCCGAGCCCCCCGGCCGTGGTAGAACATGACGGGGTGAGGGCCAGGTAGCATGCGAGGTGCACCTGGGCGCAGAGGATGGGTGTTCTGCCTTGACGACATCGGGCAGACGTTGCCGGAAGGAACCGGCAGGAGGTCTGAATGCGTGTCAAGGTGGAACTGGCCCCCGAAGTCTGGGACAGGCTGAGGTACTGGTTAACGGTCGCTGAGCGTGACTCCTTCGTTTCGCGGGTTGAGGAAGTCCGGCGAGCGCCGATTCAGAATTCGGAGGCCTCCCGCGATCCAGAGCAGAGCGAATACATGCTGCGGTTCTTCCGCTTCGGCTCTGGCCGTTGGATTGCGGTCTTCGAGTACGACATCGCTGCGAGCCGAATTAAGGTACTCAAATGCCGGTTGTTAAAGCCAAGTCGTCCCCGAAGAAGCGTTCGCGACGATCGCGGTCCGCCCGATTGAGGCAGTCCGAGTCCAACCGCGACGGGTTCCCTCACGCTTACGTCGTACGCAATGACGAACCCACGCACGTGCTCGTGCCGGTCGAGGAATACGAAGAGCTCGTCAAGGCTTCGATGGTGCAGGAAGCGATCACGATACTCGAGGACCCGAACACCGAGTGGATCGACTTCGACGAGGCGAGAATTCAGCTTGCCGCAGATCGGATCGCCGCAGCCCGTAAGGCGGCCGGGCTGACGCAGGCGCAGCTCGGCAGGAAGCTGGGGCTACCGCAGTCGCAAATCTCGCGGATCGAGCGCAACCCGGACCGCACCACCGTTCGCACGCTCAAGCGCATCGCCCGGGCGCTGAAAGTGGACGTGCGAGCCTTGCTTCCCTGACTCTCACGGCCGACACGGCCGTGCCACCCAGGGTGGCTGGTTCCTATTCCCCGTGATACTCGCACTGGCTCGTGCAGGTTTCGTGGATGATGATTGCGGTGAGCAGGGGCAGCTTCGGCTTGAGCCGCTGCCAGATCCAGTGGGCCAGGTTCTCCGATGTGGGGTTCGCCAGGCCCTCGATCTCGTTGAGATGGTGGTGGTCGAGCTGCTCACGGATCGGCCGGCACGCTTCCTTGATCTCGCCGTAGTCGATCAGGTAGCCGCACTGCGGGTCCACCTCGCCCGCGACAACGACCTCGACCTTGTAGCTGTGCCCGTGCAGCCGGCGACACTTGTGCCCCTCCGGGAACGTCGGCAGCGAATGAGCCGCTTCAAACGTGAATGTCTTGGTCAAGCGCGCCCGCATAGGATCTCTCACCTCAGGATTGCCGGAGCAGCGTCCCTGGCGCCGGCCGGTAATCCGTCATTCGCTATTCGCGGGCGGGACGCCCGCACTCCCCCAATTCGCAATTCGCCATTCATAATTCGCCATTCTCTTCATACGCCCCTGCTTCTCGGCGGCCAGATCAGCTTGTGCAACTGCAAGCCGGCCCGCACGCCGAGCCGATCTTCCAAGACCCAGTTGGCCAAGTCAACCGGTGGCAGCACGTCGAACACCGGCGTGACCAGCACCGGACAGCGCGATAGCAGGCTATGGCGCTCGATGACGCCCTTGGCCCAGTCGTAGTCCGCGCGGTCGCCGATGACGAACTTGACCTCATCGCGCGGCGTGAGCAGTTCGATGTTCGGCCAGTGGTTGTGTTCCACCGCGCCGCTGGAGGGGCATTTGATGTCCATGATCCGGGCCACGCGCGGATCCACTTTCTCGACTGAAAGCGTGCCCGACGTTTCGAGCAGCACGGTTTCGAGCTCGTCCGCCAGCCGGGTCATCAGCGGGTAGACGCCCGGCTGGAGCAGCGGCTCGCCGCCGGTGACTTCGACCGTCGGGCAGCCATACGCCCGCACGCGCTCCAGGACTTCGTCGAGCGTCATCCAATCGCCTTCGTCGAACGCGTACTCGGTGTCGCAGTGCGTGCAGCGCAGGTGACAGCCGGTCAGCCGGACAAACACGCAGCGCACGCCGACCCGTGTGCCCTCACCCTGCACGGAATGGAAGATCTCGTTGACGCGTAAGCGGGGCCGCGTGGCCATAATCTCTTGATTATACGGGTTCGTGGCTTCGAGGCCGGCGGCCGGGCCTGGATGCGTTCAGGTGCGTGACGACCAGTCGGATTGCGTCATAGGGGATCGTGCCGCCCAGCTTGTCAAAGATTGGCTTGAAGTACGCCGTGCCAACCTCCGCGGCTGCCTCTGTTACGGTTTGCGCAGTCGCCGCATCAATCCAGGGATCGAGATGCTTGGGGTTCTCGCGCTCGACGTACTCGGCGAGGTACCGCATGGTCGTGCTGCGCGCCCGGCCCAGCGCGGACATGACCTGTTCCACGGTGCACCTTCGGGCGAACATCTCGAAGGCTTCACGTTTGACGGGGTTGGGTTTTTTCGTTTTCGCGACGCTGCGCGGTCGGCTGCCGATCGCCACGTCGAGCGACAGTCCCTGCTTCGCGCAGTACGAAGCAATGTGCTGCAGGAATTGCGGCCCCAGGTTCTTCAGCTTGCGCTCCCCGACTCCGTGTACCTTGAGCAGCGCGTCGTCGGATCCCGGCCGCACACGGGCCATGTCGCGCAGCGTGGCGTCGTTGAAAACGATGTACGGCGGCACGCCGCGCTCGGCGGCGATGGCTCGCCGCAGTTCCCGCAAGCTGTCGAACAACCCGCCGTCCACACCGTCCCACGACTCTTTGTCGAAGCGCGTTCTTGCCACGGCGCCGCGCTTCGGCTGGACCATCCTCACTTTGTGCTCGCCACGCATGATTTTCCACGAGGCGGCGTTGAGCTTGAGGAGCGGGCGGTCGCCCGCCGTGCGGTCCAGCAGGCCCAAATCGACGAGCTGGTAGACCATGCTGGTCAGCGGCTTCTTGCGGTACTGGGCGAGCAAGCCGTAGGTGCTCAACTGATCGTGCCGGAAACCGCGGATCAGATCGGTCTTCGCGCCGGTGAGCACGTCTACCACGTGCCCGACGCCGAAGCGCTGTTCGACGCGCGCCACGCACGAGAGGATCTTCTGGGCGATCTCGGTCGCATCCTCGACACCTTCGCGCTCGTCGAGGCAGATGTCGCACGCGCCGCACTTGTCGTTTTCGTACTCCTGGCCGAAGTATTCGGAGAGCACGCGGTGGCGGCAGTCGATCCCGCCGCAGTAGTGCCGTACGTGCTCGAGCAGCTCGAACGCCGCCCGCGTGACTTCCTCCGACTTTCCGGCCTCTTGGGCGCTCTTTTCGATCAGCGACTGCCAGCGCGTCGCGTCGGCGGGCGAGTAGAACAGCACGCACTCGGCTTCGAGCCCGTCGCGGCCGGCGCGGCCGGTTTCCTGCTGATAGTGCTCGATCGACTTGGGCATGGCGGCGTGGATCACGCTGCGCACGTCGGAGCGGTCGATGCCCATGCCGAAGGCGACCGTCGCGATCACCACGTCGATCTGCTCGTTCGAGAACGCGTCTTGCGTGCGGCGGCGCTGGTCGGGCCGCATCCCGGCGTGGTAATACTCCGCCCGCACGCCGCTGGCCTTGAGCGTCGTGGCCATCGCCTCGGTGTCCTTGCGGGTGATGCAGTAGACGATCACTGCTTGGCCGGCGTGCCGCCGAACGACCTCGAGCACCTGATCGTGTACATCGACGCGCGGTACGACGCGGTAGACCAGATTCGGGCGGTCGAACTGACCGACGAGGATGGTCGGGTTCCTGAGCTTCAATTGCTCGGCGATATCGTCGCGCACGCGCTGCGTGGCGGTCGCCGTGTAGGCGTGCACACTGGTGCCGCCGAAGCGTTCCTTGAGCATCGCTAGCCGGCGGTATTCCGGCCGGAAATCATGGCCCCAATGGCTGATGCAGTGGGCCTCGTCGATCGCAAACGCCCGCACGTCCACGTGCTCGAGCAGTCCCATGAACCGCGGCGTCAGCAGGCGCTCCGGGGCAGCGAACACGAGCCGGTATCTCCCCTCGGTGATTTCCCGCTCGATCTCGGGAATCTTGCTGGGCGGCGTCCCGCCGTGCAACGCGACGGCCGGGTAATCGCACTGCCGCAGCCCGTCCACCTGGTCTTTCATAAGCGAGATCAGCGGCGAGACGACGATGTCGGTGCGGTTGGCCAGCACCGGGGGGACCTGATAGCACAGCGACTTGCCGCCGCCGGTCGGCATCACGACGACCGAATCGTGGTTATCGAGCCCGGCGCGGATGGCCTCTTCCTGCAATGGGCGCAGCGTATCAAAGCCCCAATAAAGGCGAGCGGTCTCGACGATCTGAGACAGGGACCAGTCCGGACGCGTGCTTTGGGCCTCCATGGACGGATATCCTAACAAAATCCGTCCGCGGAGAACACCGCGGTCTCGAGCAATACGTGGATTGACATCGATCCGCCCCTGGTCGAGAGTGGTGCTCCGCAGACCGACAGGCGAGGAGCGGCCTATGCGCGCCTACCGCTTGGGCGAATTCGGCCTCGACAATCTCAAACTCGAATCGATCGACTCGCCGCGACCAAGTCCCGGTCAGGTGCTCATCGATATCAAGGCGATCAGTCTGAACTACCGCGACCTGCTGGTTATCAAGGGGCTGTACAACCCGAAGCTGAAGCTGCCGGCTGTGCCGCTGAGCGACGGGGCCGGCGTGATCTCCGCGGTCGGCGAGGGGGTCGAGCGGGTTCGGGTCGGCGACCGGGTGACCTCGCACTTCGTCTCCGGCTGGATCGACGGGCCGTTCCGCGGCGAGTACGTGGGAACCACGTTGGGTTTGCCTAACGCGGGCCTGGCGGCTGAGCAAGTCGTCTTGCCGGCCGAGGCCGTGGTGCCGATGCCGGAGGGATACGACTTCGCCCAGGCGGCGACGCTGCCGATCGCTGCTTTGACTGCCTGGAGCGCGCTGGTGACCAAGGGACACCTCGAAGCGGGGCAAATCGTGCTGACACTCGGCACCGGGGGCGTGGCGATCTTCACATTGCAGCTCGCCAAGGCGATGGGCGCGACGGTGATCATCACCAGCAGTAGCGACGAGAAGCTCCAGCGCGCCCGCCAGCTCGGGGCGGACCACACGATCAACTATCGCACCCGCCCCGACTGGGAAAGGGCGGTGCTGGAGATCACCGACCGCGCAGGTGTGGACCTTACAGTCGAAACCGCAGGGGCCGGCACACTCGACAAATCGCTGACCGCGACGCGTGCGGGCGGAACGGTCGCGCTGTTGGGCGCGTTGACCGGCTTGAAGACAGAAATCAACGTTGGTCTGATTCTGATGAAGGAGTTGCACGTGGCGGGCATTCTGGTCGGCTCGCGGGCTGCATTTGAGGCGATGAACCGTTTCATCGAGCAGCAAGCGCTCGAGCCCGCCATCGACCGCACGTTCCCGTTCGACCAACTGCCCGACGCCCTGCGCCACATGGAATCCGGCCGCCACTTCGGGAAGGTTGTGGTAGAACACTAGCCTGACGGTCGAGTTGTGATGATGGAGCCGATTATTCGCATTTCCGCGCTGACCAAGAGCTTCGGCAGCAAGGAGGTGCTGCGCGGGGTGGATCTGGAGATTCCGCCTGGGCAGATTCTCGGCTATATCGGTCCCAACGGTGCCGGCAAGACGACCACCGTCAAGATTCTATGCGGCATGCTCGACGGATTCGGCGGCCAGGCCTCGGTCTGCGGTTTCGACGTGGCCGCCCAGCCGTTGGAAGTCAAGCGCCGCATCGGCTACGTCCCTGAATCCGCCGCCCTGTATGACGCGCTGACCCCGCTGGAGTATCTGCGCTTCATCGGCAGCCTGTACGGGCTGGCGAAGGCAGAGGTCGAGCGGCGGGCGGCCGAGATGCTCGAGCTGTTCGAGCTGCGTGACGAGCTTGACCAGCGCATGTCCACCTTCTCGAAAGGCATGCGGCAAAAGGTGTTGATCACGGCGGGGCTGATCCACGACCCGGACGTGCTCTTCATGGACGAGCCGCTGGCGGGCCTCGACGCGAATTCGGTCGTGATCGTCAAGGAGATCATCACGCGGCTGGCCGAACAGGGGAAAACCATCTTCTACTGCTCGCACATCATGGACGTGGTGGAGCGCGTCTGCCACCGCATCGCCATCATCGACGAGGGGAAGATCATCACCGACGGGACGTTTGAGGAACTGCAGGCCCAGAGTACCGCCGCTTCGCTCGAAAAGATCTTCACCCAGCTCACCAGCGCGGGCGGGCACGCGGCCGTCGCCGACAGGTTCATCGCCACGCTCAAACGCGGGACCGGCGACGATGATTAGGCTCGTCCTGGCGGTGTTCGACAGCCTCGGCTGGCTGTTGCGGCGGCTGGGCGTCGACTACGCGCAGTTCCGCGCGATCCTGGAAGCCAAGCTGATGATCGACACGCGCGTGCGCGGCTCGGCGTTTCAGATCAGCTCCACCAGGCGCAAGTCGCCCAGGAACGTCTTCGCCTGGACGCTGCTCTTCAACGCCTTCATGGGCATGTTCATCGCGTTCCTCCTGCCGGCTGCGAGCTCGCCACTGGTCGGCATGACCATTGTGCATTCGTTCATCATGCTGATGGTGGGGATGGCGTTGATTGCGGATTTCGCGACGGTACTGCTCGACACGGCCGACAGCCAGATTCTGCAGCCGCGTCCGGTCAGCAGCCGCACGATCCTGGCGGCCCGTCTGGCACACATCACGACGTATCTTTCGCTGATCACGTTCAGTCTGGCGGCGGGCACGTTCGTTGTGGGCACAGTCACGTACCACTGGCTGTTCGCGCTGGTGTTCGGCGTGACGTTGCTGGCCTCGGTGGCGCTGGTGGTGAGTGCCGTCGCGGTGCTCTACCTGCTGTTGATGCGCTTCATCAATGAAGAAAAGCTGCGCGACCTGATCACCTACGTGCAGATCGCCATGACGGTCGTGGTGGTGGCCGGCTATCAGGTCCTGCCGCGCATGATGGACATGACCCGGCTCAAGACCTTGACCATCGAGCAGGCCGGGTGGATCTACTACTATCCGCCCGCTTGGCTTGCCGCCCCGGAAGATTTGCTGGTGGGTAACAGCGGCGGTCCCCAGTTCATCCTGACGGCGTTGGCAATCATCGTCCCGCTGGCCGCCTTGCTGTTGGTGGTTCGGCTGGCCCCGGCCTTCCGGATCACGCCGGAGGCCGCCGTTTCGGGCACGCGCCCGGGTGGGCGGCCTGGGGCACGCGCGCGGCGGCCGAGCTTTGCCGACACGTTGGCTGGCATCGCGATCCGCCAGCCTGCCGAGCGGGCCGCGTTCGGGTTCCTCTGGCGGATTTGCACGCGCGACCGTCAGTTCAAGCGGCGAACCTACCCCAGCTTCGCGTTTATCTTTATCTTCGCGGCGGTCTTCATGTTCAGAGGGTCCGAGGGGTTCTGGGACACGCTGGCAACATTGCCGGAGACTAAGAAACACTTGCTGTTGCTCTACTTCGCCAGCTTCATGCTCCCGGCCGCCATTCTCAACATGCGCTTCACCGACCAGCCGGACGCCGCGTGGGTTTATCGTGCGGCCCCGCTGGAGCGCCCCGGAGTGGTGCTGGCGGCCGGGGTCAAGGTCCTCATGCTGCAACTGGTCGTGCCGGCGTTCACGATGATCACCGCGGTCATACTCGTGTTCTGGGGGCCGCGGGTAATTCCCGACATCGTGCTCGCGTTCGGCCTGACGCAGGTGGTCTGTTGGTTCCAGGCCCTGATGCTGGGGCGGGCACTCCCGTTCTCCGAACCGTACGGGGTCATGGAGGGTTCCGGCCGGATGGGGCGCACGCTGCTGCTGGTCCTGGTGCCGCTCGCGCTGGGCCTGATCCACTATGGGCTGACATTCATACCCTTCGGAGTTTTGATGGCGATCCCGGTGGCGTTCGGGCTGAATTTCCTGGCCGCCCGGCGGTATGGCCGAACGACATGGGCGGCGTTCAGTGCGGCCTGAGCGCTTCCCGGCCGGCTTTTCCCGCGACCGCCACGGTTTTGCAGCCGCCGGTTTGCCGGCACCCAGGGTATAATGAACGCACCATGCGACCCGAAGACTTGCTGAAACGCCTGCACGATCACCCTTTCAAGCCGTTCCGCGTTCATCTCTCGGACAGAACAACGATAGAAGTGGCCGAGCCAGACATGGTCATCGTGGGCAGGACGACGGCGGTGCTGCCGACGCGCTTCGCGCGCCGGGAGGATGGTTACCGTATCGCGGAGGACTGGCGCACGATTGCTCTGCTCCACATCGTTCAGTTCAGTGACCTGCGCGATAGAGCGGGCGGCGGGCGGAAACGACGCAAGTCGGACTGACCCGCACACCCAACGGTGCCGCGGCCAACGGTAGTGTACGCCATGACGGGCCCTGTCCGAAGCTCTGCCAGCATCCTCGGCGTGGAGACCTCCTGCGACGAGACCTCTGCGGCGGTCGTCGTGGATGGACGCGACGTGCGCTCCAACGTAGTCAGCTCGCAGGTCGAGCTGCACGCCAAGTACGGCGGCGTCGTGCCCGAGATCGCTTCGCGGGCGCATATCGAGTGTGTCCGGCCGATCATCGAAGAGGCGCTGGAGCAGGCCGGCGTCACCTACGACGACCTCGACGCGATCGCGGTCACCGACGGGCCGGGTCTGGTGGGCTCGCTGCTCATCGGCGTTACCGCGGCCAAGACGCTCTCGCTGGTGTTCGGTCTGCCGATCGTCCCGGTCGATCACATCGAGGCCCACGCCACGAGTGCAGCGTTGACGGCCGACGCGCCGCCCTGGCCGGCGGTGGCGCTGGTCGTCAGTGGCGGACACACGTCGATCTACCTGGTCCGCGACTTCCTTGATACTGAGTTGCTTGGTCAGACGACGGACGATGCCGCGGGCGAGGCCTTCGACAAGGTCGCCTCGATTCTGGAACTGGGCTATCCGGGTGGGCCGGCGATCGACCGCGTCGCTCGCGACGGCAACCCCGACGCCATCCGCTTCCCGCGGACCTGGCTCGACAAATCGCGCTTCGATTTCTCTTTCAGCGGGTTGAAGACCGCCGTGCTCTACCACGTGTACGGCAAAGGGAAAAAATACGGCTCGGTCGCGCACCTGGCCGCGTCGCAGGTGGCCGATATAGCGGCCAGCTTCCAGGCCGCGTTGATCGAGCCGCTGGTTGCCAAGACGGTCGCCGCTGCTCGACACGCCGGCGTGACGAACGTCGTCGCCGGAGGTGGGGTGGCGGCAAACTCGGCCCTGCGGGCCGGACTGCAAGCGGCGTGTCAGCGGGCTGGCCTGCGCCTGCACCTGACGCCGAGTGAGTATTGCACCGACAATGCGGCGATAATCGCGGCGTTGGGCTATCACCGTTTCCGAGCCGGGCGGGTCGCGGATCTGTGGCTGGAGCCGCGGGCCGGACTGCTGCGGCCGGAACGCCGGGAAAAGCAACGTTGAGGCGTGTGCTGGTTGGCCTGCCTGGCAGAGACAGCCGCGTGGGCGCCAAGTTTGTGGGTAGTGCGGGCGTCCCGCCCGCCGTGGCCGCGCGAGACGCGGGCGGGACGCCCGCACTCCCCATTTGATGTTCAGTTGCCCACGCTGGTGACACTCACCCGAGACAGTCTGCTCGTCAGGCCGGCGCTTGTTCGCCAAGGCCCGTCGGCCTACAGTGAACGTAACTGAGCCGGGATTGCGGAGGGTTGCTCATGATATTTGGCGAAGAGGACTCGCAGCCTCAGGGACCTGGGGCGCGACAAAAGGTCCGTCTCGACACCGCGCAGATGGAAACGGTCTATGCCAACTTCTTCGCGCTGGCCGCAGCGCCGGACGAGATTACGCTATACCTCGGTGCCAACTCGCCCATGCCGGGCATGAAGGAACCGACGGCCAAGATCAGCCACCGGATTATGTTGCTGCCGCCGAACGCCAAGCGGCTGATGATCGCGCTGCAACAGACGGTCAAGGCTCACGAGGACCGCTTCGGCCCGATCGAGCTGCCCCCGCCGCCCCGGCCGCCGAAGGAACCGTAGGCCAGAGCCAGCAGGACGCGGGTGACGATGCTGATCCGAACGTTGCTGTCATGGGAACTGCTTAGCCTCGGGCTGCGGGATTTGCGCGCCCATAAGCTGCGCTCGTTTCTGACGGCGCTGGGGATGATCTTCGGCGTCGGGGCGGTGATCTGCATGCTCAGCATTGGGGAGGGGGCGTCGGCGGAGCAGTTGGAGAGCATTCGCCTGCTGGGCAGCCAGAACATCATCATCCGCAGTGTCGAGCCGCCGGCCCCGCAACAGGCCAGCGAGGTGAGCACGTCTGTCCGGCAGTACGGCATCACGCGTGACGATGTGGAGCGGCTGCGGGAGTTGCCGCACGTTGCGGACTTGGTGCAGATGCGCGAGGTGGCCGACACGATGATGCACGGGGCGCGGCGGTTCGAGGGCGCGGCACTTGGCACGACGGTGAATTTTTTCCAGGTAGTCAACGTGCGTGTGGCACGCGGGCGCCCGCTGGCGGACGTTGATTGCGGCTTTCACAACAAGGTTTGCGTCATTGGGGCCGAAGTGGCGCGCGGCCTGTTCGGCCATGAAGACCCGCTCGGACAGACGGTTACCGTCAACAGTCGCTCCACCGGGCTCATTCCTTACGAGGTGGTCGGCGTTCTAGCCGACGTGGTCAAGGCTGGCAGCCCCGCCAAGGGCATGGGGACCGCCCGCGACATCAATCGCGACCTGTACGTCCCGCTTTCGACCGTGGACCTGCGCTACGGGGATTTGAAGGTGAAATGGACGCGCGGCTCACGCGACATCAAACGCGTGCAATTCAGCGACGTCTATCTCAGCGTGGACGAGCAGGAAAACGTGTTGGTGGTCTCCAAGCAGACGGAGCAAACCCTGCGACACAGCCACCGCGATCAGGACTACAACATCACAGTGCCCCTGGAGCTGCTCAAGCAGGCCGAGCAGGCCAAACGCCTCTGGCAGGTCGTGCTCGGCAGCATCGCCGGCATCTCCCTGCTGGTCGGCGGGATCGGCATCATGAACATCATGCTCGCTTCGGTCACCGAGCGGACGCGCGAGATCGGCATTCGCCGGGCCCTGGGGGCCAAACGCTACCACATCACGGCCCAGTTCCTGGTCGAGACGCTGATCCTCAGCATCGCGGGCGGCCTCATCGGCGTTATGGTCGGCATTGGCTTCGCTTGGCTGGTCACTGTCACCGCCGACATGCAAACGATCATCCCCTGGTGGGGTGTGTTCCTCAGCTTCGGCGTGTCGGCCATGGTGGGCATCTCGTTCGGGCTATACCCGGCCCGCGCCGCCGCCGAGCTCGATCCGATCGAAGCGCTGCGCTACGAGTGACACCGGTTGTAGCGGGTTCACACGGCGCTAGTCCGAGCCGCGTCGGTGAGGGAGCGGCTCGTTTGCCGGCAGGGCAGCGCCCTCATGCGGGCGGGGACCCGCCTGACGCGGTAGAGCGGCTCCTGGTGGCGGCGAAAGTCGAGGCGGGCAACAAGGAAAGCCGCGCAAGAAAGTGGGGACGCCGGCATAGGGACCGACGTCCCCGGCGGTGGCGCGCAGCCCACTGTACGGCTCCCCAAGCTGCGCGTTTTCAGTCAATCTCGCCGATCAATCGAGAGGCCCCGAGCTACCACAGGTTCTGCTACAGGGACAACCGTAGTCAGCCGGTGGATATTCCCCCACGCCCGCGGACATCAGGAGTGTGCGGAGGCGGGCCTTGGGATGGAGACCCTCGCCATCGCCGGCAGCCGAACTGTCACAGAACCTCGCGCGAGAGTCCCGGTTACGCGCGGCTATCGCTTTGGCGGGGTGCCGGGCGCCCGCTGCGGCGGCGGAAATCCATGAAGAAGCACAGGCGTTCGTCTACTTCAGGCCCCAGCTCCCGCTCCAGGTGGTCTCTGGCCGTGGTCAAGGCGGTGCGGCGAGAGAGGTGTATCAGCACGATTCGCTCGTTATTCAGCCGCGGCAGAACCTTCCGGAGATCGCTGACATGCAGGTGGTAGCCGGCTCGGGCGCGCTCGCGATGCTCCGGCTCGAGGAACGTGCAATCCAATAGCAGGACCTTGGCCCGACGAACAAACTCGAGGTCGAGGAAGTCGCCCAGGGCCGTATCGCCGCAGTAGGCCACCAGCGGGATCTCGATCCGCCGCGTGATCTCCACCCCCCGGTTCTTCAGCTCGACGATCTGCGGCCCGGTCAGCCCCTGATACTCGTCCTTGAGCTTGCGGCGGACTTCGATCGCGGCATACCCCAGCGCGTGAACCGTGTCACGCCGATGACGGCGACACGGATGGTTCACCTCGAAGGGTCGGACGACCAGATCGCGTCGCAGGGTGATGTCGGTTCCGGGAAAGGCCGGGTGGATGTGGGCGGCTGGTTCGTGGCCGTCTATCTCGCCCCACACGCGGAGCAACCGTTGGATCGGGGCCACCAGCAGCTCCGGCACATACAGGTGCCCCGGGGGGTTATCGATGAACATCCGCTGGGAGAAGTAGTAGGCGATGCCGGCGGCATGATCCATGTGCCCATGCGTGAGGAAGACGTGGTCCATGGCGAGGACCGCGCGCTGCCCGCGGCCCACGTCGAAGGCCAGATTCAGCTCGGGCGCGACGATATACGTTTCCTCGCCGGCGGCGGAAAAGCCCAGCAGGCGGAGGTCGCCGTGCCTGAATTCAGCGGTTGGCTGGCCCATGGAGGCGTTATAGCGGGCCGGCAAAAGAAAGTCTTGGCGGGGGCGGATTTTTTGTTGACACACTCTATATTGGGGTTTAAGATGTGGCCGCTATCAAGCAGTAGTGGAAGCGCGGTCTGCAAAGAGGAGCGGGATTACGAGGTGCTCGGGTCTGGTTTGGCCAGGTGGTGGGGAGTGGTGCAATGACCTGCCCCCGCCCCTGTGTAACGCGGCCATATGCGATGCCCATTCTGCAAGGAAGACGATGACAAGGTCATCGATTCGCGCTCCAGCCATGGCGGCACCAGCATTCGCAGGCGCCGCCAGTGCGTGCCCTGTGGTCGTCGCTTTACCACCTACGAGCGGATTGAGGAAACGATCAAGCTGGCGGTCATCAAGCGGGACGGTTCGCGCGTCCCGTACGACCGCAGCAAGATCCACCAGGGCATCCTGCGGGCGGCCTACAAGCGGCCGATTCCCTCCGAGCGGCTGGAGCAGATTGTGGACGAGGTCGAGGAGTACCTCGTTTCGCACTACGAGAAAGAGGTCTCCAGCCAGACCATCGGCGAACGCATCGCTTCGGTCTTGCGACGCGTGGACAAGGTGGCCTACGTGCGGTTCGCCAGCGTGTACCGGCAGTTCGAGGACGTGGGCGACTTTATCGACGAAGCCCAGGACGTGATCGAGCGCGCGGCCGAGGAGATTCCCGGCCAGAAGGCCCTCTTCGAGGAGACGAGTCAGTCGTGAGGTGCGAGACGGACGCCATCATCATCGCCAAGCGCGACGGCTCGTTCGAGCCGTTTCGGGCGGCCAAGCTGCGGCGTTGTCTGATGCTGGCGATGCGGTCGTGCCATTGCGACGTTGCCCAGGTAGCGCACGCGCTGGTCGAGGCGGTGGCGCGTCACCTGCGAGAGTGGGACGGGCCGGAGCCGCCGACCTCGGCTTACCTGTATCACTGCGCTCGCACGGTTTTACGGCAGACCGGCTTGGGGGAGGCAGCGCGCCGGCTGGCCGGCCATCGTCGCCAGCGCGTGGCCCAGCGACGCCGACTGCGCGTCTTCGATCCGCGGCGGCTGGGGGATGGGGCCCGGCCCTGGCGAAAGGCGCCGGTTATCGCCACGCTCGAGCATCGATACGGTCTGACGCGGCCGGTCGCGCGGATCCTGGCCGGGGAGATCGAGGCGCGGGCCTTCGCGCTGAAGTACCGGCTGATCGCGAAACCCCTGGTGGACGAACTGATTCGCAACGAATTAGCGGCCTGGGGGCTGGTGGTCGAAGCGACGGGAGAGTCACGCGGTGTGACGCCGAACGCCTCGGTTGCCAGCCCCGAACCTCGAAAGGAGAAATGAACCTCGCGTCGAAGAGCGCGAACGGCATTGCCACGGTGCGCCACGGCTGGAACGGTCGTTCGGGTTTTCGGCGCGGTCTTTTGGATGCGAGGCTCGCAACGTGCTCAGGGATGGCGTGCCGCGTGCTAGCAGCCTTGAGTGAGCGACTGTCAGTGCGGGGTCGTTGCGAGCCTACTTGACGAACCTCCGTTCCCCTGATGAAGGGCGAGTCGAGTCCCGCCAACGCCCATGCTCGGCTCGCCCGCCTTCTTTTCATGCCCAGGCCCGGCGACCGGCCGGCTCGCCCGCCGTCTGCTATAATGGTATCGGCAGATAACCGTGAATTCGGAGTGGGCCGCCATGAGACTTCCGCGGGTGGACGAGCCGCAGCGTTACCAGGGGCTGTACGTGTATGACTTCGGCGAGTGGGCCGCGCTCGGTTACACCGCCGAGGAGATCGCCGTGCTGCTCGAGGCGGAGGCCTACCAGGGCGGGAAGGTCTACAAGATTCATCGTGCCCGGCCGGACGGGCAAATGGAGCTGCGCGGCGTGTCCCGGGAGCGGTTTCTGTTCGAGAGCGGTATGTTCTTTTATCGCGGTGGGTTAGAAGCGGCCCGGGCCGATTTCGAGGCTTTGCACGACGCGGGGCAGAAGAGACGGCCCCCCTGTCGGGCGTATTTGCAGTTGGCCGACCGCTCGGCCTCGGCCGGGGCCAACCGCTTCGTCACCGCACTGATCTATCCCGCCGAGCATGACGACGAGATCGGCCGCTGGCTGCTCGACATCGGCTTTGCCGGGGGCGAGCTGGCCGAGGGCGGCGTCAGCCAGGTCTCCAACTACTACGGCCAGGAGAAGACCATCCTTGATCGGCAGCAACTATGGAGCAAACACGCGATCCCATCCCGTTCCCCCGAACAGGTGCTCGCCAGCGTTCGGAAAGCCGTCCAGCGCTGAACCGTTGGCGGCGACTACGCGCGGCGCTGACCGGTCCATTGTGGTCACTGGGTACTCGGTTGGCGTCCCGCCGCCGACCGGTCGTGCGCGAGGAGGACGTTCAACACCACGTCTACCGCGACCAGACGCGGTCGATCGGCGTGCGCATGACCGAATGGCTACGTGACCGGCTACGCCCCCGTTGGCTGCGCGTCCGCCGGGAGGACAGCGACTCCAGCGGTTCATGAGCTATATCCCTCGATTCCTTACGTGGTGCGACCGGCGGTTGGTCAGCCGTACTGAAAGCGGCTAGGCTTCGCCAAGGGGCGTCGCGCCGGATTGCGATGCCGGCAGTGACACGGTTGGTGATCGGCTGACTCCCATGCTCACGGCGTTGTTCGTGCTCGGTGCCTACCTGCTCGGGTCGGTTCCGTTCGGGCTGCTGCTGGGGCTGGCCCGGGGCGTCGATGTACGCCGCCGCGGGAGCAAGAACATCGGTGCGACCAACGTCGGGCGCGTGGTCGGCCGCGGCTGGGGGTACCTGTGCCTGGTGCTCGACGTCCTCAAAGGGTTTGCGCCGGTGCTGGCGGCCTGGTTCGTGCTCGTGCGGCAGCCCGTCGATGCCGCCATGCTGCTGCGCTGGCTGGCGGTGGCGGTGGCGGCCGTGCTGGGACATTTGTTCCCCGTTTACCTGCGGTTTCGCGGCGGGAAGGGCGTCGCCACCACAATCGGCGTCGCCCTGGGGATCTACCCGTATTTCACCGTCCCGATGGTGGTCGCGCTGGTGTGTTACGCGGCGGTGCGTTTCACGACCGGGGTTGTCTCGGCCGGGTCGCTGACGCTGGCGGTAGCGTTTCCCGCCGCCTTCGCTGTGTACCTCTATCTGGACCATGAAATGTCGTTGGCAGAGTTCTGGCCGCTGCAAGCGGTGGCGGTGGTGTTGGGCTTGTTGATCGTGCTTCGTCACCGGGGCAACATCGCCCGGCTGATCCACGGTGAAGAGACGACGCTCAAGGAGGCGGCGACATCGGCCGAGGACACCGGCGGCAGGGGAGACGCCTAGCGCGCGGGGTCCGGCCGCTGCTCGTTCTGCCACCAGTTTGGCAGGACGATCTGCCGGCCGTCTTCGGTGGCGGCGGTTTCGAAGCCGGCGTCGTAGATTTCGGTCAGTCTGTCCGGCTTGAGGATGTCTTGGGCCGGGCCGTCGGCCACAACGCGGCCGGCGCGTAGGGCGACGACTCGCCCGCCGAGCGCCGCCGGCAGTTGCAGCTCGTGACTGATCAGGACGACGCCACGACCGCCGGCGTGCCATAGTCGCAGCAATCCCACCAGCTCAACCTGGTAGGCCGGGTCGAGCGCGGTGTTGGGTTCGTCGAGGAACATGACGTGGGCGTCCTGGGCGATGGCGGCGGCAATTAGGGCCTTCTGACGCTCCCCGCCGCTGACCGCGTTGATCGGGCGGTGGGACAGCTCGGTCAAGCCGCACTGGGCCAGCGCCTGTTCGACCGCTTGGCGATCAACGCTCGACAGCGGCCGCAGAGGCGAAACGTGCGGATAGCGTCCGCCGGCAACCACGTCGTATATGTTGAAGGCCGGAACGCGCTCGACGAACTGGGGTACGTAGGCGGCAAACCGTCCGCGGCTGCGGGCCGCCAACCGGTGCATCTCGACGCCGTCCAAGCGGACGCTGCCGGCTTCGGGCGGCAGCAGGCCGAGCAAGGCCAGCATGAGCGTGGTCTTGCCGGACCCGTTCGGGCCGATCAGCGAAACGAGCTGCCCACCCTCGATCGAGAGGTCTACGTCGTGGACGACCACCCGCTTGCCGCGCCGGACCGACAGCCCACGGCACTGCAAACGCCACGACGATGCAGCGTCAGCGGAGCGGCTATTCGTCTTTTTCTTGGGCGATGGCACGGCAAAGCGCCTCAAATGTCTGCGCGATTCGCGGCCCGGCCAGAAAATGCTGCGGCCCGCTGAGCACGTGAACGCGACGGTCGGCGACCGCCCGCAACGAGCCCACCTTGGCCCAGACCCGCAGCGCGTCCTGGTCGCCGTTTGGGCGGGCGCGTCCGTCGGCGTCCAGCTCCACGATGACGTCCGGGTCGGTTTTCAGGACGAACTCCAGCGACAGCGGGGCGAACGAGGCCCCACGCGACGCGACCACGTTCTGGTGCCCGGCATACCGCAGGAGATCGTCGTAAAACGAGCCCGGTCCGGCGACAAACGGCGGCGCGGGCGGGTCCGACAGCGTCCCGATCAGCAGCAGGACCCGCGCCCGCGGCGCGTGGGCAAACCGCTTCGCCACCGCGTCCAGCTCGGCGCGGATGCCCTCGCAAAGCTTGCGCGCGGTCTTCGGTCGCCGGGCCAGCGACCCGGTCCGTTCGATCGCGCTGAAGATGTCTGCCAGACTGCTGTCAGGAAGTGATTCCAGCCGCAGGCCGCGTGGCGTGAGGCGCTCGGTCAGCGCCCGACTGCGGCCCGCGACAAGAATCATATCGGGCTCGAGGTTGAGCAGCACCTCGACATTGGTGTCGATCAGGGCACCGATCGATGGTACCTGCTGAATACCCGGCGGATAGGTGCAAAACCGCGTGCGCCCGACGAGCTGTTGACGCAGCCCCAGGGCACAGCAGATTTCAGTGACGTTCGGGGCGGCAGAGACAATGCGTAGGCCAGGGTCAGCCTGTTCGTCATCCACCAGCGGCGGATGCAATACCCAGTCGCGCAGTTGCGGTTCGACGGGCTTCGAATCAGCCGGGCGCGAAGCCGACTGCCCCCGCGCCCCGCCGGCCGCGATGACACCGACCACGACGAGCGGCAGAAGCGCTCCGATACGGCGCCCCGCAACCATGCATGGCGTGATCATCGCGGCGATTCCGGCAAGGTGGTCGGCATCTCCTTCTCGATTAGGGCGGTCACGTACGCTGATTGGCCCTGGCTGGAGAACGAGGCGTCGTTGCCGAACACGTCGAAGACCATGCGACCCCACACGAACAGAACGCCGATCTCCGTCCAGCAGCCCTCGTCGCCGATGTTGAAGGCCTTGGCGTCGGTCGGCCGAAAGTGCTCGTACGCGCGGCGGGCCGTTACGCGAGAGTCGAACGCGAACGCCCGCACGGTTGTACGGCGTTTCGGGTCGTCCTGATGGTGGTACACGGCCAACCAGACGTGGGTGGGCCGGAAGCGGCGCCAATCCTCCGCGTCTTCACCGAGCGCCCGGGCAGCCCGGGCGAACGAGCCGTCCCAGACCGCATCTTGCAGGACCCACGGGGCGGCCTGCGAGCCTTGGGGGAATACAGCCGTTATCGTTTTCGCACGGCGTGCGCAGCCACTGCAAATGCACAGGCAAGCCAACCCCAGCAGTAGCCGCGCAATCATTGCTCCAGCTCCCACTGCAACGTCAGGTTGTGCTCGCGCTCGTGGGCGATGGTCGAGGCCGGACCGTGCCCGGAATACAACACCGTCTCGTCCGGTAGGGTCAGCAGGTGCTGCTGTATGTTCTCGAGCAGGCGCTGGCGGGAGCTGCCGGGGAAGTCGTAGCGGCCGATGCTGCCGGCGAACAGCGCGTCGCCGGTGAACACGACTCCGGCTTGGGGACAGTAATAAGCCAGCCCGCCAGGCGAGTGCCCCGCGACATCCAACACCTGCCAAGTCAGCTCACCCAGTGACAGCGAGTCTCCTGGCCCGATCAGCCGATCGGCGTTCGGTATCACGATCGGAAAGCCGAATTGGGCCGACATGTTGGCGTTCGCGTTCTCGAGCAGATGTTCTTCGTCGCGTGGGGCGATGATCTTCACCTTGGGAAACGACGACCGCAGCGGCCCGACGCCGCCGATATGGTCCGGGTGACAGTGCGTCAGCAGGATGCTGTGCGGGGAGAGCTGCCGGACGCCGATTGCCTTGACGATTTCCTCCGGTTGCGGCGGCAGGCCGGGATCGATGATCCAGCAATCCGGGCGGTCGTCGCACCACAGCAGATAGCCGTTCTCCTGAAACACCGGCTCGATGAAGACTTCAACGTGCAATCGGCCGTGTGTGTTCATCTGTGTTTCCTTCGACCTCCTGGTCGTTTGCCCCGACAGCCACTCTGGAGCCGAACATTCCCTTCCCGTCATCCGGCCGGCCAATCCTACCCTGATACGGCCGGCCGATCCTACCGTCGTCCGGACGACTACTCCTGCCGTCATCCTAACGGTGACTCCTGCCGTCATCCGGACGACCACTCCTGCCGTCATCCTGACGACCAACGGGAGGAAGGATCTGGCCGCCAATGCGTGACAAGCCCTCGCCGCGGCCAGATTCCTCGTCGCTGTTGCTCCTCGGAATGACGTGCTGGCGATTGTTGCCGCTTCAGGGGCGGCTGCAAGTCCGTGCCGCCGGATTCGGCCTGCCTCAGCCGGCGGCCGGCGAGCGGTATAGCGCGACGTACAGCGGGCAGCGCTCGAGCAGCTCCGCGTGCGTCCCGACATCCACGATCCGCCCGGCGTCCATCACCACGATCCGCTCGGCCATCTCCATGACCGTGTGACGATGGGCGATTACGAGCCTTGCTCCTCCAGGCGTGCCGTTTCGTCCAACGCCAGCGACAGTGACTCCAGCAGTTGAGCCGGGCGAGGGGTGGTTTCTTGGTAGATCTGCACGAACGACTCAGCGGCCGGGCGATAGTCGCCACTGTCCACGAGCCTCTTACAGTCCATCTCCTCGTCAACATCCCTGCTGCATAGAAAGGCGACCCACGTTTCGATATGACGGCGCGGAGTCCAGTGCAAGACTCGCTCGCGCGTTTCGCGCGCTGGCTCCTGAGCGCTCGCCAACTCGTCCGCCAACTGCTCTTCTCGTTCGCTGACCGTCCTGCGGTCTGCGTCTATGACAACCACCAACCCCACCCGCTGATAGCCTGCCTTCCGGCGATAGGCCCTAACCTCGGTCGCATACTGCCTCCGGACCCATTGCTCCGCGGCACCGCGTCCAGACGGACTACGGAAAAACCGCAGTTCAGGGCGACCGAAGCCGAGTCCCAGGAGCGCGTAGCGCGCGAACCGCTCATGCTCTTCGTCTTCGCAGATGAGGATCAGCCGGACGCCACGACGAGCCATCTACTCTTCCCAGCCTCGCGCGACCATCTCGGACGGTCGCACGCCGTCGGCCTGAGACCACTGGAACGGCTTGAGGCGGACGGGACCCTGCGCGGTGCGTGTGAACCTTACTCCGTGCCTCACGGCCAGAAGGTCGATGAACTCCGGGTGGTGCGAGATGAGCAGGCACTGGCTCTTCTCTTCCTCCACGCGGTCACAAAGCTCGGCAAGCCAAGGCTGCATCTCGCGCAGCGCGATGAAGTTGTCCGGCTCGTCAATGCAAAGCGTCATGTCCGGGCGCACGGCGCAGTGCAAGATCGTGAACAGGGCGATCAAACACCGGTGCCCGGTGGATATCTGGTTCAGCATCAGCTTGAACTCCTGTCCGGGGCCGTCCTGTTCATCGCGGTGTTTGAAGCACACTCTCAGAACTCGTGCCGTTTCACCCGCAGCGCCCAGTTTGAGACCGGTGAAGCCATCAATTACCTGCCGAAGCGAGTCAAACAGCGCCCCCATCTTCTCCGGCGAATCCTGCGTCAGGTGCCGATACCACGAGGCGAAGTTCGTCAGGCCTGGATCGGGAGCCGCACGCTCTCCGAGGCTGGCGATGTCCATCCGCAGCGGGTCGATCGCCAGAACGTACACCATTCCGAGTCTGTGACGAAACCAGCTCAAGAGGCGGTGATCCGCACGGTCCGGGACGGAGGCCGCACCAGATCGTGACCCATCTTGCGGGAAAACTGGTCCCGTGGAGAAATCGTCATTAAAGAGGTGGGCGTTCTGGCCGTCGAAATCGTACAGCAGGTTGCCCTCGAAGCGCACTTGTTCTTCGCGCACCTGGCTGGTGTTCAGAATCCGGTTGTGCTCGATCACGAGCCGATACCTGTACACCCCGCCGTTCCCCTCTACCTCAAGTTCGAACGTCTGGTCCGGCCGCGTCTGCCAGATGGTGAGCGTGCCTGCCGGGAACAGCTCCACAGTGGGTCTTCCCCAAGCGAGAAACTCCCGCAGGTTCGCCAGCACCTCAAAGACTGCCGACTTGCCGGTCCCGTTTTCGCCAAAAAGGAGTTGGAGTCGCGCGGGCTGGTACTCGAAGTTGACCAAGCACTTGTAGTTGTCCACATAGAGCCGCTTGATCATGGTTTGGCCTCGCTTCGCGCCCCCGTCTTAGAGGAAATCTAACGCCCAAGCCGCAAACCGGCAACCCGATCCTCAGTCGGGCAGCGTTACTGCCGGCCCCATCAGCCGGCGGCCGGGGAGCGGTACAAGGCGACGTACAGCGGGCAGCGCTCGAGCAGCTCCGCGTGCGTCCCGACATCCACGATCCGCCCGGCGTCCATCACCACGATCCGCTCGGCCATTTCCATCACCGTGTGACGGTGGGCGATCAGGAAGGTCGTGCGGCCCTGGCGCAGCTCACGCAGGGCGGCGTGGATCTTCCGCTCGCTCTCGGCGTCGATCTCGCTGGTGGCTTCGTCGAAGATCACTAGCGAGGCGCGCTTCAGGAACGCGCGGGCAATGGCGATCCGTTGCCGTTGCCCGCCGGAGATACTCGTCCCGAACTCGCCCAGCACGGCGTCGTACTGCTGGGGCCATTGCTCGATGAACTCGGCGGCGTAGGCCCGGCGCGCGGCTTGGCGTACCTCCTCCAGACTTGCCTCTTCCTTTCCATAGGCAATGTTGTCGCGCACGCTCCGAGCGAAGATCACCGGCCGCTGCGAGACGACGGCGATCTGCTCACGCAGCCGCTTGAGGCTGAGCTCGCGGACGTCGATCCCATCGAGGGTGACTCGGCCTTCCTGCGGCTCGATCAGCCGCGACAGCAGACGCATCAGGGTGGACTTGCCGCTGCCGTTCGGCCCCACGATCGCCAGGCACTCGCCGGGTTTGACAGTGAGCGTCACGTCGTCGAGGGCCGGCGGGTGCTGGTCGGGTGTATATCGGAAAGTCACGTTGCTAAAGGCGACTTCGCGCGGACCGTCGGCCGGCAAGGGCTTGGGGCGGGGCGCCGAATGCTCCTCGGGCTGATCGAGAAACTCGAAGATCCGCTGGGCCGCCGCGCCCGAACGCTGCACCATGTTGTACACATTCGCGATCTTGCGCAGCGGGTCGAGCATCGCCGCCAGCAGGATCACCATGGTCATGAATTCGCTGGGGGCCAGGCGGGGCGGGTCGGCAAAGGTCTGGGCGGCCAGCCAGACGATCGCCGCCGACGCCACCACGACGCCGATGACCTCCATCAGCGGCGAGGTGAAGGCTTCGATCCACACCAGGCGGAGCTGTTGTTTCATCATTCTGCGTTCGAGCTGCCACATGCGTTTGCGCTCGTGGCCCTCGCGGGTGTAGCCCTTGACGACGTCGATGCCCTGGAGCGACTCTTCCAGGTTGCCCAGCATCTGGCCGTAGCCTTGCAGCAGCCGAACCGTGGCCTTGCGGATCTTGTGGCCGAAGTACCACAACACCGCGATGGCAACCGGGGCGATCGCGAGCACGACCAGCGTCAACCGGGCGTGCAGTGTGAGCGCGACGGCCAACACGCAAACGGCCTTGAACGGCTCGCGCGCGAACTTGCCGAACAGCGTGGCGATGCCGCCGAAGACTTCGCGAACGTCCGACATGAATCGGCTGACGCGGCCGGAGACGTCGCCGGCCAGCTCGGTCATGGGCACGTGCAAGGCCTTGCGATACATCTTGCGGCGCAGGTCCATGACCACGCGGTGCGAGGCGAACAGGACCAGGTACTGGGCCAGACAGCGGCAGATGTTGCCGACGATGTTCACGCCCACCAGCACGCTCACCAGAATCAGCAGGGACTTTATGCGGGCGTCGGTCGTGGCGTCTGCGGGGAAGAGGTTGGCGGCGCGTTCGAGCAGCGGGGCGTACCACTTCTGGCCGTCGGCGGCCCGTTCGAGCAGCCAATCGTGGAGGTTCTCCTCCTCGACGACGACCTTGAGGACGGGGAGCATCCCGCCCAGGCTTGCCGCGTAGGTCAGCGCGACGCCCAGCCCGAGGAGCACGCCGGCGATCATCTTTCGGCGGTGGGGGTAGACCAGCCCGATCATGCGTCGGAAGGCGATCCGGGCCTGTTGCCTGGAGATGGGGGGCTCCTGCTGATCGGCAGGCAGGCCCTGCCGACCCGAGCCGGCTTGTGCTAACGCATTGTTACTCATACGGTTGCAGCCCCGCGCGTGCGGCGGAGACGGACGGATCGGCAGCCCGCGCCAGCGCTGCCGATGCAGGGTAAACATAGCCCGTCACGCTACAGCTCGCAACCAACGCGTCCAGCCGGGGGCGGCTGGGCCACAACCCACTTTTCTGACGCTCAGCCCTGCGGAACCGGGTGAAAACCTGATTGGCCGTCGCCGTCCCCGGGGGTATATTGCATACTGGCGGCGTGGGGACGTCGCCGGTCGAGCATGTCTCATCGCGGGCAGTTGGAGGACGGCAGGTACACGTCCGCCGGACTCCGGCAGAACGAGAGACATGATGACGCGTCGAACCATCGGCAACCTGTTGACGGGCGGCAGAACTCGCAACCTGAGACTCATCATGGCGACGGCAGCGGCCTGCCTCGCGGCAGCCGTCCCGGCCGGCGCCCAGCAGCCAGAGCGCAGGCAAATCGCTGGCCGCGGCGACCTGGAGTACCCCGAACAAAACCCGCTGGATCACCTGCCCGTTTGGGAAACGGACATCGCCGCGGGAACCGACCGGGTCATGGCCATCTACCGCATCGGACTGTACACCGCAGACCCCAAGCACGTCGGCTACGCCTTCGCGACCGACGGGGCACCCCCTTGGAGGTGGAGGGGCGAGGCCGTTGTTCCTTACAGCCAGGTGGATCCGGATGCGGACTTCATCCTCAAGGATTACATCGGCATCGACGCGCAGCCGGACGGCGACGGCCTTCGGATCTGGACCAGCTTCCCGGGCACGCACGAGCGCGACCCGACGGACCACAAGAGCGTGATCTACTCCAGCCAGATCCCGTGGCTTCTGCCCTGATCCGCTTGGCGCGAGGACTCGCCGTGGACGGCGGAATTTGCCGACAGGTCGGACGAGTGCTGATGGTAGTCGCAGCCTGCGCGGCTCTGGCCACCCGGGCGAACGCGCAGTGCGAACTCGTTGAGCTGTCGGGTGATGTGCCGGACGACGGCTTCGGCTTCGCCGTGAGTGTCAGCGCCGAGCGGGCACTGATCAGGGCCAAATTCTCCGGCGGTCCGGGGGGCGCGGCGCGCATATACGAGCGCAGCGGGGCTTCCTGGTCATGGGTAGCTGAGCTCGTAGCCGACGACCACGCCCCGGGAACCGGTTTCGCCAACGCGCTGGCAATCGATGGTGATCGTGTTGTCGTCGGGGCGAAGTGGGATCACATGCACGAGGTGATGACCGGCTCGGCGTACGTGTTCGAGTACGCTGACGGAGACTGGTCCCAGGTGGCTAAGCTGATCGCCGATGACGGGGCCGAGGGCGACTTCTTCGGTAGCTCTGTGGCGATCAGTGGTGACTACGCCGTCGTGGGAGCAATCTATGACGGCCCCGGCTCGGCCTACGTGTTCGAGCGCCAACTCGACGGAGAGTGGGTGCAGGCTCAGAAGCTCACCGCCAGCGACGGCCAGGGCGGCGACGAGTTCGGGAAGTCCGTCGCAGTCAGCGGCGATGTCATCGTCGTCGGCGCGTGGGGTGACGACGACATGGGCTGGAACGCCGGGTCGGCGTACGTCTTCGAGCGCGGCGCCGACGACACATGGTCCCAGGTGGCCAAGCTGCTGCCCTCAGACGGTCGCTTCCTGGCGAACATCGGGCGTTCGGTAGCTGTTGACGGAAAGCTCGCGCTCATTGGGGCGCCCGGTGCGGACGGTCAAGAGTCATGGAGCGGAGCTGTATACGTCTTCGAGCGCGGTGGCGACGCCACTTGGCTGGAGGTTGGCAAGCTCATTGCCAGCGACGGGCAACTCGCAGACAACTTTGGCTTCTCGGTGGCACTTGACGGGGACGTGGCCCTCATGGGCGCGCGGAAGGACGCGGACAACGGCACGGCCTCCGGCTCGGCGTACGTGTTTGTACGCGAGTGGGACGGGACCTGGGCGCAGGTCGCCAAGCTCGTCCCGGATGACGGCGAGCCCTGGGATTGGTACGGCAATTCGGTGGCGGTCAGCGGGAACATCGGCGTGGTCGGAATGTGGCCGAACGATCCAAACCATGACCCGATCCCCGGCCGGGCGTACATCTATGCCGTCGGGGCGGATGAAGATGAGGACGGCATCATGGACGCCTGCGAGTGTCCGGGCGACCTGAACAAGGACTGGATCGTCGATCAGTCCGACCTCGGCATCCTCCTGGCCGACTGGGGCTGCACCGGCGGCGACTGCCCCGGCGACGCCGACGGCGACGGCGACACCGACCAATCCGACCTCGGCCTCCTACTGGCGAATTGGCGCGATATCTGCCCATAGCGCCACGGGCGGGCCGAGCCAGCCCCTCCGACCGGGCCTTGTGGGCTTCCACGGGTGGTGGTCTGTCAGTTTGGCAGGCCCGCTGACAGAGCTGGTACGCAACTGTCCGCTGGACGCCGGCGGAAGGCTTCGGTAACATTCCCGGTTGCAGACGCTTACGTCCGATGCAGCCCGTTAGGGGTTCTGGCACCCCAATTGCCAAATCCCGAAGTGTCTCACTGTGTCAACGGCCGAAGAGTGCCGTTTCGACAGGGGGCACGGTTTGCAAACGGGGACTGGTAAGGAGACGTCTTCATGGCGGTGAAGCAGTTGGCTTTCGAGAACGAAGCCCAGCAGGCCATTCTCACGGGGGTCGAGAAGCTGACCTCGGCGGTTCGCAGCACGTTCGGCCCGCGTGGCCGCAATGCCGTCCTGGACAAGGGCTGGGGCGCCCCGAACGTCACCAAGGACGGGGTCACTGTGGCCGAAGAGATCGAGCTGCACAACAAGTACGAGAACATGGGAGCCCAGTTGGTCAAGGAGGCCGCCAGCAAGACCAGCGACGTGGCCGGCGACGGCACCACCACCGCTACCATCCTGACCGAGGCCATCTACAAGGCGGGGCTCCGGAACATCGTGGCGGGGTACGACGCCAACGGGATCAACCGCGGCATCGAGGCGGCGGTCAGGGCCGTGGTCGCGGAGCTGAAGAAGATCTCGCGGCCGGTCAACGTGGCCAAGACCGAGGACATCATCAACATCGCCGCTATCTCCGCCAACAACGACCGCTCGATCGGTGAGATCATGGCCGACTGCTTCCAGAAGGTCGGCAAGGACGGGGTGATCACGGTGGAGGAGGGCAAGAGCCTGGAGACCACCGTGGAGGTCGTGGAGGGCATGCAGTTCGACCGCGGCTATCTCAGCCCGCACTTCATCACCGATCCCGACGCCATGGAGGTCGTCCTCGAGCGGGCTTTCGTGCTGATTTGCGAGGACAAGATCAGCAGCGTTACCAAGCTCGTGCCGCTGCTGGAGAAGACTGCCCAGGCCAAGCGGCCGTTGCTGATCGTGGCCGAGGATGTCGAGGGCGAGGCCCTGGCCACGCTGGTGGTCAACAAGCTGCGCGGAATCCTCGAGGTCGCCGCGGTGAAGGCCCCCGGCTACGGCGACCGCCGCAAGGCCATGCTGGAGGACATCGCCGTGCTGACGGGCGGCAAACCCATCTTCAAAGACCTCGGCATCGAGCTCGATTCGGTCGCCATCGCCGATCTGGGGCAGGCCAAGAAGATTCGCATCGACGCGGACAACACCACGATCATCGAGGGTGCCGGCGACAACAGGTCGATCAAGGGCCGCATCGAGCAGATTCGCCGGGAGATCGATATCACCACCAGCGACTACGACGGCGAGAAGCTGCAAGAGCGACTGGCCAAGCTGGCCGGCGGCGTCGCCCAGGTCAACGTCGGGGCTGCCACCGAGACCGAGCTGAAGGAGCGCAAGGCGCTGGTTGAGGACGCCCTGCATGCCACGCGGGCGGCGATCGAAGAGGGCGTCGTGCCGGGCGGCGGCGTGGCCCTGTTGCGGGCCCGCAAAGCCCTCGACAACCTCCGCATCAAAGGCGAGGCCGAAAAGGTCGGCGTCAAAGTCATCCGCAGCGCGCTGACCGTCCCGCTGATGCAGATTGCGGACAACGCCGGGTATGAAGGCCCCGTCGTCCTCCGGAAGGTCGAGGCCGGCGCCAGCGTCCCATTCGGCTTCAACGCGGACACGGGCACGTATGGCGACCTGACCAAGCAGGGCGTGATCGACCCGACCAAGGTCGTGCGCTGCGCGTTGGAGAATGGCAGCAGCGTGGCTCGTATCCTGCTGTCGACCGCGTGTCTGGTGGCCGAGAAGCCCGAGAAGAAGAAGGGGCCACCGGGTGGTCCCGGCGGCATGCCCGAGGACATGGACGAGATGGGCGGTATGGGCGGCATGGGTGGCATGGGGGGCATGGGCGGGATGATGTAGTCGATGGCGAGTTAAGAACAGCGAATAGCGACTTAAGAATAGCGAATTGCGAATGGTCGGGTGCCCCAGGCTTTCAGCCTGGGGGGCTGAAACGAAAACAGGAAGCGTCGGACGCCCTAGTCCGTCCCCCACCCTGGAAGGATGGGGCACCCGCGCTGAGTCAGGTTCAGAGGAGCAAGAGTAATGCCCACAGCCACTGCGAAGAAGTTGAAGATTCGTCCCTTGGACGATCGCGTCGTCGTTGAGCCGTTCGAGGCGGAGGAGCGGACTGCCGGCGGGATCGTCCTGCCCGACAGTGCCCGTGAGAAGCCGCAGCGCGGCAAAGTGATGGCCACGGGTCCCGGCAAGCTGCTGGAGAAGACCGGCGAGCGCGGGGAGATGTCGCTGAAGGTCGGCGACCGGGTTTTCTACGGTAAATACAGCGGCACCGAGGTCGAGCTCGAGGGTGACACCTACGTCATCCTCCGCGAGAGCGACGTGCTTGCGGTGCAGATGTAGCGCTGCAAAAGGAGCTGTAGCGGCCTGCGGCTCGCAGGCCGCCGGATGCCGGGAAGTTCACGGGTTTTTTACGGCCGGCCAGCCGCCGGCCGCTACAAGGAATCGACCACATGCCAGCCAAGCAATTGATGTACAGCGATCACGCGCGGCGCGAGATTTTGGCCGGGATTCGCAAGCTGGCCCGGGCGGTCAAGACCACGCTGGGCCCGGTCGGCCACAACGTCATCCTGCAAAAGTCGTGGGGCTCGCCGCGGATCACCAAGGACGGCGTCACGGTCAGCAAGGAGATCGAGCTGCCCGAGCCGTTCCAGAACATGGGCGCCAAGCTGGTGAACGAGGTGGCCAGCAAGACGTCCGACGTGGTCGGCGATGGCACAACCACCGCGACCGTCTTTGCCGAGGCGATCTTCTCGGAAGGGCTCAAGAACGTAACCGCGGGCGCCAACCCGATGGCACTCAAGCGCGGCATTGACGCCGCCGTCGAAGTCGCCGTCAAGAGCATCGAAGCCCAGTCGGTGAAGGTCCGCGGCAAGGACGACATGGCCAAGGTGGGCACGATCAGTGCCAACGGCGACAAGGAAGTCGGCAAGATGCTCTCGGAGGCCTTCGAGAGAGTCGGCAAGGACGGCGTGGTCGAGGTCGAGGAGGGCAAGAGCCTGGAGACCACCTGGGAGCACGTCGAGGGCATGCAGTTCGACAAGGGGTTCATCTCGCCGTACTTCATCACGAACCCCGCCTCGCTCGAATGCCTGCTCGAGGACCCGTATATCCTGATCTACGAGAAGAAGATCAGCTCGCTGCGCGACATGATTCCGCTGCTGGAGAAGATCATCAATGTGGCCAAGCCGCTGCTGATCGTTGCCGAGGACCTCGAGGGCGAAGCGCTCGCGACCCTGGTGGTGAACCGCCTGCGCGGCACGTTCCAGGTTTGTGCGGTCAAGGCACCGGGCTTCGGCGAACGCCGCAAAGCCATGCTGGGCGACCTTGCCGTGCTCACCGGCGGCGAGTTCATCAGCGAGGATCGCGGGCTGAAGCTGGAGGGCGTCGATCTGAGCGTGATGGGCCGGGCCAAGCGCGTCGTCATCACCAAGGACGACACCACGATTATCGAAGGTGCCGGCAAGAAGGCCGACATCCAGGCGCGCATCGGTCAGATCCGCAACCAGATCGAAAAGACTACCAGCGACTACGATCGCGAGAAGCTCCAGGAGCGTTTGGCCAAGCTCACCGGCGGCGTCGCCGTCGTCAACGTCGGCGGTGCCACCGAGACCGAGGTCAAGGAACGCAAAGACCTGGTGGACGACGCTTTCCACGCCACCAAGGCGGCCGCCGAAGAGGGTATCGTCCCCGGCGGCGGGGTGGTTTTTTTGCGGGCGATCAAGGCCGTGAAGGACGCGGCCAAGAACGTCGAGGGTGAGGAGGCTGTCGGTTACCGGATCATCGCCAAGGCGCTGGAGTTCCCCACGCGCCAGATCGTTGAGAATGCCGGGGCCGACGGCGGCGTGGTGGTCGATGAGATCCTCTCGCGCGGCAAGAACACCGGTTACGACGCTAATCGTGGCGACTATGTGGATATGTTCGAGGCCGGCATCATCGATCCGGCCAAGGTGGCCCGCGTCGCTTTGCAGAACGCGGCCAGCGTCGCCGGGCTGATGCTCACCACCGACGTGCTCTGCACCGAGTACAAGGAAGACAAGCACGAAGGTATCGAAGGCGCCACGCACTAGCGGCCCACACTGGCAGAATCAAACGCGGCGCAGGGGCGTTCGTAGAACTTACGGCCGCCCCTGCGGCATGCTGGGAGCGCGGCAATGAGCGAGACGTCATAAATGCGGCGCCAATGGCAGTCGATAGAATAGACGGGGTCGAACACCCCGGATCCTTCACGCCGAGAAGGCCGGTGCCGGGAAAACGCGATTACTACGAAGTGCTGGGCGTAAGCCGAAACGCCTCGCCCGACGAGGTCAAGCGGGCGTTTCGTCAGGCGGCGCTCAAGTACCATCCCGATCGCAACCGCGAGCCGGGCGCCGAGCAGAAGTTCAAGGCGGCCTCCGAGGCCTACGAGGTGTTGGCCGACCCGGAGAAACGCGGGCGCTATGACCGCTATGGTCACGCCGGTCTGGACGGCGTCCGTATGCACGACTTCTCCCACATGGCCGTGGACGACATTTTCAGCATTTTTGGCGATCTGTTCGGGGATCTGTTCGGCGGCGGTGTCCGCGGGCGAACGCGTGCCGGGCGCGGCGTGGACATCCAGACCGTTATCGAAATCGACCTGTCGGAGGTCGCTACGGGCGTCGAGAAAACCCTGCGCTTCGAGCGGAACGACTTCTGTGATCGCTGCGGCGGGAGCGGTGCCCAGCCGGGGACCGAGCCGGTTACCTGCCGGACCTGCGGCGGCTACGGGCAGGTGGAGCGCCAGGCCAGTGTCGGCTTCTTCGTCACCCGCAGCGTGACCGATTGTCCCAACTGCCGCGGGCGCGGGACGGTCGTGGACACGCCCTGCCGCCGGTGCGGCGGATCCGGCCGCGCCGCCAAGGAGCGCGTTTTGAGCGTGAAGATTCCGCCGGGAGTCCACGACGGCCAGGCGACCCGCATGCGGGGCGAGGGTGAGCCCGGGCCGACCGGCAGCGTACGGGGCGATCTGCACTGCGTGGTCCGCGTGCGGCGGCACCCGTTCTTCGAGCGCGACGGGGATCACCTGATCTGCCGTCTGCCGATCGGCTTTACGCAGGCCGCGTTGGGCGCCCAGGTTGAGGTGCCGACGCTGATGGGAGCGTCGCCGCTACGCATCCCGGCCGGCACGCAGCATGGAGCGCTCTTCCGTCTGGCGGGCAAGGGGTTGCCCAGCATACGCAGCGGACGGGTCGGCGACGAGATCGTGCTGGTGCTGATTGAGATCCCCAAGAAGCTTACCCGTGAGCAGGAGGAGTTGCTGCGCCGCTTCGCCGCCACGGAGGACAAGGACGTCTTGCCGGAGAGCCGGGGTTTCTTCGAGCGGATGAAGGAATACTTCACGGGGCAGTCCGGTGAGTCAGATACAGAGTAGCATGTATGGTTTGAGGTGACGGGGCGCAGACCCGCCCCCGCCGAGAGACAGGAGCATGGGTAGAAGAAAACGCAAATCGCGGACGGATGCCGGCGGTCCCGCCGAACTGGCGAGTGAGCCGCCTGGGCCGGCCGAGCTGCCGGATCAGGCCGAGACCGCGGAGACCGCCGCGCCCGAAGACGAGCTGGAACTGTTGCAGAACGAGGTCGAGGAGCTGCGTGAGAAAAACCTGCGGCTGTTGGCCGACTCGCGCAACTTCCAGCAGCGGTCCCAGCGCGACAAGGCCGAGGCGCTCAAATACGCCGAGGCCGACTTTGCCCGCGAGTTACTGGTCGTCATCGACGATCTGGAGCGCACCTTGGATTCGGCCAAGACTGCCGAGGATGTCGAGGCTGTGGCCGACGGCGTGCGCATCATCTACGAGCACTTTCTGAAGGTGCTGCGCAGCCGCGGGATCGAAGCGATCGAGGCGGAGGGCCGGCCCTTCGACCCCAGCTTCCACGAGGCGCTCATGCAGCGGCCCAGCGACGAGTACCCGGCCGGCACGGTGATGCAGGAGCTGGCCCGCGGCTACAAGATGCATGATCGCGTCATTCGCGCGTCGCGCGTCGTGGTTTCGGGCGGACCGGCCCAGGCCGCGCAACCGGCCGAGGAAACCGAGACGGAGAGCGACGAGGAGCAGTAATGCCGACCTACGAATACGCTTGTGACCATTGCGGGCACCAGTTCGAGCAGTTTCAGTCCATTTCCGCGCGCCCACTGCGGAAGTGCCCAGCCTGTGGGCGCAACAGGCTGCAGCGGTTGATCGGGGCCGGCGCCGGCGTCATCTTCAAAGGCTCCGGCTTCTACCAGACCGACTACCGCAGTGAGTCGTATAAGAAGGCCGCCGAGGCGGAGAAGAAGGCCCAAACCAAGCCTGGCGACGGGTCAGCGGAGAAAGGGAAGAAGCCCGCCGACAAGAAGGACACCGTGGCGTCTAAGGAGGATTCGGCCAAGAGCAAGGAGTCATCGAAATCCGCGGCGTCGCATCAGGCCGGCTGACCGGCGCCCTCCGTCATTCCGAAGGAGCATAGCGACTGAGGAATCTGGCGTCGTCTACCACACAGAGCCAGATTCCTCGCTCCGCTCGGAACGACATGAAAGCCAGAGGCGACCCTCGGCAGGGCGGCGTTGGCCGCCGTTCCAGATCGTCTCCCCCTTTTCGCGGACCACCCGTCTGTTTTCCGCCCAACCCCAATTACTCGCCCGGGTCTACGAATACATGACCGGAAGGCGGCAGGCCCTTTACGCCCGTCGCGGCTATCATCTTGGCTGACCGCCGGCGTGGGTAGGTCGAATAATCGCAAGGAGTCTGGCTATGCGTCGTTGGGTAGCGTTTTCACTGGTCGTGGTCACGGCGGCCGCGGTGTCTGGCTGTGGGTCGGTCGTGCGTGTTTCGCGTGACTTCTCGTTTACGGCGCCCTGGGAAGACTACCAGCGCGTCGTCGTGAACACCGGCAACGGACGGGTCGAGCTCGCCGCAACCGGCACATCCGAGATCGACATCTCGGGGACCAAGTCGGCCGGCGGCCTGACCTTCGCCGAGGCCGAGGAGAATCTCGATCAGGTCACCATCGTGGCCGAGCCAGACAATGCCGATCCGACCACCTTCCGGATCAGCGTGGATTACCCGGTTCATTTGAGGACCAAGTCGATCGGGGCCAGTTTCGTCATCCACCTGCCCGAGCCGTGCGCGGCCGAGATTGCCACAGGCAACGGGTCAATCCGCGCCGAAAACCTTAGCGACACGGTGGTGCTGCGCACCAGCAACGGGCGCATCACGCTGAGCGACGTCGCCGGCAACGTGCGGGCCCGCACCACCAACGGTCGTGTCGAAGCGGAGGAGATTGACGGCGAGCTGCATGTCGATACCAGCAACGGCTCGGTGTTTGTCAGGGGCGTGGAGGGCGCGTGCGAGCTGGAGACCTCGAACGGCCCGGTGGAGGCGAGGGATGTGCATGGCGACATCAGCGTCACCACCTCGAACGGCCGAATCCGCGTCGATGCCACACCGCCCGACGAGGCTTCCGTTATCCTGCGGACCAGCAACGGATCGATCCACGTTACGCTCCCGGCGACCATGCGGGGCGATCTCACGCTGAGCACCAGCAACGGGCGGGTGAGCACGTCGATGGATCAAGTGTCGCTGACCAGCCCGAGCTGGTCGCGGAGACGGTTTGAGGCGGTTATGAACGGCGGCGGCGGTGGGCGGATTGTCGCTCGTTCATCGAACGGGTCGATCACGTTCATTTGCCGCTAGCTGGGCTTATTGCCCATTCCCGGTCATGCTGAGAAGCTATGAGCGTGTTTCCCTGGCTGGGACAATTGGCCCAGTTGAGTTGACTGGGGCTTGGTTGTTCCTGACACAGGAGAACACGATGAATGCGAAGTTATCCACGCCGGGTGGGCCGGCCAGGCCGGGGCGGTGACCAGGTTGCCGTCGGTGACGGCGTTCGAATAGGTCTCGTTCGCCGCGGCCCATTTCGCACCCGCAGCGAGCACGTCGTGCATGACGCCGGGATAAGCCGTGCCCGTGCGACCTTTTAGCACGCCCGCGGCCGCGAGCACCTGCTGCCCGTGGCAGAGCGAGGCCACCGGCTTGTTCGTCTCGAAGAAGTGCCGCACGACCTCCAGCACGCGCGGGTTCAGCCGCAAATACTCCGGCGACCGGCCGCCGGGGATTAACAGGGCGTCATAATCGGCCGGGTCGATCTCGTCGAACGTGGCGTTCAGCGCGAAGCGGTGCGCCAGCTTCTCGGTGTAGGTCTGGTCGCCCTCGAAATCGTGGATTGCCGTCTTGACGAACTCGCCGGCTTTTTTGCCCGGGCAGACGGCGTGCACCTGGTGTCCGACCATGTGCAACATCTGAAATGGCACCATCGCCTCGTAGTCCTCCACGAAGTCACCAACAAGCATCACGATCTTCTTCGCTGCCACGACACACTCCTTCTTTGGTTCGATCCCTCGCTGCGTGATGTAGACCGAATTCTCACGTCAGGGAGCGGGGTCTGCAACAGCGTCGCCGACCTGACCCCCTCTCGCCTGACGCCCATGATTCTGTTTGCCGACAGTCAATATCTGCAGCACGGTGTACCTATGAATACCGGGGGCGGAACAGGAATGGTGAGCCGAGGACAACCAACACCGCGATGCCGTTCGCCACAAGCCAGGCAGCGGCCATGAGGAATCCCACCAGCACGCGCGACTCTGACCGGCGGATTCGCATGGCACGGCCCGCCCTGAACATTACGATGCCGCCCCATGTCAGGTAAGCCAAGCCACCGAGGAGGAAGACACAGGCGATTGCTTCGTCGCTCGCAATCCGTCCACTGCCCGATGCGCCGGCGAAGGCCAGGCTAGTAAGACAAACTACGAGAACACCGTTGAGCGGCACGATCCAAGCCGCGGCGCTCAGCGCGGCGCGTGGACTTAGACCGGCGCCGCCGGTTCGCCTTGCCCAGGCGATGCCAACGAGGACGATCACGTATCCACTCAGGAGAGATGTCCCGATACAGATGAGCACTGCGAACATGAACTCGGCCAGACCCGTGGCGGGTCGGGGTTCGACAAGGCGAAGCCGGGTGCTTACGCGCGCGCTGCGATAGACCTTGTTGCCAACCTTGGCATTGGGAGTGTGCACGCCACCGAAGTCATTAGGGTCGCCGAGCAGCCATCGTTCGTGGGTGACCCGATCTACATCGCGGCGTTGTCCTGGTTGGGTGTTGGGCTCCCACCAACGTTCATACGTGTTCACGGTGACGATCGAGCTGAGCACCACGATGAGACTACACAGGGCCGCCCAGGGAAGCGCAACCCACAGCAAGAACCTGCGGACTGCGACTCGTTGAGCGGCCGGATGGTGCAAGTGGACCATTACGGCCGGTGGTGGCGCGATGAAGAATAAGCCGCGCGCGGACCTGTACCAGTTCAGCGCCGCCTGCCGATCCGCTTCCTGCCCGGCGACGTGCCCACATTCCGGACAGCGCAGCGGCGCCGGCAACCCGCGGAGATCGTACCCGCACACAGCGCAATGCAACGACGTGTCGTGGGTCGGAGCTTCGATTCGAGACCTCCCCTTTACCGCCTGAGATACTCCAGCCGATCCTCTAGCCAAACCTCCTCGTTCTCGAAGCCGATCTTCTCGCAGAAGTCGTGTAGGCGACGGTAGCGCTCGATGACGTCGAAGCCGACGCTGTGGTGCAGCTTGCGCAGGTCAACCGGGCAAAGGTGCAGCGGGCGGGCGTCGGATTCGGCCAGGTGGTTCGAGCCGTTCATCAGGCAACGGAAATGGATGCAGTGCTGGATGCCGAACATGTGGGCCGTCTCGTGGGCCAGCACCTTGCAGCTTCGGCGGAGCATGAGCTTCTGCTCGTCCGGGGTCAGTCCCCCACTCCGCCTCGGCCCCGGTGGATCCTCGGAACGGGGTGGGGCACGCTCGCCGTAGAAGCGCGGGTCGTAGCGGGCGAAGCTGTAGACGCCGACGCGGTGGCGTAGCGAGGCCTGGCCGAAGACGAAGTTCCACGATTCTTCCGGGTACAGGTCCACCATCGTGATGCCGAGCAGGGCATAGGCGTCGTCGGGCAGCTTCTTGCGCAGCAGCGCGAGGATGTCGGCGGTGAGCAGTTGCGTCTGGCCGGTGTACTGATTCCGCCGTGTGGTGATCCGGCTCTCGGCCAGGCCCATGGGCGGCAGGACCTTGACCTCCAACATGAAGAACGCGGCGGCGAACTTCTGTAGCCGATCGAGCGGCGGGCTACGGCCCTTGGCAAACTCGCCCAGCGGTTGCAGGTAGAGCTTGTTGCGCTGCTTGTCCGGGCGGTGTGGATTTGAGCGGACGAACTGGTCGAACGTCTGGCCCGGCTCGCGGTGATTCGCCAGCCAATCGTGCGGCCCCGGCGTCGAAATCGGCTCAAAATCGTCCCCCGGCACCAACGCTCGCCGCAACTCCGCCGACAGCCCCGCCGTATCCCCGATTGCCTTCAGGCGTTCCTGCTCACCCGGCGGCTTGAACTGCATGGCAACCCCGGACACGAGAAGCAACACGACCGGTAAGAGCATGCGGACCATCCGCGTCGAATTGTATCGGACTGGCCCGCACAGCAGACCCTACACGTCTAGGCGCTGACCCCGCCTGCTGCCTGTTCACACAGGTTCCTCGAAGTCGGGCGGTTTCACACGCTGGTTGATCTCTTCGGGCGTAAGACGCCGGTTCAGCTCCGCCTCGAGCGCCTGGACGCGTCGCTGCTCCTTGGTCTCCGCCCGGCGTTTTCTCAGATACGCCTGCCCGTTCTTGGCGACACCCGCAGCTTCGAGTCTGGTCGCGAGGAAGTTCTCAGCTTCGGCGTTCGAAAGGTTGCGGATTAGGATCGAGCGGGGCCCCCTCCGAGCGAACGTCGTGACGCCCCTGCCGTCTACGATGGTTCCCGCTGGCTCGCCTTCCGGCTGCTCGCCAAAGCCTGAGAATACCTCTGCAAAGCAGCGCTCGGCATCGAAACCGGGAAGAGCGCGCGTGCTCTCGTCCAGCCAGGACGTGAGGTTGTCGGCCGTTAGGCCGAGTTGCCGTGCGCCCGATTCAAACAGCTTTTCGCGCACCTGCGAGAGGAGCACCCACGGATCGAGCGGACCAGGATGCCGCACGACAAACCCCCTGCGGGCCAGCCGCCAGCGCCGCCATCGCTCACGAAGGGCGTCCATCATTGATCCCGGCTCCCAGCAGAGGGCCTCTCTGCTCACGTACCTTCCGCATCCGCGTGCGCCTCGGCCGGCAAGCGGTCGAGGACGAATTGCTGGACATGCTCGACCACCTCAAGTGCCCGACGTACCTCGTCGGCGGGCGGATCCGGCAGACCCGGATAGCGGAAGCGAACCGCGTAGGCGGTCAGCGGAGCAACGTTGCGCAGCAGTTCGGAAAAGCTTGGGTCAAAACCGGCGCAGGTTAGGACGAGCACTCGGAGGTCGTGCGTTTTCTCGAACTCCTGCTCACGCCACACCAGGTAGGCTTTCAGCAGCTTTTCCACGGCCTGCTGACAGTGAAAAGCTGCCACGTCGGTCACCGGCGGGTCGCGCTCCATCGCCGCCTCGGCCCCGATGCGGTCGTGGTCCGCCTTCTGTAGCCAGCGCTGCACCTCTTGTAGCTCAGGCGGCATAGAGCAGTCTTCCTTTCCGTTTCACGGTGCGTTCGAACGAGACGGGCAGCGCCGCGCGTTGCTCGAATTCATCCCGCGTGTAGACCTGCACGTCGATCGGGTGCGGGATAGTTCCGAGAGCGAGGTAGGCCTGACCGTCGCGCTGGTAAGGATTCAGATCGCTGTCCTCGACCACAACCAGGATATCCAGATCGCTGTGGCGGTTGGGGGTGCCGTAGACGTAGGACCCGAAAAGGTAGATCGCGACTGGCGAGAGGGCAGCGCGCAGCCGTTGGACGATCTCTTTCAGCTTCTCGTCCAGTTCTTCGGGACTGAGGATCGGCATTGCACGGCCTTCCGCTGGCCCGTGTGAGCAATGGCCCCTAACAGAACTTGTGGCCCGGGCTATCAGCCCGTGAATTCACGGGCCAGTCGCCCGTGCCACACCGGGTCGTCTTGGACGCTCTAAGGGCTGACATCCAGTTTAGCACACTTCTGTTGGACCTTCCTGGCCTCTTCCGCGTCCGGGACGTTGTCGCGGGGTGCCCCAGCCTTTCAAGGTGGGGGATGGATCAAGCACTCGGTATCGCGACACGAGGCGATGTCCGCTGGCTTTTGAATCAGTCCCCCACCGCTGAAGCGATGGGGCACCCGGCAATCTGACGACCGCTCGTCGGCACTCATGTCCCGTCGACAGGACGACCGGCTTGCGCAGCGATCAGATCGTCATGCTCAAAGACCGTCGCACGCGCGCCAAGTATCCGCAGCCGCTCCGGCGCGTGAGTTTCTTCGACACCGAGCAACGCCGTCGGTTGGTGTTTATGACCAACGACCTGGTGCTGCCCGCCCTAAGCGTGGCCCAGCTCTACCGTTGTCGCTGGCAGATCGAACTCTTCTTCAAGTGGATCAAGCAGCACCTGCGAATCAAGCATTTCTTCGGCACGTCTGCCAACGCGGTCAAGACCCAACTGTGGATCGCTATCAGCGTCTACGTGCTGGTGGCCATCATCCGCAAAGAGCTGCAGATCGACCGCAGCATGGCCGAAATCCTGCAAATCCTGAGCATCACGCTATTCGACTTCTAACCGGACAGTAGTGGGGCAAGCCACCAGTGGCACCCAAGTCTCCGCCAGATCACATCCCCCTTTAGATTGGCCCCTCACGCTCGGGGGACTCGTCCTCCTCGCCGGCCGATTCATCTGGCTCCTCCCCGATAAGCGGAATGGAGGGGAGCTCCGCGCGCTTCGGCGGCGGCGCCGAAACCACCGGCGCAAGCGGCTCCTCCGGCAACAGGGCCGCCTCAGCCCTGCGCCGTGAACCGTACGCCGCCAATGCGAACACGAGCGTGGCCAGCGCGTAGCCAACGGCCAACGGATAGGCGCGGTAATTGAATACCGTCGCGGAAGGCTGCGCAGCGGCAGTCGTCGGTCGTGTCTCAGTGGGGGCAGGCAACGCGGCTTGGGCTTCGGCAGTGGCAGTCGCCGGCTGTATGTCGCCGGCACCCATCATCTCGAACAGCGCCGCGCCTTGATCAGCGGCCGTTTGCGTTTCCGGGATGCCGGTCGCCGCGTCGCCCCGCCACTGCCAGATGAAGCACTCGCGGACGATATCGCCCTGCGGTCGGGGGCGGTACTCGACGCGATACGAGTGCAGGAGGCCGATCAGCGTCAGCACCGTCGCGGCACCCGACCAGATGGCCGCCACCTTGTAGCGCTTCTCAATGAACGCCACGCCGATCGCGGTCAGGATCAAAGCGGATACGAGCCAGCCGGCGTTGGCGCCAAACAAGGCAAGTATCCCGGGGAGTTCCGGGACGCGGGACGCCAGCCCGACGCCGGTGACCATCTCGGGCAGGGAGACCGTTGCGCCGGCATCAACGAGGAACCCCTGGAGCTTGACCGCCAGTATAGCCGCCAGCGCCGGAAACAGCGCGATGGCGACCGCCGGCGCGTGCGCACGCGGCGTGGTCTGAAACGCCTGCGCGGTCATGATGATGCCGATGTACATCACGATCGCGGCGCCGGCCTCGATCGGAATCAGCTCTTTCAAGAACGTGCCGCAGCCGAAGAGGAACAGCAGCGTGAAGAACAGGCCGTTGAGAATCGAGTAGCCGCCCTTGGCACCCATTGACTTCCACGCCGGGTGCCCGATGTAGATGGTCGTCGGGAAGCACGAGCCGAACAGGCCAGCAGCGATGGTGCCGATTCCGTTGACCGCCAACGACGGGGCGGTGGCATACTTGTCGCCGGCCGCCTCGGCCGACTCGATGTTCTGCAGCGACCCCAGCGCGTTGATTAGTCCCATGGGAACCGACACGGTCAGGAACGGCACCAGCAGGTCAGCCTGCGACAGGACGGACAGGATTTCGTTGCCGCAGAAGATCGGCTGAATCCAGCGGACCTCCTGGAGTGCGGCACTCAGTTTGCTGCCCGACATGCTGATGCCGCCAAACTGCTCGATACTGAACCCCCACGCGGGCGCAAGCTCGCCCATCAGCGCCTCGAGGCCCGTCGTCCCCCAGGCCAGAGCCATGCCCAGCAATACCACGAGAAATCCGCCCGGCAGGCCGAACGGAAAGCGGAAACGCCCGAAATATGCCAGCAGCAGGATTCCCAAAGGCAGCAGGCCAACCAGCGGCTTGGTGTAGATGCGGAAAGCGAAATCGGAGGCGATGAAGGCGATAGCCAGCCCGGCCAGCACGCCCAGCAGCGCAGCGCGCGGCGTCACACGTCGCAGCCGCTCCGCGAAGAACGCTCCGACAAACTCGATCACGCCGCTGACCAGGCACGCCAACAACCCCGCTTTCCATGCTAAGTCCGGGTCCCCCGTCCGCTGGTACACCGGCCCCATGATGAACAGCGCGAACGCGAAGACCGACGGCGTGTTGATGCCGTAGGGCAAGGCCGTCGTGTCCGCTTTGCGGTACTTGCGGGCCATGTAGTGCGCCTGCAATCCGTAGAACAGGTTGCCGATCAGCAGGCTGATGGCCACTCCCGGCAACATGCGCGTGAAGATCAGATCGGCCGGAAGGCCGCAGACGGACATACACAACACGATGATCAGCAAGACCTGCACGAGGTTGTCGACCATCAGGCCGAAGAACCCGTCCAGGTCGCCGCGCACCCAGATCGGATAGCGAAAGCGTGTTTCGGACATGAGAGTCTCCCGCGTCATGATTGCGACCGTGCCGGCGGTAATCGTACGAGCGCTTGTCGCCGCCCACAAGTCGTTTGACCCCGAACCGGCGAGCCGACCCGGGCCTCATTCGCTCGCAGCGCTCGCTTGAGCACCCGCGGTTGAGCTGTTATACGGGGCCTCAAGCGGCACTTGTGTCTCCAAGTCACGGCTGACACAGCCGTGCCACGCACCAGCAGTCTCTCCGGGTGGCACGGCCGTGTCGGCCGTGTGGATAGCGCAAGCGGACGGAATGACGATGGTTGGTCTCAATCACGTTACGGGTCTGCGGTGTGTCCGCTGCTCGGGCACCTGTGCGCTGTCCGAGGCGGCGTACACTTGCCCGGCCTGCGGGGGGAACCTGCAGGTCGAGTACGACTATGACGCCATCCGCCAGGGCTGGAATCGGGCTGCGCTGGCCGACGATCCGGATCACTCGATCTGGCGCTATGCACCGCTGTATCCGGTGGCGACGAGGATCGAGTCGCCGCCGATCGGCTGGACGCCGCTATTTCCCGTTCCCCGACTTGGCGAACGACTCGGGCTGCGGTCGCTATGGATCAAGGACGACGGCCGCAACCCGAGCGCGTCGTTTAAGGACCGCGCCACCGCGATCGCCCTGCTGCGGGCCCGCGAGACCGGGCACGACCTGGTCACCGGGGCCTCGACCGGCAACGCGGGCTCCTCGACGGCGTTGCTCGCCGCCGCCTTGGGGATGCGCGCCCGCAGCTTCATCCCCCGCACCGCCCCGCGCGCCAAGGTCGCCCAACTGCTCGCCTTCGGTGCTGAAGTGCTGGCGGTGGAGGGGAACTACGACCAGGCGTTCGACCTGTGCCTGGCCGCGACGGAACGGTTCGGCTGGTACAACCGCAGCACCGGCTACAACCCCTTCACCCGTGAGGGCAAGAAATCCGTCTCGTTCGAAATCTGCGAGCAGTTGGATTGGCACGTGCCGGACCTCCTGGTCGTCCCGGTCGGCGACGGGAACATCATCAGCGGCGTGTGGAAAGGCTTTGAGGAATTCCACCGGCTCGGCTTCATCGACCGCTTGCCACGCCTGCTCGCAGTGCAGGCCGAGCACAGCGCCGCCGTCGTCCACGCCCTGGAGGGCGACGGCACGATCGTCCCCGTGCCGGGTGAGACCGTCGCAGATTCAATTGCCGTAAGCACGCCCCGCGACGGCGAGGCGGCCGTGCAGGCGGTGCGCGCTTCCGGCGGCTTCGGCGTGACCGTCAGCGACGACGAAATCCTGGCGGCGATCACGGAGGTCGCGCAGGGTGCCGCGGTCTTCGGCGAGCCGGCCGGCGTCACGCCCTTCGCCGGCCTCAAACGGGCAGTCGAGCAGGATCGCATCGACCCGGGTTGGACCATCGTGCTATTGGTCACCGGCAGCGGCTTGAAAGATGTCGCGTCTGTAATGAAAGTAGCCGGCGAGCCACGCACCATCCCGCCGGACGCCGAAGCCCTCAACGACCTTCTCAAGTAGGGTGGGCACCGCCCACCAATTGGCTGGGTCATCGATCGTGGGCCGGACCACCCTACGCGTATTGATGGTGGGCTGTGCCCACCCTACGCTACTGATGACTGACAACTGATAACTGACGACTCTCCCAGGAGCCGCACCATGCGGATTTTTCTCGGCCGCGACATCCTTTCACTGAAGAACTTTCAGCGCGCGGAGTATTTCCACCTGTTCGAGGCCGCGGATGAGCTTGCCCCGTTCGCCCGCAACCGCCAAAACACCGACCTGCTGGCCCGGAAGACCCTCGTGACCGCCTTCTACCAGCCCAGCACGCGCACCCGCCTGGCCACCGAGGCCGCCATGATCCGCCTGGGCGGCCGCGTGCTCGGGTTCTCCGACGTGAAGATGACCCGCGCCGGGGATTTCTACCAGGAGTCGATCAAGGACACAGTCCACATGCTCGAATGCTACGGCGACGTAATCGCCATGCGCCATTTTCAGCAAGGGGCCCCGCATGAGGCGGCCCGCTGGGCGGGGGTACCGGTGATCAACTGCGGCGACGGCTGGGGCGAACACCCCACGCAGGTCCTGACCGATCTCTACACCGTCTGGAAAGAACGCGGCACGCTCGACGATCTGCACTTCCTCTGCATCGGCGACATGCGTATGCGTACCATGCATTCCATCAGCTACGCGATGGCCGAATTCGACATCGAGGCGACCTATGTCTCGCCGCCGGAAATGTCGCTCACCGAGGAATTCAAGCAGGAATTGACCGGCCTGAACCTGCGTTTCCGCGAGGCATCGAGCTCGGCCGACGCGATCGCCGACGCCGACGTGATTTACATGGAGCCGGTCGTGCAGGCGGACTACACCAAGTCACGCGTCGAAGCGGCCGTGGACAAGGGTCTCACGCCGGCCGCGTACCGCGTGACGCGCGAGTTGCTGCGCGACAAGGCCAAGCCCGACGCCATCGTCCTGCACTCGCTGCCGCGGATGGACGAGCTGCCCCCCGACGTGGACGACACCCGTCACGCCCGCTACTGGGAAGAGGCCTTCAACGGCGTCGTGCTGCGCATGGGCCTGCTCGCGCTGGTGCTAGGTGCGATGGAGTAGGTATGTAAATGGTGCGTCGAGACGCACCCTACTTCTGCCCACCCTACATGATCGCACCCGAGCAGCGCGGCAGGTCAACGTGGCGAATCTCTCCGCCGATTCTGAGCTTGGCCGTTCGAGCTTCGCCCGGGTTGAGGACGACGATCCTGTCGCCACGTTTGCAGGCGTGGATACCCGGCGTGAGCGGTAGCACCGGAATCTCGATCTTGAAGAAGCGGTGAACAGCGAGAATGGCCGCCGCGCTCGGCGGACAGCCGAGGACCAGCACCATGCCCTTGCCGCGGCGTTCGTAGTACCCGGTTATGTAGGTGCGTCCGATGGCCAGCTCCGCAAGCCGCCGGGTATCCTCATCCGCCGGGATCGGCAATTGCCTGGCGGTAATCGGCGTGCCCGGCACGCCCCGGTACGCAAAGACCGGCCCGTCGCTCACGAAACCCAGCGAAACCTCGAGGTTCTTCGCGCCCGGGTGGCTGGTCCCGTCCGGCCGCACACAGCCCTCGATCAACCGCTGGAAGAAGACGAGATTGCCGCCGCCCGCGACATAACGCCACAGCCGGGCGGGGTCCTCGATCTCGCTGCCGACCAACAGCAATCCTGGCGGCGAGAAATCGTGATCCACGTCCACAAAATCGTATTCCAGACCCATTTCATGCAGCACGGTCGGCAGCGGGTCATCCACCTCAACGTTCTTGATCCGGGCCGCTTGGTAATAATGCCACGACCACGTGATGGCGCACGAGGTCTCTGGCGGCGGCGCGTCCTTGAGCTCGTTGAACGCGCGTGCGGCGTCCTTGAATACTTCGCCCAGTTCCGGACGAATGACGCCGCGCTCGTTGATCGGCGAGCCGCGCCAGTTGTCGCGTTCGACGAGCATATACCAGTTCCACCCGCGTACGCCGCCGGCCAACGCGATCATCGTGACCAGCCGGTAATGGTCGGGCGTGTAGTCCCGGTCGGGCATGCCGTGCCAGATGCCGCTGCCGAATTCGACGAGCAGCGGCGTAGGCGTGATGGTGCGGAGCAGGCGCATCCGCTCGCGAAAAGCCCGGAACGACGCACCGCGGCACTCGTTGCGGGGATAGACGTCGATGCCAAACCGCTCGGCCTGCTGCGCCAGGTCATGCCAATTCTGCGCATCGACACCAGGGTATGTGTTAAGCAGGATCGGCACGTTGCAGCCGTTGCGACGGTACTGATCGACGACCCATTCGGCATAGCGCGTCGCCAGGTCGTAGCGATACTGGCAGCTATCGTGAAACCGCTGATCTTCGATGAGCGGCGCGAGCGATGGGATGGCTTCGTCGAAGTCGCGGTAGTCGCACACCCAAGCCGCGTTGAGCCGCTCGATTGTTTCGTAGCGCTCGCGCAGCCACTCCGCAAACCCCTGGTCCTCGCCATAGTAGTGCGGCATCGGGTCGATCTCGTTGTCCGCCTGGACCATGATGACGGACTTGCCCAGCCGCGGCTTGAGGACCTTCATCACCGCGGCGATCCAGTGGGCCGCCTTGCGCTGGAATTCCGGGTGAAGCTTGTGATACGGCACGGCGTGGTCGGGGATGCCGAGGTTCCGCCATTCGGCGTAGATGAACGGCCCGGGGCGGGCGAAGATCTGAAACCCGTGCCGCTCGACCGTGTCGAGAAACGCTTCGAGCAGCGAGAAGTCGTATACGCCTTCGCTCGTCTCGTGGAATTGCCAGGGGACATACGTGCCGATCACCTCGACGCCCAGCTCTTTGGCCGACGCGAGGATCGCCTGCCAATAGCGCCGCTGCACACGCCAGTAATGAATCTCACCGCCAATCATGGCGGTGGATTGTAAACGACGCCCTGTCTAAGGGCAGCCCCAGCCCTCACCCCAGTGCGCCAGCAGCAGGCCCAGATCGGACTGGTCTACGTCGTAATCAGCATCGATGTCGGCCCGGCAGTCCCACTCCGGGTCGTCGGGTGTGCCGCCGTACGCCGCCAGCAGGATGCCGAGGTCGGCCTGGTCCACGCAGCCATCCCAGTTGACGTCCCAAGGGGGCGAGAAAGGAAAGGCTAGTATTACCTCCAAGTCGAACTCCTGCGGTGACGGGTGGTTCATGGTTGTGTGGCCGCCCATGACGCGCATGTCGCAGTTCTCGGGGCAGGTCGCCTTGAACGTGTAGCGGGCGAGCACGACCGTGCCGTCGCCACCGTTGGGCGGCACGCCAAACCAGCTCGCCTCGCGGTACATGCGCTCGCTGGTCACCGGCCCCGCGAAGAACGGGTCTTCACCGTCTTGGGTTGACGCGTAGTACGAGTCCCACTCGAGCGCCGGGTACTCGTCGAACAGGTCCGGGTCGGGCAGCGTGTCGCCGCCGAGGGGGTGCTCGAAGAAGAACCCGCCGCGCAGCTCGGCGGTCGCCCACGTGCTGGTCCAGTCGTCGTCGCCGTACACGCTCACGATAAAATCGACCGTATAGTAAGACCCATCATTGAAGTCCGGCACCAGCGGGTCGCTGCCGGGCACAACCGCCGGCTGGTAGATGTCCAGGTGGCTCTCGATGTCCGCCTGGGCTACTGACGTTGCGGCCACGACCATCATCGTCCAAAAGGTGTTTCGCAACATTGCTGTTCCTCCATATGCCTGCTCAAGATGCGTCGCGGCTTACGCCCGTGGTCGCGCGGAAGTGATTGTGTCCGCGTGCCACGGCCCGCGAACCGCCGTGATTATACCGTCCGATTTGACCAAGCTACGATTTTCTTGGCAAATCTTCGCTCGAACGTGGGTGGTCCCGGCTTCCCCGGACGGGTCTCGCCGGCCAAGGTTGCCCCGAGAGTGGGACGGCCGTTATCAGAGGCGGTCGATCTCTTCCATCACTGCCTCGATCAGCGGGCGCAGCGTTTTCTCGGAAAAGTCGAATTCCAGTCCCGCCGCTTCGAACAGCTCGGGCAATGCACGCGAGCCGCCCAGCGCCAGCCTGGGTGCCATGCCCAAGCCAAAGGCGCGAGCATGTCTTCGGTTGCAATGTCAGTCAGCAATGCGTCAACTGTAGGGTGAAGCTATGAAGCGGAGGTCGCGCCGAGCGGTTCAAGGCTCCTTGGGTTCGTGGTAAACAGCGTTTCGTGTTTTGCGGACCGATTGTTTCCACACAAGGAGAGAACCGTGAAGAAGTTCATCGGCGTCGACCTCCACAAGCAGCTTATCGTGGTTTGCGCGGTGAACCAAGCCCGTCAGGTGATGCTACGGCCGGCGGACCGCTTCGTGCTCGACGACCTGTGGCTGACGCTTGACCATTATCACCAGCGGCTCTGTGGGTTGGAGCAGGCCTTGAAGGAGTTTGCCCGCAGCGCGTCAGCGCCGAAGGCCCAAGCCCGCCGGCTGCTGAAGACGATTCCCGGCGTGGGGCCGACCACGATCGAGATTTTTCTGGCGGAGCTGGCCGACGTGCGGCGTTTCGGTTCGCAAAAGAAGGTTACGGCCTACGCCGGCTTGGCTCCCGGGCAACGCGAATCGGGTGGGCGTTGCAAAGCTCTGGGCATTACGCACACGGGCTCCGGCTTGCTCCGCTGGGTGCTGAACCAGGCCAGCTGGCAACTGGTGCGTCGCGACGCACGCTGGCAGCGGATCTTTGAGGCGCTGGCCAAACGGCGTGGCAAGACTGAACGCGACCAAGGCGGGAGCGTGAAGGCCATCACGGCGGTCTCGCGGCGTCTGTTGTGCCTGATGACATCGATGGTGCTGAACGAGCAGCCCTATCGGCGGGCGGCGTAGCGCTGCCCAAGCTCGCAGTGTTGAATCGGCTCGGATCCTGCACAAAGAGGACGTGAACGAAGTGGATGATGTCGAGCATGGTGCGGCGACGTGACAACCTGCGGGTGACCCCGACCGAGACGCTGGGCGTGTCCCCATCAGCAACGCCCGGTAGGGTGAATGGCAGCGCCCGTCGGATGGATTCTTCGTGGGACGTTCGTTGCAGAATGATCCCGAATAGATGCCTGAGCGTACACGTCGCGTCGGCTCACGCTCGTGAAACAACGGGAGGGTGTGAATCTCCCTCCGCCTCGAGCTCAAGGAATCTGCGGAAGATGGCACAAGCCGGGCAGTCACGGCGATGGCTGAGATGGGCAGGATCGATCGACGCCGACAGCGACGGGAATGTGCGGAGACATCTTCCCAGAATCCTTGCACCGCCCGCTTGACATCGTCCGCTTCATAGATGCGCAGGGCGAACGCCACCAAGGCCTTACCACCCAGCGCGCCACCAGCCACGCCGCGCAGGGGCTTGAGACGCTTGTGCAAGCCTTTGATCGTCTTGCCGTCCAGCACCAGCACCTCGAAATCGGCCAGACAGCTCGGCAGCGGGTGGACCACGCCCTGGGGAAACAGCTCCCGTAAGCGCGCGGTGCATTCGGCCAGCAACGCCTGGCTGAGCGGCAGCGACAAACGCCGAAGCTTGCCGTAGGCCGCCGGGACCGAGGCCGCCACATCCCCGGCGTCGCGGGCCTGTTCGAAGCTTTGCCGCCCGCTGCCGTCGTGCTGCAGCAGCGCGTCGGCGATCAGGTGAACCAGGATCGGGAACGTCAAGACCCGCGTGTAGCCGCGACCCCGGTAGCGCTGGAAGAGGTCATTCAAGAATTGCTCATCCGCCACCCAACGCCACACCCACAGCGTGGCCTCGGCCAACGGCATCCGTGCCAGTAACCGTCGCGTCGTGCCATCCATGGCAGTCTCCTCGCAGATCAAAGCCCAACCTGCGCGTAGGATGACACACACAACCGATTACAGGAAGATGTTTACAGCAGTGGTCCTCGACGCGCCATCTTCAGCCCCAGCGGGGCGACTGAATGTAGCCACGGGCGCAAGCCCGTGGAACGTGAGCCGTTCCACACCCTCAGCCCCGGAGGGGCGGCAGATTGGGGCAGCAAAATGCTGCTCTGCCGCCCCTCCGGGGCTTTGAGGGCGGCGGTCGCTCGCGAACTTAGGCTCGCGCCCTGGGCTACGTTCTTTCCTCCTTCCGGGACTGCCGGGCTCGCCGCGCTGGCCGGCGAGCATGCGTTTTTCGTCGTGGGTGAGCTTCACAGTTCAACTCCCTGGGTGGCACGGCCGTGTCGGCCGTGATCTGCTGGAGCGTCTCCACCGGGTGGCACGGCTGTGTCAACCGTGTTTACCCTTAGTCCTCGATGGGATCCATCTCCAGTGGACCGGAGTGATCACCTTCCCAGAAGCTCGCGCTCGACCAGTACCAGTCCGTCGGGTTTTTCACCAGACCGCGTCGGACGGGATTAGCATGGATATACTCCATCATCTCGTAGACGGAGCGCTCGTACCAGACGTTGCGATCGTAACCGCCACCAGGTTGCCAGAAATGGAACACTTGCCGTTTCCCGTGCCGCACGGTCAGGCGTTTCATCCAGCGCTCGTTACCGATTTCAACCAGATGCTGCTTGGCGCGCTTGGCTGGTTGCGCTTCAAGCTCGCGAGAATGTTCTCCATGCGGTGGTCGGCGCTCAGCGGGAGGAGCGCCACATGGACGTGTTCCGGCATGATGATGTAGGCGAACAGGGCGACGTTGAGCCGTTCACGGGTCTTCTGAAGCGCGTCGGTCACCCATCGACGCGTTCTGTCGGTCGAGAGCAGCGGTAGGCTCTGGTAGCAGCTGTACGTGAGGAAATGCGCGTGCCCGGGTTCGTTCCAGGCCTTTCGCAGCTTCGGTTTTAGCGTCGCCATGTTTGCAGTCCATGCAAAGAACACGGCTGACACAGCCGTGCCACCCACCGTCTTTCGTCGTCGGTGAGGTTCATGAGGAAGCTCTCAGCCTTCAGCCGTCAGCCCAGAGAACACGGCTGACACAGCCGTGCCACCCACCGGTCTGCGTGTGGGTACGCTCGTGGCTTGAGTCCTCACTCCGCTGCGGCCGGAGCGACCACGTAGACGTAGCGCAGCGGCTCGGTACCGGTGTTGAAGACGTTGTGCCGGGTTCGGGGCGGATTGTAGGCGTATTGGTAGGCAGCGATGGGCCGCCGGCCGGTACCCTCCGTCTCAACCTCACCGGCACCCGCCAGACAGAGGATCAGCTCCTCGTAGTTCTCGGTGCTGTGCCAGCCGCAGTCTTCCCCGGGCTCCAGCGTCACCAGGCCTGAGCGCATGCCCGCGCTCTGGCCCTTTCCCAGCAGCGGTGCGTACTCGTGCGTGTCCGGCAAGGCCCGCACGAACGGTTCATATTTTGTGTCGCCTGACATTTGCTCCCTGTGCTGCGCACAACCTGTTATACAAACCAGACCCAGCCCGAGCGCCAAGGCGGCCCCGATCCACGGCCGTCGCCGGCTACGAGCGTGCGGCCCGGCCACGGGAAGCCCGTCTCGCCGATTCATGCACCAAGACATTCCGAACTCCTTTCGTTTGCCATCAAGTAAGAAGCTCCATCCGGGACGCACGCTACGTCTGGGTCTTTCCACGCCTTTCGCAGCTTCGGCTGTACCGTCGCCATGTTCGCAGTCTATGCGAAGAACACGGCTGACACAGCCGTGCCATCCGGCGGGCGTCGTGAGCATCGCGCCTGTCGCGGGCACCCGGCCGGCCGGCCATGTTCGCCATCGAACATGCGTTCTTCGTCGTCGGTCAGGTTCATGAGAGAGCCTTGAGTTCTTCAGCCCCAGCGGGGCGCCTGAATGTAGCCACGGGCGCAAGCCCGTGGAACGTGGGCCGTTCCACGCCCGCAGCCCCGGAGGGGCGGCAGATTGGGGCAGCAAAATGCTGCTCTGCCGCCCCTCCGGGGCTGTGACACACACGTGGCGTCGCAACCCCAGGGCTCGCGCCCTGGGCTACATTCTTCCGTCCCTCTGGGACTACCGGGCTCGCCGCGCTGGCCGGCGAGCATGCGTTTTTCGTCGTCGGTGAGGTTCATGACAGAGCCTTAAGCCGTCAGCCGTCAGGCGTGATCTCCAGTTCCGGGTTGAGCTGCGCCAGCTCGCGTAGTTGGCGTTTCCTGACACCTCTTGGCACGTCTAGCTCCCGGAGAGACCTTAGCTCGAACAGCGGCGAGAGGTCGCGCACCTTCGTGTCCGCCAGTCCCAGGAATTCGAGTTTCTGAAGACGCGCCAGCGGGGCGATGTCAGTTATCGGTGTACGTGACAAATCCAGGTGCCGGACGTTGGTGAGCGTGCCAATAGGGCGCAGATCGCGAAGCGGCAACGCAGACAACTCGACAACCTCCAGGGACCTTAGGCCCACAAGCTCATCGATATGGCTCAGCCCGCTGCCAGAGATGCTGAGGCGCCTGAGTTTCTTCAGCGACGCCAAGGCCGACAGGCCGCAGACATTCGTGCGCAGGATTACGAGCCTTTCGAGCTTCTCGACCTGCCCCAGCGGGCTGAGGTCAAGGTCTGGCAGATCATACAGATAGAGGTTTTTCAGCAACCGAAGTTGTCCAATTGCCGAAAGATCGTGAAAGGTGCAGTTCAATATCATCAGGTCCTCGAGTTGCTGGAGGACGGTGATCTGTCCGAGGTCGCCAGCATCCAGGGCGCTGAGTGTAATGGACTTCAGCGTCGGAACTTCATTCAAGCGACGTAGACGATTGACTTCGGGGTCCCAATACAGGATGTCCCTGGTTGTGCCGCTCTGCTTGGCCAGCAACCGGGCTGCCCACTCCGCGCGTGGATTCAAGCGCAGGTGATCCGCCGCGAAGTCGACGGCGACGTAGGGGAGACCGTCCTCAATGGCCCCCGGAGCGATGCTGAACTCGACGCAGTCACAAGCGAGAAACCGGGCCAGCCACTGACTTAGGCTGTGACCGAGGACGCAAACGTGGCCGTCGTCCTCGTGGTCAGTGATCAGGATTGTCCCCCGTGGAACCCCGCGTATGTGGTCGCACCAGAAGAGCTGGTCACCGAAGGGCGTATAGCCGAACAGAAAGTACTCCGCCTCTTTCCAGCCATCCGGCAGACACTCGTCGGCCAACAGGTCGAAGATGCTGGGCTGGCCTACATCAGGATCGTGCCAGCTCGTCTCGCCCAGGGGCAAGAACCCAAGGTCTCCCCAGTCCTGTGGCTTGGGCTGCCAGCGCTCGGGCCTCAGGGCGGCATAGAAGGCGCGAATGTCACTGGGAATGGGGCGACCGAGCACCTGCTCGCGCGCCGCGAGTTCGGCTTCTGTGTAGCCCGCGTGCGCGCGTCGGGCACGGCGCTCCTTACGGCAGGAAGCAACGACTTCATTGAGCACAGCGGCCAGTTCGATCGGCTCTTGCCAGGGCGTTGTTTCCATCGTCGGCTCCTCCCGTCGTGTAGCGACGAGCCATAGCGTGGCGTCAGCCGTGGATCATCGAATCCTGCATCACTGGGAGCAGCAGGCGGGACGCGTAATCGGCGGCGTGATACACGCGGTTTTGTGCGACGACTGTTCTCGTCGCGCTGCCGGGGGATTCGAGCGTGTTCGTGTGCGCCGCAAACTTGGGGACGGCGGCCGAGGCGATCTGGAGCCGCAGGCGGTGGCCTTTGAAGAGGTGGATGCCGGTGGCCCACAGGTCGATGCGTACCTTGACGATCTCACCCGGTGGGACCGGGTCGGGCTTTTCGAGTGAGTCGCGCAGCGCCAGCCGCACGTTGCCGTCGTACATCTGGCGGGCCTCGCCGTTGGGGTGCACGTCGCAGATCAAGGCGCAGAACTCGGTGTCCTCGGCCGACGACGAGACCCACAATTCCGCGAACACGCGGCCGCAGATGACGAGGTCGTTTTCCAGCGGCTCGGTCGTATAACACAGCACGTCATCGCGGCGCTGCACCGGGCGGGCGTCGAACGGGCCGCCGACCTGGAGGGTGCCGGCGTCGTACAGGTACGGCGTGGGGTGGTCGGGGTCGTAGGTGTATTCGTCAAAGAGGACGGCTTCACCGGCTGGAAGCCGGTGCCACACGAGTTGGCCGTCGCCGAGTGACGAATTCGCTTTGCCGCCGGAATGTAAATAGAAGGACTGTTCTTTGGCCTCCGGCGGCGGCCAGTCGGCCATGTCGTGCCATCTGTTCTCGCCCATCAGGAAGACGCGGGCGCGTTTGCGGTCGCCCCAGCTCTCCGGCCGGCCGCCGATCTGCTTGTCGAGCCAGTCGAGGATGAAGCCGTTGATGTCGATTACCTCCTCCGGGCCGAAGTCCACGCCGGGCACGACAGTCTTGGCGTTCGTGGCATGACCCCACGGGCCGATCAGGACGTATTGCTCATCCTTGCTCTTGGCGAGTTGGCGGGCGTTGGGGTAGTTGTTGTAGGTGCTGGCGCCGTCGTCGTCGTACCAACTGGAGATGTGCAAGGCGGGCACGTCGAGCTCGGCCATGCGGTGCATATAGCACGCCGGCTGCCAGTATTCGTCCCTGGTCGGGTGCGCGAGCCAGTCCTGCCACATCTTGCTGGCGATGCCGAGCTTCTCGTCCAGCTTGTCCAGCGGGCGAAAGTTGTAGACCGACTCCCAGTTGTACTGCTCGGCATCCTGGTTGGTGCGGCCGTGGACGAACAGGGCCCAGGTGATCATCGTCCAGAAGACCGAGCCGTTCTGCCAGGGGACGTTGATGACCGGGTCCGGCAGGGCGACGATCGGGATGATCGCCTTGACCGCCGGGTGATGGCCGAACGTGGCGACCCACACGCAGTAACCCTCGTACGAACGGCCATAAAGGGCGATGTTGCCGTTGCAGAAGCCCTGCTCGGCTAGCCAAGCCTGTGCGGCCCGGCCATCGTCGGCCTCGTGGAAGAACGGGTCCCACTCGCCCTCGCTGTCATACCGCCCGCGGACGTCCTGAACCGCCACCGCGTAACCGTTGCTCGCGAACTCGCGGGCCAACGGGATCTTCTTTACCGGATCGTTGTTGTTGTAGGGCGTGCGGATGAGCACGCAGGGCCAGGAGCCTTTGCCGTCGGGCAGGTAGACGTCGGTGGAGAGCCGCACGCCGTCTGCTGCGGGGCAGCCCAGATCGAGTTTCACGTTTACGCCGTAGGTCGGACGCTTCGCCACGGGACACCTCACTCCTCGGGATGGTTCGGATGGCCACACGAATCAGAAAGTCAGCGACAGGGTACCGCGCGGGCGCGGGCGGTGTCCAAGGTGGCGGACCGGGGCGCGTCCGAACGTGAAACCCTCGCTTGCGCTTCGGGCTCGGATTGAGGGTTCGTCGCTCACGCTGCGGGGTCTGAATCGGACGGCCGGTACGGGGCCCGGCCGCTACATCAAGACGTCGGGCATCCCGATGAATCGGGACAGGCTCAGACCCGACGCTACGATTCCGTTCGGGGGCTGGCGCGGTCGAGGAGGCCGGTCAACACGCATACGGGGTGTTCGAAGCGCGTCAGCAGGATCATGGCAGCAATGACGTAGAGCTTGTGCGAGGCCTGGCGATAAGCCGCCAACCGATAGCGCTCGAAGACGTCGGCGGCGACCTCGCCGGCCGGGCAGTTGACGTCGGTGATGTCGGCCGGCAGACAGTGCATGTAGAGTGCCTGGCCGCCGCGCGTCAGGCCCATGAGCCGCTCAGTGCACTCCCAGTCGCGGTAGCGATCGTTGTTGGCGAGGCACTCTTTTTCCAGCTCGTCCAGCTTCTGGGCCTGGCCGCCACGCAACAGGGCGGTGCGCCGTTCCATGACCTGGTAAGGCGCCCAACTCTTGGGGTAAACGACGTCGGCGTCGCGGAACGCCGCTTCCATGCTGTGGACGTGGCGGAAAGAGCCGCCCGAATCTGCCGCGTAGCCGGTCGCGATATCCCGCGTCTGTGGAACCAGGTCGTAGCCCTCCGGGTGCGCGAGCACGACGTCCAGGCCGAAGCGGGTCATCAGTGTAATGATCCCCTGCGGAACTGAGAGAGGCTTGCCATAGGACGGTGAGTAGGCCCAGGTCATCGCCAGCTTCTTGCCACGCAGCGCGTCGAGCGAGCCGAAGGTCTGTTGCAGGTGCAGCAGGTCGGCCAGCGTCTGCGTGGGGTGGTCCTGGTCGCACTGGAGGTTGATCACCGCCGGCCGCTGCGGCAAAACACCCGCGCGGAAGCCCTCTTCGACCGCCGCCGCCACCTCGGCCATGTATTTGTTCCCCTCGCCCAGGAACAGGTCATCGCGGATGCCGATCACCTCGGTGACGAAGGAGATCATGTTGGCCGTCTCACGGACGGTCTCGCCGTGGGCGATCTGCGACTTGCTTTCCTCCAGGTCTTGCGGCGTCAGCCCGAGCAGGCTGGCCGCGCTGGCGAAGCTGAAGCGCGTGCGCGTCGATTTGTCACGGAAGTTAGAGACCGCCAACCCACCGCTGAAAACGCGCGTGGAGATGTTGGCCCGATAGAGTTCCTCCAGGATTTCGGCGATCAGGAGGACCGCGTGTAGCTCGTCGGCGGAGCGCTCCCAGGTAAGCAGGAAGTCCTTCTGATAGAGGCCGGTTTGCAGTGCATCGAGTCGCTCCAGCAGGGGGCGGATTCGTTGGGCTGTCATCGGCTCCTCCGTTTGTGTGAAGCTGTCAGCCGTCAGTCACTGGCCGTCAGCTTCCAGCCGGGCCTTCGGGGATTATACGGATCGCGCTGGACTTCGGCGCGGGCGCGATCTGCGGCTGAGGGGGTCAGAGGCGCGCGACGTGCGCTCGCGCGGACGCTCATGTGTGGTACTCGAATGCTACGACACGCTGATGCGCGGCCGGGGCGGTCGGCTCGGGCCTGTGAGCAGCCTGCTGAGACAGAATCGGCGGGAGCGCGAGACGACCGCCACGATCGCCGCCAGCAGCAGCCCGCAGTTTTCAGCCGTCTTGTTGCAGACGAACACCGCTCCGGCACCACAGCCGCAGTCGAAGTTGACGGCGCAGAAGGTGGCGAACTCGCCGTGGCCGCCGTCATAGAGCTCCAGCCCGCGCATGAAGATCAGTGGCGTGAAGAAGACCAGCATGATCACAGAGACGACACCGGCCCCGCGGACCGCCACCCCTAGCAGCAACGTTGCCCCACAGATAGTCTCGATCCACGGAAGCACGACCGCAACGGTGTTCATGTAATAGGCGGGTGACTCGGGCAGGGCATGGTATTGGCGCATGAGCTTGAGGAATTCGACCGGGTCGAGGATTTTGGCGACGCCCATCCACACGAACATGACGCCCAGGGCCAAGCGCGCCAGCAGCAACGGCCACCCGCTGCGGTCCGCCCGGGCCAGGAGTGATTCAGGTCGGCTCATTTCAGCGGCCCCTTTTCGATTGGGCCGCCGTTGGCCTCCCAGTCCTCCAGGCCGCCTTCGTAGATGGAGATCTTCTCGAGCTCGATGCCCCATTCGAGCAGTTCCCGGCCGGCGAAGATGGCGTCTTCGCAGTCATTACCCTCGCAATAGAGGATGATTCGCTCGGCGTCGCGTGCCGCCGGCTCGAGATCGTCCATGTAGAGGCTGGAGTGATAGGGGTCCAAACGCCAGGCTCCCGGGATGTGCCCCTCCTCGAACTGCTCGTCGTTGCGGGCATCGATGAAGATGCAGACGTCCATTTCGTACAGCTCGTCGTTGACGATGTCGAGGGCCTCCTGAAACGTCACTACCTTGAAGGGGTGTTCCTGGGCGTCGGCTTGTCGGGCGTTCGTGGTCGGCTGGTTGGCCCGTGTTGTGGTCGGTGACGCTTGCGTAGTCGTCGGCGACTGCTGCGTGGTCAGGCGAGACTCCTGCGTGGTAGGCTGCGTGTCTGGCGCGGGCTTCTCAAAGTAGTCCTTCGAGAGCGTCAGCCCGTCTCGGCGCAGTGCGTTGCTCGCCAGCGCCAGCGTTGCCGCAGTCGCCAACAGCGCGATGGTCTCGAGCAGCGTTAGTGCGGTGCGCTTCAAATTCGTCTCCTGGAAAGCGGCTCGCCGGCTCGTGAGCGATACGCAACCCTATTGTAATGAGTATAGGCGCCCCGGGATTCCCGGGCATCGGGTAGCCGGGACCATCGGGCTACCCAGATTCGGTCTCCGTCGCTGGGTGCCTAAGGCTGGTGGTGTCCCGGGCAAGCCATTAGAGGACCACTGCGGCCATGCTGCCCGGTGTCCGCGGGAGACACCATCGGCGCCCGAGATCGGGCTAACTGGGCAGCAAGCCCACTCGGCGGTTAAACTCCTCAATCAGCCGATCCCACTCGTTCACCTGCTCGAACGTCTCGGCCCAGAAGTCGGGGTTCCACAGTCGGCGCAGGTCCTCGGCGTCGCGCTGCTGCTGCTCGACCCAGGTGAAATACTTGAAGTTGTGCAGCGTCTTGCGGTCGTAGTAGCTCAGCTCGCGCATGTGGTCGATGCCGATGCCCTCGATGTAGCGGGCATAGTGGCGACCGGCATCGGCCTCGCGGTATGGGCCGCGCAACTGGCGCTGCTCCACTACCCGTGATTCATATAGTTCCATTGAGTCGGTCAAGGGCGTGAGGACAACGTCGTGTCCGTTCATCTCGTAGTAACGCGCGACCTTGATCGCCGCCACCAGGTTGCAGATGCTTGAAATCCCCAGCAGCGGCAGCCGCTCGATCAGCTCGGCGGGCACACCTTGCTTGCCGAGGAACTCGTGTCCGGTCTCCTCATTGAACAGCCGCAACAGCGACAGGCACTGCTCGTCGTCGATGGCGCAGACCATGTCAGTGTTGCGCACGTTGTGGATCCAGGGGACGTGCTTATCGCCGATACCCTCGATGCGGTGCCCGCCGAAACCGCACATCAGCAGCGTCGGGCATTGCAGGGCCTCGGTCGCGACCACCTTGAGCAGGGGGAAACGGGTGCGCAGGTAGTCGCCGGCCGCGATCGTCCCGGCGCTGCCGGTGGCGGAGATGTACGCGGCGAAGCGGTCCCCCGGTCGTCCGATCCGTCCAAAGAGCTCCTCGAGGATGCTTCCCGTCAGATGGTAGTGCCAGATCGCGTTGCCGAACTCGTCGAACTGGTTGAAGATGACGCAGTCGGGCCGCGTGCGGCGGATTTCCCAGCACTTGTCATAGACCTCCTTGACATTCGATTCGCAGCCCGGCGTTTTGATTACCTCGGCTCCGATCGAGCGCAGCCAGTCGAAGCGCTCGGGCGACATTTCCTCTGGCAGGATGGCCACCGCCGGGCAGGCCAGCAGGGCGCAGTCGAACGCCCCGCCGCGGCAGTAGTTTCCCGTGCTTGGCCAAACGGCTTTCTGGCTCGTGGGGTCGAACTGGCCCGAAACCAGGCGGGGCACGAGGCAGCCGAAGCCGGCACCAACCTTGTGCGAGCCCGTCGGGAAGTACTTTCCGATCAGACCGACGATGCGGGCGGGCACGCCGGTGAGTTCCGGCGGGAACTCCATCCAGTTTCCGTCATTGAACCCGCCGCCGCGCTCCACCGGCTCGTTCTTCCACGTGATGCGGAACAGATTGACCGGATCGACGTCCCACAGGCCGACGTTGGCGAGGCGTTCTTTGATCGCGGTGGCGACGGTGGTCGGATCCTTCTGCTGAGCGAAGGTGGGAATGATGATGTTCCGCTCGCGGCAGCGCTGGACGGTCTTCTCGAGCACCTTCTCGTCGATGCGGTCGATGATCTTCACACGCTGGACTCCTGCTGGGACGCCTTGTCATCCTGAGCCCCGCGAAGGATCCAGCTGCTTTGTCGAACGTGGCCAGATTCTTCGGTCGCTGCGCTCCCTCAGAATGACATCTGGGCGTTCCGGTCGGGTACCACCGGCGGCTTGCCCGTCCGTGTTCTTACGAGAAAACGGCATCGGCAGCAAGCTGTAGTTGCCACAACAACGTACGGTTGGCACGCGTTGCGCGACAGGCTATCGTGGCTGGCGCGCATCTGTGCTGGAGTGAGTGATGGGAATTGTGCTGGAGAACGCGATTCTGGTGGATATTGACCCGCCGCGGGTCGAGCCCGGCAGCCTACGCATTGACACCGGGCGAATCGTCGCGCGCGGCAAGAGCGTTTCGCGTGAAATTGGCGATGAGGCGGTGGATTGCGCCGGGGCGGTCGTGCTCCCCGGATTGGTGAACGGACACACGCACCTGTACTCGGCGTTGGCAACCGGCATGCCCCCGCCGCCCAGACCGCCGGGAGACTTCCGCGAGATTCTCGAGCTGGTCTGGTGGCGGCTGGATCAGGCGTTGGATGCCGAGTCGATCGAGATGTCGGCCCGGATCGGCGCGCTGGATGCGCTCCGTTGTGGCACCACTACGCTGATCGACCACCATGCCTCGCCGAACTGCATCGACGGCTCGCTTGACCTGATCGAAAAGGCGCTGGCCGAGGTCGGCCTACGCGGTGTGCTGTGCTACGAGACAACCGACCGCCACGGGCCGGACGGGCGTGAAGACGGGCTGGAAGAGAATCGGCGTTATCTCGAGAAGCACTATGGCCGCCCGGGCAACCAGTTCGCCGGACTGGTCGGAGCGCACGCCTCATTCACGCTGGAGGATGAGACGCTCGGTCAGCTCGCCACTTTGGCGGCGGACTTCGGCACCGGCGTGCACATGCATGTCGCGGAAGATCTGTGTGACGAGGAGGACTGCCAGGCGCGGCATCAGCAGTTCCTGGCCGATCGATTGGCCAGCGCCCGGCTGCTGATGCCCGAGTCGATCTTCGCCCATTGCACGCACCTTGACTCAGAGGGCATTTTGCGGGTGAGTCAAGCCGGCCTCACGGTCGGCCACAACCCGCGCTCGAACATGAACAACGCGGTCGGCTACGCCCCGCTGGCGTCCTTCCGCTGCCCGGTCATGCTCGGCACCGACGGGATCGGCAGCGACATGTTCACCGAGGCCAAATGCGCCTGGTTCATCGCGCGGCACGAGCAGGCGCGCCTGACGCCCAACCACATAATGGCCATGCTGGCAAACTCGGCCCGGCGTGCCTCGGCGGCTTTGGACATCCCGCTCGGCAAGCTGGAGCCCGACGCCGCCGCGGACATCGTAATCACCGACTACCGCCCTGCCACGCCGCTGACGAGCACCAACCTGGCAGGGCACTTCCTCTCGGCGATGGGACCGCAACACGTGAGGAGCGTTGTCGCCGGCGGTAAGTGGGCGTTGCACGAGCGGGTCGTGGAAACGTGCGACGAAGGCGAGGCGCGCTCGGCCGCCAGCGACGCTGGTGCGCACCTCTGGGGGCGAATGGCGGCGCTGCCGCTTGGGTGAGGTTTTGGAAGCAGGTGGATAGTATCGGGGTCTGGTTCTTCAGAGAGTTGCCGAGAAGTGGACCGGAGAAAAGGTGGAGGATTCGCCATGTTGGCCGCATCACTGTTGCTGCGTCGGCACGCGCCAGGCAAGAGACAGTACCTCCCCGGGGTATTAGCTCGTGCGATGGTGGCAGGCGCTGTCGTAGGCACAACCTCGGGCTGCATTTGCGCCGACGCGCTTGCCACTCTCCCAGTGGGAGGGGAAATCCGCGACGCGGAAACCGGTGCGCCACTCGCCGCCGTCGTCGTCGAAGTGACGCTGGTAGCAGAGGGCGAAGAGTTCGCAGATAGCTGGACTCTGCGCACGAACGGGGCTGGCAGGTTCGACGGAGATGTCATCTATGCCATGTACGGAGGATGCGCGCCCGTCGTCGTTGCTGATCTGTTTGGTCCACGACCGCCGCCCTTGCCGGCGTTTGACGAGGTGCTTGTGCGAGTGGGATCAGCCGAGTTGTCAGAAGAGGTTACGATCGAGTTCAGCGAAGAGATGCTGACAGGCCAAGGCGGAGAAACACGGCTCGAGCTTGGCACGATCCTCATTTCAGGAGGTGAGTTGTAGGGTGCGTCTTGACGCACCATTCTGGTCGTTCCTTGGCCCTCGTACGGCTATGATTACCTCGCCATGCCTGAATATCGCCGAATTGACGCGCCCGGTGCGACAATCTTCTTTACGGTCGTCACCAACCAGCGCCGACCGATCCTGGCGAGTCCGGCCGCCGTCGATCTCCTTCGGGCCGCGTTTCGCGAAACCATGGAGCGCCACCCATTCACGATCGATGCGATCGTTGTGCTGCCGGACCACCTCCATGCAGTCTGGACGCTGCCGCCGGGCGACACGCGTTTCGCGCTGCGCTGGTCGGCGATCAAGGCCGCCTTCACCAGATCATTCCTCGCCGCCGCCGGCCCCGAGGCGTCGCGTAGCGGATCGCGGCGCAGACGCGGCGAGCGCGGGGTGTGGCAACGACGATTCTGGGATCACGTGATCCGCGACGATGATGATTTGGGGCGTCACGTGGATTACATCCATTACAACCCGGTCAAACACGGCCTCGTCGAGTGCCCCCACGCCTGGCGGAATAGCAGCTTTCATAGCCACGTTCGCGATGGGACGTACCCAGGCGATTGGATGTGCGTGTGCGGCGGGCGGCGCGTTCGCCGGCCGGATTTCGGGGCGATTGCCGACCGCGTCGGCGAGTGAACAAGATGGTGCGTCAAGACGCACCCTACTTCTGCGCGGCAGGCTGCGCTGGGGTTCGTGACCATTCTACCAGCCGGACGGCTTCTCGATGAATCCGCCGCTGCCGTCTAGGACGCGCGCGGGGAACTGCGCGTGCTTCAGCGGCGCGAGAGGAAGATCCCGGTGGCGGTCGGCCGCGGAGCGGAGCTCGACGGCCGCGCCGCGAACGGGGTTCCGGGAGGGGACGTAAACCAGGACTTGTTTCTTGGGGAAGCGGGCTTTGACGGCGTGGATGGCCGGAACCAGATCGGAATCGCCACTGACGAGCACGAACAGGTCACAGCAATCTCGATACGCGTCATCGAGCATGCGGACGGCGATGTTCACATCGGTCCGCTTTTCCTCGGTTTGCGTGAACATCCGGCTGCCGGTGAACCCGCACCGCTCCACCCGACAGCGGATCTGCTTCTCCTTGAACTTGCCGAGCACGATTTCGATCAGCGGTCGCTGTTCGAGGGCCCGAAGGTAAGCAGCCTGACTCGAACGCCGCGGGCCGTCGAGCAGCGCGGTGAAATAGCAAATACGGCGAATCTCGTCGTCTTTCCGAAGCAGCTTGAAGTAGCGTTCGAGATCGAGCCACTTATACGGGCCGCCACGAACGGCGCCGTAGTAAAGGTTGAATCCGTCCACATAGACGATAGTCCGTCGGGGCATTGGGGCTCCTGTGCCGGTGCAAAAAAACAGGCGGTCATATAGACCGCCCAACCGGCTCATCGCCGGGGAGTTGTACTAGAATAATCGCTCCCTTAGGCCAGGAAATCAAGCGGTTTTCAATGAGATTTGTGAGATTCTATTGGGTGCTTCGCAGGTTCCACGACTTCTCCGCTACCCGCGGACCGCGATGGCAACGGCCGCCTCATACGCCGCCCGGTTGCTAACTCTCGGTCGCATAGACAATTACGAACGCGCGGGCTCCTGCGGTTCAGCTAGGCCTTAGCCTCTACGATCGTCAGGGCGTCGGCGGGGCAGACGGTGACGCAGAGGCGGCAGCCGGGGCATTTGTCGGGGTCGATCTGCGGCAGGCGACTGGACTCTTCGAGCTTGATGGCCTGGTGGCCGCCGTCGCGGCAGGCGATGTAGCACAGGTCGCACTTGACGCAGCGGTCTTCGATCAGGGAAGCAACCACTTTCTTGTCGCGCGGCAGCTCAGCGTGGCTGACGATGCGTTTTAGGGCTTTGCCGATGATGTCGGCCGGTTTGGCGAAGCCCTTGTCTTCCAGGTAGAACGCCAGGCCGTCCTGCAAGTCGTCGATGATGTCGTACCCATAGTGCATAACCGCCGTGCAGAATTGCACCGTCGTCGCCCCGACGAGCATCATCTCGACGGCGTCGCGCCAGGTGACCGGGCCGCCGGTGGCGGTGATCGGAATGTCCACGTGCTTGGCGATCTCGGCCAGCGTGCGGAGCGTGACGGGCTTGGTCGCCGGGCCGGACAGGCCGCTGTAGGTGCTGTGGCCCTGCACGTTGGGGTCGGGTACGAGCGTGTCTACGTCCACGCCCATCAGCGCGGGGATCGTGTTGGCGGCGCAGATGGCGTCGGCACCGCCACGCTTGACCGCTTGGGCGACCTTGACGACGTCGGTGACCTGCGGGGTGATCTTGATGACGACCGGGCAGCGCTCGGCAGCGTCCTTGACCCACCCGGCGACGCGCTCGGTGGCGTCGGTGCTTTGGGCGAGCATTGCTCCGGGCTCTTCGCCCATGCTACCCTGCGGGCAGGAGAAGCTGCACTCGATGATATCGACGCCGGCCGCTGCGAGCCGTTTGACCAGCGTTTGCCATTCCTCCTTCTTCGAGCCCATGATGCTGGCGGCGACGACGCGGTCGGGGTACTCGGCTTTGAGCGTCTGCGCCCGCTGCTCGACCACGTCGATGTGGTGCTCGGAGATCAGGTCGATGTTGCCCAGGCCCATGATTCTCTTGCCGTCGTAATGCACGGCGGACATCATCGGGTAGACCAGATCGACCGGCTGGGTCTCGACGGAGGTAGTCTTGAGGACGGCCCCACCCCAGCCGGCGTCGAAAGCCGCCCGCACCATGTCCAGATCATCCGTCGGCGGGGCGGCGGAGAGGACGAACGGGTTCGGAAAGCGGACGCCGCAGAAGTCGATCGACAGGTCGCGGTCGTGGGTGATCATCTGTGCGTCTCCACAGGGGCGGGAAAGGATTCCCGCGGATCAGGGTGCGAGAATCCCGATGTACATCGGGACTCGCACCAGCGACGTCGTGCAGTTTCCGAGGGTTAAATGGTCAAGTCGTCGAATGGTCAAATGGGAAAAGCTGCGCGCGAACGGTTCCGCGAGCGCGGCCTGCCAACCCATTTGACCGTTTATCCATTTAACCATTTGACGGTTTACCTCCCCCGCAGGTAGGCGTCGATGGCCTGGGCGGCGCGTTTTCCTTCGGCGACGGACTTGACGATGGTGGTTCCGCCGTCGGTGGCGACGTCGCCGCCGGCGAAGACGCCCGGGCGGGAGGTGGCGCCGGTTTCGGGATCGACGATGACGCGGCCGGCATCATCGAGCTCTACGCCCGGCAGCGCGTCAGCCAGCCGAGGTGCAGGTTTGGCCCCGATGGCGAAGATGACCATCTCACCAGGTAGCCAGTATCCGGTGCCGACGATTCTCTCGGCGTTTTCGGGGACGAACTTGTCGGGTTGCTTCCAGCGGATGCGGACGGCCTTGAGGCCGGTGACGCGGCCGTGGTGGCCGGTGATCTCGAGCGGCATCGAGCGGGTGTGGAAGTGTCCGCCTTGGTCCCAGACTTCTTTCAGTTCGTCGTGGTAGGCGGGCATCTCGCGCGGGGCTTCGAGGCAAACCAGGTCGATCTCCTCGGCCCCGAGCCGGCTGGCGGCACCGGCCGTATCCATCGCGACGCTCCCGCCACCGACGACGATCACGCTCCTGGGCACATCGGGCCTCTTTCCTTCCCCCAAGTTGTAGTGCGAGAGGTGGTCGAGCAGGTTCTTCCAGGTGGTCACGCCGACGAGGTTCTCACCGGGGATGTTCGGCGTGAGGGCTCGTTGCGCGCCGGTGGCGAGGTATACAGCTTTGAAACCGTCCGCAAAGAGGTCGTCGAGCGTAGTGCCTTTGCCGAACGGGCTTGACGTCCTGATCTGGACGCCGAGGCTCCTGACGTACTCGATTTCGGCAGCGACCAGGTCTTGCGGGATTCGGTGGGTGGGCACGCCGTAGGTGCAGATTCCGCCCGGGCGCTGGTTTTTTTCGAACACGACGGGTTGATGACCGCAGCGGGCGAGCTCGGCGGCGGCGGCCAGGCCGGAGGGCCCCGCGCCGATGACGGCGACGTTTACGGTGGAGGGGTCGGGCTGCGGGAAGGGATTCCCGCTGGTCTGGGTGCGAGAAGGGATTCTCGCACCAGCGGACTGGATCGCAGTCGCCGCGGCGTAGTGTTGGAGTTGTCCGATCGCGATGGGCGTGCTCAGTTCCGTGTTGGCGCACGCCCCAACGCACAGCTCATCAACGGGACAAGCAAGTCCGCACACGCCGGCGAAGACATTTCGGTCGCGGATCAGGTTGATCGCGCGGCGTGGGGAGTCGAAGCGGATCGCCCGGATGAAGTGCTTGACCGGGACCTCTGCGGGGCAGGCGGTCACGCAAGGCGGGTCGTCGCACATCAGGCAGCGGGCCGCCTCGAGCTTGGCCTGCGCGTCGGTTAGCACGGGCTTGGCAACGGTCATGCGCGGACACTAGCAAGACCGCAGCCGGCCCTCAAGACGAGCGGGCCGGAGGAGAGGCCCGTCTCTTCGGAGATTGAGGCCCACACGGCGGCAACCTAGAATCCAGCCGGTACGAAATGGTGTCGAACCGAAGAAACCACAACGCCCGGGAGAGCGTGCGCGAAGCGATCTCGTTTGTTTTGAACGGTCGGCCTGTGTCCGTGCGCGTTGAGCCGGACCGGTTGCTGCTCGACGTTCTGCGGGACGAGTTGGGGATCATCTCACCCAAGAGCGGCTGCGCGCCGCAGGGCCAGTGCGGGTGTTGCACGGTTCTGGTGGACGGGCGCGCACGCCTGTCATGCGCGCTCGAGGTAGCTGCGGTCGCAGGGCGGGAGGTTACCACCGCCGAGGGCTTGAGCCCGGAGCTACGCCGACGGATCGCCGACTGCTTCGTTCGTGCCGGCGGCGTGCAGTGCGGGTTCTGCATTCCGGGGATCGTGATGCGGGCGGTCGCGTTGCTGGAACAGAACCCCCAGCCAACGCGCGCCCAAATCGCCAAGGCCCTTTCGCCGCACGTCTGTCGGTGCACCGGTTATGTGAAGATTGTTGACGCGATCGAGCTGCTGGCCGGCGTTCGCGCGGGCAAGCGTCTGCCGGCGGCCGACACGAGCGGCCGCGTCGGGACGCGGCTGGACCGCTACCGCGCGCACGAGCTTGTCCTCGGCGATTTCCGCTACGTGGCCGACATCGCGGTTGAGGGCATGTTGCACGCCGGGCTGCGGTTCAGCGATCATCCGCGGGCGCTGGTCAGGGCGATCGAGGTTGCGCCGGCGCTCGCGATCGACGGAGTGCAACGTGTAATCACCGCCGCCGACGTGCCCGGCGACCGCTTCGTGGGGCTGATCGAGCAGGACTGGCCGATTCTGGTGGCGGTCGGCGAGGAGGCGTGTTGCGTCGGCGATGTGCTCGCGATAGTCGTCGCGAAGGACCAGCACACGGCGCGCGAAGCTGCACAACAGGTCGGGGTCGAGTACGAAGCGCGCACGCCGATCACAACGCCCGAAGACGCGCTAGCGCCCGGTGCGCCCGAGATTCACCCGGGCGGGAACCTGCTGTCGCATTCGGTGATTCGCCGGGGGGACGTGGAGAAAGCGCTGGCCGAGTCGGCCCACGTGGTCGAGCGCACGTTCACCACCCAGCGCGTCGAGCACATGTACCTTGAGCCCGAGGCATGTGTGGCAATTCCCCAACCGCGCGGCGATAGCGGTGTCGAAACGCTGAAGATCCTCAGCCAGGGTCAGGGAGTTTTCGACGATCGGCGGCAGATCGCGTCGGTACTTGGCTGGGACCCCGAGCGCGTGCACGTCGAGCTGGTCTCCAACGGCGGGGCGTTCGGCGGCAAGGAGGACCTGAGCGTGCAGGCCCAGACCGCGCTGGCGGCGGCGCTATGCGGGCGGCCGGTCAAGTGTGCACTCACGCGCGCAGAGAGCTTCCGCCTACACCCGAAACGGCACCCGATGGAGATTCGCATCAAGGTCGGCTGCGACACGGAGGGTCGCCTGACGGCGGTGCGGGCACGGATCATCGGCGACACCGGGGCCTACGCTTCGGTCGGCGGCAAGGTGCTGGAGCGGGCGGCCGGTCACGCCACCGGGCCGTACCGTGTGCCCAACGTCGATATCGAGTCACGCGCGGTCTACACCAACAACCCGCCCAGCGGGGCGATGCGCGGGTTCGGCGTCAACCAGGCGGCCTTCGCGATCGAGGGCTGCCTCGACTTGCTGGCCGAACAGGTAGGTATTGACGGGTGGGAGATGCGTTGGCGGAACGCGCTCGACGTCGGCGATCGCTTCTGCACGGGGCAGAAGCTCGACAAGCCGTTCGGTCTCAAGCGCACGTTGCTAGCCGTCAAAGATGCCTACCGCAGCGCGAGGTACGCCGGGATCGCCTGCGGCGTCAAGAACGTCGGTCTGGGCAGCGGCGCGCCGGACGAGGGCAAGGCCGTGCTCGCGGTGGAATCGGCCAGCCGCGTCGTCATCCGCACCGGCTTCACCGAGATGGGGCAGGGATACTTCACGGTTTGCATCCAGACCGCCTGCGAGGAGACGGGCCTACCGCCGGCCGTGTTTCATCCGACCACGGATACTTCCGCAGAGCTGGACTGCGGGCAGACGACCGCCAGCCGGGCGACGGTGTTGGGTGGGTTGGCGGTTATGCAGGCGGCGCGGAAGCTCAAACGGGAGCTCGCTGCCGGCAAGGCGCTTGCCGATCTGGTTGGACGGAAGTTCCTCGGGGAGTACGCGTGCACCTATACCACTCCGTTGGACGCCGACGTCCCCGATCCGAAAACGCACCTGACCTACGGCTTTGCCACGCAGGTCGTCATTCTCGATGACCGGGGCCGGCTCGAGAAAGTCATCGCCGCTCACGACGTCGGGCGCGTGATGAACCCCACGTTGCTCGAGGGGCAGATCGAGGGCGCGATCCACATGGGGCTGGGCTACGCGTTGACCGAAGAGTTCGTCGTCCGCGACGGTGTGATCGAGAGCAAGGATGTGCGCTCGCTCGGGGTGTTGCGCGCCCACCAGATGCCCGAGATCGAGGTGATCTTCATCGAGGAGCCCGATCCGGAGACACCCTATGGAGCGCGCGGCGTGGGCGAGATCGGCTTGGTTCCGACGGCGCCGGCGGTTGCCGGTGCGCTGGCGGCCTTTGACGGCATCCACCGCACACAACTGCCGATGAAGGATTCGCCGGCCGCGCGTAAGCTCGAGGCGTCGCGGTAAGGAGGCCGTTGCCGCCGATAAAAGTTGGCTTTCGCTACTGCGGCGGCAGGGGTACTTGCCGCGCCTGCCCTCTACTAAGCCGACCGCCCCAGCCGTCCGAAGAAAACACCGAGTGGGGGACTTTGGACGTTTTTCTCCGGGTCGCATCCGGCGACCAGGAAGTGCTGATGGCTACGTCCGATCCTGGTCGAGATGGTTACGCCTTGCCGGGGCGTTGCGAGCTGGAGCCGCGATTGCGGCTGGACTGTCGGCACTACCGTGGCGAGCGTCCCTGCGCGGTCGGTGTCCAGGGGGTGTGCCCGGTCGATTGCCGCTTCTACACCTCGCCGGGTCGCCGCATCCTGATCATCAAGCTGGCGGCGCTGGGCGACGTGATTCGCACCGGCGCGCTTCTGCCCGGCTTGAAGGACGCCTGGCCGAACAGCCACATCACTTGGGTGACGCGGCCCAACGGCGTGTGCATGTTGGCGAACCATCCGCTGATTGATCGGCTGTTGCCGTTCGACGCCGAAACTGTGTGCCACCTCGAGCACGAACGATTCGACCTGTGCCTGAGCCTGGACAAGCAGCCCGGGCCGGCGGCGCTGGCGATGCGTGTTGACGCGCCCGACAAGCGCGGGATCGGACTGAGCGCATACGGCACGGTCTTCCCGCTCAATTCCGCGTGCGTGCCGTATTTTCGGTTGGGGCTCGATGATAACCTGAAGTTTCATGGCAACGACAAGAGCTACCAGCAGCTCATCTATGAGGCGGTGGGGCTCTCCTATAACGAGCATGAATATCGGCTTTATCCCGGGCCGGAGAATCGACGACGGGCCGCACGCGTGTGGCAGTCGCTCGGCATCCAGCCAAACGAGACCGTCATCGGGCTCAACACCGGTGCCGGACAGGTCTTCGCCAACAAGACCTGGCTGGTGGAGAAGTTCATCGCTCTGGCGAACAGGCTGGTGACGCACAAGGCTTGGCGCGTGGTTCTGCTGGGCGGGCCGGAGGAAGTGGAGCGGAACCGGCGCATCGCCGCAGCCTGTCCAGCGGCACGCAACCCTGGCTGTGACCATAGCGAGCTGGACTTCGCCGCGCTGGTCGAGCGCTGCAACGTCGTCGTGACCGGCGACACGCTGGCTTTGCACGTGGCGATTGCCTGCGAGGTGCCGGTGGTGGTGCTGTTCGGCCCAACCTGCGCACAAGAGATCGATCTGTACGGCCGGGGGACGAAGATCCGCACGCGCCTGGCGTGTTCGCCGTGTTACCGCCGCTCGTGCGACCGCTCACCGAGCTGCATGGACGACATTGCGGTCGAGCAGGTGCTGGCGGCGGTGGAACGGTGGGTGCAGGAGCCCCCGCCGCAGACGACGGCGTTACCGGCCTTGGCCGACAGCGCGGTCGAAGCCTGCTTGTAGCGACGTCTCCCGCGTTTTCCGCCGTGCGAAAAGACTCGGGTGCCCGCCGACCGTTCCACACCATTCGGCGGGCGGCGTTATAATCTACCCGACACGTGGCAGAACACACGGGATGTAGGCGCCATAACGCCATGATCATCACCATCGACGGGCCAGCCGGATCGGGCAAGAGCACCGCGGCGCGCAAGGTGGCGGCGCGGTTGGGGATTCCCTACCTGGACACGGGCGCGATGTACCGGGCGGTCACGCTGGCGGCGCTGGAGGATGGTGTGGACCTGACGGACGAAGCGGCTCTCACGCGGGTTGCCGCCGCGGGAGACTACGAACTCGACCTCGGCCCTACGCATGTCCGGGTGACGCTGCGGGGACGCGACGTGACCGAGGAGATCCGCTCCATGTGCGTGAACGACCACACGCGTCACATTGCCGCCTCGCCCGGTGTGCGCCGCGTGCTGGTCGAGAAGCAGCGGGAGATTGGTCGGCGGCTGGGCTCGATCGTCACCGAGGGTCGTGACCAGGGCAGCGTCGCTTTTCCCGATGCCGACATCAAGTTCTACATGGACGCCGAGGCAAACAAGCGTGCCGAGCGCCGCTTGCACGAGCTGTGGGCGGAGGGCGAGGAGGTCACATTCGAGCAGGTGCTGGCCAATGTTCGCGAGCGGGATCGGACCGACGCGCGGCGGTCTACAGGGCCGCTGACGGAGCCCGCCGATGCCATCCGCATCGATACCACAGCCCTGTCGATCGGCGAAGTGGTCGAGCTGGTGCTGACCCACCTGCGCCGTGCCGGTCTGATCGACGCGGGAACGGACGAATCCGGGCGCGCCCCGCATTCCAGTCCGCCATCGCCATGAGACGCTGGTACCGTTTCTGCCGCGCCGGTTGCCAGGTGCTGTACACGTTTTTCTGGCGCGGTCGCGTCTTCGGGTGTCGGAACGTGCCGCTGCGCGGCGGCGTACTCCTGGTCTGCAACCATCAGAGCTTCCTCGATCCGATGCTGGCGACGCACGCCTTGCGGCGCGAGTGCCACTACATGGCGCGCGACACGCTGTTCCGCAACGCGTTCTTCCGGCGGCTGATCGAATCGCTCAATGCGTTCCCGGTCAAACGCGGAACGGCGGACATCGGTGCGATCAAGGAAACCCTGCGGCGACTCAAACGCGGGGCGCTGATCACCGCCTTTCCAGAGGGGACCCGGACGCCCGACGGACACGTGCACGCGATGCAGTCGGGGGTGGTGCTGATCGCCCGCAAGGCCCGTGTGCCCATCGTACCCACGCTGATTCTCGGGGCGTTCGAGTCGTGGCCGCGACAGGCCCGCGTACCACGGCCCAAGCCCATCATCGTGGCCTACGGGGAACCGCTCGGGCCGGAAGAAATCCGCCAGGCCGGTGGTGACCAGTGCATCCGCATCGTCCGCGAGCGCATCGTGGGGATGATGGAGCGCTATCGGCGACATCCGCTCGTCGCAGGTCGGCTACGGCCGTTGCCGGACGGCGTCTAGCCGAGGTACGGCACCGTCATCCTGAGCGCCGCGAAGGATCTCGGCTCGCACGCGGGTGGTTTCCGTCACGTGGGACCAGGTTCTTCGGTCGCTGCGCTCGCTCAGAATGACGCTTGGTCGTTCGAGCTCGTCTTGTGCGAAGGGAAATAGCGGGCCACGCAGCCGGGGGCCTCCTCGACCTCGACGCATTTGAGCACCGCGGCGGCGGGCAGCTCCACGGCCAGTCGCTCGGCGATATGCAGGGCCACGCTTTCGGCGGTGGGGTTGCGTTCGGCGAAGGCCGGCAGAGTGTTGAGATTCTGATCGTTGAGCGTGGCCAGCAGCTTGTCGAGCCGGGCACGCAGGACCTCGAAATCGACGAGCACGCCCGCCTCGTCGAGCGCGCTGCCGGCGCAGGTCACGGTCACGCGCCAATTGTGCCGGTGCAACGGCTCGGCCGAGCCGTCCGGCAGGCGCAGTTGGTGCGCTGCGGCGAAGCTGCTTGTTACGCTGACCTCAAACATAGTCGCCTGCCTGAGCGCGCATCGGCTTCACCGGCGTCGCGGGTCGTCTGATTCGGGGTCACGCCCCGAGAGGATACCGGCGACCGGCCGGGTCGGGCCAGCAGGGGCGGGGCAGTCGTCCGGCCGACCTTGGTTACGTCGCAGCGGGCCGGCTGCCGATAAGCCCAGAAGAGTCCCGGAGCACGGAGGGTCGGTCATGCGAAGCCGTGGATCGTTGGTGGCAGAGTCCCATGCGGGAGCGGTTCTGGCCGCGACATGTCTTTCCCGCGGACGGGCGCGACGCACGTGGCTCCTCGCACTGGCGGTGGTGGCCGGAGCGGCAATCTGCGGGTGCAGCCTGCGCGATCGGCCGGACTACAATCCTTACGCCCCGCCCGGGGGCGACCCGCCTTTGCTCCAGCGGGCGGAGGCCACCTTGGACGTCGCCGACGACACCCTCGACGACCTCGACACGCTCATGGAGCGCGCGGTCTACTAGTACTTTACTACACCTCGGCTGATAGATATAGTTTCTTGAGTCGTATCCGTGCGTCGTCCGTTGTGAAGCGCCAGCTCAGCCTGGCTTCCGCTGCGTTTCGCCCTGCTTCCCAGGCAGCGACCTCTCGGGTCAGTTGGTCGGCGTTGTCGATCCGCCGCTCGCTCACCTTCACACGCCGTTTGCCCGCCAAGGACTCGAAGATCATGAACAGATTGGCCACGCCGTTGCGGTGGTACTCGTAGTCGTAGCGGGCTTCCCGGCCGGACGCGGCGTCAGGGCCGCCTCCAGACCATCTTCGACAAACCGCTTCCGAACCCGTTCCACCGTCGCCGTGCCAACATCAACCCCCGCCCTGATCGCGGCGTCCATCCAACCCGGTCCGCCGGCGCTGTTGTCCGCCTTCAAAACGATCCGGGCATGACTCAGCCTCCGCGCCGCGCCCTTCCCCGACGAGCTCAACGCCCGCAACGCCCTGCGTTCCCGCTCCGTCAACGTCACAACGTACTTCTTCTTCGTCTCAGGCCTTCTTGCCATCGAGGCGACTACAACCCGCAAGCCGCGCCCCGTCGATCATTACACGTGTAAGGTAGCACTAGCTTTGCTGGTGGCGCGGGGCAACGGCCTATTCGCGCCAACCCGCCGCGCCCCACAACTTTACGAACCGGCACTTGATGTGCTTTTCCCGCTCGAAGCCCTGCTCAGCTCGCCGGACGCGCACGAGCGTTTGATCGTCCGCCGGGCCGATGGGCACCACCAGCCGCCCGCCGACCGCCAGTTGGTCGCACAGCGGGGCCGGGACGTCCGGTGCGCCGGCAGTCACCATCACCCCATCGAAGGGAGCCTGCTCCGGCCAGCCGAGCGATCCGTCGCCGCAACGGTAGCTGACGTTGGCCAGACCAAGCTGTCGCACCTGCTCAGCCGCTCGGGTCATCAATGTCAGATGCCATTCGATGGTGAACACGTGCTTGGCCAGGCAGGCCAGGATCGCGGTCTGGTAGCCCGACCCGGTCCCGATCTCGAGCACGCGATCCCGCGGACGCACCTCCAGCAGCTCGGTCATCCGCGCGACCATGTACGGCTGCGAGATTGTCTGCCCGCATTCGATCGGCAGGGCACTGTCCGCGTAGGCTTTACCCGGCAGCGAGCTGAGCACGAACCGCTCGCGCGGCACGCGGCGCATGGCGTCGAGCACCGGCTCGGCAGCGATCCCGCGCCGGGCGAGTTGGCTGGACACCATCTCGTCGCGCTCGGCTTGGCGGTCGCTCTCTCCCGGCATATCCGGCATACTAGGCATCATACACCATGACCGATAACGTCCATATTGGCACATCGGGTTGGTCATACGATGACTGGGTGGGGCCCTTCTATCCGGCGGGCGCGCCGAAGCGGGAGTTCCTGTCCCATTACGCCATGCAGTTCGACGTGGTCGAGGTGGATAGCACGTACTACGCGATCCCGGCCCGACGGATGGTGCAGGGCTGGGCGGAGCGTACGCCGAAGGGCTTCCGCTTCGCGCTCAAGGCGCCAAGTGAGATCACGCACAAGAAGATTCTGGTGGACTGCGAGGAGGGGATGGAGAGGTTCCTCGGCGCACTCGAGCCGCTGGGCGAGAAGACTGTCTGCGTCCTGTTGCAGTTCGGCTACTTCAATCGGGCGACGTTCCGCTCGGCGAAACCGTTCTTTGAACGGCTGAATGGCTTTCTGAGAGAGTATGCCGACCGCGTGCCGCTCGCCGTCGAGATCCGCAACAAGAATTGGCTCACCGATGCGTATTTCGACCTGCTGCGCTCACACAAGGCCGCCGCCGCACTTGTCGAGCACGCCTGGCTGCCTCCGATTAATCAGGTCGTCGAGCAACACGATGTCGTCACCGGCCCGTTCAGTTACGTCCGCTTGATCGGCGACCGGAAAGGCATCGAGGAGATCACGAGGACATGGGACAAGGTCGTGCTGGACCGCTCAGCGGATCTGCGACGGGTGGCCCGAGCCATCCGGCAAATCGCCCAGCGGGTTCCCGTGTACACGTTCGTCAACAATCACTACGCCGGGCACGGGCCGGAAACGTCCCGCCAACTCCGCGCGGCGTGCGAGGATATGTAGCGGAAGCGACACGTTCGGTGGCATGGTCTGGCGCCGTCAGGCTGTGGGCCTCCGACGAGCCGCGGCCAGGCTTGGCTTGACCGTGCCAGGCGCCGTGGCAAGCCGATGCTCATAACACTCTTGTTTGCAAAGGCTTGCGCGTCACGCGCTGCTGAAGTCTGGGCCCGCCGATCCGGCGGCAGCCGGGCTGCCCGCCTACCGGCGGGCTGGCAAGGACCGGGCGGCTCGCGGATGGGACAATTGTGCCGGTGATTTCGGTGTACGTGGCAAGCCGGGGTCGTTTCGGACGTTGTGCCTTATGAGCCGAATGGGTTAGCGCATATGATATCCCGCATCAATCAGACCCAAGGAGAACCAAAATGAGATTGGCGTGTGTACTGACGTTGTTGGGGGCATGGTTCGTCCTGCCCACTGTCGCCCAGGACGAGCCCCAGGATCGACCGCAGGACCGACGACAAATGCGCCGTCAAGGGCAGCGCCGTGGCGACCAGCGGCGTGGCGACCAGCGGCGTGGGCCGCGGTTTGGCGCGCTCATGCAGCGCATGCCCGACCAGCTCGAGCTCGACGACGAGCAGCGCGCCCAGTTTGAAGAGATCGTCGCCGAGCATCGCGAGCGCATGGGTGAGGCCCGCCAGCGCGGCGGGGAGATGCGCGAGATCTTCCGCGAGATGCAGGCCGCGCGCGAGGCCGGCGATGACGAGCGCGTCGAGGAACTTCGCGCCCAACTGCGTGAGCGTCGCGGCGGCGGAGGCCGGTTCATGGAGGAGTTCTTCGACGACGTGGAAGGCATCCTGCGCGAGGACCAGCTCGAGCGATTCAGCCAGCTTCGCAGCCGCGTTATGCAGGGTATGGGGCGCGGACGCAACCCGATGGAAAGCCTCAGAGAGCTGCGTGAGCGCCTCAAGCTCGACGAGCAACAGCAAGAGCAGTTCGACGAGATGCTCCAGGACCTGCGCGAACAGGGCGGGCAACGCCGTCAGCGGATGGAACAGCTACGGCCGCTGATGAGGGAGTTGCGTGAGGCGATGGAAGCCGGTGACGAGGAGCGGGCCGAGGAGCTGCGGGCCAAACTGGAGCAACAGCGATCGGGGCGGGGTGAGATGTTGGAGGGCTTCTTCGTGGAGCTGGAGAAGATCCTGCGCGACGACCAGAAGGAAATCCTGGCCCAGTTCCGCGAGGAGATGAGTGAGCGCGGCGAACGCGGCGAGCGCAGTCGCGTTGATGTCCGCGCCCTCCTGAGCGCGGCCAGACGCCTGAAGCTGGACCAGGACCAGAAGAAGGAGCTCAACGATATTGGCCAGGCGGCCCTGCGGGCGGAGCGCGAAATCCAGCGACGTGACCGCGAGGGTCGCGCGATGCTGACCGCAAAGGTCAAGGGCGAGATCATTGCCATCCTGGACGCCGAGCAGGCTAAGCAGTTTGAGAATTACCTCAGCCGGCAGGGTCGTCCTGAGCGGCCCGGTCGCGAGGGTGCGCGTGAGCGTCAGCGTGAGCGCCGGCGCGACCGCCAGCCGGGCGGCGAGCGGCCATAGGCCGGCTCCGCAGAGTCGTGCGAGACAACGGCGGCCGCGTTCCGAGCGGGACGCGGCCGCTTCTTTTGCCTTCCTGCTTGCATTCCTAACATTATCCGAATATAGTTGTCGCTGTTCGGTGAGGCGATGCGGCCTGTCGAGAACCCGCCCAATCCGTTTGTGCGCGAACACCGCGAGTGGCTGGGGCCGCCGCAGGCCGCTAAGCTCGAGGTATACGAGGAACACGCGCGCTCGATTCTCGCGCACAACGAGAGTCCCGACATCCCCTATCGTTGGAGCCTCAACCCCTATCGCGGCTGCCAGCACGGGTGTGCGTACTGCTACGCCCGGCCGACGCACGAGTACCTGGGCCTTGGGGCGGGGACGGACTTCGAGAGCAAAATCACGGTCAAGGTCAACGCGGCCGAGCTGTTGGCCCGGGCGTTGGCGCGACGGGGCTGGCACAAGGAGATGGTCGCGTTTTCCGGCGTCACGGACTGCTACCAGCCGCTGGAAGCCGTGTACCGACTCACCCGCCGCTGTCTGCAGGTGTGTCTCGACTTCGGCAACCCGGTGGGCGTGGTGACGAAGTCGTATCTGGTAGCGCGCGACGCCGACTTGCTGGCAAAGTTAGCCGATCGGGCGGATGCACAGGTATGGTTCAGCATCTCGACCGTCAACGACGAGTTGGTACGTGGGCTCGAGCCGGGCTCTCCGCCGCCGACACGCCGCTTTCAGGCCATGCGCCGCTTGCACGAGGCCGGGGTCCCGGTCGCGGTGCTGGTGTCGCCAGTGATCCCCGGACTGACCGACCGCGACATTCCGCGCGTGCTGGAGCAGGCGGTCGCGTGCGGGGCCTCGGACGCTTCGCTCACGCCGCTAAGACTGCCTGGGAATGTCAAAGAGGTGTTCCTCTCGCGTCTGCGGCGCGCGCGGCCGGCGAGCGCCAAGCGGGTGGAACATCTTGTTCGCGGGATGCGTGGCGGCGAATTGGACGATTCGCGCTTCGGCTATCGGATGACAGGCCGCGGGGCTTATTGGGAAGGCGTTCTGCAATTGTTCGAGAAGACGGTGGCCCGAGTGGGGCTGGCCGGCGGGCGGGGCGCGTGCAAGTCGCGATCAGAACGTGACCGGAGTTCCACGGGCCAGTTGCCGCTGTTCAGGGGTTGATTCGAGCCCGCCGCCGACGGCGAAACGGGTGAGTTCAGTGGGCCCTCGGCGAGCTTTCCGACCGATCCGAGGTAGACATCCTGTTGACGCACTGGGGCGAGGGCGTCTTGCTGCGCATATTCATGCAGCGACCGCTACGGCTGTGGCGCGTTCAGCAGCTTACGGCATTCCTCGAGCGCAACCCGCCGAAGCGCGCCGTCGTTCATGCGGAATAGCGGCTCGTCAGGCAGTAGGTTGGCGCCGGCAACGATCGCCGCGCGCGTCACGCGCGACAGGTTTGCGAGCAGCCTGCGGGCTTCTTCGCGCGTGTACACGCTGTTCTTGTAGCCCAATGTGAGCACCGCCCAGCGGACATCCTCGGGCAAGGCGTTGATATCCTTCTTGAGCTGTGCCGTCTGCTTCGCGTCGCCCGCGGCGCGCCGCAGCCGGACGATCCAGGGCCACACCAGGCGATCCGGGTCGCTCACATCAGCGAACAAACGCTTGAAGCGGGCCGGCGAGCTATCGACGTCCACTCCGAACCACTCCACGTACGCTGCCGTCAGATACTCTCCGACAGTCTGATCGCGCTGGGCGTGTTGGCCGACGCCCGCGGTCGGCAGGGCGAAGGGCAGCGTCAATTCCCGGTCTTCCAGCAGGTCGGCGTACGAGAGCAACGCAGCGATGTCACCCTGCTGGTCGGCCACGAAGATGCCGATGCCGCGCTCGGCGGGCGTGCCGCTGCGCACCAGACGTTCGCGTTGCGCGGGCGCCATCCGCACGGCTTTCTTCAGTGCCGGCCGTAACTCGGGCTCGATCAGCGTCCACTGGTTGTAACGCGGCAAGACGGTGATCTTCGAAACGGGCTGGTCCGTGTTCGTTTTGAGTGCTTGGGCGTCGGCGCTTGCCGCCGCGAACGCCACAGCAAGCAGGCTGCCGTACCGAGTGACGTTGCCGGAGGTGAACATGCTGTGGCTCCTAGTAGCGAAACCAGGTTTCGCGAACCTCATAGACGTCCTTACGGGCAGCGTGGTAGATGCCGCAGTCGCCGTGGTAGCCGTCGACGGCACTCTGCTCCCAGACCAAGTTGGCCTCGTTGGTTGTGCCTTCGTACGGCCCCGCTCCGTAAGACGGGTCGTAGTACTTCCCGTTGATCTTCACGATGAAGTGGCGCCCGAAATAGCTGGCCGGGTTCGGCTCGTCCTGACCGGGGATGCCGTCGGCGTCAATGCACTCCGGTCCGCCCGGCCAGTACGGCCCGCCGCACGGACTGTCGAAGCGGTACGGCCAGCTCGGGCAGCCACTGGTGCCTTCACCGGCGAAGTCGTAGTTCTTGACGAGTAATCCCTCATCCGCTAGCGGCTCGATGGTGATCCAATAGGCCCCGCCGATCCCCTGTGTGCGGAAGCACTGTCTCAGCAGGTCAGCCCACGCGCCGCACTGGCCGTTGAGGTACACGACCAGCCCCGGTGCATCGTACACGGTGCAATGTGAAGCGCAGAGAATCCCGCGGTAGTACCCCATCACCTCGCCGTGCGCGTTTTCGACGTGCAGATCCGTAAACTCGGCCCAAATGGCGTCGATCGCGTCTTCCACGTTGCCCTGTCCGTGGGCGGCCTGGGTGCTGATGTCGAAGTAGCTTTCCAGCCGATCACCCATTGGATCGTCGTAGGTCACGTAGACGCGATTCCGGCTCGTGCCGGCGGGGAAGAAGCTGCTACCGTCCAGGGCCACGCTCCAATCGATATCGAAGGTGCCGTAGTACGCCACCGTGTTGGGCAGCGGGATGTCAGACGTCAAGGTGTCCGTAACGACCAGCTCGCCGCTGGAGACCGTACCCGTTCCGGCAAAAAGCATGCCGTCCGGCCCCGTGCCAATGACGGGCACGTCCTCCAACTCGAGATCAGTAGGGGTGACGGCGAATCTCAGGTCGCGGATCGAAACGTACGTGTTACGCGTGTAGGCGACGGGATATTTGTGGTCGCCCGGGTCGTCTGCATCTCCGTCGAGGTCGCTGTCGAGCCAGTGGGGTGTCCCGTAGGCCGGGCAGGAGCCCGAGGGGCAATCGACGGTCACATTGTGGAACGAGGCTCCCGTGAACGTCAGCTGCTCCAGTTGGGTAACGCCGATGCAGCCCCAGTTAGCCAGCAGGATACCCAGATCACCCTGACCAACGTGGCTATCGCCATCGAGGTCCGCATTCGGATTCCAGTTGGGGTCGCCAGGGTGCGAGCACCAAACCGAGAGCAGCTCACCCAGGTCAGACTGGTCGGTATCACCGTCGCCGTCGACGTCGCCCGGGCACCCGCCATTACGATCTTGATCGAGGCCCGCCCCCCGTCCTATTCCCGGAAGCAGCAGCAGGCCGACGAGCACAGCCAGATTGAGTGAGAACTTCATTGCATTCTCCCCGGTGTATTGCGGTTGAATCTGGTCCCGCCCCTGCCTTGCACCGGCAACCAGTTCAACACCAGTATAACGCGCTCGCCCATAGTTTCAAAGGGCCGTGGGAATTCGGGGGACACACGGGTGAGCGTCAGGAAAGTGGGTAACGTCCAGATGTCATTCCGACCGCGTCCGCCGATCGCGGACGCGCGGAGGAATCTGGCTCGATAGCGCGCCCGAGGCCAGATTCCTCGGCGCGGAGTTCACCCTGAGCAACGTCGAAGGGCTTCTCGGAATGACACGCCACCCACGCAAGCGATGCTCACCCGGACACACTGGCTAACAACGCTCTTGGCGAGGGTCGTTTGCCGCTTGTTGCGGCGACGATCCGCAGGACGGTCGTCGCCTGCGATCGGTCGCGGTCTGCTAGAAGAAGCTGCTGATGTCCTTGATGGTGACGAACAGAATGCACAGGACGATTGTCGTCAGGCCGACGATCGTGCTGATCATCTGTGTCTTGAGACTCAGCGGCTTGCCTTTGACCTTCTCGATGATCAGGAAGATCATGAGGCCGCCGTCCAGGACCGGCACCGGCAGGAAGTTCAAGACCGCCAGGTTCACCGAGAGGAAGCCCAGGAAAAACAACAGCTCCGGCCAACCTTGTTTGGCGCGTTCGATGGCAAAGCTGAAGATGCCGACCGGGCCGGCAACGTGCCGGACGCCCACATTGCGCTTGGCCACGCTTCGGATGAACTGATACACCTCCACCACCCAGTAGCCGGCGATCTTGACTCCCATGCCCAACGCGCTGAGCGGGTTGCTGCGGCGGACGATGTGGGTCTGCACTTCGAAGTGCTGGTCATACATGTAGATAAGCCGCATTTGCCAAGGATCGAGGTTGTCACGGGGGACGGTGAAGCTCTTCTCTTCCGGCTCTGCGCGGAAGCTCCGGGTCAGCCGGACGGTCACTGTCTGGCCGACCTTCTTCTCCAGCAGCTTGCGGACGGCCCAGCGGTTCGGCAGGGTCAGCTCAAGCGTCTTGCCGTCGCTGTCTGCGATTGAGACGCTCCTTTCCCCATCGATGGCCAGAATCTGCGTGGTCGGTGGCAGGTCGAGCTCGTTCACGATGCTGCCGGGCACCGCCAGCGAGCCGACGGCCTCCTCGTCGCCAGTGCGAAAGCGGACCGTGACCGTCCTGCCCGCGGCCACCTTGAGGAGCTCGATCACGTCGAACCAGGTCGCGACCGGCTGATCGTCAATTGCCAGGATGAGCGCCCCGCGCGGCATGTTCAGGGCAGCGGCGGGGGTGTCGCGGACGACGGCGGCCACCACCGGCCGCAACTCTTCGGCCTGGGAGTCGAACTCCAGGCCGACCCTCGGCTTGCCTTTCCCGAGCAGCTTGAACTCCCGCTTGGGAGTGACGAAGAGCTTTTTGGGCGAGCCGTCACGCTCGACCAGGACGCGGATAAGCTTGCCCGGGTTCGCGGTAATGTTGTCGATGATCTCTTCATACAAGGGGTTGGCCACGGTTCCCCATTCGGCGATGACGTCGCCCGACTCGAAGCCGGCCTCGTCCGCCGGCTCGCCACGCTCCACCACGCTGATCGTGATCCGCCGCTGCATGCCGAGGATATGACAGTTGTCGGTGTACGAGCCGCTGCGCTCGGCCGGCAGATCGGCCGGCAGGACCAGAAGGTAAGCGCGCTGGGCACAGTGGACGATTTGCGGTGGCGTGTCGCGGCCCGCGGAGTCCCAGCGTTTCACTGTGAACTCGAGAGGCCTCCCGCGACTGCTGAGGAAGACCTCCGCGACGTCGAACGCCGACTCGACCGGCTTGCCGTCTACGTGCGTGACTTCGTCGCCCTTCTTGACGTTGGGGCGGTCACCCACGGGCTGGCCGTCCTGGCCGAGCGTGGTTGTAACCAGCGCTTTCACCCCGATCGTGCGGATCTTTGCCCGTTCGTCCATCTGCGGCTCGACGACGATTTCCTCATCGAGCAGTTTCTCGTCGCGTTCGACCCGGAAGTGCAGCGGGCCGTCCGCGAAGATGGTGGCGACCTGGATGTCCCGAAAGGAATCCACCGTACGGCCGTTGACTGAAATGAAGCGGTCGCCCGGCAGAAGCTTCCCGCTGGCGGGACCATCGGGAAGCACCTGACCGACAACGGGCGCCTCCATCTTCTTGCCCAGCAGGAAGACGCACGTCAGCAAGACGGCCGCGAACAGCAGGTTGAAAACGACGCCGGCGGAAACCACGATCATGCGATGGCCGACCGGGCGGTTGGTGAAGGCGCGCGGGTCGTCGGTCATCTGCACGTCGCCGGTCTTCTCGTCGATGACGATGTCGTCCTGTCCCAGCATCTTGACGTAGCCGCCGATGGGCAGCAGCTTGAAGCAGTAATCGGTCTCGCCGTAGCCCTTCTCCTGCAGCTCCTCGGCCTTGTAGTTGGGGCGGTTTCCCAGGGTGAAGCCTTCGCCGCGGCGCCAGCCGAACAGCCGGTAAGTGAACCCGACCGAAAAGCGGTCCACGCGGATGCCGACCCACTTGGCGGCCAGAAAATGGCCCAGTTCATGGACGAAGATGATGATCGAGAAACCGATCAGCACCTTGAGGAACATCAGGGTGTTGTACCACCAGGGGCTCGCCTCAGCGGCGGCCAGGCTTCCCGCCCAAGCGGTTAACCACGCATGCATCCATCAACCTCTGCCCGGGCCCAGGCGTCGGCCTCCATCAGTTGCGCCAGCGTGGGCTCATCCACGCTCCGGTGTCGGCGGTGCACCCGCTCCGTAAGCCGGGTAATCTCCCCAAACGGGATGGTCCCGTCGCGAAAGCGCTCGACGGCCGCCTCGTTGGCGGCGTTCAGCACGGCGCCGGCTGTCCCGCCGCGCCGGGCCGCCTCGTAACCCAATCTCAGGGCCGGGAAACGCTCGGCGTCCGGCGGCTCGAAGTTCAAACGCCGCGCCTGACGCCAATCCAACCGCGCGGCCATGCCCGGCACCCGTTGTGGATACATCATAGCATATTGGATCGGCGTTCGCATGTCAGGGGTGCCGAGCTGGGCGATCAGCGATCCGTCGCAGAACTCCACGATCGAGTGCACGACCGACTCGGGGTGCACCAGCACTTCCACCTGATCGGGACTCACGCCGAACAAGTGCGTCGCCTCGATTACCTCGAGGGCCTTGTTCATCATCGTGGCGCTGTCGATCGTGATCTTCGGCCCCATCGACCAGGTTGGGTGTCGCAGGGCCTGCTCCACCGTGGCCCGCTCGATCTGCTCGCGCGACCAGGTGCGGAAGGGACCGCCCGACGCCGTCAGGTACAGCCGGTGAACCTCGCCGGCCTGGCCGCTCATCAGGGCTTGGAACACCGCGGAGTGCTCGCTGTCCACCGGAATCAGCGTGCTGCCGTGCTGGTGGGCCAACGGCATGATCAGCGAACCGGCGACCACTAGCGACTCCTTGTTCGCCAGCCCGACATCGAGGCCCCGCTCCACGGCGGCGAGTGTCGCGGGAAGCCCCGCGGCCCCGACGATCGCCGAGAGAGCGAAGTTCGCGTCAGTTTCGGCCACTAACTCGACCAGTCCCTCCTGACCGGCCAGGATCCGCGTGCCGGACGGACAAGACCGTCTCAGGTCGTCATAGTGCCGTTCGTCGGCGATGGCGACGGCGGGGACGGCGAAGCGCCGCGCCTGTTCGGCCAGCAGTTGCCAGCCCTGGCGGGCCGCCAGGCCGACTACGGATACCTGCTCCTTCAGGGCGGCGGCCACGTCCAGGGCCGCGCGACCGATGGAACCGGTTGACCCGAGCACGATGATTCGCTTGCGCATCACCCGCACACTATAAACGGTGGTGGCCGAAAGTGCATATCCGCTCGGCCTGTGGAGTGGGCTCAGGCCGAGGCGAGCTTCTTGGCCGCGGGGGGTTGGGAGTCGGTCGCGGGGGGAGGTTGTACGGTCGGTGGGGGCGGCGGCTCGAGGTGAAACTCCGGCACGATTTTCTTCAGCTTGCCGCGCGCCTCCTCGCGCGAGAGATCGTCCGCCTGGTCGAGCAAGCCCTTGACTGCTCCCAGCAGGGCCTCCCACTCCACTGGGCGGTTCTGCCAGATGCCGATCTTCGGGTGCGCCGTGCGCGAAACGTCTTCGCCCTCGATGGCGAGCTCCTCGTAGAGCTTCTCTCCGGGGCGGATGCCGACGAAGGTGATCTCGATGTCCTCCTCCGGGCGGAAGCCCGAGAGGGTGATCAGGTCGCGGGCCAGATCGACGATCTTGACCGGCTCGCCCATGTCGAGCACGAAGATTTCTCCGCCGCGGCCCATCGAGGCGGCTTCCAGCACCAACTGCGCAGCCTCGGAAATGGTCATGAAGTAGCGCACCATGTCCGGGTGCGTGACCGTCACGGGCCCGCCACGCGCGATCTGCTCTTTGAAGATCGGGATCGCGCTGCCGCTGCTGCCGAGCACGTTCCCGAAGCGCACCGACACGAACTGGGTGTTGCCGCGCTCGCTCAACCCCTGGATGTACATTTCGGCGACGCGTTTGGTGCATCCCATGATGCTGGTGGGGTTTACGGCCTTGTCGCTGGAGATCATGACGAATTTTTCGCAGCCGCAGCGAGCGGCGGCGTCCGCAATCACGCGCGTCCCGTGAATGTTGTTCTTGATCGCCTCGCCGGGGTTGTGCTCCATCATGGGGACGTGCTTGTGGGCGGCGGCGTGCAGGACAGCGGTCGGACGCTCGGCGGAAAACACCCGCTCGATACGCCGTAGGTCGCCGATGTCGGCGATGTACGGAACGATGTCGATCTCGCCGAACTTGGCTTTCAACTCGCGATCGATGTCGAACAGGTGCTGCTCGGCTTGTTCGGCCAGCACGAGCCGCTTGGGTTTGAAACGCGCGATCTGCCGGCACATTTCCGACCCGATCGAGCCCCCGGCCCCGGTGACCATCACCACGCGCGAGCGGATGAACTTGGCGATCTTGTCCTCGTCCAGCGTGACCGGCACCCGACCGAGCAGGTCATTGATGTCCACGTCACGAATCTGCTGTACCTGGGTGCGACCCACGATCAGGTCGGCCAGCGCCGGCAGCGTCTTGAAACGCAGGTTGACGCCCTGACAAAGATCGACCACGCGGCGAACCTCGGCTCGGGTTGCCGACGGCATGGCGATCAGGATCTCGTCCACGCCATACTCTTCGCACACCGCTTTCAGCCTGCTGATTGGGCCGAGCACTTCGATACCGTGGATCTGCGCTCCCCGCTTGACCGCGTCGTCGTCAAGGAAACCCACTGGGCGGTAATTCAGCACAGGCATGCGCAGGATTTCGCGGGCCACGGTGGCGCCCGCATCACCGGCCCCGAGAATCAGAAGCTTCGGGGCACCCCCGTCCGCGGCCGGCTCGACCTCCTCGTGGTACAGACGCACCAAGATGCGTGCTCCGCAGACCAGCGCGATCGTCCCGGCAAAATCGAGTAGCAGGACCGAATCGGGGAAATCATGGCCGCCGAACGGATCAAATGTAAATGTGAATCCCTGGACGCCTAGCCAGTGAGCCACCGTCTGGACGACGAACTCGGCGTTCACCAGGCCGTAGTAGATTACGAAGATCAGCACGAAGCTCAGCCATGCGGCCCCGGTGACGTGAGTCACGTCTCGCATGCTGACGTAGCGCCACGACCCGCGGTGCAGCCCCATCGCCCCGAAAACGATCAGCTTGACCAGGAGCACCGCTGGCAACATGCGCAAGAAGAAGACGGTGAACCAGGCTTCTAAGCGATGAAAGTTGTAGGCCAGGCCGAAAGCCAGCAGCCAGGCCACTGCGAATAGGCCGATGTGCGCTAGCGCGCTTACAAGCAGATGATGGCGGCGCGCCCAGTTGGCCCATCCGCCGTTGTCGTTCGTCAACTGGCTGTCTGAATCCATCCGAGTGTGCACCTGTCGGCGCGCTGCTTATCAGCTGTTCGGCGATGATGCTCCCGCCCCGTGCCCTGACCGCCGGTACGCACGGCGGCAGCGGTGATTGATCATCGGAGGGCAGCTTCCAGGGCCGCCTTGAACGTCCGGATGCGCCCGTGCTCCTGTTCCCCGCGACTGTTCTCATCCGCCAGTCGCAACGCCTGCGTTGCCCGGGCACGATCGCCCACGACCCAGGCGCAATAAGCCTGCAATGCGTACGCCTGCGGAATCTCGGGATTGTCGTCGCCGATTCGCAGGTATTTACGCGCTTGCGTCTCCAGCCGGCTCGGATCGCCGAAGTACTCGCGGATGTCCGGTTGTTCACCGAACACTTCTGGGCGTCGCCGAACTGTCGTGAACAGGGCTCGGCTGGCCAGCAAGAGCTGGTCGCGCTCGATCGCCGCGTGGATCATTAGCAGCGAGGGCAGGTAAGCCTCTTTGTCCAGCTGGTTGACCGCCTGGAACAGGTTGATGGCCCTGGCAAGCTCCTCCTGGCGATCCTCCACCTCCGCACGCGTGGCCTGTTTGAAGAACTCCTGGGCGCGCGACTCCATTTCGCGCACGCGCTGTTGCGTGTCTTCCTGCATGAGGGCCGCGAGGCTCTCGAACGGCGCGGCGTCAAGCTCGGCCGGCGAGGGCTCGCTCGGCCGGAGACCGAAGAACTCATGAAACACGGAAGGCTGCGGTTTGGGGGCATACAGCGGGGTCGTCGGTTCTGGCAGGTAGTTCCACTGCGCGCGGGTCAGCGGCGTTCCATAGCTTATCGCGCTGCTGAGCCTGGTAATCCCGCTGAGCAGACTGCGCTGGGCGGTTCTCCCCGTGGACGCCCCGTAGAGTCCTGGAGTCGGGCGGACGTAGACGCCCAGTTGCGCGGGGGTTACCGCCGCCGGCAAGCCGGTTAGACTCGCCCCCCGCAGACCCGAGCCACGCCCGAATGCGCCCGGGCCCAATGTGGCTACTCCTCCCCCCCAAGTCGGCCGAAACATCGCCTGCGGCACACGGAATCCTGCGCGATGGCCGACCCTGCCAACGTAGGTGGAGGGCGCCAGGGTCCTGCTGCCCAGGTACTCATACTGCGCCGTGGCCGAGTCGATCAGCAACGACAATGCAACGACGCCCGCGGCGAAGTGACCGATCGCTTTGCGATTCACCGGCGTGACTCCTCCGGAAACAACAACAGCCCCATTTACGATGATATCATCGGCAGGCCCGAGAGCAAACCGTCCGGACATTCCATAACTATAGGACGAGCAACAACCTATCGCCCGCGATTCTCATTGACCGAACCCTTCTGGCGGGCTAACCTAATAGTGAACCCACGTTTGGGGCCGAAGGCCTTCCCTTGGGTTAGTGACACGAAGCTCCTGATTGGGAGTACGACGTGGGCGGCAGGGAGTGCATAACCATGTGTCGAATGCGATGTGGAAGTGTTGCGGCGATCGTCGTCATCAGCGGGTGCGCGTTGCTGCCCAGCGCCTGGCTACCGCTCGCCCCGGACGAACTAAGTACCGGCAAAGACAGCATTTATGATCTCGGAGCGGAATTCGACCTACCTGAAATGGTGCTCAGTGCCGCAGTTCGCGTCGAGCTGGAAAACCGCTCCGCCCACGGCGTGGAGGCGCGGGTCACGATGCGGGTCGTCGGCGAGCAGGTGCATTATTCGTTGCGCTACGTCCCGGCGGAGACGGAGAGCATGATTATCGGACCAGATAGGGCCGACTCCGTGCTAGTCGAGGGAACTCTGCTCACCGATCCACCAGTATCGCTCCCGATGCACACTTTCTTCTTGGGGACGGATTTCCAGTCCGGCGACACTATCCACGTCATCCTCGCGGAGGCCGAGGACCAGGACGATCAACTGGACGACGGGGACGGGGACTCTGACGGAATCATCGACATCCTTTTTGTAAGCATCGAGGAATTGGATAGCGACACGCGCATCAACGCCGGCACGGAGGTCCCCTTCGACATGGTCAGTGCGGGCGGGAGTGCGGCGGCCGAGCTTACGGCGTTCGCCGACCCGGATGACGATCTGGATAATGGCAACGAGGTGGTGGTTGTCGAGGGTCTGGCGGCGGCCGAGCGCACGACCGTAACGTGGGATACCGCCGGAACCGCTCCCGGCCGCTACACCCTCTATGCCGAGATCCACGATGGCGAGGGCTTCGCCCGCTCTGACCCGGCGCCGGGTCGCGTGCGGATCAATGCGCAGCCGATGCTGGTCTTCGACAGCCCCGTGGATGGGCTGCTGGTGACCCGCGGGCGCCCGTTCGTGATCAGTTGGGCCGGGCAGGATGACGACGACGACGCTGTGATCACGGTCTTCCTCGATCTCAACGATGAGTTCGAAGACGGTTACGAGCGGATCCTGCGCGACGGGATCTCCGAGGACGATACGCAGGACCGCGAGTTGATCGTCGATACGAGCGACCTGGAACTCGACGTCTACTTCGTCGGCGGTCTCATCAGCGACGGGCTGACCGACACGGTGGTGTACGCCGGCCGAGTGTGCATCACCGACCGCCTGGTCGGACGGTTCAACCCGACCGAGGCTGACTTCGGGCCCGGCGAAATGACCACGCTCCACGGCGCGGAGAATAGCGTTGCTTTGGGGGCGGCCATCGACGTCAGCCGCGACCTCAACGGCGACGGGCAGGCCGACTTGCTGGTGTCTGACCCGCGCGCGTGGGACCTGGGCGGGCAACAACCCGAGGTGGGGGAGGTTTACTACCACGAGAGCGACATTTGGCCACGCCACCTGGACACCAGTCAGCTCACGCTGCGGATCGTCGGCGAGGCCACCGAGACTGGTGTGGGGATGCGCGTCGCATTCCTCCCGCCGATCAATGATGATCCTGAGGGAGACATCCTGATCGGCGCGCCGCACTTCAGTTGGGAACCGCCCTGGGATCCCATCGGTCGGGCCTACGTGCTGAATGGTACCGCAGTTGACGACCTCGACGAGCTCTTCCTCGACCAACTGAAGTACCCGCAGGGCGGCACGGTCACGGGTGATCCTAACCAGCCTAGTGAGTTCGGGCTCGACGTGGCAGCGCTAGGTGACGTCGATGGCGACGGCGTGGCCGACTATGCCGTCGCGGCGACGGAATTCGATTGGCTGGGCGGCCCGCAGCCGCAAGTCGGCGCCGGGGTTGTCGCCCTTATTGCCGGTGGCGCGCTGCCAGATAACACTCCCTTCTATGGTATCGGCTGCGAGTTCCTACGCGGAGCGTTCGCGATCGGGGTCTTGCCCGATGGATTGGCCGGATACGCGGTCCGCGGCGTGCCCGACTTTGGCGACCAGGCCGATGGCGTCGCCATCGGTGCGCCAGGTGCCTCCCTGGATGGGAGCCTCGCAACGGGTGTTGTATATGTGGTTCGCGGTCCGCTGGTACTAGCGGAAGACTGCCAAGGCAGTGGAGACTTCTACCTGGACGATGTCGGCGACGCCCAGGGCGTGCGTGGTCACGTGTTCGTTGGCGAGAACGACGGCGACCTGGCCGGTGCGGCGCTGGCCAGCGGCGACTTCGACGGCGACGGAAGAACTGACCTGTTGATCGGTGCCCCCGGGTACGACGGCACGCGCGGGCGCGTCTACCTCATCTATGACATTGAATGTCTGCCCGAGCAGGAGGGCGAGAGATCCCTCGCCGATGTCGGCGGTAGCATCCCCGGCGTCGTCTTTGACGGTGTCGCCTGGGGTGACCGGTCGGGCTGGAGCCTGTCCACCGCCGGCGACTTCGATTACGACGGGGCTGATGATGTTCTGGTTGGCGCGCCGGGAACCGAGTCGGAGCGCGGGGCCGCGTTCCTGGTCTACGGCGGCCAGGCGCTTCCGGGCAGCGTTTCGCTCGCGACGATCGGGACTTGCGACTTCGCCGGGCTACAGTTGGTCGGCGAGTTGCCCGCAAGCCGGCTGGGATGGGCGGTGTCCGGCGGGGCCTCGCTGGACGGTGACGCTTCCTCGGATGTCGGCATTGGTGCTCCGGGCGACGGCGTGATCCTCGGTAGAGCGTTCATCCTCTTCGGCATGTGGTCTGAACTGCCGGACGACGGACTCGAGGAGAGCGGCGCAGTTGGCCCGCTGGAAGCGATAGATGTAAGACCGTTGCCCTAGCAGATCACGCCCTAAGCCTTGCAGCCCGACGGATAGCGTGTGAGGATGGAGTACGCCCCGGCGGGCGCGGCGTGGCGCCGCCGATCGGGCTGCAGGAGCAGGCTATGCTCGTCGTCATGGATGCGCAGGCGACCGCGGCGCAGGTCGAAGGCGTCGCTCAACGGATTCGCGAACTGGGCTTTGTGCCGCAGGTTATCCCCGGGCAGACGTGCACGGCGATCGGGGTGACCGGCAACAAGGGGTCGATCGACCGTGGCCGGCTTTCGCGCCTGCCGGGTGTCGAGCAAGTCGTCCGCGTGACCGGCCCGTACAAGCGCGTCGCCCGCGCGGCACGACCCGCGCGCAGCTCCTTCCCGGTTGCGTCCACGCACATCGGCGGTGGGTTCACGCTGATTGCCGGCCCCTGTGCCGTCGAGAGCGAGCGAACGCTCCTCGAAACCGCCCGGTTTCTGACGGAGCGCGGCGTGAGACTGCTGCGCGGCGGGGCGTACAAGCCACGCACTAGCCCCTACAGTTTTCAGGGGCTGGGCCCGGAGGGGCTCGCACACCTGGCGAAGGCTCGTGAGGAAACGGGCATCGGCATCGTTACCGAAGCGCTGGACGTCGAAAACGTCGCCCGCGTCGAGGAAGTCGCCGACATCATCCAGGTTGGGTCGCGTAGTATGCACAACTACCCGCTGTTGCGGCGCGTCGCGCAAACCCGCAAGCCGGTATTGCTGAAGCGCGGGATGGCCGCCACGGTGGAAGAATGGCTCATGGCGGCCGAGTACCTGATGAGTGGCGGCAACGAGCAGGTGATCCTGTGCGAACGCGGTGTACGCTCGTTCGGCGACTATACGCGCAACGTGCTGGACCTGGCCGTGCTGCCGGTGCTCAGGCGCCTGACGCACTTGCCGGTGCTAGTGGACCCGAGTCACGCCACGGGCGAGGCTCGCTGCGTGCCCCCGATGGCGTTGGCGGCCTTGGCGGCCGGCGCCGACGGGTTGCTGGTCGAGCTCCATCCGGATCCGAGCCAGGCGCTGTCCGACGGCGCACAGGCGCTCGATTTCGACGCGTTCACCGAGCTCCAGACGAAGATGAAGTCCGTCGCCGCCGCGCTGGACGTCGAGCTGCTCTGACACTTGGCGCGAGCGTTGCGCGGCTCCTCATGTGGTCGCCTCCGGCCCCGGTTCGCCGGTGTGGGTCGGCTTGCGGCCGACGAGCAGGACAATGAGCAGCAGCCCGGCCGCGCCCAGCAGCAGGCCGACCCAGGCGGGCTGGTCGAGCTGACGGCAGAGCACTTCGCCGCTGAGCGTCGAGACAACCGCAACGGTCAGCGCGTATGGGATCTGCGTCCACACGTGAGCCTCGAGCGAGCACTCGCTCGCCAGGGAGGACAACACCGTCGTGTCGCTGATCGGCGAACAATGGTCGCCGAAGACCGCGCCGGACAACACTGCTCCCACCGACGCGTAGAACAGCGGCAGGGCCTGGTCGGCGGGGAGGTCGGCGAGCAAACCTGCGGCGATCGTGACGGTCGCCGGGCACAGAATGCCCATCGTGCCCCACGACGTGCCGGTCGCGAACGAGACCACGCACGCGCTGACGAAGATCAACAGCGGCAGCCACGTGGGGTCGAAGTGGGCCGCTTGCAGCAGTCCTTGCGCGACGTAGCCCAGCTGGAGATCCTCCATCGCCGCCGACAGCGTCCACGCCAACACCAGAACGACCATCGTCGGGAACATGCGGGCCATCGACTCGGTCGCGCTATCGACGCACTTGCCGAGCGTCAGCGCGCGCGTGCCGAGCGAGATCGCCAAAGCGACGGCGATCGCCGCCAGCGCACCGTAGAGAATCGAGTTGTAGGGATCGCACTCCTCAAGGATGTGCTGCATGATCCCGATCCAACGGTTCTGATCCGGCAGGGTCTCGATCGAAGCCAAGCCTGCCGCTGGCCACCCGGTAACCACCAGTAGCGCCAGTGTGGCGAATACCAGTACGAGGATTGGTGCGAGGGCGTACCAAGCCCGCCCGCGCGCCTCGGCCTGGGCCCCGCTCCCGGTGCTGTCGGCAGGCAACGTGGGTGGGGCGGTGCGTTCGGCCGTCTTCATCGCCCCGAAGTCCCGCCCCAGCAGCCCGATCAGGAAGACCATGACCAGCGCCAGGATCACGTAGAAGCGGTACGGAATGCTGCTCAGAAACGCACCGTACTCGGTCACGCCGTTGAGAAAGACCGGCCGATCCGTAAGCTGCTTGAGACCGTCCTTGATGTACCCGATCTCCGCGCCCACCCACGTGCCGATCAGCGCAATCGAGGAAACCGGGGCGGCGGTGGAGTCCACGATGTAGGCCAGCTTCGCCCGGCTGATCCGTAGCCGATCGCAGATCGGCCGCATCGACGGCCCGACGATCATTGCGTTGGCATAGTCGTCGAAGAAGACCACCAGGCCGGCCAGCCAGGTGGTGATTTGCCCGCGGCGACGGTTCGACGCCCAGCGGGCCACCGCGTTCACCACGGCCCCCGTGCCGCCGTTGGCGGCGATGATCCCTACCATCCCGCCGATGCTGAAAGTGAAGACGATAATCTTGATGTGGTCCACGTCGGTCAGCGCGTTGACCAGATAGGTCTCGATCGCCAGCCGCACCCCCCCGATCACCCCGCCGCCATAAGCGTCCTGCGGTGCCAGACACGGCACGAGCATGAACGCGGCGATGAGCACGCCGATCGACAGTGCCGGGATTACTTGCCGCAGCGCTATCGCCAGGATGATGGTCGCGATCGGCGGTACCAGCACCCAGGCCCCGTACTTGTCCTCCGGGGGTTTCGGCGCCGGGGCTGTCGTTGGTGTGGTCGTGGTGGTTGGCTGCGTGGCGACGGTCTCAGCGGTGGTGGCCACTTGTCCCGAAGCGGTCTCGAGCGCGGCGACCGCAGCCACGCCGATCAGTGCTACAGCGGCCCATGCAAATCGGCGCCGACCGGGAGACGGCAACGTGGCGAGAACGGACCGGTGGGCGTGCCGACGCATGACCGGGGCACGGTATCGGCGGGGCAGAAACGCGTCAACGTAGCCACGCAGGCCGAAGTGCGCTATGACCGCAGGGGCGGCAGGCCGGCCTGACGCCGAATGCGGTTTGCCTCGGCCCAGGCCTTGGAATGCTCGCCCAGGAAGCGGGACAAGCTCGAGGAGGTAAGGCCGAGGCACGCGGCCGCGTCGCGCAGCTTCCCGTCGTTGGCGGCCAACGCGTCCAGCACCAGCGCCAGCACATGGTGTATGCCCGGGTTCTTGGCGTTCGCGTGGAGCTGCTTGTTGATGACCCGGACCTTCTGCGGCCAGTCGATCTCCACTGGCAGCGGCACGCGGGTCGAGAGCGCGATCGCCTCGCGCAAGCGGCCCAGTGCGCGGGCCTTGTTCTGATGCTGCGAGCGGCTTTCGGTTGCGGTGACGACAAGCTGGCTGGGCGAGTGGTGGAGGCGGACGGCGGAAGAGGTCTTGTTGCGGTGCTGTCCCCCGGGGCCCCGAGCCCGATATGTGTGGACGGCACATTCGGCCAGGAGCCGGGCATCGTTGAAGTCGAGCCGGGCGCGGAGCTCGGCGTCGGTTGAGCGTTCGTCGGTCTTGGGGTTTCGGCTGCTCATGACCGCACCTGGTCGCTGCTCCCATTGTCGGCTGATGAACGGGTACCCGGCACAGGCTCCCGAGGGGATTGTACGCGGGGCCGGTTGCACGGTGGGGGGTGGGGGGCTTGCTTGGGTTATCGGACGCGCGGACGCCCACGCCCGTCCGGACGCGCCACTTCGATGAAAAACCGCTCCTTTCCCCGCCAGCGCCTAGCAGCGTGGCCGCCTCGACGAGCGGTTTCTCCCAGCCGCCCGGCGGAAACTTGCTCGGACTTGGCGTGTTTGGATTGCAATCTGTCGCCGCCCGCGGTAGCATTACGCCGTCGCTGAAGGATCGGGCCCCTTCGGACTGACTTCAGGAGTGTTTTTCCTTGGCCGAGCAGGAGGAGTAGGAGTATGCGGCTCTCGCTTTGTGCACTATTGTTCGCGGCTTTCGCCGGCGCGGTAAGCGGCGCGCACGGCGATATCATTTTCTCCAATGTCAGCATCAGCGGATCGCTCGCAACCGGGGCGTCCTATGAGACCGGGCCTGTCGACATCGATTTCATCTTGCCGGATGCGATCGTGGGGGACCCGACCGATCCACGACGCGAGGGAGACCTGGTCATCAGCTACGAGGCCGAAAGCACCGATCCGCTGACGCAGGACCAGTTGACCCTGGAGCTGCTGGGAGCGCTCGCCGGCTCCGGGACGATCTCGCTGACCGAGACCGTCGAAGATCTGATCACCCCGGGCGTGATCGCGTCATACAGCGTCTTGCTCGATGATAACTCGCAGTTGCCGCACGTGGCCGTGCTGGACTTCGATCGCGACACCGCACGGATCCACGTGGAGAAGACGTTGACGCTGGAGGCGCTCGATACGGGCGAGTTCGACCTGGCCCAGGTCAGCCTGATCGAGCAGGTGCATCGCGAGATTCCCGAGCCCACTGCCGGGCTGGCGCTGATACTGCCAGCGTTGCTGCTGGGCCGTCGCAGGTAGCCCGCGCTTCGCGGGATTATCCCCCATCGCCAGACGATGAGCGACCGTCGCGCCGGTTTTCGCGCGCGGCAGGGCGGATGCTGCGCTGATCCTGGCCGAGTCGTCGGTCGCCCCATGCCGGCAAGACCCTACCCCCACCGGCGACCCCGGACCGTGGATTCCCGGCCGAGACGCCATGGATTCTCGGACCGTTTTTTGACTTCCACAAAGCTGCGGGCATAGAAAGGTGTAGCCGGTCAGTGGACCGATAGTGGGTGTGGCGTGTGGCGCACCGTGGCCGAGGGCTCCAAGCGTCTTTCTGGTGGTCGGTAGGCCGTTCCAGCCAAGAGACCAGTTCGAGCGGGGCTCGGCAGCGGGGGAGCGCGTGAGTGTGCACTTCGACGCTACGGAACCGGGTCTCCGGTGGAGAGAGAACTCATGTGGCTCGCGAAGTCTGCTTTCTGTGCCGTAATGGCCTTAGCGCTGGCGTGCGGCGGCCAGGCCGAGGTCATTTTCTCCAACGTGATGATTGAGGGGACGCTCGTTGACGGGGCGAGCTACCAGACCGGATCCTGGGATATTGACTTCTCGTTTCCCGATGCAGTCGTGGGAGACCCGCCAGACCCGCCGCGACGCTTCGGAAACATCATCATCACCTTCGAGGCCCAGAGCGACCTCGCGCTGGACTACGGCATGTTGAGCATCCTGGGTGCCCTGGACGGATCCGGGGTCATCTTCTTCAACGAGGTCATCGAGGACCTTGTCGATCCGGGCGTCATCGCCACGCACAACGCGCTGCTCGACGAAAACTCGGACTTGCCGTATACGGCTGATCTGCTCTTTGACCGGGCTTCCACGCACGTCAAAGTCAAGAAGACGTTCTTCCTCAGCGCGGAAGACACGGCTGACTTCGACGTGGCCAGCGTGCTGCTGGTCGAGCAGAGGTTGGTGCCCGAGCCCGCTACGCTCCTGGCGGTCGCCTTGATCGGCCTGCCCGCGCTGCGGCGGCGCTAACGCGGCCGGTGCCTTCCGCCGGGTTCAACTCCGCGAGTTACACACAGAGTGGCAGCACCTCCGGTTCGCGCATTGTCGTACGGTCGGGCCCTGCTAAAATGATTCCCAGATGGCAGAGGGGCTTGCGCCATTCAAGCCGCGGGGTTCGGGCGGTACACGCCGGGGCGGGCACAGCACGCGGCTGAAGGGACAGCTCGCCGGAAACCGGGACCGCGATCCGCGTACACTGAGCCAATGAGCGAAACGGTCGTCTATCTGGACAACAACGCCACGACCCGCGTTGACCAGCGGGTCGTCGCGGCCATGCTGCCGCTGTTCTCGGAGCGCTACGGCAACCCCTCCAGCGCGCACCACTTCGGGGCACAGGTGGCGGTCGAGATCGAGGAGGCCCGTCGGCGCGTGGCTGAGCTCATCGGGGCGCGCGACAGCGAGATCGTGTTTACCAGCGGCGGGACCGAAGCGGACAACGCCGCCTTGCGCGGCGTGCTGGCGGCCCGGCCGACCAACCGGCACATCGTCATCACCGCCGTCGAGCACCACGCCATCCTCGAAACGGCCGAGCAGCTCGAACACGAAGGCGTCGAGGTGTCGCAGGTCGGCGTGGACGGCCACGGGCGGCTCGACCTCGACGCGCTGGCAAACGCCGTCCGCGAAGATACCGCCCTGATCTCAGCCATGCTGGCCAACAACGAGACCGGCGTGATCTTCCCGCTGAACGAGGTGAGCCGCATCGCCAAGCAGCGCGACGTCTTGGTGCACACCGACGCCGTCAACGCGGCCGGGAAAATGCCCATCAACGTTGATGAGCTCGGCGTGGACCTGCTGTCGCTCAGCAGCCACAAGATGTACGGGCCGATGGGCGTCGGTGCGCTCTACATCCGGCGCGGCACTCCGTTCCGCCCGATCCTCATCGGCGGCCCGCAGGAACGGCAGCGGCGCGGCGGTACGCTCAACGCGCCGGGAATCGTGGGCTTCGGCAAGGCGTGTGAGATCCTGGCGCAGGAGGGGGCAGCCGAGAGGGAGCGTATCGCCACGCTACGCGAGCGGCTCGAGGCCGAGCTGACCCGCCGATTCAGGGACGCGGTTGTGCTCGGTGCCGCGGCCGAACGTCTGCCGAACACGAGTTGTGTTTGCTTTCCCGGGGTGCAGGCGGAAGCGGTCTTGATTCTGCTGAGCGAGGCCGGGATCTGCGTCTCGACCGGCTCGGCGTGCAGCAGCGGCTCGCTCGACCCGTCGCACGTGCTCAGCGCGATGGGCATCGATCCGCACGTCGCCCAGGGGCAAGTCCGCTTCTCACTCGGCCGCTTCAACACCGACCAGGACATCGATCGGCTGCTCGAAGTGCTGCCGCCCATCCTGGAAAAGGTCGCCGCCGCAAATCTCGTTTAGACGCATCCGAACTGATTCGAGCACAGAATTGGACCGAGCCGCGCCCGCCTGCCCTTGACGGGGTGTAGCTCAGTCAAGGGTGAGGAAGCGGTCCTTGATCCGAGCCGCGTGGGCCCCGCCCTTGACGGGTCGCAGGTCTGTCAAGGGTAAGCAAGCGCTGGTCTTCACCAGCAAGACACCAACACACGCCGGGCAACGTGGCGTCCCCCGCCTCGTTGCAGCGCTTGCACGTCTTGTACTTGGTATGTCGCCGCTGCGCCCCCGCTAATGACGGCCCAGGTTGGCGCCCTGCCGTGCCGACGACCATCATCGACCCGTGGCGCGCTTTCGTTTGACCGACCCTCACGGGGCGGAGTACGATTCACGCAGAAATGCCTCGAAGCCTGGGTGTGCTCGCGGATGGCAAAGCCAGATACGCAAGCCAATCAGACGTCGCTGTTCTCGCCCGCTTTGCCTGCCGGAATACTGGCGGGCCGACACCGCCGTGTCCTCTTCCTGCCGGCTTACCTCCAGGACGAGGCGAAGAGGCGGGCCCACCTTTATGCTCACGATATCGAGCGTGCGCATGCCATCCTCAGGAAGTGGGCCGACCTAGAGAACAACGGGGTCCTCAACAGGAAGGAGACCTCGCTCGACGCCGACTTCCTCCGCGAGATCTTCAGCGAAGCGCTGGGCTACGCCCCGGTGACCGAAGGTGCCGAGACATACCAGCTCGAGCGCGCATTTGCGGTGCCGGGGGTTGGCACGGCCGACGGAGCCCTGGGAGACTTTACGAGGGCCTCGAAGCGCCCACCCGTCGCGGTCATCGAGCTGAAAGCGGCCGACGTGGACCTCGATACGGACCGGTTCAACGGACGGACGGCGGTCCAACAGTGCTGGGATTACCTCAATGGGCTACCTGAGTGCCCCTGGGGGATCGTCAGCAACTTCGTGAGCATTCGCCTCTATCGCCAGGGTTTTGGCTCGCGCGCCTTCGAGTACTTCACCTTGCAGGAGCTGCGCAAGATCGAGCGGTTGCGCGAGTTCTACTTCGTCTTTGGTCGCGGCGGCTTGATCGCGACACCTCTCGAGCCCACACCGCGGGCAGAACGACTGCTCCAACTGACCGGCGAGCGTCAGCGCCAGGTCGGCGATGAGCTGTATGAGACCTATAGCAAGAACCGGCAGGAGCTCATCCTGCACTTGCACACCAAGCACGGTAAGTCTCTCGACAAGGCGATCGCAATCGCCCAGAAGCTCCTGGATCGGATCATCTTCGTCGCCTTCTGCGAGGATCGGGGCCTGTTGCGCGGGAGGACGATCGAGCGGACCTACCGCGAAGTGCCACCTCTGGCACGCGTCACCAATCCCCGCTGGCAGAACTTTCTGAACCTGTTTCGAGCGATCGACAGGGGGCACAAGGATCTCGAACTGGATCAGGGCTACGACGGCGGCCTGTTTGCTCACGTGCCGGAGGTGGATGACCTCCAACTGGACGACGACTGGACCGACTTCTTTCAGACCGTCGGGCGCTACGACTTCCGCGACGAGGTAAACGTCGATGTGCTCGGGCACCTGTTCGAAAAGTCCATCACCGAACTGGAAAAGCTACGCGTGGGCGGCCTATTCGGAAACGGCAATGGCGAGACCGCCCCGGTTCCGACAATGCCTAAGTCGGCACAGCGTAAACGCTTCGGGATCTATTACACACCGCCCGACTTCACATCGTTCCTGGTCAGGCACACCGTGGGCGAACTCGTCGGTGAGAGGTTTGCTGACCTGGCGCGCAAGCACGGCCTCGATACCCAGCAGCCGGCACGGGACCGACCACCAGAGGAGTTGTCCCCTTACTGGAACGACTGTCTGGCTGTTCTGCGGGAGATCAAGATTTGCGATCCGGCCTGCGGCAGCGGTGCCTTTCTCATTCAGGCCTATGACTTCCTTGAAGAGCAATACGCCGACATAATCGACAACCTGAGGCTGAACGGGGATGGCGCCGCGCGTCGCCTGGGCGATGGAATCTCGGATATCATTCTGGGCGACAACCTGTTCGGCGTCGATGTCTCGCCCGAGGCCGTCGAGATCACCCAGCTCGCGCTGTGGATCCGGACGGCACGTCGCGGGCGAACGCTGGCGGACCTGTCACGCAACATCGTTTGCGGCAACAGTCTGGTTGATGACCCGGCTGTTCATCCACGGGCCATGAAATGGGAGCAGACTTTTCCCGGCGTATTCGGACGTGACGAACGTGGCTTCGACTGTGTGATCGGCAATCCGCCCTGGGAACGCCTGAAATTGCAGGAGCGTGAGTTCTTCGCCCTCTCGGCTCCCGAGATCGCCGGCGCCGTCAACGCCGCCAAGCGGCGCAAACTGATTACGCAGCTCGAACGGAAGAATCCCCAACTGTACGCGCGCTACCTTGACGCGAAAGATGCCGCGGAGCGCACACTTGACTATGCCCGTCAGTCCGGACGCTATCCGTTGACCGGTAAAGGGGACATTAACACCTACGTGCTCTTTGCCGAGCTGGCCCACTCCATCGTCGCGCCGCACGGGCGCGTGGGGCTGCTGGTCCCTTCGGGAATCGCCAGCGACAAGACAACAAAAGAGTTCTTCAACGAGTTGATGGAGTCACAGTCCCTCGTCCGACTCTACGACTTTGAGAACCGCAAGGGCATCTTCGCGGACTTGCACCGTTCGTTTAAGTTCTCCACGCTCGTTTTCGCCGGCGCGAAACCCAACATCCCCGCCGCAGACTTCGTTTTCTTCGCGCACAGCATGCACGACCTCGAAGACAGGCAGCGGCACATTCCGCTGAGCGCGGCGGACATGGCGCTGGTCAACCCCAACACGCGCACCTGCCCGATCTTTCGTTCGCGTCGGGACGCCGAGCTTACCAAGGCGATCTACCGGCGCGTCCCGATTCTGGTGGACCGGACGCGCGAGGAAGGGGGCAACCCGTGGGGGCTCAAGTTTGTCACGATGTTTCATCAGACCAACGACGCGGAGCTCTTCCACACGCCCGAGCGCCTCCATGGGATGGGGTTCAAGCTGCACGGCAACCGCTGGCAGCGCGGCAAACGTGTCTTTCTGCCGCTCTATGAGGCCAAGATGGTCCAGGCCTTCGATCACCGCGCGGCCAGCGTGCTGGTCGAGCCCGGCAACTGGGTCCGCCAGGGACAGACTGAACCTACCTCGCTGGTCGCCCACCAGAACCCGGAGTTCGTCGCCCAGTCCCGTTGGTGGGTCGATGAAGATGAAGTCAAACGCGTGCTCACCGGAGATCGTGTTCAGGGGTTCATTGGGTTTAAGGATATCACCAGTCCGACGAATGAAAGGACAATGATCGCTGGGGCGATTCCGTGGTGTGCAGTAACAAACCACTTTCCGCTGCTGCTCACGGGGGCGAGCCCGCGCTTGCAGCTGTGCTTGCTTGCAAACCTCAATTCATTCGCACTCGACTACGCCGCGCGCCAGAAGATCGGCGGCGTTACGCTGAACTTCTTCATCGTTGAGCAACTCCCGATGTTGCCCCCTGACGCGTACGGCGAGCACTGTCCCTGGAACGAACGCCAGACGCTGGAGCGTTGGATTTCCGATCGTGTGTTGAAGTTGAGCTGTTCGGCGAACGACATGTTGCCACTGGCCGAAGCGGCCGGCTTCAAGAAAGGCATCCACAAGTGGCGGCGCGACGATCGCGCCCGGCTGCGTGCCGAGCTCGACGCGGCCTACTTCCTGCTGTACGGCATCCGCCGTGAAGACGTGGAATACATTCTCTCGACGTTCACAGGCACGCAACGACGCGACGCAGCCGACGCGGGTACTTTTCGGACTGCTGAGCTGATTCTCGAAGCATACGACGCCCTAAGAGGGTGACCCGCCCTACGGCTTTGTTTGGCCGACTTTGTCGCCGGCTTTGGCCAGGTACGAGCGCAGCGCGGTCGGCGACCAACTGGTGATGATGAAGCGGTCGGTGACCGTCCAGGCCGGGCCGGCGCACGGGCGCCCCCTCCGCCGGAACTCCCGTCTGCGGCACACTCCTGTCATTCTGAGCGAGCGAAGCGACCGAAGAATGTCGTCATACCAATCCCGATTAGAGCGTGCGCTTTTGAAATGTGGCGTTGGAGCCCCGTACCCAACGCCGAGGCTCAGCTTGCTACCGACGGCCGCTACCCCGATGTACATCGGGGGCCGCTACGTCTCCATGCCGCGCAGGTTTCAAGGCGAACGCGTATCACATAGCGCGGGATCCCCCGCATCCGACGAGAGGCCCTTCGCATGGCTCAGGGCGACGGTGAATGACCCGGGTCAGTCTGAGGATTGCTGCCGCGCCTCGGTGTCGTCGGCGAGCTGGATGCGGTTCTTGCCGCTGCGCTTGGCGGCCAGGAGGGCCTCGTCGGCGGCGGCCAGCAGCTCCTGCGGGGTCTTGCCGTTCCAGGGAAAGGCTGCCAAACCGCCGCTGATCGTGACCGGCCCCGGGCTTTCGGGCCCCAGGCACTTGAAATCGTGCTCCCCGATAGCCCCGCGGAAGCGCTCCGCCAGGGCGATCGGCTCTTTGGGGTGCTGGGAACCGGGGATGCGTGGCTTCTCGGCATCCCAGAGGATGACGCCAAACTCGTCTCCGCCGTAGCGGGCGACCACGTCATTGTCCCGGGAGCAGAGGGTGAGCAGGCGTGCCACCTCGCGGATGAGCTCATCGCCGGTCTCGTGTCCGCAGCGGTCGTTGTAGGTCTTGAAGTCGTCGATGTCGAACAGCAGGATGGTCACGTGCAGCCGTTGCCTGCTCGCCCGGGCCACGAGCTCGGCAAGCACCTTCTCGAAGTAACGGCGGTTTCGCAGCCCGCTCAGGTCGTCGGTCCAGGCCAGGTCGCGCCAGCGGGCCTGCTCGTGGGCCTGGGCGACCGTGACTTCGATCAAGCGGGCATACTCGGCCAGCCGGGTGCCGACCGAGGCGGCGTAAGTCCCCTCTTCCTTGCGGGCCAGGGCCACCCGCCCGACCGGCTTACTCTGCCGCAGGATGATCTCCTCCAACACCGAACTGGTCGCGTCGCCTGCGCTGGCGGTCAGCCCGTCGAGCTGGACGGCGACACCGGCCGCGCCGAAGGCCTGCCGGACCAACTCTGCCAGGCGTTCGAGCGTTGCCGCCGGACCGTCGCCGAGTTGCCTGAGAACACCGCTTAGCTGAACGACCTCGCGCAGGGTCGGGCGTGATGTGTCCGGGGGCATGGCCAGGCGGTACAGCGGCGGCAGGTGGAAAGCGCGTTCCAGGTCCTCGCGCTGCACCGGCTCGAGCACATACTCGTCGGCGCCGTGGCTCAGCGCGTGGCGGGCGGCGGGCTCATCGGCCGCGCCGCAGGCGACCACGATGCGCGCGTTGGGTCGGATCTCGCGCAGGCTTCGAATGGCCCGAGACGTCTTTTGACCGTGTGAGAGCGACAGGCAGACGCCGTCAAACGTCTCCTGGCCCGTTCGCCACACGCCCGCCAGGGCGTGTTCGGCCAGGGCGACGTCGCAATTCGGCAGGGCGCGGGCGACGGCTTCGCGCAGTGCGCTGGGCCCGATTACCAGAAGCCGGGTCTGAGCACCCATGGTTCGCTCGCCTCTTCCCTCCTGCCTCCTATTATACGGGCCCGGGACCTCAGTCGTGCGTATCCTCCAGCAGAATGGCCAACTCCTCCGGCGTGAGCGTGCTCCGCGGGGACGGGCCTAGCGGTGGGGGATGCGAACGAGAGGCGTCGTCGCCCCGGGGAGCTTCGAGCGGTTCGCTCACGGCCGCCGGTTCTTCCGCGTCTGCCGGATCGGAATCGTCGCTCGTCTGTGGCGTAGCCGTGGGCCGCTCGTTGCGCCCGATAAACCCATCGTCCGCTTCCGTGTCCGGCTCGGCTGGCGACGAGATACGCCAGAACTTGGCGAGCAGACGGTCCGGGGGAGCTGCCAGGATTTCGTCCAACGCCGCCCGGGACGGACACACCAAGGTGCGTGTAGCGCGGGCGTGCGGATCTAACTTGGCGTGCTCGCCGTAGAGCACGATCGCGATGGCGGGCCAGGTCTCGCGGAGATACTTGATGATGGCGAGGTCGTCGGCCGTCAGCCAATCCACTCCCACGAAGGCCAGGTCGGGGACGTGCGCGCTGTTCTTGAGGATGAACGCACAGGCGTCCAGGACGTCCGCACAGCACACGCGCTCGACGCCGTGGTGTTCGAGCCAGTTGTCCACGGCCTGCCCGGCGCCCGCTTGGCCTGCGCGGATGTGGATTGCCCTGCGGGGCGTGTTCACAACACACCTGTAGAGAGCCACTCGCGCGAAACCTGCCTTATCTCTTTTATAACCGAAGTGGGCAGGATGTCAAAACAGGCTGACTGGGAACTTTGGATAATCCGGTACCCCCGGCGAGAATCGACAGGGCCGGGTGTCCGCCGGCTGTAAACGCCTTCGCGCGCCAGTGTTCCATCAGCCGTCGATTGACGGGTAGTGCGGGCGTCTCGCCCGCGGTGGGGGAACCATTCAGGCGGGCGTCTCGCCCGCACTACCCATCGTCCAGGCGCTACGGGAACTGGACGTCGTCGTCGAAGTACTGGGCTTCGCGGACGGTTTCGTACTCTTGGCCGGGCTTGTGGTTGTCGAAGCGCGTCCACTTCATGCTGAAGTGCAGGTCGATCTTGCCTACCGGCCCGTTCCGCTGCTTGGCGATGATCAACTCAGCCTTGGTGTCCTCCGGGGTCTGAGCCGCCTGCGGGCCGCCGCCCACACCACCCTGCAACGTGTCGTGAACCGGCGGGTTCGTCTTGTAGTACGACTCGCGGTGCAGCAGCATGACCACGTCGGCATCTTGCTCGATCGCCCCGGACTCGCGCAGATCGCTCATGCGCGGCCGGTTGCCGGTGCGATCTTCGGGATTGCGATTGAGCTGGGCCATCGCGACGATGGGCACGTTCAGCTCCTTGGCCAGGGCCTTGAGCCCGCGTGAGATCTCGGCGACCTCCGCCTGACGGGTCTCGCACCGTGGCGCGTGCATGAGCTGGAGGTAATCGACGAAGATGGCTTTGACGCTGTGTTTGCGATAGGCCATGCGCGCCCGGGCGCGCAGCTCGAGGATGCTCAGGCTGGAGCTGTCGTCCACGAACAGGGGTCTGCCGCTGATCTCGTCGGCGGCGTCCTTCAGACGCTCCAGGTCCTGGTCGGTAACGCGACCGCGGCGCAGGCGGTGCGAATTGACCCGGGCCCGGCTGCACAAAATGCGCTGGGCCACCTGCTGGCGGCTCATCTCCAGCGAGAAGAACAGGGCCGGCTTGCCTTGCGTCAGGGCCAGGTGCTCCACCATGTTCAGCCCCAACGCCGTCTTGCCCATCGAGGGACGACCCGCCACGATGATGAGCTCCGAGGGTTGCAGGCCGCACAGCAGGTCGTCCAGCTCGAAGAACCCGGTTTCCTCACCGGTGTGCGGCTGCTTATCCTCGATCTTCTTGAACAACGCGTCGATTTGCTCCAGCAGCGTCTCCGGACTGCTGGAGACACGCCGCTCGGTGACGCCGAAGACCTCCTGCTCGGCGTAGTCGAGGATCTCGGCGGGCGGGCGGCCGTCCTCATAGGCCGTATCCATGACCCGGTGGGTGGCGCCGATCAGTTCGCGCAGCAGGTGCTTCTCGCGGACGATCTCGGCGTAGTGCCGCACGCGCAGGGCCGAGGGGACGGCGTTGACCAGGTCGGCGAGAAAATCGTAGCCGCCGAGTGCGTCGAACAGTTGCCGGCGTTCCAGCTCGTCCTTGATGACGACCCCGTCGATCGGTCTGTTCTCGTCGTAGAGCTCGACGATGTGGTCGTAGAGTTTCTGGTGCTTGGGGAAGAAGAACGCGCTGCTGCCGGCGTCCTTTAGAATCGTGATCGCTTCGCCGATCGCCGTCTGTTCCAGCAGCATCGACCCGAGCAGGGCTCGCTCGGCGTCCGGCGCGTGCGGCAGGGCCCGCTCGCGCGCGGGGCCGGGACTACTCATTGTCGGCGGTATCTGTGTCCGGCTCGGCTGCGGCTTGGGCCGGCTCGGCTGCGACACGCTCGCCTGCTTCGTCGTCATGCTCCACCACCCCTCTGCGCACGACCCAGAGTTTGATCTCGGCCGTGATCTCCTCGGTGAATTCCAGTTTGACGATGCGATTATCGAGGGTGCGGATGGGCGATTCAAGCACCACGTGCTCGGGCAGCACGGGATGGCCCAGGGCCTGCAAGGCCTCGGCAATGTCCTTGCCCGCGACCGAGCCGTATAGCGTGCCCTCGGGGTTGGCGGCGGCCTCGATCGTCACCGAGACGTCCTGGATCGCCTTGGCCAGCAGCTTGACTTCCTTGAGTTGCGTGGCCCGCACGGCGGCGGCCCGCTTCTTGTCCTCCTCGATCGCCCGGATGTTCTCCTCGGTGGGGTCGGCGGCGAGGCGTTGGGGCACCAGGCAGTTCCGGGCATACCCGCGCTTCACCTCGACGATATCGCCCACATGGCCGAGCTCGCGTACGTCCTTCAACAATAACAGACGCATGATCCGTTTCTCCGTTTGTGGCCGGAGCAGGGGCCGCCGCGCGGCGCCTAACTGACGTACGGCAACAGGGCCATGAAGCGGGCCCGTTTGACCGCCAACGCGGCCGAACGCTGTTCCTTTGCCGTTAGCCCGGAGCGCTTACGGGAATGCATCTTCCCGTGCGCCGTGAGCATCCGCTGCAACGTGACCACGTCCTTGTAATCGAACTCATCTACCTTTCCGCGCACGATGCGACGCCGTGACGCGTCCGCGAACCCACGCCGCCTCCTTCTCCGCGTCGGCGCTCTTCTTCTCTGCATAGCCATACTGAACACTCCGCTAGAGTTCAAAACGGTATGTCGTTGCCCGAGGGCGGCCCCTCGTCCACCGGTGGGGCGTCCGGGGGCCCCGGCGCCTGCGGCGGCGGGGCGGGCTGACGGTCATCGCGGGCACCTGCAGGTGCGCCGCCGCCCGACGCATCACGCGAACCGACGAACGTGAAATTCTCGACGACCACGCTGAGCTTCGAGCGCTTCGTTCCATCCTGGGAAGTCCAACTGTCGAACTTCAACCGGCCTTCGACCAGGATCTGGCGTCCCTTGGACATATACTGGTTAATCGTCTCACCTGGGCGACCGAACGCCGCCATGTCCACAAAGCACACGTCCTCGCGCTGGTTCCCGTCACGGTCGCGCCAGCGGCGATTCACCGCCAGCCCGAACTCGCAGACCGCCGTATTGCTCGGTAAGTATTTGAGTTGCGGGTCGCGCGTCAGGTTTCCCAACAGGATTACTCTGTTAAAACCGGCCATCGTCGTTCCCAGCCTTCCTGGGGCTGTTATCCTCCGTCCGATCCGCCAACCGGCCTCGGCAGGAGAATGCCCCCAGAGTTACCTAGATCTCCTCTCTGGTGTCGTCGGTGTGTTCTGCGGGCGCGTCGTCCGGGGCTGCGGGCAAGTCGGCCGCCGGCTCGGCCGGCGCCGGCGTGTCCTCCGGTGCCGCCGGAGCGGTATCCGGTACCGTCGCTGCGATATCCGGTGCCGCCGCCGCGGATTCGGGGGTCGGCGTCTCGGCGGCAGTCTCGCTCGGCGCTTGTGCGGTTTCCGCCTTCGTCTCGGGTGGCTTCTCCGGCCGTCTCGTGGGCGGGGGCTCGCGCCTGCCACGGGGCTCGTCGTAGTGACGGCGTCCGTCGCCGGAGACCGGCGTCAGCGGGGTGTCGGCCGGCCAGGCCTTCAGCTCGGCGATGCGTTCCGCGCTCACCTTGTCGGTCCGCAGCACCAGCGCGCGCAGGATCATCTCGCTCAGGCGCGCATCGCGTTCGAGATCGACGATCCGCTCCGGAGCGGCGTCGAAATACGTCAGCACGTAGGTGCCGCGCTTGCGCCCTTTGATCTCGAACGCCAGCCTGCGCTCGTCGAACTTGAGGCAGACCTGCAACTCGCTGCCGATCCGGTCGCACAGCCGCCGAACCTCTTGCTCGACCGCCGGCCACTCGTGCGCCGCGGAGTTGTCAAACAGGAATAAGCCCTCATAGCGTTTCACGACCTATCTCCTTGTGCCCCGTCGGGGGCCGCGGGTTCGTCGCCCCGGTCCGGGGGCTCTTGCTCGCATTTGCGATTGAACGCATTCATGGCGGCGTCGATTCCGTCGCGTAGCCAGCACTCGACGGCATCCGCCGCCCGGCCGAGCGTCTGCTCGATGATTTCCCGCTCTTGCGGCTCGAAGCGGCTGAGGACGTACTCGACCGTTGCCGCCTGGTATACCTTGCCGATTCCGATTCGCAGGCGCGGCACTTCGGGGCTGCCCAGGTGCCGCAGTATGTCGAGCAGGCCCTTGTGTCCGCCGGCCGAACCGACTGCCCGCAGGCGGATTTGCCCGACCGGCAAATCGAGGTCGTCGTGCACGATCAGCACGTCCGCCAAGGCGAGCTTGTAGAAGCGCCACACGGCCGCCACGCTGCGACCGCTGAGGTTCATGAACGTGGTGGGCTTGAGCAGCAGCACGCGCTGTCCGGCCGCCGACCCCTCGGCCAGCAGCCCCTCGCAACGTCGGTCGTGGCGTGCCGCGTCGATCCGCCAACGCCGGGCCAACTCGTCCACAACCAGATAGCCGACGTTGTGGCGTGAGCCGGCGTAGCGGCGACCCGGATTGCCGAGCCCGGCAATGAGCTTCACCACTACCCCTCGCGGGCATCCTCTTCTTCCTTACCCGTTCGGCCGAAGACCTGCGGCTCTTTGCCGGGTTTCTCGGCGAGCTCCTCCACTTCCTCTTCTTCCTCGGCCTGCACGCCGCGCTTCGCGCGCACGGTGGCGACGATGTCGTCGGGATCGTGCAGCGGCTCGACGCCCTCGGGCAGCTCGATCTCCTTGACGTGCAGGGCCTGACCGACGCCCAGGTGGGCCACGCCGGGCCGGATGACCTCGGGGATCTCCAGCAGTCGGCACTCGACTTCGATGTCGGCGATCACGTGGACCAGCACGCCGCCCTCATGCACGCCGTGTGGTTCGCCCTTGAGCTCGACGGGGACCTTGACGTGAACGCGCTCGTTTGGATCGACGCGCATCAGATCGATGTGGATGGGGGTCTTTTGCAGGTGATCGTACTGCACGTCCTTGATCAAGTACTGCTCCGGCCGCCCGTCGATCTCCAGCCGGATGACGTGCTGGAGGTGTTCCAGTGCCAGCAACAGGTCGTGCAGCGACACAGCCACGGTCTGCGGCTCCTGCTCGTGCCCGTAGATGATCGCCGGCACCAGGCCGCGCTTGCGCAGTCGGCGGTTGGCAGCACGGTTCCCGGGTTGCCGTGGTTCGCCTTTCAGGTTCGCGATCTGCATCGCTTAGCTCCTTCGCGGCGCCGCCATACTCTCGGCGCGTGAGCGTCTACTTCATAAACAAACTGCTCACCGATTCGTCCCGATGAATGCGTCTGATCGCCTCGCCCAGCAGTTGGCTTACCGTCAGCACGGTCAGGTTCGGTATGCGCTGGCGAGCCTCCTGCGAGAGCGGGATTGTGTCCGTGACCGCCACGTGATCGATGGGGGCGCTGGCCAGGCGCTCGATCGCCGGCCCGCAAAGCACCCCGTGCGTGGCCGTCACGATGATCCGCTTGGCGCCCCGCTCCAGCACGAGCCGGGCCGCCTCCAGAACCGTGCCCGCCGTGGCAATGATGTCATCCACCATGAGCACGGCCTTGTCCTTCACCTGGCCGATGATGTTGTACGAGACGGCCTCCGACCCGCTGACGCGACGTTTGTCGATGATGGCCAGATCCCCGCCCAGCCGTTCGGCGTACACGCGCGCCTGCCGGGCGTTGCCGATGTCCGGACTGACCAGCACCAGCGGCCCAATGTCCAACGACTCCAGGTGGGCCGTCAAGACCGGCTCACCCGACAGATTGTCCACCGGGATGTCGAAGAACCCCTGAATCTGGGCGGCGTGCAGGTCCAGCGACAGGATTCGGTCAGCCCCGGCCGTGGTCAGCAGATTCGCCACCAGCTTCGCCGTGATCGGTACGCGGCCTTCGTCCTTACGGTCTTGCCGGGCATAGCCGAAGTAGGGGATCACCGCCGTGATCCGCTGCGCCGAGGCCCGCTTGAGGCAGTCGATGTAGATCAGCAGCTCCATCAAGTGGTCGTTGCCTGGCTGGCACGTGGATTGGATCACGAAGGCGTCGCGCCCGCGCACGTCCTCGAACAGCTTGAGCGAGATTTCGCCGTCCGGGAATGCCTCGAGCTGCGCGCGCCCCAACGGCAGGCCGAGGTAGTTGACCACGCGCTCCGCCAAGGCCGGGTTGCTGCGGCCCGCGAATACTCGCAAATCCTTCATGCTTCGAAAGACTCCCATATGGTTCGGCGCGGCACTCGTCGCCGGCCGTGCAACAAAGCTACCCGGCCTGGACTCGAACCAGGAATGCCAGGACCAAAACCTGGTGTGTTACCGATTACACCACCGGGTATTGGAGCGGTATCGGCCGCGGCCGACGCGCGCTATCCCAGACTGCCACGTTGTACCGTCAAGAAAGCGCGGTTGCGGACCCGCTCGGAGGCCTGAGCCGCCAGCCGCGATTCAGACGGCCCACCGTGGGCTGACACGCCCACGCGCCCCGTGCGAACGGGCAACATCCCGGCCGTGGCAAAACCGGAGACGCTAAACTAGCCCCCGGGCACCGGGAATGTCAAGCGTAGGAAGCATGGGAAATGGGCTGCGACCGAGGCCGCGGCCAGGCGCGGCGGCGGCCTTGTCCTGCCCGCGGTCACACCGTACAAGGCCTGAACGCTTACGCCGAATCACCATCATTGGCCACGGACCGGAGAGCGGCCGGTGAGTCGGGACGCCGGGAATGCCACAGAAGCACACGCCGCGGCGGACGACGCTCAGCATCGTCCGCGCTGGTGGCGGGTGCTGCTGAGCCCGTGGCTCGAACTGACGCGTCCGCGGGCGGCCGCCGCGTGTCTGACCGCGGCAACGCCGCGAGCGTTTTGGATCAGCTTCGCCGCCCACGCCATTGCGCTGGCCGGCCTGGTTGTCGTGCTGACGCTTTGGAGTGGCACGGTCCGGCTTAGCTGGCCCGCGCCGACTGCCGTGCCCGCCGGCGCCCCGGCCGGCATCCGGCCCGGCCTGCCGGCCCCCGACCTCGAACGACACACCTTCGCCGAAGTATGGCACGACTGGCACCGCGACACGCTGATCGGCCCGGCCGAACTGATCTTCGTGCTGGTGTTGCTGCTCACCGGTGGCGGCATGGCGTTTCTGGCGTGGCTGAGCCTTCCCCGTGTGCACCGGACAGGTTCGGTGCTGCGCTCCTACGACCACTCGTTGCGTGCTGTAGCTGCGTGTGCCGGGCTGGTCGTGATTCTGACAGCCGGTTTCGGATGGGCCATAATCGCGGCGAACCACTGGTATGCCTACGACATCACCGGCTTGGGCGCCACACCAAACCTGTTCTTCGACTTGGAGGGGCTCGTCGTCATTGCGAGTCCCGCGGTGGCGTGCTTCTTGCTCTGGTGGATCGGCCGAGCGGTTCAGGGTGTCCAGGGTGCCGCGCCGCGGCCGGCAATCTCGCCGCGCTGCGAGGGCTGCGGCTACGGACTGACGCACTGGCCCGCCGACGCCCGCTGCCCCGAGTGCGGGCTGGACGTGGCGGCCTCCCTGCGGCTCAAGCGGCGCCCTGGGAGTGCCTGGGAAGGTTGGGGCACCGCCACGAGCTGGATCGAGACGTGTTGGCGTGTCCTGCTTCGTCCCAGGTCATTTTACTCACGGCTCAAGTTGCGGCCCCACGCCCGCGCTGCCGCGTCTTTCGCCGTGTGGAACTACGTCTTGCTCGGCCTCGGCGGCGCGGCTTGGGTTTGCGTCACGGGCTGGCTCCTATACTTGACCTCCGAATGGCTGTTCAGTCCCAACATCGCGGAGGTGCTCGCCTACGCCGGCGCGATGCTGTTCTGGACCCCACTGTGCTGTTGGCTGGGTCACCGCACGATCGCCGCGCTGGTGATCACCTGGTGGCTGCTGCGAGGGTACCTGCCGGACTACGCTTGGGCAGCGAAGGTCGTGGCGTACGAATCGGCCTTCCTCTGGGCGTTCTGCTGTTACTGGGGGTTCCTGGTTTTCAGTTTCATTCTCGGTGGGGGCTGGATCTCGCGGCTCATCGTTCCCGGTTTCCTTCGCGCGTTCGGCGTGCCGGCCGAGATCGCGGTGTTGCTGCTCGGAACGGCGGGGCTGGGTGTGGTGTGGCTGTGGCGTTACCGTATCGCCGGCCGGGCGATCCGCTGGAGCAACTTCTGATAGACGACGCGCGATGATATGATGCCCGCCATGGAAACCGCCGCGACCGTTCAACTCGGCCCGCATAGCGTTGGTCCCGGTCAGCCGCTGCTGCTGATCGCGGGCCCGTGCGTCATCGAGTCCGCCGGGCATACTCTGAAGCTGGCCGAGTCGATCGCGGTGATCGCCCGGCGGCTCGAGCTGCCGTTCGTCTTCAAAGCCAGCTACGACAAGGCCAATCGCTCGAGCATTCGCTCCTACCGCGGTCCGGGGTTGGAGGAGGGGCTGCGAATCCTCAAACGGGTGCGCGACGAGGTCGGCGTGCCGGTCCTGGCCGACGTCCACGAGCCGGCCCAGGCGCGCGCTGTCGGCGAAGTGCTCGACTGCGTGCAGGTTCCGGCGTTCCTGTGTCGGCAGACCGACCTGCTGTTGGCCGCGGGGCGCACGCGCCGCTGCGTTAATATCAAGAAAGGCCAGTTCCTCGCGCCGGAGAAGATGCGGCTCGCGGTCGAGAAGGTCCGCGAAACCGGGAACCAGAATGTCCTCGTCACCGAGCGCGGTACGTTCTTCGGCTACGAACGGCTGGTCAACGACCTGACCGGCCTGGCGATCATGCGGCAATTCGCCCCGGTCGTCTTCGATGCGACCCATTCGGTCCAGTACCCCGGCGGGGCAAGCACGGTCACCGGCGGGGCGCGCGAATTCATCCCGTTGCTCGCCCGGGCGGCCGTCGCCGCCGGCATCGACACCCTGTTCCTGGAGGTCCACGACTACCCGCCGAATGCCAAGAGCGACGCCGCCACCGTCTGGCCACTCGACCAGCTCGAACCGCTGCTGACCACGTTGCTGCGGATTCGCCAAGCCCTGTGACCGATCGTCCGCGGTCCGAAGAGTGCCACCCGCCCCGTGCCTCGGGATCGGGCTCGCCTCGACAGCGTCCCCGGTCTCGCTACAATGAGCTGCCATGCAGAGGGAAATCAAACCGGCGCAATTCATCAGGAAGTGGTCGCGGACGGCGTTGCCCGAGCGGGCCGCCTCGCAGGAGCACTTCATCGACTTGTGCCGTCTGCTGGGACAGGCGACGCCTGCGGAGCAGGATGCGACGGGCAAGGAATACACGTTCGAAAAGGGTGTGGCGGTAACCGATGCCGCCTCGCGCGGCTCGAAGGGGCGCCACGGTTTCGCCGACGTGTGGTGGCGCGGCAAGTTCGCTTGGGAGTATAAGCGTAAGGACAAGTACAAAGACCTCAGCGAGGCTTACCGGCAGCTCTGCCAGTACCGCGAAGCACTCGAGAACCCGCCGCTGCTGATCGTCAGCGACATCGCCCGCACCGAGATCCACACGAACTTCACCGGCACGCGCAAGGAAGTTCACGTCATCAAGCTGGAGCAGTTGGCCCACCCGGACAACCTGGACAAGCTGCGACGGGTCTTCAGCGATCCGCACTCGTTCAAGCCGACGCTGAGCACGTACCGGCTGACGGAGAACGCCGCGGCCGAGTTCGCCAAGATCGCGGACGCGTTGCGTCAGCGCGGCCACGACCCGCACGACGGCGCGCATTTCCTGATGAAATGCATGTTCTGCCTGTTCGCCGAGGACGTAAGCCTGCTGCCCAAAGGGCTGTTCAGCAAGCTGGTGCAAGCGGCCCGGTCCGACCCGGAGAGTCTGACGGAACGGCTGAGCGGGCTGTTCGAGGCCATGCGGACGGGCGGCTTCTTCGGTGCCGAGACGATCGCGCACTTCAACGGCGGGCTGTTCGACGAGGCGCCAGCGTTGCCGCTGAAAGCGTACGACATGCACAACATGCTGATCGCGGGCGAGTTCGACTGGGCTGCGGTCGAGCCAACGATCTTCGGGACGTTGTTCGAGCGCTCGCTGGACCCGTCGAAGCGCTCGCAAATCGGCGCGCACTACACGAGCCGCGAAGACATCATGCTGATCGTCGAGCCGGTGGTGATGCAGCCGTTGCGCCGGGAGTGGGCCCAGGTGCGCGAGCGGGTGGAAAAGCAGCTCGCCCGGCGCGGCAAGTCGCGCACCGACGCGGCCAAGAAAAAGACCAACCGAAGAATCGCCGAACTGCTCCAGGGGTTTCAACACCGGCTGGCGAGCGTGCGGGTGCTCGATCCGGCGTGCGGCTCGGGGAACTTTCTGTACGTGGCGATCCAGGAGCTGCTGTCGCTGGAAAAGGAGGTGATCGTTTACGGCTCGCGGCCGGAAATCGCGCTGGGGCTGATCCCGCAGGTGCGCCCGACGCAGCTTCACGGGATCGAGATCAACCCCTTCGCGGCGGAGCTGGCGCAGGTAGTGATCTGGATCGGGTACCTGCAATGGATGAAGCAGAACGGGTTCTTGCCGCCGAGCGACCCGATCCTGGCGCCGCTGGTGACGATCGAGTGTCGGGATGCGATACTCGACTTGACGATCCCCACGAAACCGCAAGCCACGACGTGGCCTGAGGCGGACTTCATCATCGGCAATCCGCCGTTCCTGGGGTCAAAGCTCTTTCGGCAATACGGCTTGCCGGACGAGTACATCAAGGGCATGTACGAATGCTACGATCTGCCGAACACCAGCGATCTTTGTTGCTATTGGTTCGAGCTGGCGCGGCAGTCAATCGCGAAGCGAGGGAAGACGCGAGCGGGACTGCTGGCGACGCAGGGCATCCGCGGGGGCGACAACCGCAGGGTGCTGGCGCGGATCAAAGAGACGGGCGACATCTTCATGGCCTGGTCCGACCGCGAATGGATCCTCGACGGCGCAGCCGTACACGTGTCGATGGTGGGGTTTGACACTGGGCTCGAACGAAACCGAGGGCTGGACGGCGCTACGGTGCAGGAGATACACGCGGGTCTGACTGGCGACGTAGATACGGCTTCCGCAATGGTTCTTCGAGAAAACGTTGAGCTGTCGTTCATTGGGGGGATGAAGAAGGGGAAGTTTGAAATCGAATGGCAGGCAGCACGCGAAATGCTTGCTAAACCGTCCAACCCGAACGATCGCCCCAACTCTGATGTGATTCGACCATGGGTAAACGGCCTAGACGTCGTGAGGCGCTCGCGTGGAGTGTGGATTGTTGATTTTGGTTCAGAGCTCGACTGGAAGAGAGCCGCGCTCTATGAAGCGCCATTCGAATTCGTGAAGCAAGCGGTCAAACCGGCCCGTGATAAAGTGCGCGCCACCTTTGAGAGGGAGCGATGGTGGCTTCATGCGCGACCGGTTCCCGATCTAAGAGACCACCTTGAGAGGCTGGACCGGTACGTGGCCACGGCTCGTCTAACGAAACATCGACTCTTTGTGTACATGAGCCCTCGAACTCTGCCCGACGGGCAGCTCGTCGTCTTCGCCCGTTCGGACGATTATTTCTTCGGCGTGGTGCACAGCTCGATCCACGAGTTGTGGGCGCTCCGGATGGGCACGCAGCTTGAGGACCGGCCGCGCTACACGCCGACGACGTGCTTTGAGACGTTTCCGCTGCCGTGGGCGCCGCGGTCGGAACCGATCGGTCATCCGGCGTATCAGTGCATCGCCGACGCCGCGCGGGAGCTGAACGAGCAGCGCGAGCGCTGGCTCAATCCGCCGGAGTGGATCAAGGCCGTCACCAACTACGTCGAGGGCCAAGACGACTTCGGCGACGTGCCGGAGGACGCGCGGGGGCTGATCCGGCAATCCGCGATCATGGCCGAGGCAGGCCGCGATTCACGGCTCAAGAAACGCACGCTCACCAACCTGTACAACGAACGGCCGACGTGGCTGCGCCTGGCGCACGAAAAGCTGGACCGGGCCGTGCTGGCGGCTTACGCCGCGACCGATCCGGAAGGCGAATGGTCGGAGGAGTGGGCCGAAGTCTGGACCGAAAGCGGGGCCGGACAACCGCTGGCGGACGAGCACCCACTGGGCGAACGCCGTAAGCAGATCGATCAGCAGGTACTGGGCAATCTGCTGCGGCTCAATCTAGCCCGGGCCGAAGAATCCGAGGAGTCGTAGTCAAAGATCGGGGGGAACGGCGGGTGGCGTGCTCGGGAGGACGTGTGGCACGGAGACCGGGCGCTACACATCACACCGGCTGATAGGCGGTGGCAGGGAGGATAATTCTGTCCCCCACGCTTGAAAGCATGGGGCACCCGGAGAGATTCTTCGCTGTGCTCAGAATGACGGGTAGCGGGCGGGGGCGGGTTGGATTAAGACGTCGGCCACCCTTCGGCTGCGCTCAGGGCGGGCAGGGGGGCGGTGGTACGTTTTGGCCGGGGAGGAGGGGACACACAGTCCACCGGTTAGAAACCGGTGCCACACCGGTTACCGACTGGAAGCCGGGGGCACACGAGTTCAGGGGCTGATAGGCAGTGGCACGGAGGATAATTCTGTCGCCCAGGCTTGAAAGCATGGGGCACCCGGAGAGATTCTTCGCTGCGCTCAGAATGACAGCGGGGGTGGAGGGCGGGGGCACACAGTCGGGCAGAGAGATTCTTCGCTGCCCACATAGATTCTTCGCTGCGCTCAGAAT
>CAZNFA010000005.1:0-178284 GCA_964572345.1 uncultured Planctomycetales bacterium
GCTGTTGATCGTGCGGCCGTCGGGCAGCTTGACCGGCTTGACCGGCATGCGCACGTCCTGCGTTTCGGTTGCCATCTGGGCGAGCGCGAAGCGCATCGCGTCGGTGCCGAACAGCTCGATGATGTCGAGCGGATCGACGCCGTTGCCGAGCGACTTGCTCATCGTGCGGCCTTGCCCGTCCTGGATGATGGGGTGGATGTGGACGTGATCGAAGGGCACGCAGTCGTTGAAGTAGAGCGAGGTCATCACCATGCGGGCCACCCAGAGCGTGATGATCCCGCGCGCGGTCACCAGCGTGCTGGTCGGGTAGAAGTACTCGAAGTCAGCGTGAGAAGGCAGCGAGGCATCGTTGCCCTGTTGCCTTGTTGCCTTGTTGCCTTGTTGCCTTGTTGCCTCTTCCCCGTCCGGCCAGCCGAGCGTGCTGAACGGCCACAACGCCGAGCTGAACCACGTGTCGAGCACGTCGTCATCCCGTTTTAGCCCTATCTGCTCCGCTAACTGCGCAAATTCGGACATAACCTCGGGCTTCGGACAATAGTGAAATGTGTAAACACCAGGCGCGCTCTCGAAAGAGGGCGAGAACGGAGACACAGCATGCCGGGTTTCTCTCTCTGGACGCTCGACGACCAGTTCGGCGTCGATTAGCTCTCGTATCCTCTCGCGCGCGGTCCCACTCGGCGGGCCGAATCCCGAATAACCGGGTGGAAAGTACCACACCGGAATCCGATGTCCCCACCAGAGTTGGCGGCTGATGCACCAGTCGCGTTTTTCGCCGAGCCAGTCGAGGTACGTCTTGGCGTAGCGCTCGGGGAAGAACTTGACGCGGCCGTCGCGCACGGCGTCCATCGTCATGTCCGCCAGTTGGCCCATCCGCATGAACCACTGCTCGGACAGCATCGGCTCGATGGGCGTCTTGCTGCGGTCGCTGTGGCCGATCTCGGTCTGGTACGGCTCGATCTTCTCCATCAGCCCCAGCGCTTCGAGATCCTCGACCACCTTCTGGCGGGCGTCGGCGATCGTCAGTCCGACGTACGCGCCGCCGCGCTCGTTGATCTTCCCGTCCGGCGTGAGGATGTTGATCATCTCCACGTTGTGGCGTTGGCCGAAGTCGTAGTCGTTGGGGTCGTGGCCGGGGGTGACCTTCACGCAGCCGGTGCCGAACTCGGGCTTGACCAGGATGCTGTCGGCAATGATCGGGATCGGCCGGTTCATCAGTGGCAGGATGCAATTCTTGCCGATCAGGTGCTTGTAGCGTTCGTCGTCGGGGTGCACCGCGACGGCGGTATCGCCCAGCATCGTCTCCGGGCGCGTCGTGGCGATGACCAGGTAGTCCTGGCCTGGCCTGGCGTCGTCGCGCGCGGCGCGCTCGATCGCCGCGCGGGCGGCGTCTTCCCGCAGGGCACGGCCGGTACGGGGCCCGGCCGCTACGTTCTCGGCGGGCGGGACGCCCGCACCACCCAGGATGGGGTAGCGGTAGTGCCACAGGTGACCCTGGACGGTCTCGTGGATGATCTCGTCGTCGGCCACCGCGGTTTGCAGAGCCGCATCCCAGTTCACCAAACGCAGGCCGCGGTAGATCAGCCCATCCTTGAACCAGCGGAAGAAAACCTCGTACACCGCTTTGGCACACACCTCGTCGAGCGTAAAGCGCGTCCGCTCCCAGTCGCAGGAGCAGCCGATCCGCCGAAGCTGCTGGAGAATCTCCCCACCGTACTTCTCCTTCCAGGCCCAGATGCGCTCGACCAGCCCTTCGCGGCCGATCTCGTGGCGTGTGAGGTTCTCCTCCTCTTTGAGCCGCTTTTCGACCACGGCCTGGGTGGCGATGCCGGCGTGGTCCGTGCCAGGCATCCACATCGCGTTGTAGCCGCACATGCGCTTGTAGCGGATGAGGATGTCCTGGATGGTGTTGTTCAGGGCGTGGCCGAGGTGGAGCGAGCCGGTGACGTTGGGCAGCGGGATGTCGATCACGTAGGGCTTGCGGTCCGGGTCGGGCTCGGCGTGGAAGTAGCCGCCCTGTTCCCAGAACTTGTAGATGTCCGCCTCGATCGAGTGCGGATCGTAGCTGCCACCATTGCTCATAACGATACCCACCGTGACGAGCCGCAGGCTTGAAGCCTGCGCGGCCGCTCCGCGCGGGCTGAAGCCCGCGGCTCTGCTTGTCAGCTAGCTGCTAGAAGCGCTGATTATCGCGTAGCGCTAACGGTGGGGCAAGGATCTCGGACAACAAGACGGCCGCTTGCAGGCCTGATCGGCTCCGGAGCACGCGGTTGAGCTTCTCGGCCGGACCGACGGCGCGGCGGTGCTCGACCGGCTCGGGGCCGCCGGCGGTGCCCTTAATGTGCACCAGCTCGCGTTTTTCCAGCATTCCGAACTCCCGCGCTCTCTCCGGCGGGCGCGTCTTTCCTGGGCGGGCCTTCGTGCGTTTCCGTTGGGGTGGGGTCACTTCCTCGACGCGGCGGGCGACGGCCGGGGTCCGCGTCGGCCTGACCGGCGTGCGGGCAGGCGGCACGGGTTGCGGCCGCGCGCGCGGGAGCACCGGCGTCCTCACCGGCTCGACCGGCAGCGGCTCCGTCGTTCGCGGCGGGCGGGGCGCGCCCACGCTTGGTCTGGGGCGCTCCGGGGTGGTTGGCCGCGGGGCCTCCCCCGGTTGGCGCTGACGGGCTGCCGCCCTACGCTCGGAGTCCGCCTTCTTCTTGAGCAGGCCACCGATGACGCTCACGGCGGCGAACGCCAGGATCGCCCAGGTCTCGAAGCTCATGTCAAGGGCCAGTACAAACATGGCTTTCCGTTTTCCGCACCCTCGCGCTATCTACGGCCGGTACGGGGCCCGGCCGCTACATGGCGGGCGGGACGCCCGCACTACCGCTTGTCGGACGGGCCGCTCTGGTCACCGGCGATGTGGTCACGCATCCCGGTGTCGGCCTGGATGTTCTTCATCCGGTAGTAGTCCATGATGCCCAGGTTGCCGCTGCGGAAGGCCTCGGCCATCGCCTTGGGCACCTCGGCCTCGGCCAGCACGACCTTGGCCCGGTTCTCCTGCACCGTGGCGATCATCTCCTGCTCGCGGGCCATGGCCATCGCGCGGCGTTTCTCCGCCTCGGCCTGGAAGCGTTTCTTGTCCGCCTCGGCCTGGTCGGCCTGGAGCTGGGCGCCGATGTTGACGCCGACATCGACATCGGCAATGTCGATCGAGAGAATCTCGTACGCGGTGCCGGCGTCGAGCCCCTTGTCCAGGACGGCCTTAGAAATCTTGTCGGGGTTCTCCAAGACGGCCTTGTGGCTCTCCGCTGAGCCGATGGCCGAGACGATGCCCTCGCCGACGCGGGCGATCACGGTCTCCTCGGTGGCCCCGCCGACCAACTGCTTGATGTTGGTGCGGACGGTGACGCGGGCGCGGGCCTTGAGCTGGATGCCGTCCTTGGCGACCGCGTCGATGGTGGGTCGGCCCAGGTCGGGATTGGGGCAGTCGATGACCTTGGGGTTCACGCTGGTATTAACGGCGTCCACGATGTCGCGGCCGGCCAAGTCGATAGCGCAAGCGGTGCGGTAGTCCAGCAGGATGTTTGCCCGTTGGGCCGAGATCAGGGCGACGATGACGTTCGGGACGCGTCCGCGGGCCAGGTAATGCGTCTCGAGGTCTTCGGTGCTGATCTCGGTCAGCCCGGCCTTCCAGGCCTGGATCTTGGTGTTCACGATCAGGTTGCTGTTGACCCGCCGCAGCCACATCCCGATCAGCTCCATGAACGTGATCTTCGTTTTGGCCGCGCGGGCCTTAATCCACAACGTGCCGAAGTTCAGGACGACCACGACGAAGACCAGCCCGATGATCCCGGCGACGATGCCGATGACGATCCAGATGTACTCTGTGGCGGCGGCCAGCATGGCGTTCTCTCCTTGCGCTGGGGATTGTGATCCTTACGCTTCGTCGGGCAGCGGGCGAACGATGACGTTGCGGCCTTCACGTTTGAGGACCTGCACCCGTAGCCCGGCATCAACGTACTCTCCCTGGCTCTGGACGTCCACAACCTCGGTGCCGAAGCGGGCGGTGCCACCAGGTTTCAGGTCGCCGACCACGACGCCGACGTCGCCCACCAAGGCGATGCCCGGGTAGGGATCCTCCAGGGCCAGCGCGGCCCCGTCCGGGCTGGCCAGGACAACCCGGCGGATGCCCGGCAACTCCGGCAGGTAGCGGGCCAGCAGCATGAGACCGATGACGGCGATCACCAGGCTGCTGCTCAGCACGATCACCCCGGTCTTGAGCGCGGTCCAGGTGCCCTCCATGGCCGGCCAGGAGAAGGTCGGCATCTCGGGCTCGGCGGGGACGAAGGTGCCGATGAAGGCGACCAGGATCAGGGCGATGCCGAGGATTCCGGCGATGCCAAAGCCCGGGATCACGAAGATCTCGAGCGCCAGCAGGAGCAGCCCGATCACCAGCAGGACGATGGTCCAGATGTTGGCCAGGCCGGCAACGTAGGGGCCCCCCAGGAAGATGACCAGGGCGATCAGGGCGACGGCCCCGGGGATGATCAGCCCGGGCGACTGGTATTCGATGTAGGCTCCCGCAATCATGATCATGAACAGCACGCCGCGCACCAGCGGGCTGTTCAGCCACATCGCCAACTGCTCCCACGCACTGATCTGGTGGTAGGCGGGCGGCGACGACAGGCCGAGACGTTCGGCCAGGTCGTCGAGGTCGGCGGCGATCCCCCGGGCAAAGCCGAAGGCAATCGCCTCGCTCTGCGACATGGTGAGCAGCTCCTTGGCGGAGTCCACGGGCTGCTTGGTGGACACCTCGTTGCCGGTCAGCGGATCGACGAACGTCGCGACCAGCTTCCAGGCGGCCTGCCCCTCCTCGGGCTCGTCGATGAGGTTGGCTTTCTCGGAGGCATCGACGAATTTGCGTTCGGCGGTCTGTAGGTGCTCAAGCCACCAGACCTCCTCATCGATCTTGACCATGGCCCGGGACAGCCGCAGGTCGTACCCGTTGCGTTGGGCCGAGTCGCGGAATTCCTGGAGCACGGGGCTTTCGGCCTTGGCGGTGATTCTTTCGGACATTTCTTCGACGCCGCCGGCCGGGCCCACCATGATCGGAGCACAATCGCCGATGGCCGAGCCGGCGCTCATCAGGATCTGGTTGCAGGCCAGCGAGATCATCGCCCCGGCGCTGTAGGCTTCGTGGTGCACCCAGGCCACGGAGCGGACGTCCGCGGGCAGGTTCTTGATCATCCGGCAGATGTCCAGCGCGCTGGTGACCATTCCGCCGGGCGTGTCCATCTCGAAGATGATGGTCGTGGCCCCGTCGGCCCGGGCCTGCTCGAGGCGGCGTTCGAGGCTGTCGCGCAGCACGTCGGTGATCTCGCCGCGGATCGGGATGACGGCCGCCTTGTCGGAACCGGGCGGCGTCTGCCCGGGCAGCGGGACTGTCCAGACCAGCAGCGTCGTCACGCCCAGGACCACAAGGCCCCGGCGGCGGTTTCGCATCGGGCGGCGGGACGCGCGAGAGGATAATTCACGCCCGTTCATGGCATGCTCCTTGGCACAAGAATGACTCCCGCCCATTGTCGCTGGGCGGCGGTCTCGGCACCACTATAAATCCAATGTAATAGTATATCTCGGCCGGCCGGCCGTGCCGCGCGTACGGGGTGGGCAATCTGCGGTGCCGCACGCGGCCCGCATCGTCGGGCTCGGCGAGGTGGACGCTCGTCTGGCCAGCGCACACAGGTCGGGCCGCACGGGCGGCGTGCTCGGGGATCCACGCGCCCGCGTCGCGCAAAGACTGCGGCAACGACCGGGCCGACGACCTGCTCCGAGACACGCACGGGGGGCGACGTTTCCGTAGGGAGGGCCGAGACCTCCGCGCGACCAGCACTCATCAACACGCGGCTGCCGAGTAGCGCGCTCAATCCGGTGCGGTGGGCCTGGTGGTCTTGGCCGTTTTGGCGCCGTCGATCGCTGACGGTCGGATGCCGGTCCGTTGCTCGAAGTGGGTTGGGAAGGGGCAGGTCGATTGCCGCTTCGATGAAGTTCGGAGGTGGAGAGTAACGGGCCGACGTCGCGTGTTCGGGATAAGTCCGCCGGCGATTTGCGAGAAAACTGCTGTGTGGAACTCAACTTGCGGTGATGTCGTACCGATACAGGTACCAACTTTTCTCGGAATGGTAACCGTGACGAACAGTGAGTGAAGGGAGAAATCAATGCCAACGTATCGACACGGATATAAGTCCGGCACACGACGAAGTGTGACCGGCTATCATCCCAAGCCCAAGCACCCTGGAACGGGCTGGTCGTACAGCCCGACCATGTTCAACAACTTGCGCAAGGAACTGCAGTGGCGGATCTGCTCGTACCGCACGCTCAACCAGCAGTTTAGCGGTGTGGGCAAGGTGACCGCCTTCTCGCCGACGCTCGCCAACAGGTGGCTCAAGTGGGTCAACGATGGCGCGCGGGTTTACAAGTTCAGCAACCCCGACTTCTGCAAGTACTTCGGTAAGCAGTGGTACGACGCCACCCCCAACGCCGCCTTCCGCTGGATGAAGCAGAAATACGGCCCGGGGATCAAGGGCGTCACGCGCGGAAAGGCCAACAACTGGCTAATCGCTGCGACGACCAACTTCACGGCTCGCCCCTTCTCCAACTACAACTGGCACTAGCCTGTGGACCCTGTAAGGGTCTGCGTTCGGATTTCCACGGAACGCGCTCGCTGATTCGTCACCCCCGGCGGCCCGTCACCTGAACGTGACGGGCCGCCTTCCTTAGCAGTCCGGTGCAAAACCCCTCGGATGCCCAACTTCCGTAGCGTCGGACCTCCGAGTCCGACGTTTTGACGCCAGGAACGCCGGTGCGCCGGACTCGGAGGTCCGGCGCTACAGTTTTGCACCGGACTGCTAGCGCTACCGGGTTTGACCATGCCGCCGTCCGCTCGACGAGATCCGCCAGGTCGGATGAGCGGCGGTGCGCTCAGCGGCCCGGGTTCAGCTCGAGCCAGGGGTGCAAAACGTGCTGCCCGAAGATGTTCTCGAAGTCCACGTATAGCCGGACGGGTTTCTTCGCCGCCGCGTTCGGCAGCGCTACTTGGAGTTGCCCGCGCTTCAGGTCCACGTCATACGGGACGCGCCGTCCGTCGAGCTTCACGACCAGCGAGTCGGCCACGATCTTCACTATCTCCTCCGCCCAACCGCCGCGTCGGCTCAGGCCGTCGTCGAGCAAGATGAGCGCGGGTTCGCCGGCGCGCGGGTGTGCGTCGGCGGGTTGGACAAGCCGGACGCGCGGCAGGCCGGCCTGCGCCCAACGTGCCAGTCCGAGAAACAGTCCGTAGGCTTCCCGGCGATTGTACGCGCGCTCGCGCAGTCGCCGCTCTTCAGCCGGGTTCGAGTGAAAGGACGCCTCGGAGAGAACGGCGGGGACGCGGGCTTCGCGCAAGACAGAGAAACCCTTCTTCGGTGCTGGCAAGCTATCACTCAGCAGCGCGCACTCCAGGTGCGTCTCAAGCCGCAGGGCGTCGTTCAACCCGGTAAGCAGATGCCGCGCGGCACACAGGCTCGCCGGACTGTGGTCCGGTGACTTGTGGTAGAACAGCGCAGTGTAATTGGCCTGGGGCGTCTCGGCGGCGTTGTGATGAATCGAAAGGAACAGGTCGGCGCGCAGGCGGTTGGCTAGCACGGCGCGCTTCTTCAAATCCACTGAATCCTCGGGATCGAGGTACATATCAGTCGCGCGCGTCAGCACCACGTTCGCGCGCGCGGCGGTCAGAAACTCGCGCAAGTATTGCGCCACCCGCAGATTTACCACGGCTTCTCTCAAGCCGGTCGGACCGCGCTTCCAGTTGGGCCGAGCCGCGCGTCCGCCGTGCCCGGGATCCAGCACGATCGTCACACCTTTCAGGTAGCGCGCGTAAGGCGGGATGGGGAAGGCCGGCGCGGGCAGCTCGGTCCAGGCGTAGCGATCGGGTGGGGTCGCGACCGGGTCGGGTAACCGCGTGGCAATGCTCGCGTGCCGCGGAAGCCAGCCGGACGCGATACCTAGCCAGACGGCACAGCCGCCCACGACGGCCGCCGCGACGTACGGAGCGATCCGACGCAGGGTGATTCGCCTTGCCCGAGTGCCCGCCACCACCACACCACCCTATGGCTTGGTTCCCGGCCGGTGGCTACGTTCCGGGCGGGCTTGTGTGATCTGCTCCAGCGTGGCTTGGATCGCCGCGTCCAGCTGCGGCCTGCGCCCGCGCACCTCGTCCTCGGGCGTCACCGGAACGAGCACGTCGGGCACGGCCCCGTTGTTCTCCATGTCCACTCCGTCGGGCAGGGTGTACCACCCGCGGGTCGGCATGCGGATGTACGCCCCATCGATCAGGCCGTACGAGCCGGTGCTGATCACCGCCCCGAAGGTCGTCATGCCCACCAGCGGACCACGGTCCAGGTTCTTGAAGGCGTGCGAGATGATCTCAGCGTTCGAGAAGCTGTACTGATTGCACATCATGGTGGCCGGCTTGGTCCAGGCGTAAAAGATCAGCCGGCTCTGGGGATAGCCCGGCTCACCGCCGCGGCTGGCCGTGTAGGCGTGTCGCCGCACGTTGAGCACTGCCAGCACCCAATCGGCCGTCCACCCGCCGCCGTTGTTGCGCACGTCGATGATCAAGCCGTCCTTGCCGTGCGCGACGGCGTAGAGATCGCGTTCGAAGACGTGAAAAGCCGACTGGCCCATGGCGCGAATATGGCAGTAGCCGAGACGCCCGTCCGACTGCTCCTCCACGTAGGCGGCGTTCTCATCGACCCAGGCCTGGTACTGGAGGCCGGAGTAGTGACCGTAGGAGGTGGGGCGGATGACGAGTTGCTCGGCAGGGGCGTCGGCCACAGCATTTCCTTCGCGGTCCGGGCTGGGGGTGAACTCGATGATCACCGGATCGCCAACGGTGTCGATCAAGGCCTGGTTGATCGGGGCGGCGGGCCCGACCGGCTCATGGTTGACCTTCAGGATGATGTTGCCCGGCACCAGTTTGCTTTCGGCGCGGTCGGCCGGGGCATCCGGGGTGACGGCGGTGACCTTGAGGCCCGGTCCGGGATAGCTGGCGTCGAAATCGCAGCCCAGGTAGCCGATCCGCTCGGACGACCGCCCGCCCGGCCCGGATATGCCCAAGTGCGATCCGTTCAGCTCGCCCTGGAGCATGTTGACGACCTCGTTGAACTCGCTGACCGTTTGCGTTTGCAGGGCCAGTGAAGCATATCTCTCGGCCAGGGTCGGCCAATCGAGGCCTTTGAGTGTGGGGTGGTAGAAGCGCAACCCGAGTATGCGGGCCGCCTCGAAGAACTTCTGAACCGCCTCCTCCGCGTGCACCACCGCCAACTTGGCGCTGAATGAGTGACTCTTGGCGTCCGAGCCGCCGGCCTTGCAGGAGCCCGGCACGCCGCCCTTGAGGTAATAGAGGCGTTGCCCGGTCAAGCCCCAACGCAGCGCCCCTACGCGGGCTGAGACGATTCTCTTGGTGTCCTTGCCGTCCCACTTGATGGTGTACAAGGCTGTGCTGCCACCGTGGGCGGAGCTGAAGGCCAATAGGCTACCATCGGGGGACAGGGCGAAGCGTGACTGACTGCCCGGTAGCGACGTCACGCGGCGGATGCGGCGATACGCGGTTTCCAGCTCGTATTGGTACTTCTTCGCTTCCTCCTGCTTCTCCTCGTCCTTCTCCTTCTTCTCGGCCGGCGGCTCCTCCAGGACGCCTTTGATCCAGCGGCGAAGCTTCTTCTTCCATTCCACGCCGGGCTCGCCTCCCTCCTTCTCCACTTGCTCCGCCGCCTGTGTGGTGGTCGGCTGGGTCGTTTCCGGCTGGGTGGTCGTGGGCGCCCTCGGCAAGGTGATCTCGCCACTGGCAGCCGCGTCCTTTACCGGCTTGCGCTTCTTGACCTTCTCGGCTTGCTTCTTGAAGTAGTCCGCCAGGTCCACCGACGACTTCTCGTCGAGCTCACGTGAGAGGAAGACGAGGTACAGATCGCTGTCGAAGCCGGCCCGGCGGGAGGTGAACGCCAGGATCTGCCCGTCCGCCGACCACTGTGGACCGGTATCCGAGTCCGGGTGCTGCGTAATATTGACCGGGCTGGCGTCGCCATCGGCCGGAACGATCCAGACGTCCGGGTTGTATTCCTCGTCCTCGACCTCGTACGCCACCCACTTGCCGTCCGGTGACCACTCGTAGCTCGGGGCGTTCCAGCTCTCGACGAGCAGCGTTTCCTCGCCGCTGGTCAGGTCGCGGATGTAGAGGTCACCGCGCCCGCGGACAAAGGCCAGCTTCTTACCGTCGGGCGAGACCTCCAGGTAGCGCTCGATTTCCGGATGATCAGTGACCCGGTCGATCTGGAACCGCAGCGAGTCACACAGCGGCTTGACCGGGTCCTCGGCTGACGTAGCCCGGTAGATGTCTTCCTGTCCCGTGCGGTCGGAGACGAAGAACAGCGCATTGCCGTCCGGCGACCAGATCACGCAGTGGTCCCGGTAGGGCGAGCGCGTCACACGCCGGGTGGGCTTCCCCTCCTCGGTCTTGATGACGAAGATCTCGCCGTGCACGACCAACGCGATCTCCTTGCCGTCCGGCGAAACTCCGCTCTCGTCGGCATCTCTGGTGTAGCGGCGGAGATCAACGCGCTCGCGTGGCAGGTCGCCGGCGGCAGTGACCTCGACTTCACGCGGCTCGCCATCGGGCAACGACATGACGTACAGCTTGTCCCAATGGGTGAACGCCAGCACCCGGCCGTCGCCGGAGACGGACAGGTCGCGCACGTCGTCGCCGCTCAGGTGGGTGATTTGCCGCGCCGCGTCGCCGTCGATCGGCTGATACCAGACGTTGACCGTTCCGCTGCGGTCGGAGAGCAAGTAGACGCCGCCAGCGTCGCCGTCCCAGACGGGCAGGCGGTCGCTGCCGTCGAAGTCGGTGAGCTGGAAGAACTTGCCGGTCTGAAGCTCGTGCAGCCAGATCTCGTGGTTGGCGCTGCCGCGGTAGCCCCGCCGCCACCACTTCGCTCCCCCGCGGGTAAAGGCCAGGTGCTTTCCGTCCGGGCTGAGGCGGCCGTCGGCGGCATAGCAGTCCATGGCTCGCCACGGTTGGCCGCCGCGGGCGGGAACACGGTAAACCCGCGGCTCCCGGAACTGCTGCCCCTCGGCCCGGGAATGAAGATAGATGTAGTCCCCGTCCAGCGACCAGTCCGTGGGCACCTGCGGGCGGTCGGAGAACGTCAGCCGCCGCACCTCGCCGCCGTCCCGCGTCATCACGAACACGTTGGCCGTCCCATAACGGTCGGACGAGAAGGCAATGTGCCTTCCGTCGCGCGACCAGACCGGGTGGCTATCGTGGGCGGGGTTGACCGTCAGGCGTCGGGCCACACCGTCAGTAGCTGGAACGGTCCAAACGTCGCCGGCCCAACTGAAGGCGAGCGTCTGGCCGTCGGGCGATAGGGCCAAGTGCCGGGCAAAAACTACCGGTTCGGCGATGGCCGTCGAGGCAAAGAGACATCCCCCGACCAGGATTGCCAGGGGCGTTGCGGCGGGCGGGCATTGGGAACGCATCCGCTGGTCTCCTCCGTAGGCGGCTTCCGCGCAGGGACATCACCACGACCGCGCGGCTCAAAGCGACTATTCTACGCGTCGAGAGCCTCGTGCCAATGCTTGCCGCGTCGCCTCGGGCGCGGCGCGTTGGCCGCCGAGCTCCGTTTGCCGCCCGGGCCAGAGTGGTGTCTAGGGGGAAGTGCCGTCCAATTGGGTCAGCTGCGGACGGTCACCACCGTTTTCTTCCGCCTCCTGGTATCCACCAGAACGACAGGCACTGCCGATCGAAGGCAGCGTCGTGCAGATCACTCTCGTCGGGTGGTCCGAGGCCGAAGTCACCCTCCCCTTGCTGCAGGTCGATGACCGCTTGACGGAACTCTGGCAGCCTTGCGACGCCTAACGTGAGCGTCACCGTACGAGCGTCTACCCTCACATCCCAATGGTCTTCGGTGACCTTCCCCTTCGGAACGCGGAGCACAAAGGTGCCCCTTGAAGACCATCGCGCGGCACCCGCCATGTTGCCGACCATATTGAGTATCTCTGGCGTGGGTCGCGACACGCGGATTGCTGCCGTGCACGACCAGCGAGCCGCGTCGATGAGGTCTAGGAGTTCGAGGAGGCTTGAGCAACCCGCGACGTCTGTAGTCATGTTCCAGCCGGGGTAGTTCCGGCTATTGTCCCGATACCTCCACAAATAGACCTTGCCGCTCTGCCGCCACCGCTTAACACTCGGGTCCGCCATGGGGAACCTCTGCAAGACAGCGCGTGGCATGCGTGCCACTGCCGTGCCAACAGCGACTGCTCACCTGCCCGTTGCGGCTTCGACGAGCTGCTTCTTCCCTTTGCGGATGACCCGGTGGCCTTCGGCTTGCAGCCGGGCGCGTTGGGCGTTCACGCCGCCGGGGTATTTCGGATTGAGCTCGCCGCCGGTCTTGACCAGCCGCCACCAGGGCACGACGCGTTTGGCCCCGGCCTTTTCCTGCTCATCGGCGGCGTGCGCGATGATCCAGGCGAAGATCCCGATGGCCATCGGACTGGCCATATCGACGCCGTGCCGCTCGGTCAGCTTCTGCGTGATCTCTCTGATCGTGAGCACCTTGCCCTTGCGTACGCGGCGTATCTCCTGCTCGATCTCGGCCACCGACGGCACGTACATGTGCACGCCCGATTTGTCGCAATGGAACTTCTTGGGCAGGTCCTTCTTGGCTTTCGCCTCCGCCAGCTTCTCAGCCCAGGTCCTCTTCTTCCGCGGCATGATCAGCTCCTTTGCGCCCGTGTGCATCCATTGTCCGAAAGGCCCACGGCGACGGCAAGGCGCGCGCTGCGGGCAGGCTGCAGGGTCATCCGCGTATCCGTCGGCCGCCACCACGGACAAGCCTCGACTTGCTCGGCGCCTCCCCATACCGCCCGTGGTTCACTCCAGCGGCACATAGACCTCGGTCAGCAGCTCCTCCGGCGGCGTTCTGTTCGGGTCGTTCTTGTACATCTCGATCGTCGGCGCGCTGCGCATCTCGCGGCCCTGTTGCGGAATCCACTCGCCGCACAATCGGGCGTATGTCTGGGCTAGGCCGTCGTATGGGCCGTGGTGAATAGCGACGGCGTACTCGCCGGCGGGAACCGTCTGTACACCGACTTCCCCTTCGGCCTGAATGCCTTCGCCGACAACAATACAGGCGTCGTAGCGGATCTTGTCCGGCGGCGTGACCTGCGGGTCGTCGTGGCACAGCCCGAACATAACCGTGTTCGGGCCGAACAGGCCGCGCCGGCCGGCCCAGGCACAGAGCCGCCCCCAGGTCGGGCCGACCTCGTGGTATGGCCCGACATGACGCACGAAGGCGGCGCGCAACTCGTCCATCTTCCTGATACTGGCTTCCATCGCTGGTCCTCCCGTGTGGTGCGGTGTGAAATCTTCCGGACCGCCGGCGGGGTCGTAGTGCACGCCGGACGGCACATCCGGCAGCGGAAGCGCCTGGTGGATCTCGCGGAAGCGGGTGGGCGACTCGTCGAACATGGCCCGGAATGCCCGCGTGAACGCCTCGTGCGTCTCGTAGCCGGCCTCCAACGCAACGCGCGTGACCGGCTGATCCGAGTGCTTGAGTCGCAGCGCCGCTCGTTCGAGCCGCAGTCGGCGAACGTGGGCCATGAGTGATTCACCGACCATGCCCTGGAAGATGCGGTGGAAGTGATAGGGCGAAAAGTGGGCGACGGCGGCCAGGTCGTCCAGCGACAGCACTTCGTCCAGGTGCTGCTGGACGTGCACGAGCACCCGCAGCATGCGTTCCTTGTACGTCCGCTCGGTCTGCGGCTTCATCAGACGCTCCTTCCTGCCACACGTGAGGCTACCAGGGCATTATGACCGCTGCTTGATCGTTTTTGCGAATTGTAGAAACTGCCCAGACGCCCAGGACGCCCCGCCGGGTGCCATGGGCAGGTCGAGTCTTCGAGACTTGCCCGTGTTTCTTGCTGGGCGACACGGGCAAACGCCGCTTACTGGACGGCATGGGCAGGCCCCGCCTTCGGCGGGGCCTGCCCATGGCACCCGGCGTCGCATAGGCCGGCACACCGTCCGGTACGGTGGATCAGCATGCGCTGCCCGATACGCGTGCATCGCCAGGCAGCCGTAGGGTCCGCCATGCGGACCACAACCGTCATTCCGTCGCCGTCCGATCCAGCCCTTCGAACGTCGGTGTTCGCGCGTCACGAGCGCCGCACGCCCAACTCCGTAGGGCGCGTCTTGACGCACCTTCCCGGTTATCCTCGCTGGGAGCCGAGGGATACAGTGTGCCAAGAGGCACGCCGCGCTAGTTTGCAGCTTGCCTCTCACGGGCTCACATGCACTAATTGGCCCGATAAGCCGCCAGGCCGCGGACTTGACACACTTCGCAATATTGCGAATAATGGGGAGTGTGAGACGTGCCTGCAACCAAGGTCGTGTTCTACCGCGAGGATGACGGCTCAGATGGCCCGGAAACGAAAACCCACGACCGATGCCGTCGAGATCATGCATCGCAAATACTTCGAGGGGAAGCCCGGACGACTCCAGGAGCTTGAAGAGGAGCGCGCAAGCGCCGAGGTCGCCCGCCAGATCTACGAGCTCCGCCAAACTGCCGGCCTAACTCAGCAAGAGCTCGCCAAGCTGGTCGGCACAACTCCGTCGGTCATCTGTCGGCTTGAGGATGCGGATTACGCGGGACACTCGCTTTCCATGCTCCGCCGCATCGCGGCCGCACTCGACAGACGGGTCGAGATTCGTTTTGTACCGGTGAGGGGAAAAGGCCAGCGAGCTACGTAGGGTGAACGTTGGCAGGGTCCGCACGGCGGACCCTACGAGGCTCTGGACCGGTGGTCAACCTACAGTGTCATTCCCCGTCCCCCTCCTCGTCGCTCTCTTCAGTTCGCTCGTTCCCAGCAATTGCCTTATAGAGTTGCCACAATCTGTAGTTACGCCGCGCTAGTGCTTCATTCCTGGCTTGACACATCTCGGTCAGGTGCCAGGCGCATACCTGTGATAGGTGCGGGTCCCTTTGCCTCAGGATGTCACGTTGGATCTGTGGCGCTAGATCCGGGAACGCCTCCGACAGGGCGCGCAGCGACTGCTCCGTGCAACCGGAGCACAGCGAGCTGAGTAATATGCGTCCTGGTGTTCCTGAACGAAGGATCTCCTTGCCGTGCCAATCACGGGTGGTTGTGAAGCACGGTCTCCACTCATGACTGTGATCGCCGACGTGTGCGCTCAGGAACCTACTCACAGGCGTGGACACTTCACCGGACTCACGCCGCCATACTGGCAGACCGCAGATCTCTACGACGAGAGATTCAGACACGGCGCCACATTCTGCGCACATACGCACGTGCTGCACTTCCCTCCACTGGGCCTGGGTACCGCGGAACGCGACGAAGCCCAGCGCGCCTAGAGCGACCACCGTAGCGACGCCGATGACCAAGCGCCGCGCACGCCTGCGTTGGGCAGACGTGCGCGTGTAGGTTTTGGGATCCCCCGGGTCAAATGCCTGACCACATTCGGGACACCGCTGCTCCGGCAGTCCCCGGAGCGGATACGAGCACCGGCGGCAGTACCGCTCCTCTGTCCCCGGTAACGGTGTCAGTAAACGGAACATTCTGCTTTGCCGGCGTCATTCTTGGCAGCCCAGAAGGGTGCGGGCTCGACTCGGCGCGAGCGCCCGCGCCACTGGGACACGCCGCGCATATCCTACCCAGTTTTCAGGTCGTCGTTCGGCTGAATTGACGAGCCGGCGGAGGCTCGAGATCGCCCAGCGGGAAGCTACACTGGACCAGTCAGGTGCCGGGAATCGCAGTTTCAGGCCAAGGGTGCGAACGGTGGAGATTCTGGCGGCCCTAATTGGCGTTTGCGTCGGAGCGGTGGTGGTGGTCGTCGTCGCCCTGTTGCGGCGGCGGTCCGCGCAGGACGTGGCCCGGCAGCTTATCGAGCAGGCCCAGGTGCAGCGGGTCGAGGGCCAGTCCGGAGGGTGCGTGACATTCCAGGCGCCGGTTTGTTGGCCCCAGCGGGGCCCAGGACCGTAGCCACGGGTGCAGCGCAGCGGAACCCGTGGTGCGCGGCCGCGCAGCGTGTTTCGCCCCGACGGGGCGAAGGAGGGCGCTCGTGGGTACTTGCCATCGCCTCCGCCGCCCCGTCCGGGGCGGAGGGCATGTTGCCTTTTCCCACGGGTTCCATCCCGGCTCGCGCCGGGACTCCACCCGTGGCTACGTTCCTGGGCCCTCTTCGAGGGCAAGAGCGCGGCCCGCCAGAAGATCACGTGCCCTGGTCCGGAGGACGGACCCCACGGTACTGGAGATCGGTCCGGTACGGGCTACACTGCTCGCAGCGAGGGACGCGAGCGGTGGAGGTCTTGGCGGCGGTAATTGGCGTTTGCGTTGGGGCGGCGGTGGTGATCGTCGTCGTCGTGATGCGCAGGCGGTCTGCGCAGGAGGTGGCCCGGCAGCTTATCGAGCAGGCGCAGGTGCAGCGGGTCGAGGAGCTTCAGGCGGTCATTAAGCAGGTCGAGGCCGCGCTGGGGCCGCTGTGTCGGGACGCGCTGTCGGCCAACAGCGAGCAGTTCCTCCGCCTGGCCGAGACGAAGCTGTCGGCTCAGGCTAGGCAGGGCGAAGCGTCGCTCGACACGCGGAAGAAGCTCATCGATGAGCAGGTCAAGCAGATGACGACCAAGCTCACCGAACTGTCGGCCGCCCTGCAAACGCTCGACAAGGATCGCCGTGAGTCGCACGGTTCGCTGGTCAAGCACCTCGAGACGACCACGCGCACCGCCGCCGAGTTGCAGGAAACGACCACGCAGCTCCGTGAGGCGTTGGCCAACCCGCAGCGCCGCGGGCAGTGGGGTGAGCGCATGGCCGAGGACGTGCTCCGCCTGGCCGGGTTCATCGAGAACGTGAATTACCGCAAGCAGGCCGCGCTCGAGGCGGGCGGCAAGCCGGACTTCACCTTCCTGTTGCCGCAGGAGCGGCGGGTGAACATGGACGTCAAATTCCCCTTGGCCAACTATCTGAGATACCTGGATGCCGCCGACGAGCCCGTCCGCGAGCAGCACAAGGGGGCCTTCCTGCGCGACGTGCGCAACCGCATCAAGGAGGTCACCACACGCGAGTACATCGACCCCGGCAACGGGACCGTCGATTACGTGCTGGTCTTCATCCCCAACGAGCAGGTGTACGGCTTCATCCACGAGCACGATCCGGCTCTGCTCGATGACGCCCTGCGGCAAAGGGTCGTGCTGTGCTCGCCGCTGACGCTGTATGCGATTCTTTCCGTGATTCGTCAGGCGGCGGAAAACTTCCGCCTCGAGCAGGCCTCGCGTGAGATTCTCGGGTTGCTGGGCGCGTTCAACAAGGAGTGGGGCAAGTACGTCGAGCTGATGGACAAGATGGGCCGAAAGCTCGAAGACGCGATGAAGCATTACGAAGAGCTGACGACCACGCGCACCCGCCAGCTCGACCGCCAGCTCGACAAGATCGAGACGCTCCGCTCACAGCAGCAGCTCGCACTGCCAACGGAGGGGGACGCGGACTGACGAAATCGGCTCAGCAGGAGCTTCGCCCTCCCATTCGTGGCTCGCGCTGCCGGCTGAGGGGGAATCGGGGGAGTAGCTGGCGGCTGGCAGGGCAAGTATGCTGAGCACGGGGCTCGGGTGCCATGGGTATGCCGCAGGCCTGCCCGTGATTCGCTGCCCCGAAGACACGGGCAAACCCCGACTTCGTCGGGGCCTGCCCATGCGATGCGGTGGTTGCTACGCCTGGCGTGTTTCGACTTGACCGGTCCGGCGTGGAATGTAGCGGCCGACGGCTCGTCGGCCGACGGCCTGCGAGCCGCAGGCCGCTACAGCGAACGCGCTGACTGGAACCGCCACTAAGCATCGCTGTGAGTTGTCGTTGAGCGTCTCGGAGAAGGACACCAGATGGGTAATGCTGCGGGAAGAAGTGAGTCTGACAGGGTGCCAACCCCGGTTCCGCCGCTGAATCTGGCCGGGAACTTCCAGCAGGTCCGCGAGGAGCTGCTGGCCGAGATCACGGAGGTCTGCGAGTCGGGTTATTACGTGCTGGGGCCGAAGGTGGCCGGCTTTGAGAAGGCGCTGGGCGAATACACGGGGGCGAAGCACGCGGTCGGCACGTCGTCCGGGACCGACGCGCTGCTGATGTCGCTGATGGCGCTCGAAATCGGGCGCGGCGACGAGGTGATCGTGCCGGCGTTCACGTTTTTCGCCGCTGCCGGTTGCGTGGCACGTGTCGGCGCGCGGCCGGTGTTCTGCGACATCGATCCCCAGACGTACAACCTCGACGTCGGCCAGGTTGAGGGAAAGCTGACGACACGCACCAAGGCCGTCATCCCCGTGCACCTGTACGGCCAGCTCGCCGACCTGCCGTCGCTGTTCAAGATCGTCGGCCGCCACGGTATCGCGGTCATCGAGGATGCCGCCCAGGCGATCGGGGCCAGCGCGGCCGGCCCGGACGGGAAGATGGCCGGGACGCTGGGCACCTGCGGCTGCCTCAGCTTCTACCCGACCAAGAACCTCGGGGCGATCGGTGACGCGGGGGCGTTCCTGACCAATGAGGACAAACTCGCCGAGACCGCCCGGCTGCTCCGCGTGCACGGCAGCGGGCACACGTATCACCACAGCCGCATCGGGGGCAACTTCCGCATCGACGCGCTCCAGGCGGCGATTCTGACGATCAAGCTCAAATACCTCGACGCCTGGAACGAGCGGCGTCGGGAACGAGCGGCCCGGTACACCCAACTGCTCGAGGACGCCGGCCTGGTCCCCGAGCACGTCCGGCCGCCGAGAGAGGTCAACGCCGTGCACGTCTACCACCAGTACGTCATCCGGGCGCAGCGGCGGGATGAGCTGACGGAGCACCTGAGAGCCCGGAAGATCGGCTGCGGCGTCTACTATCCAGTCCCGTTGCACTTACAGGAGTGCTTCGCGCAAGCGGGCGGCAAGCCCGGCGACTTCCCGGAGGCGGAGACGGCCGCCGCGGAGGTCCTGGCGCTGCCGATCTATCCGGAGTTGACCGACGGTCAGCAGGACGCGGTGGTCGCGGCGATCGCAGGGTTCTATCGGCGGTGATGGCGAGGTGGCAAGCATTGCACGCAGGGGGTTGGCAGGGAGGGGGCGGTGCCGTATACTTTGGGGTCCTGATGCTTGGAGCAGCCCTATGTCGGTAGATCGGTCTTTGCGTAGCAAGAGTTCCCTGGCGCGGCATCGCAACGTGCTCACCCGGGCTGAGCGGGTGGCGATCCTTCAGAACATGGGCCGCTGGGACGACTCGGCGCGGGCCATCGCCTTGCCGAAGGTCGCCCACCGCAAGGCCAAGGCCGGCAAGAAGAAAGCGAAAGGCCCGGCTGCGGCTGAAGAGGAAGAGAAGAAGTAGCTCGGCGGCCCGTCGCCGGGCTCATGTGGGCCGGGTCTCGCCGGCCGTTGCAGCGCCGCGCGGCCTGCGGAAGCCGAGGAAGGTCGGCGGCTGTTCGGGTGGGGGCGGCGCGGCTCGCTTTTATGGGGCCAAATTTCCGGAAGAATCTGGCGAACCCGCCCGCCGGTCAAGTCGTATAGCTCCGGGATGTGCTTGCGCCAATCGGTGTGACGGCGATTGACAAACGGTCGTTAGTGCCTACATTTCCGGGACTTGCGGCTGGCGTGGGGACGCTTTGAAAAGCGCACTCATAGCAGTTCGTTTCTTTGCCTGCTTACACGGTGATCTATGACGGCATTGCCGCAACGCGCACACTCGGTGCAATCGGAAACGGGACGGGCGACCGCCAAGCTTGTCTTCACCATGCTGGGTTTCATGCTGGTGGTCAGCTCTTTTGTCGCCCAGCGGCTGTTTACCGACGCGGGCGCGGAGGCCGGGACGCAACCGGGCAACGTCTACGCCGACCTGTTGGCCGCCATCGGGGCCGTGCTGCTGGCCGCGCCGCTGTGGTGGCACGCGCTCAAGTGCCTCTGGGCCGGCCAGATGCACATGGACGAGCTGGTCGCCCTGGCGATCCTGGCGGCCATGGCAGGGGGCAAATACCAGACGGCGGGCGTGGTAGCCTTCTTCTTGTTGCTGAGCAATCTGATTGAGACGCGCTCAGCCCTGGGGGCCCGGGCCGCGATCGAAGGCCTGGTGCGCCTCACACCGACCAAGGCTCATCGGATTAGTCCGGATGGGCTCGAGGAAGAGGTCGAGGCGCACAAGCTCCGGCCGGGCGACATCGTCCTCATTCGTCCGGGCGACAACATTCCCGCCGACGGACAGATCGTCAAGGGGCACTCGACCATCAGCGAGGCCAACATCACCGGCGAATCTCTGCCGGTCGAGAAGGCGGAGGGCGACGACGTATTCGGTGGCACGAGCAACGTGACGGGGGCATTGGAGGTCAAGGTCATCAAGGTGGGCGCGGATACGACGCTCGGTCGCGTGCAAGACCTGATCCTCGAGGCCGAGCGGACCAAGATCCCGCTGATGCGGCTGATCGACCAGTACGCTTCGTGGTACACGCCGGTCGCGCTGATGATCGCCGGTGTGGTCTGGTTTTTCACGCGGAGCATGGACATCACGATCTCGCTGCTGGTGGTGGCGTGTCCGTGCGCGTTGATACTGGCGACGCCCACCGCGATCGTGGCGGCCCTCTCGGCTGCTTCGCGGCTGGGCATCTACATCAAGGACGTGGCCAACCTGGAGTGGGCCCGCAAGCTGACCGCGGTCGTGTTCGACAAGACCGGGACGCTGACCACCGGTGAGTTGGCGGTGACGCGGCTGATGCCAGGCCCGGGCGTGGATGCCGCCGATCTGCTGCGGACGGCCGCGTCGGTGGAACGGCTGAGCAACCACCCGGTCGCGCGGGCCATCGTGGCGGTTGCCGAGAAGGCCCGCGTGCAGTACGGCGAAGCCACCGGCTTTGCGGAGACTTCCGGCAAGGGTGTGGAAGCGAAGCTCAACGGCAACACGGTCATTGTGGGTCGGCGCAACTGGGTTGCGGAGCGCGGGGCCGACCTCAGCCCCTTGAACGACGAGAAGTACCAGGAACCCGAGGGGTTGAGCACGCTATACGTGGTCAAGGACGGCACGGTCCTCGGCTGGGTCGGCTTGGAGGACCGCACGCGGCCCGAGGCACGCCAGGCGCTTGATGAGCTCCGCAACCACAATGTCCGCCAACTCATCATGGTTACGGGCGACCGCTGGTCGGTTGCCCGGCGGGTGGCCAAGGAAATGGGCTGCTCGGATGTGCAGGCCGAGGTTCTCCCGCAAGACAAGCTGGCCCTGGTCAGCGCCCTGAAGGAAAAGGGGCATTCGGTCGCGGTGGTTGGCGACGGCGTCAACGACGCGCCGGCCCTGGCGGCCGGGAACCTCGGGGTGGCGATGGGAGCCGCCGGCAGCGACATCGCCATGAACAGTGCCAGCGTCGCGCTGATGAGCGACGACCTGCGGCGTTTGCCATTCCTGGTCGGGCTGTCGCGGGCGACGACGCGGGTGATTTGGCAGAACCTGGCCTTCGGGATCGCGTTCATCCTGATCGGGGGCGGGGCCAGCATCATGGGTTTCATCCACCCGATGGCGGCGGCCGTGCTCCATACCGTGGCGTCGGCCATCGTGGTGTTCAACAGTGCCCGGATGGTGCGGTACGGGGAGCACATTAAATCGCACGTTCCGAAGCCGCGTGACGCTCAGGCCACGCCGGTCCCGGGTCGGGTTGCTTTGCAGCCGGTCTGATGAGGAGTCTGACCGCCGTGTCAGCCGACTTCCCGTGTCTGGAACAGTGCCACGCCGAGGCTCAGGACGGCGAGCGTGTAGAGGCCGGCGTAGGCCGCGACCCGCGCGACCTGCGCCCCCGGGATGATCATCTCCTGCGTGAGGGCGTCGCCAACCCAGAAGAACTGGAAGTTCGGCAGGATCGCGTAGAGAACGCGGTAAAGCGGCCCCTCCTCCACGAAACGCCCCAGGTAGTAATCCGAGAGCAGGCCCAACGCGAACACGCCCACGCAGAGCAACAGCGTCAGCACCTGGCTGAATCGTGTGGAGAGCGCGACGGCGAACGCAGTCAGAATCAACACGGCCAGGAAGATCAGCACGACGGCGTAGACGATTTGCAGGTCGCCGAAGTCGGTGGTCGGCGCTTGCAGCTCCCATTGCGGGCCGAGGAACAGCACCGCCAGCAGCGCGAGCGTGCCCAGCGGGACGACCCAGGCGGTGAGCGCGGTCGCGAAGTGCCAGCCGTAGACGTAGTTGCCGAAGGTGGCCGCGACCAGGCTGATGAGGATGGCCAGCGTCGAGAGCAGCAGGACCGGCTGGTCGTACTTGTCGGTGGCGGTCTCCATGACCCCGTGTCGGACGGTCATGAGGAACACCAGACAGAGGAAGTAGTATCCGACCAGGATGGCGGCCGCGACGCCCAGGTACTTGCCGAAGATGAACAGTGGTCGGCTGACGGGCTTGGAGACGACGGTGAGGACGGTATAGCTTTCGATTTCACGGGTGATGACGCCGGTGGCGCTGAACACGCTGGCCAGCAGTCCGTAGAGCAGCAGCGCCGAAAGCGCCACGTCCTGCATGATCTTGTTGTCCTTGCCGGATTCGAGCGAGTAGGCGGCGATGCTGGGGTTGAGGATGAGCAAGCCGGCCGCGACCCACATCAACACGCCGAAAATCGGCTGGCGGATCGTCTCGACGAATGTGTTGGCGACGATGGCGAAGAGTTTACCGAGCATGCGGAATCGTGGGCCTCAACGTTTTGTCGGGTTCGCGGTGCGTTTCGAGCTACCGTGGACGCCGGGAACGCGGCGTATTATGCCCCTGCCGCGCTCCAATCACAAGAATCGGTACGATGCGATTGGTTTCCGGTTCGCCGGGAACGCAGCGCCCGGGTTTGCCCTGGGGAGGTGAGTAGTGGCTGAAACCTCCTATTCACGCAGTCGCAGTGCCGCTCTGCTCGGGCTGGCGCTCCAGCTTGTGGCCACGGCGGCGGTCTTCGGGCTGGGCTACGCCGTCGGGGCCGTGGCGATGTTTCAGCTCGGCTGGTACCTGTTGGGCGGGGTGCCGCTGTGGTTCGTTACCCTGCTGGTTTTCCGGCAGCACGAACTGGCAGCGCTCGAGAAGCTGGACCTGGAGGAGCTCCGCCGGGAGAAGCGGGCGAGCGGCGGGGGCGAAGCCATCTTCGACGAGGAAGGCGGGGCCGGCCTGGGCTTCATGGTGGCCGAAACCCGGCTGCGCTGGATGGAACGCTGGCTGATCCCGGCCTTCGGGCTGGTCTCGGTGGCGTACCTGGTGGGCTTCGGGCTGTGGCGCTGGGCGGTGCTGGAGCTCGGCATCCGCGAGCCGGGCTGGCCGGCGTTGGGCAACGCGCCGCTGGCAATGGTCGCCCTGGCCGTGCTGATGCTCTTTCTCTTCCTGTTCGCACGCTACGCCTCCGGCATGGGACGCGTGCCGGAGTGGCAGTTGCTGCGCGGCTGCGGCTCGTACGCGCTCGGCAATGCCGTGGCCGCCATGGCGCTGATCGTGTGCCTGGGCGTGCATTTGTACGTGGGGGCGGATTCCTGGGAGCACGTCCTGGCCTACGTCAATCCGTGGGTGATGATCCTGCTGGGGGTGGAGACGTTCCTCAACTTCGTTCTGGACATTTACCGGCCGCGCACGCCGGGCGCGGTTCCCCGGGCGTGTTTCGACAGTCGCATTCTGGGGTTGGTTTCCGAGCCGGGCGGAATCGCCCGCACGCTGGCCGAGGCAATCAACTACCAGTTCGGCTTCGAGGTCTCCCAAACGTGGTTCTATCGACTGCTACAGAAGTGGGCCCCATGGTTAGTCGTGGTGGGTGTGGTGTCGCTGTGGTTGTTGTCGTGCCTGGTCGTGGTCCAGCCGCACGAGAGGGCGATCGTCGAGCGGTTTGGGCGTCAGTTGAACGCGGAGACCCCGTACGGGCCGGGGCTGCACTGGAAGTTGCCCTCGCCGGTCGATCGGACGCGCAAGTACAACACCGGGCAGCTTTATCAGATCTACATTGGGGCCAAGACCGAGGCCGAGGAGCCTGAGCAGGTGGACGCCTCGGTGGTCGAGCTGTGGGACGATCCGAAGCATCGTGGTGTGGAGCATTGGGACTTGCTGGTCGCCCCGGCGCCCAGGAAGCCGGGTGAAGGCGCGGTCCAGCCGTCGACTGCACCACCTGGGCAAGGAGTGGGCGAGCGGGTCGCCAAGGACGTGCCGGTCCACATCATGCGGATGGACGTCGTCATCCAGTACAAGATCGAGCCGACCGAGCTGGCCGCCTACACCCGCTCCGTCGCCAATCCGCACGATGCCCTGCGGGACATCGCCTGGGAAGAAGTGCTGCGTTTCAACGCCTCGGCCACTCCCGATCAGCTTCTGGGCGAGCTGCGCAGCAAAGCCGGCCGCATCCTCAACGACAAGATCACCGAGCGGATCAGAGCCCGCAACCTGGGCCTGACGATCGATTACGTGGGGTTGCACGGGGTACACCCGGCCCCGGACGTCGCCAAGGCCTTCCGCACGGTCGTTAGCGCTGAGCAGGAGAAGGCCGCGACCATCCGCCAGGCGCGCGTCTCGGAGAACGAGGTCCTTTCGCGTGTCGCCGGTGACCGCACGAAGGCTCTCGCTCTGGTGCGGGCGATCGACAATACCGAGGCCTATGGAGACGCGCTCGACCAGGCCGAGTGGGAGCTGGACGATCCGGCCCGCGCGGTGCCGCAGGAGATCGTCGATCGGCTGGAGGCCCTGCGGCCGCAGTTCCTGGAGCTCATCCGGGCCCGCTGGGCGCTCGACCGCGTCCGCGAAGAGCACGAACGCGTCACGGCCGAATTCAAGCTCGGGCTCGGCGGAAGTCAGCGGCAGTGCCAACAGGCCGAGCAGGCGGTCGAGGACAGCGAAGCGGCCGAGCAGATGGTCAGCGCGGCACTGGAGGAAGCCCTGCGTCCCACCCGCGGCGAGCTAGCGCAGCACCTTGATCAGTCTGGCATCGACGCCTTGCTCCGCAAGACCGAGGCGCGCATCGCCGTCGAGTTCTGGAACCGGCGGATCGAGAGCGTGCTCCTGGAGCTGGAAGGTGAGGCGGCGGTCGAGTTGGCCGAAGCGCATGCGCGCCGGTGGGAGGAGGAAACGCGGGCCACCGGCGAGGTCGCCGCTCTGGTGAATGAGCGTTACGCCTATAACGTCGCCCCAGAGATCTACACGACGCGGCGTTATCTGGAGGTCTTGGTTGAGGGCGTCGAGAAGGCGCGTAAGTACTACTATGGGTTCGATCCCGAGGGGCGTGTGGTGCATACGCGGATCGAGGCGCAGGAGCAGGCCCGGCCCGACATCACCGACCTGCCGGGTCGGAGGGAACCCTAGACCCTTGCGACCGGCCGGACGCAACTGAAACGAGGTTACGGCGAGGAGTCGTCATGAAAAAGGTTCCTTTTCCATCGCTGATCGTCGCTCTCATCGTGGTGGCGGCCCTGGTAACCTATGCGGTGACTTTCCAGGTTCGCTTTTCGCAAGTGGCAGTGCGCGTGCTGCTGGGGAACGCGGATGAGGGCAGCGTCATTCGGGACCCGGGGCTGTACGCGAAGTGGCCCTGGCCGATCGAGACCGTGGTCAAGTACGACAAACGCTTCAAGGTGCTCGACACCCCGGAAAGCGAGATCAAGACCGCCGACGGCAAGAATGTCGTCGTGGGCTGCTTCGCGGTCTGGCGGATCGCCCAGCCGCTGGAATTCAAGATCGCGGTCGAAACCGAGCGGAGGGCCGAGGAGCTGCTGCGCGCCCGGATCAACGAGACGCGCTCCTCCATCATCGGCAAACACGACATGTCCGAATTCGTGAGCCTTGATGCAGAGCAGCTCGAGAGCAGCCATGAGGAAATCGAGCGGCAGATGCTCGCCCTGGCCGGGCCGGCGATCCTGGACGAGTGGGGCATCGAGGTGGTCAGGATCGGCGTTCGGCGCATCTCGCTGCCGGAGGAGGTTTCCCAGAAGGTCTTCGAATCCATGATTCAGGAGCGCGAGGCGCTGGCCGCGCGCTACCGCGAAGAGGGCGCGGCTCTGGCCGAGACGATCAAGGCCGAGGCCGAGTCGGCCAAGAACCAGATCCTGGCCTTCGCTCAGAGCAAGGCGCAGGAGATCGAGTCGAAGGGCACCCGGGCCGCTACACGAACCCTGGCACAGATCAGCAAGGAAGATGAACCGTTCTTCATCTGGTTGCGCCATCTGGACGCGCTGAAGGCCATTCTGCAGGAGCGGACGACGATTTTCTTCGATTCGGAAACCGAGCTGTTCAAGGACTTCGCCAAGCCGCCGGCCGAATTGCCGGCCGAACCGTCGATCGAGTTGCCGCGCGAAACCCCGGACCAGGAGTAGTCACACGAGGGTCTGCTCATGCCCGAAGAACAACACACTCAAGCGCCGCGAACGTTCCGCCCGGAGCAGGTTGCTCCCACACTGGAGGCCGATCCGGCTCAGGAATCGCTGGCCAACGCCCTGCGGGCCAGCTTCAACATCCTGCGCGTCATCATGGTCGTCTTGCTGGCGGCCTACTTTTTGTCCGGTTGGTTCCAGGTGGATCCCGGCGAGCGGGGCTTGGTGGCCCGCTTCGGCAAGCTGTGCACCACACGCGCCGGCGGGCGGGTGTTTGGCTCCGGCTCCCACCTGAGATGGCCCGACCCCTTTGAGGAGAAGATCCATCTGTCCGGCAAAACCTTCGAGCTGGAAATCGACACGTTCCTCTTCAGCCGCGCGGAAGACGACATCGGCAAGCAACTGAGCGAGATCCTGCCCAGCAGAGAGAAGCTCAGGCCCGGTACCGACGGAGCCATGTACACCGGCGACCAGAGCCTCTGCCATGGCTTGTGGCGGATTCAGTACGAGATCAGTGGCGCCGAGCCGTTTGTGGACAACATGGGCGAGTCGGCCGAGGCTTTCGAGCCGATTCTGCAGCGCCTGGCCGAGAATGCGATTGTGCACGAAGTCGGCGGCCGGCGGGTCGAGGACGTCTTGGGCAAAGAGATCGAGGGTCTCACTAGCGACATCCGCCGACGCCTGCAAAAGGACCTGAGCGACCTCCGCTCGGGGGTCGAGGTCACCAAGGTGGTGGCCGAGACGATCGAGCCGGGCCGCGTGCGACCCGCGTTCCGCCGTGTCTCCCAGGCCGAGAACGAAAAACAGCGCCTGATCCAGGAGGCCGAACAGAGGCACGAGGAGATCCTCAACCAGGCCGCCGGACCGCAGTACAAAGAGCTGCTGGTGTTGATCCAGCAGTACGGTGCCGCCCAGACCACCGACGCCGATCCGCAGCGCTTGCAGCAGATGCGCGACGAGATCGACGCCAAGCTGGATAAGGCCGGCGGACAGGTAGCCAAGCTGTTGCGTGAGGCGCAGACCCGCGACAGCGAGATTCGTGAGGCGATCCGCCGTGAGTTCGAGGACTTCACCTACCAGTTGGAGGCCTACCGGAAATACCCGGCCCTCACCACGATGCGGCTCTGGCAGCAGATGCGCGAGGCGATTCTCTCAAGCAAGGAGAATGAGATCCTGTGCGTGCCGCCTTTCGGTGAAATCGAGATCCTGATCAACACCGACCCCAATCGTGCCATCGAAGCGGAGATGGAACGCTACCGCCGGCGGGGTCGGCCGAGGGAAAGGGAGCGCTAGCGGGCGGCGTGTGTGCGTTTGAGGATGGCTGTGGACAACCAGAGCATCATTTCCGCCGTCGGCCTTACGAAAGTTTTCCGCGACTTTTGGCGGCGGGCTCGTGTGCGTGCGGTGAACAACCTCGATCTGGAGATTCGCTCGGGCGAGATCTTCGGGCTACTGGGCCCCAACGGCTCCGGCAAGAGCACGGCGATCAAGATGATTCTCGGGCTGCTCCATCCGACACGCGGACGTGTGTCGGTCTTCGGCCGTCCGCCGGATGACGTGCGCATCAAGGCCCGCATCGGGTACCTGCCGGAAGAGTCCTACCTGTATCGCTTCCTCAACGCGCGTGAGACGCTGCACTACTACGGGACGCTGTTCCAGTTGCGGCGGCCGGCCCGCCGCCGGCGGATCGAGGAGCTACTCGAGATGGTTGGGCTGCGCTCGGCCGCCCGACGCCCCGTGGGCGAATACTCCAAGGGCATGGCCCGGCGCATCGGGCTGGCCCAGGCCCTGATCAACGACCCGGACCTGCTGATTCTGGACGAGCCCACCAGCGGGCTGGACCCGATCGGGGCCAAGCTGGTCAAGGAAATCATCATCCGCCTTGGACAAACCTACAAAAAGACGATCCTGCTCTCCAGTCATCTGCTGGCCGACGTCGAGGCGGTCTGCGACCGCGTCGCCATCCTGTACGACGGCCAGGTCCAGACCGAGGGTCAGATCGAGGACGTCCTCAGCCGGCGCGACATGATGCAGATCACCTGCGACCGGCTCTCCAGCGAGACCATCGAGGAGATCGAAAACGTGGTTCAGCAGCGGGAGGGCAAGTCGCTGGATGTCACTATCCCGCGCGACCGGCTGGAAGCGCTCTTTCTGCGCATCGTGCAACACGCCAGCGCCCGACGGGCCGAGACGTCGGGCACGGCGATAGCCGGCGAGATCGCCGGCTTCCTGGGCGAAGAGAAGGGCCCGGATGTGCTCGAATCGCTGGTGCAGGTCGAGCCGGTCTCTGAGGTGGAGCCGGTGCCAGCGGCAGAGCTGCCGCCCGAGCCAACCGCGGTCGATGACACCGTGCTGACCGATCTGACCTCACCCGCGCGGCCGGCGGCAACCACAGGACCGACGGAGGCGCCCGAACACGCGGACGAAGCGCCGGCCGAGCCGGCGGCCCCGGCCCCGCCGCCCGTCGGTGAGCTGGACCGCTCGGTCCTCGAGGGACTGACCGAGGACGACCGCAACAGAGACGAGGCATGAGCCGCACCCTGGCGATCGCCTGGCTGGCGTTCCGGGAAGGCATCCGCATGCGCGTCGTTTTGGTCGCGATCGTGGTGCTGATCTTCCTGGTGTTACGGCTGCCCTTCGCGTTGCGCGGCGACGACACGCTGGCCGGTCGGCTGCAAAACTTCCTGGCGTATTCCCTGACGGCGCTGAGCATCTTCCTCAGCCTGGCGGCGATCTTCCTCTCGTGCGCGACATTGACCAACGAGATCAAGAGCTGTTCAATCCATACGGTTGTCACCAAGCCGATCTCGCGCTTCCAGATCGTGGCGGGCAAGTGGCTGGGGGTGAACCTGCTCAACGTGCTGCTGGTGGTGTTGTGCGGGACGGCCATTTACGGTTTTGCCCGTTTCATTGCCGGCCGGCCCGAGCAGTTCGCGCGCGACCGTCTGAAGGTGCGCGACGTGGTCTGGACGGCGCGCGTTGCGGCCACGCCCGCCCGGCCCGATTTCAGCGAACCGGCCGAGGCCTACGTCGAACAACGCATCAAGGCGGGCGAGCTGCCGCCCGAGCGCCGCCGGCAGGCCGTTGTGCAGCGGGTGAGGGAATTGGGGAACGACTGGCAGCGGATACCACGCGGATTGAGCCGCGCGTACCGCTTTGACAACCTGACCCCCCCGGAACGCGAAGACACCGTGGTCCAGGTGAGTTACCGATTGCGGGCGACACCCATGCCGCCGGACGAGATGTTGAGGGCCGCGTGGCTGTTTGTCGATCCCGAGACCGGTCGGCCGCTGATGCGGAGGCCCGAGGTTACCGAGGGGCGCATGGGAGACACACACGAGTTTCTGGTGTGGGCGGGCCGGGTCGTCAACGAGAACGGGTCGGCGGTGCTGGTGGTGTCCAACCTCACTCCCGGCCCGCTCGGTCGCCAATCGTACATTTACTTCGACGGGGGCGGCGCTCTGCAAGTGCTCTACCGGGTGGGCAGTTTCGAGGCGAATCTGGTCAAGGCCCTGCTGCTGGTGGTGTTCCGGGTGGCGTTCATCAGCGCGGTGGGGGTGTTTTTCAGCACGTTCGTCTCGTTCCCGGTCGCGTGTTTCTGCACGCTGACGATCTTCTTGATCTGCCTGGGCTTGCCGTGGTGGATGGAAAGCATCGGGGCGAACCTGGAGATCCGGACCGACGAGGTTGACCCCTATGGGCGCTGGGGTCCCTATGTTCGTGCCGTCCTGGTGCCGGTGTTGAGCGTTCTCTTTCCGGACTTCGCTCGTTACGACGCCGCCGGACAGCTCGTGGGCGGCCAGTTCATTACGTATGGATTGGTGGTCCGCGCCTTTGTGCACACCGTGGTTTTCGGATGTGTGCTGGTGCTGGGGATCGGCTGGCTGGTGTTCCGCGCGCGGGAGATCGCGGCGGTGACGGTGTAGGGCGGAATTAAGAATTGCGAATTGATAATTGCGAATTGCTTTGAACTGTAGTGTCGTCCGCTTTCAGGTGGAACACGATGGCACACGCGAGAATGATTCAACTGATCGCCGTGGCGATTTGCGCGGGGCTGGTGTATTCGGCGGCAACGTTCACGCCGGCGATCAACATGGGCCGCAGAGGGCTCAACATGATCGGTGCCGAATCGCCGGTGGAGAATACCCCGCCCGAGTACGCTTTCGCCATTCAGGCCTTCGGGGCCTTCCGCAGTCTGCTGACCGACATCGCCTTCATCCGGGCCGAGCAGTATAAGCGCGCCGGCCGCTACTACGACGCGGCGCAACTGGCCAACTGGATCTGTAAGCTCCAGCCGCGCTTCCCGACCGTCTGGGAATTCCAGTCCTGGAACATGGCCTGGAACATCTCCGTCACCACCTTCACGCCGGAAGAGCGCTGGAACTGGGTCTATAACGGCGTGAAGCTGGTGCGCGATGAGGGGCTGCGCTACAACCCACGGGCGGTGAATCTGTACAAGCAGATCGCGTGGATCTACGTCAACAAGATGAGTGACACGCTGGACGACTTCCACCTCACCTACAAGACGTACTGGGCCTGGCGGATGCACCTGCTGCTGGGTCCGCCGCCCGATCCGCTGGGCGAGTTCCGGCTCGATCAGTCGTTCGAGCGGCTCGAGGCGGAGATCGGCAAGGACGACCCCTTGGCAGACGCGGCCCGCCTCGAGCAAGAACGCAGGAGGGTGGAGAGGGCCCGCAGGGCGGAAGAGGAAGGTCTGCCGCCGCCCGATGAGGAAGCGGATATGCTGGCCGAGACCGAAGGGGACCAGGACGAGGAGGCGGACCGGGTCATGCTCGGGGCCGGCCCGACCCCGTACGAGCTGGTCAAGAAGGCGGGCTACGAGCGCATCAAAGCCATCGACGACGCCCCGCGTACGCTCGCGGAGCTTCATCAACAGTTCCCCGAGACACGCGAGATGGTCGCGCGCCTGCGTCAGCTCGGCGTCAGAATCAGTGACGAAGAGCTCAGCGAGGATGAATACTGGCGTGACCGGGGGCTGGCGTTCACCTTCTTCGCCCGCTACCGCCGTTTGACCGACGCGCCCTCCATGCTGGCCCAGATCGAGCGCGCGCCGAGCGGCACGGCAGACGCCGAAGAGTTGCAGCGGTTTGACCAGATCCTCGGTGTTCGCGCGCAGAACCCGGCCGGGCAGGCCCTGCTGCGCTTCTTGCAGCGCAAGGTTCTCAATGAGGTTTACCGGCTTGATACGGCCCATATGGCGTACATGATGGAGTTCTTCGGTCCGATGGACTGGCGCTGCGTGGACGCCCACGCTTTGTATTGGATTACGCAGGGCATCATCCAGGCCGGCGAGACGGTCAGCCGCTACGGCAACGACAAGACCAACTCGACCCGCATTGTTTTCTTCGCCTTGCACCACCTCGCGCTGCACAACCGGATGATTTTCGAGCCTTACCCGCAGGCGATCGAGCGCTCGTACCTGAACCTGACGCCGGACCCAAACTTCATCGAGCCGCTGCATCAGGCCTATGTGACGTACGGTAGGATGATCGACCCCGAGGCTGGTCCCGGGGCCGGGCAGACCTACCGCACGGGGCACATCAATCTGCTGACCCGCGGAATCCAGCTGCTGTACCTGTCCGATCGCCAGCCCGAGGCGGACCACTACTATAAATATCTACAAGATACTTACCCATACAACTCCGACGGCTCTCTCAACGAGCGGTACGTCAAGCCCCTGCGCGACTTCGTGGTGGACACCCTGTTCGATAACGTCGAGACGCCCAAAGACACGCAAATGGCCATCAACGGCGTCTTGGTCTGGGCCTATAACGAGCTGGCCCAGGGGAACCGCGAGCGCTACGTCAACCTGGTCCGCTGGGCACGCCGCGAGCTGTACGACAGATACATGGCGGAAAAGAGCGACCTGGCCATGATCCGGCTGCGGTTGCCCCCGTTCCCGGATGTGCAGGCCGACGTGCTGAAGGTCTGGCTGGCCCAGCCGGCGGTGTTGCCCTGGCGCACGCTGGAGAAGTCCTATCTCTGGAAGAACCTGCTGGTCATCGGGCAGGCTTACCTCGTGCGACGGGTCCACGACGACCTGCGCCCCGGGCTCACCGCCGAGTGCGACCGCTGGAACTTCGACGTGGCTCGGGCCTTTCCCGAGCCGCCCGGCATGGCCGAGTTCCGCGAACAGCGCGCCCGCGAGGGCGTGGACAAGCGCGAAAAGACGGTCCACACGCCGGTCCAGACGCGGGAGTAACCCACAGCGCCCGTTGTCATCCTGAGTAGAGCGAAGGATCCGCCGGGTGCTAGCGCTGTGCCTGTCCTGAGCGCAGCCAGAGGGGTCAGGCGTGTATTTGTGCGGGCTGCCCGGAGCCCCAAGGAGGCCCGCTCGCCGCCGTCAGAGTTCCTTCCGGCAGTAATACCAGTCAACGTAGTCGTAGCCGGCCTTGGTGCGAGCTTCGGCCTCTTCGGCAGTCGTGGGTGGCGGCACGACCACCTTGTCCCCCGGCTGCCAACCCTCGGGCGTGCAAACCTTGTGCTGGTCACAGATCTGCAGCGCCGCCAACAGGCGCAGCAGTTCAGCGACCGAGCGGCCTACCCCGATCGGGTAGTACAGCATCGCCCGCAGGATGCCCTCTGGATCGATGATAAACACGGCCCGCACTGTGGAGGTGTCGCTCGCGCCCGGCTGGATCATCCCATACACGCTCGCCACCCACATCGAAACGTCCTCGATGATCGGGAACGGGATCTCCACGCCGAACTTTTCCCTGATGTTCTGCATCCACGCCAGGTGCGAGTAGTTGCTGTCGATTGACAAGCCGAGCAGCTCGCAGTTCAGCGACTTAAACTGCTCGTACGCCTTGCCAAGGGCAATAATCTCGCTGGCGCAAACCGGCGTGAAATCAGCCGGGTGGGAAGAGAGTATGAGCCAGCGGCCCCGATAGTCGCTCAGCTTCCTCGGACCGTGCGTGGTGTTTACCTCGAACTCCGGGGCCGCTTCGTTCATGCGTGGCGTCAGTCGTAGCGTGTCCTGATCCAGGATGCGGTCTCCGATCCGTACGGTTGCCATGCCCAGACTCCTAAGCTGACAGTCCCCGAGCAGCCTTCGCCCACACCCGCTCGCGGGCGTGCGACCTTCGATTATCCCGCTGCGCCCCGGCCGTCACAAGCCCGGACCGGCGTGCCGCGCTCCTGCTGACTAGCGGGCCTGCCTCGCCGGGCCCATCGTGCTCCGGTCGGCATCAGAAGCGGATTTCGAAGCGCCTTTCGTCGCCGCGGACCGGCAGCGTCGTGCGCGACGCGTTCGCGATGTGGCCTTCATAGCGCTCCGCGACCTGCGTCAGGAACCGCTCCACCTCCGGCAAGGACCCCTCGGCTTCCACTTCGACGGTGCCGTCGGGCAGATTGCGGACGTGGCCGACCACGTCAAACCGCTGGGCCAGATCGGCGGACGTCGCCCGAAAGAACACCCCCTGTACGTGCCCGGAGTATAACACGCGCTGCCGAATAGTCTCCGTGGCCCCCTCGGCGGTCATGGGTTGCCGGCCTCCTCTCCCGTCTGGGATTCGTCCTGCTTCTGCTTCTTGCCCTTCTTCAGAACGACCTTGCGGCCGGAGCCGCTGATCTCCAGTTTGCCGAGTTTGACCATCGCGTTGTAACTGCGTTGGCCGCCGGCCTGAGGCCGCAGCGTCAGCTTGAACCCGTTGAAGTGATACGAACCGACCTCACGGGCGGTCTTGCCCTCGATGGTGATCGTGGCGGCGAAGCTGCCATCGCGGTGGAACTGCGCGTCGTCGATGGCGAAGACGTCTTTGTTGGGGACGGTCTGGACCATGTGCCAGTTGCCGACGATTGTCCCGCCGCAGCCTGTCAGCGTTCCGCCGAGCAGGGTCAGTACCGCCTCCAGTCGGAGCATTCTATGTAGCGGCCTGCGGCTCGTCCCGGCGCGCCGGGATCGGCCGACGAGCCGTCGGCCGCTACTGCCGCAAGGTGAGCTCATCTCATCCACTCCTGCCCGCGCTGTACGCCTTTCGGACACTGGTTCGCCGCAGCCGACTGCCGCGACGGGCGGCATTATACGTAGCTTCACGGCCTCCGCGATCCCACGTGTTCCAACGCCCGGGCGATGCGCGCCAGCGTGCGCTCGCGGCCGAGCACTGCCAGTGTGTCGAAGATCGTGGGGCTGATGGTTCGTCCGGTCACGGCGACGCGCAGCGGCTGGGCCACCTTGGCCAATCCCACCCCGCGCGACTCGGCGAAACCGCGGATGACCTTTTCCAGCGGCTCAGGCGACCAGTCGCCCAGCGCTTCGAGCTCGCCGCCGATCTCCCGCAGCACCCTCAGCCCCGCCGCATCCCTCTTGAGCAGCACTTTCTTGACCGCCGCGGGGTCATAGACGATTTGCTCGTCGGGGACAAACAGCGCGGCAGCTTTGTTCTCGATGTCTCGAAAGGTGCGGAAGCCCGCGTTCATCTCGATCAGCCGTGTAAGCAGCCGATCGTCAAGGCCGCTCAGCGGTCCGGACTCGTTGGCGGCGTTGTAATCGCGGAACGCCGCCAGCTTGCGCTCCGGGCTGGCCGTGGCCAGCGCGACAGTGTTGAAGCTGAGCAGCTTCTCGCGGTCGAACTTGGCATTGGCCTTGTTGATCCGCTCGACGCTGAACGCGTCGCACAGCTCGGGCAGCGTGAACTTCTCGCGGTCGTCCCCCGGCGACCAGCCCAGCAGGGCGATGAAGTTGACCAGCACCTCCGGCAGATACCCGCTGGCACGGAAGTCGTGAATGTCGATCTCCGGTAGCTGCACGTCCAACTCGCGGGCGAGCCGCTCCAACGCCGGGCCTTCGAATTGCGCCTTCTTCTTCCGCCAGGCGGCAAAGGTCGCACCGTCACAGCCGGACAGCTCGATGGCGCGCTGCTCGTTGATCCGGCCGGCCGCGAGCGCGTCGCCGACCGCCGCTCGAACGGCCTTGTCCTTCTCGCGCTTGCTCATCTTCGAGCCGTCCATGTTGAGGATGATCGGCAGATGGGCATAGTGCGGCGTGGGGTAGCCGAAGGCCTCCTGCAACGCTACGTGGTTCGCCGTGTTGAGCAGGTGTTCCTGGCCGCGCAGCACGTGAGTGATGCTCATATCGGCGTCGTCGATCACGACCGCGAAGTGATACGTCGGCCAGCCGTCGGCCTTGACGATCACGAAGTCGCTCAGCTCGGTGGCGGCGACTTGCACGTCGCCGAGAATCTGGTCTCTCACAACGAAGTCGCGCTGCGGCATCTTGAAGCGGACGACGACCGACCGCCCTTCGTCACGCGCCTGCTGCGCCTCGGTCTCGGAGGGAAAACGCGTCGGCCGCGGATAGCGGAAGCCGCGCTCGCCGTGCCGCTGCGCCTCTTTGCGCATCGCCTCCAGCTCTTCGGGCGTCTCCATGGCGTAATAGGCTTGGCCTTCGTCGAGCAGACGGCGCGTGTGCTGGTGGTAGAGCTCGAGTCGCCGGCTCTGGTGGTAAGGCTCGTGCTCGCCGCCGAGTTCGGGCCCCTCGTCCCAGTCCAGCCCGAGCCAGCGCAGGTCGTCGAGCAGCTTTTGCTCGGCCCCGGGGATGTTGCGGGTCTGGTCGGTGTCCTCGATGCGCAGGACGAACTTCCCGCCCAGCCGCCTGGCCAGCAGGTAATTGAACAACGCCGTCCGCGCCCCGCCGATGTGCAGATAACCGGTCGGCGACGGCGCGAAGCGCGTTCGGACAACGTCGGTCATGGTCTCCTCGCTCGGGCTGCGCTTGCCTGACCACCCATCGTACTGGACACCTGCCCGCGTGTCGCCCGAAGCACTAGACTGTGACGGCCTTGCGGACGCGGATGTTGAGCAGCTCGACACCCAGCGAGAAGGCCATCGCGAAGTAAACGTAGCCGCGCTTGATGTGTTGGTCGAACGCCTCGGCCACCAGCATCACGCCGATCAGCAGCAGGAACGACAAGGCCAGCATCTTCATCGTCGGGTGCCGCTCGATGAACGCACTGACCGGCTCGGCGAAGAGCATCATTACCCCGACCGCGATCACGATCGCCGCGATCATTATCGTCAGCCGAACGGGATAGCTCGCGATGCCCTCGGTCATGCCGATGGCCGTGATCACCGAGTCCAGCGAGAAGACAACGTCGATCAACATGATCTGGACGATCGCCCCGATGAACGAGGCGGCCCGGGCGGTAACGTGCGGTTTTTCGCCGGGCGCCTCCAGCTTATGGTGGATCTCGTAGGTGGCCTTGGCGAGCAGGAAGATGCCGCCGGCCAGCAGGGCCAGATCCTTGCCCGAGATGCCCTGGCCCAGGATCTCGAACAGGTTGGCGTCCAGGCGCATGATCAACGTGATACAGAACAGCAGCAGAATGCGCGACACCATCGCGCCCAGCAGCCCGACGCGGCGGGCGCGCGGCTGCACGCGGGCCTCGAGCCGGCCGGTCACGATCGCGATGAAGACGATGTTGTCGATCCCCAGCACGATCTCCAGGGCGGTGAGCGTGAGCAACGCCACCAGACACTCGAAGCTGACCAGTTCAGACACCCGATTTCTCCATTTACCAGCGCGCCGGCTTACCTGCGTCCGTGCGCAAGCGAGCGGCCAGATTATGCCGGACCTGGTCGCCTGGAAAGGCGCGCGGCGTTCGTGGGAGGGACACCCGCGCTACGTGGCACTCCCTTTGGCCCGGGACACGACCGAGCCCGCCCTCGGTCGTTCAGCGCGGCTTTCACCGGTTGTGTCAGCTAGGTACGATAGCTCCCGACGGGCGGAGCCCGTTGCAGCCGCTACCAGGACCGAACAAGGGTAATTCGAATATGAGCACGAGCGACGGCAAGATGCCGCGCGACTTCATTCGCGACATTATCGACGAGGACCTGCGCACGAATAAGTGGGGCGGCCGCGTGCACACGCGCTTCCCGCCCGAGCCGAACGGTTATCTGCACATCGGCCACGCCAAGAGCATCTGCCTGAACCACGGGTTGGCGGTCGAGTACGGCGGGAAGTTCAACCTGCGCTTCGACGACACCAACCCGGTCAAAGAGGAGCAGGAATACGTCGATTCGATTATCGCCGACGTCCGCTGGCTTGGGGCCCGCTGGGTGGGCATGCGCGACGATGACCCGTATGCCGGCGTGCTGTTCGCGTCCGACTACTTCCCGCAGCTCTACGAGTGGACCGAAGAACTCGTCAAGAAGGGCCTGGCCTACGTCTGCGACCTGTCGCCGGACGAGGTTCGCGAGTACCGCGGTACGTTGACCAAGCCGGGGCGCAACAGTCCGTATCGCGAGCGCAGCGTCGAGGAGAATCTCGATTTGCTGCGGCGGATGCGGGCCGGCGAGTTCCCGGACGGCTCGCGTACGCTGCGGGCCAAGATCGACATGGCCCATCCCAACCTGAACATGCGCGATCCGGTCATGTATCGCATCCTGCACGCCTCGCATCACCGTAGCGGCAACAAGTGGTGCCTCTACCCGTCGTACGACTGGGCCCACGGGCAGGAGGATTCGATCGAGGGGATCACTCACTCGATCTGCACGCTGGAGTTCGAGAACCATCGCCCGCTCTACGACTGGTTCCTCAACGCGATCAATGCGGAGCGCGGACCGGATAGTCCGTGGGGGCCGCCGGTGCACGATCCTCAGCAGATCGAGTTCGCCCGCCTCAATCTCAACTACACCGTCATGAGCAAGCGCAAGCTGCTCGAACTGGTCAAGGAGCGGCACGTTCGCGGGTGGGATGATCCGCGCATGCCGACCATCTGCGGCTTGCGGCGGCGCGGCTATACGCCGGAGTCGATCCGCGAGTTCTGCGCGCGCGTCGGCGTGGCTAAATTCGAGGGCGTCAGCGACGTCGCCCTGCTGGAGCACTGCGCCCGTGAGCATCTGAACAAGGTTTCCCCGCGCGTGATGGCGGTGCTGCGCCCGCTGAAGCTCGTGATCGACAATTGGCATGAGGGGAGTGCGGGCGTCCCGCCCGCCGAGGGTATCGCTGAGGATCGAGTCGAATGGCTGGACGCCATCAACAACCCCGAGGATCCGTCCGCCGGCGCGCGTAAGGTGCCCTTCTCACGCGTGCTGTACATCGAGCAGGACGATTTTCGCGAGGAGCCGCCAAAGAAGTACTGGCGGCTGTTTCCCGGCAACGAGGTGCGGCTGCGCTATGCCTACTTCGTCAAGTGCACCGGCGTCGTGAAGAACGAGCGCGGCGAGGTCGTCGAGGTACATTGCACGTACGACCCGGCCACGCGCGGCGGCGATTCGCCCGACGGCCGCAAGGTAAAATCGACGCTGCACTGGGTCTCGGCCGCCTACGCTCTGGATGCCGAAGTGCGCTTGTACGACCACCTGTTCACGAAGCCGGACCCGGACGACGTCGCGGAGGGTCAGGACTACAAGGCGAACCTGAACCCGAACTCGCTGGAGGTTTTGACCGGCTGCAAGTTGGAGCCGAACTGGCAGTCCGCCGCCGGCCCGGACTGGCCCGACGCCATCCGCCGCGTGCAGTTCGAGCGCCTCGGCTACTTCTGCGTCGATTCCGACTCCATTCTTTCCGAGCCCGAAGCGCAAGCGAGGGATACGTCTACGCCACCGGAGCCCGAAGCGCAAGCGAGGGTTTCACCTTCGACTCCCGGGGCGTCCTTGGCGCCACGTCAGTACCGCAAACTCGTCCTCAACCGTACCGCGACGCTCAAGGACACCTGGGCGAAGATCGCGAAGAAGCGTAAGTGAGTGCCGCGCGGACTGGGTGCCGTCGCTTGACGACATCAGGCCGTGCGGCGCGCGAAGTTGGCCGAGCTGGCGCTTGAGCATACCAGGCGTTGTGCGACCGATATTTGGCGGCCGATCCACTGGCGGGCAAGCCGCCAGTGGGACCCATTCAAGACAGGTTATCGAGATCATCCGGCGTGTTGACGTTCCGCCAAGCTTGGGCAAGCTCCGGCGGCGGGGGCGGCGTGAAGACGGAGGTGTGTTCTGCCAGGTGGTGGGGGGCGCGGCCGCCCGTTGCCGCGGCTTGTTCGAGAAGCTCACGTGCCTCCGGCTCATAGAGGGCTAGGAGGGGTTCAACATTGGCAGTACTCGTGTCGACCTCCGGGGTCGCGCGCGGAGGGCCAGTTCGGCCGGTACGGGGCCCGGCCGCTACATCCGGCTCAGCAGGAGCTTCGCCCTCCCATAGACGCGGTAGAACCGCCACGCGGCCGGGCGCGCGCTGCTCCAGCAACCACGTGACCGCCTCGGGCCGAACCAACGGCAGGTCGCAGGCCGCGAAGATCCACGCCACGTCCGGGTTCCAGCGCATGGCAGCCAACATGCCTGCCAGCGGCCCGGCTAAGCCGGGCGGATCAGCCAGACGGGTGAGGTGACGACACTGGTCGGGCACTTCGGCGGAGCCGAGCAGTACCAGCCGCGAGACGCAGGGCTCCAATGCCGCCGCCACGTGTTCAAGGAACGTACGCTCGCCGGCACGCAGCAGGTGTTTGGGCATTCCCATGCGCGTGCTACCGCCGCCGATCAGAATGCCGCCGTAGACGGGCGCAAGGCCGGCCTCCTCACACGCTTTCTCCCGGGTTGCCTCGGGCTGCATTCGTTTCTCCCTCGACAGTCCAGACCAGTGTAACACGGACGGCGTCGGTGTGTGTTCGACTCTCGTTGTGGTTCGGCGGTCGCCGCACCCGCAAGAGCGGCGGTGGGATGCGACCGGCTTCAGCCGGTCGGCTTGTTGCCGCCGCCTTCAGGCGGTGGGTGGCAGCTTGGACAACCGACGCTCATCTTTCAGCCGGCTTGAGCCGGGCTTGCTGAAGGACGGGGCGAAGCCCGGCTGAAGCTGGCTGTGTAGGTAGAGCAAAAGGCGCGGTCCACCAGTTGAAACTGGTGGCAGGATCTGGTCGGCTGAAGCCGACCGCCCTGGCCGCAAGCAACCGGCGGATGCGACTGCACCGCTGCAAGTCCCGATCCGGGTTGGCAACAGGCGAACACAGGGATCAGCGGTGCGAGGAGACCGAGCGCATGAAAAAAGCGCGACGCCGAGGTGGTGGGTGTTCGCTTCGCCCTTCAGAGTATTCGGTTTCGCCGCTCGACCTGAGACCTGATTACCTTAGGTCGTCCTCTTATGGAGTTAGCTGCTCGTTCAGAGTACCTTTGTCTGCTGAAGTACTGCCCGCATTGGTTGGACAATCCCACTTTGCCGTTGGACGTTTCCTCGGCTGTGTGGTCTTCCCTCAGCGGACTTCGCTGGTCGCGACCTTGCTACCAGTTCCGCCCTCTCCTCGAGCTTCGCTCTCCTCTAGAGTATTGACCGGCAAAACCTAGCCGACCGGCCGCAGCCCGCCAGCTCCTCTCATGGACTCTGCTTCCCTTCAGCACATCAGGGACCGGAGGTCCACCTGCCACGGGGTTTCCGAGCCCCGCTACGTTCCGCCTTCAGGGTTTGGCTACCCTCTTGGCGGCTTACTCCCTCCGAGCCCATGCCGGTTCTGTTTCACACCGGCGGCGCTCATGGGATTCGCCCTTCGGAGCTTTCCCCTCTCGAAAGGCATCCGGTGCGTTACCGCCCGAAAGCACCCACATACCGTTTTCCCTTCCGGCACACCCGCCGCCAAAGCGGAAGGCCCGACCGGAAGGCCGCGGTTTCTGGGCTTTCACCCTTTCGAGAGTCCCTCGCGGACTGGTGTGGGTTTAGCACACCGGCCGCCGGCTGCTCCCTTGGGCTTCGCCCTTCTAGGGCTTGCCGACGAAAGCCTTGGTCGAGATTTCGCTCGACCTCCTCTCACGCGCTTCTCCGGAACGGCCGCAAGCGGCCGGATCCGCCGGCGCCGCAGAGTATCGATCGGCTCTCGCCGCGTCCCGTACGCCCCAGCGGAGGACCCCTGGGTGCGGGGTGGGACAACCCTTCTAGGGTTCGGGCCCCCAACGCTGTCCCGAGCATTCGGACGAAGACCTGTCCGGGCTATGTGTTCACCTTACGCCGCGTCGTGCATTACTGCCGACCGCCCGGCGATCCTTGAACAGTTCCCTTCGCCCTACCGGAGCTACCGGGACCCGCTGAGGTGCCGAACATCCGCGACCTCAACGTCGCAACCGATAATATAACACACAACTTGCGGGCGGGCAAACGAAATCGCCTGGAAGGGTAGTGTTGACAGGGTGTCAAGACATACTTGCGCGCACAGACAGTATGGTAACCCCATGCGCCAGTTGTGTTATGTGTAAGTCAACAGTCCGTAACATTATTCGCAGAAAACCTGCTGTTGACAGGTTATCCACAGCATTGGTCCGGCGGCGCAGACAAGCCGTGCGCGGTTCCGATCTCGGCAGTTATGATCGGCTTGGCAGAGCTACAGCAGGTTGGCCGCGAGCTCGGCCAGTTGACTGCGCTCGCCCTTGCACAGTTCGATGTGAGCCGCGAGTCGCTGGGACCGGAAGCGGTTGACAAGGTAGGTGAACCCGTTGCTGTTGGTGTCCACGTAGGGATTGTCAATCTGGTATGGGTCGCCAGTGAGCACGACCTTGGCTTCCTGCCCGATGCGGGTGATGACGGTCTTGACTTCCAGCGGCGTCAGGTTCTGTGCTTCGTCGATGACCACCAGCCGTTTGGCGATGCTGCGGCCGCGGATATACGTCAGCGGCTGGATCTCGAGCAGGCCGGCCCGCATGAGGCTCTCGCAACTGGTGTGACCGCGCAGCGGCCCGCCCGTATCCAGCAGGAACTCGATCGTATCTACCACGGGCTTCATCCAGGGATCGAGCTTCTGGCCGATGTTGCCGGGCAGGTATCCCAAGTCGCGTCCGACGGGGAAGATGGGTCGGCAGGCGAGCGCGCCCCGAAAGCGCTTGCGTTTGACGGCCAGGTGCATGGCGGCGGCCAGGGCTAGCAGTGTCTTGCCGGTGCCGGCCTTGCCCATCAGCGTGACCAGTTGAATCTGCTCGTCGAGCAGGGCGTCGATGGCGAAATATTGTTCCTTGTTGCGGGGGCTGATCCCGCACAGGCCGTTCTCGGCCTGCTGGAGAGCCACGATGCCGCTCCCGTCCAGGGTAGCACGGGCCAGCGCGGTTGAGCGGCCGTCGTCGGTGGCGCGAAGCAGCACATACTGGTTGGGCAGCAAGGGCTCCGCAGAGACGGCGAGCCGACCGCTGCTCTGGAACTCGGCGAATTGCCGGTTTTCGACGCGGCGCTCGACTTGGCCGGTGTAGAGGTCGGCGAGCGGGACGCGGTCGGACTCGTAGTCCTCGGCACGCAGGCCGGCCGCGTCGGCCCGGATCCGCAGGTTGATGTCCTTGGTGACGATGACGACGGGCGTGTCGGGCTCCGCTCGCTGGACTTCCTGGGCGACGCGGAGGATCTCGGTGTCGGCCTGGCCGTTGCCGGTGGCAAGCGGCTCATCCTGATCGCAGTAGACCTTGAGCAGGCCGCCTTGCTCGAGCGGCACGCCGGAAGCCAGCGACCGCTCCCCGCGGAGTGAGTCGAGCAGGCGGACGACGGTGCGGGCGTTGTAGCCGCGGTCAGTGCGCTCTTTCTTGAACTGGTCGATCTCGCGGATGACGGCCACGGGGATGAGGACGATGTTGTCGGCGAATTGGAAAAGCGAGTTGGGGTCGTGGAGCAGGATGTTGGCGTCGAGGATGTAGTTCTTCCGCATGGTGGCTCAATATAGCACGCGGATGCAGACTGACAACCGGGAGCGGTTACGAGCTGTCAGCCGGCGAGGCAAATCCGGAGCTCAGCCGCCTTCGCCTGCGAGCAGATCCTTCCGCTTCAGGAGGTAGGTATTCACCTCCGCAATGTCCTGGACAATCTCGTAGTTCTCGTCGAGCCAACCGGCCAGCCAATGTCCGAGCGGACCTGGGGAACGCGGGCTGTCCGGCGGTTCGTGACACCAACCGTAATCGCCGGCCGAGATCACGAACAGCACCGGCGGCTCGGCCGACAGCGTCTCGCGCAGCTCATCTCCGATGAATGCCGCTTCCTGCTTGACGTGGCCGAGCTTCTCGGTGGTCGTGAAGCGGCAGGCGTTGATCCGCCGCGCGTGTAGATAGACGCCCGGCTGATACCCCCAACACTGGATCGTCTCGTCGGGATCGGTCCAGCGCTCGACTTGTTCCGCGATGATCTCCCAGTCGGCCGGGTACCATTCCTGGAATGGGCTGAACTTGAATCGATCCTTCCAGACGTTGGAGGCCACCTGGAAGTGGAAATAGAAGGCTTCCATGGCGAAGTAGCCCATTGCGACGAAGGTTGCCAGCACCCAGGCCCGTTGCTGAAGCCGCCGCACCAGGCCGATCTCGGTACGCAGGACGTTGATCAGATACCCGGCCAGCAGCAGCAACGGGGGGATGGTCGGCAGCAGGTAATGCCGGAAGTGGTACGGGCTGACCAAAGCGCCCCAAAAGGCGACGGCGAACCAGATGCCGAACAGCAGCATGTAGCGCGGACAGACCGGTCGCAGGGCCCGCAACGGTTTCTCAATCTCCCGCGGACGAAAGCGCGGCCGCAGCCACCACAGGGTAGCATGGATCGACGCTGCAATAGCCATCAGGATAGGGAGCAGCAAGATGGGCTTGATCTCCCATTTCAGGAAGTAGTAGTTCGTAGCGCTGAAGAACTGGCTCGCGCCAACCACAAAGTAGGCTCGGTTAAACCCGAAGGTGGCGTAGCAGGCCTCGTAGAGCGCACCTTGAGCGGCCAGGGCCACCCCGGCCACCAGCAACACGCCGCACACCCCGGCCAGCAGTAGCAGGCAGCGGCGCAGCCCGGCGCGCCACGACAGGTCACGCATTACGACGAGGATGATCGTATGCAGGCCCATCGCGCCCCAGGCGGCCAGCCCGACCTGCTTGAACAGAAACGCGGAGCCGCAACAGACCCCCGCCAGAAGCCATTTCCACCAGCGGTCACGGGCGAACCCGCGCATGTAGAAGGCGACGGCGACCAGCTCGCAGGCAACCAGGTAGGTCTCCGTGCGGTTCGTGCCCCCCTGGTAGTAGGCGTGGGTCATGTAGAAACCCGCCAGAACGGTCGTCAGCGCTGCCGCACCGCGGTAGTAGTTCGAGGTGGCTACCACGAAGAAGCACACGTGGGTGACGAGCAGCGCCAGCACGCACAGGAGAATGACGCCCGCGTAGGAGTCGCCGCCGATCAGGAAACCCAACGCGTTGATCCAGTAGACCCCCGGCGGCTTGTTGTCCCAGACATCGACGTAGGGCGCGGCTCCGTGCAGTATCCGCCAGCCGTAGTAGCCGAACATCTGGTCATCGACCACGTCCATCCGCAAATGGGCCGCGACCTGCGAGAGCGTGACCGCCGGGATCAGGACCAGCAGCATGGCCAGGATCAGGATCGGCCAGGGGCTTTGGGGCATGCCCGAGCTCGGCGACGGTGTGGGTGCGGGATGCGGTAGTGGCTCTGTAGCGGTCACGGTCCCACCACGCTGGCGGCTTGCAGACGCGCCTCGACGTTCGTCCAGTTGATCACGTTCATGAACGCCTTGACGTAGCTGGAGCGCTTGTTCTGGTAGCGCAGGTAGTAGGCGTGTTCCCACACGTCGATCACGAGCAGCGGCACGGCTCCCCACACGCCGGTGTTCTGGTGCTTCTCGGCCTGTAGCACGAGCAGTCGCTGCGCGGCGGGCTCGTAAGCCAGGATGCCCCAGCCGCTGCCCTGGACCTGCTGGGCAGCGGCCTGAAAGTGCCCGGCAAAGGCGGCGAATGAGCCGAAGTCTCGTTGGATGATGCGGCCGATGTCGCTGTCGGCCGGCGGCTCGCCCCCGCCGTCCTTTTTCATGTTGTCCCAGTAAACGCTGTGCAGCAGGTGGCCGGAGAGGTTGAACGAAAGGGCGTCGGTGACCGTCCGGACGCGTTTGATCGCCTCGCCGCCCGACCGCCGGATGTCTTCCAGGCCCTTGACGGCCTTGTTGGCGTTCCCGACGTAGCCGGCATGGTGAACGTCGTGGTGCAGCTTGATGGTCTGGGCGTCGATATGCGGCTCGAGGTCGGCGTAGTCATAGGGCAGCGGCGGGAGACTGTAAGGGCCGTCAGAGGTACCCGTCGCCGGCGCCCCGACGGTCGGTGGCCGCTCTTGGCCGAACGCCGTTTCGCCAGGCAGCGTGAGCCAGCCCGCGAGCAACGCTCCCGATCCGAGCATGTCGCGCCGGGAGATCTTCGCCATGCTTAGCGCTCCTTCGTGAATAGCCGGCCGCTGTCGCGCTGGCGGGCAGGGTCCGCTGTTATGGATGGTTGCCGTGTCGGCCCAGCCCGCGCGTATTGGCGATAGACTACCGGCGTGGCGGCGCTGGTACAAGCTGGGCGCAGCAAACGGGCCGCCCGGCAGTGGACGGCCCGCAGGAAGCACTTTCTGGTTCGCTACGGCGATGTCGGGCGGCGCTACGGCTGGGTCCCGCAACCCCAGTCGGCTAACACGATGCCCAGGTCACCGTGACCAACGTGGCCGTCTCCATCGAGGTCTGCATTCGGATTCCAGTTCGGGTCGCCGTCGTGCGAGCACCAAGCCGCAAGCAGCCCACCCAGGTCGGAGTGATCGGTGTCGCCGTCGCCGTCCACATCACCCTCGCATTCTCCGCAGTACGAATAACCGCTGTCGGATTCGCTGAAGCCGCTCTCGCCGCAGTCGTTGACCGTCTTGACCCAATAGAAGTAGGTCACGCTGTCCTCGGTGGTGTCGTCTTCGAACGGGCTGGTCCCACTGGAGCCGATCTGCGAGGCGGTCGCGCTGTCGTCGACTTCGCTGCGCCAGATGGTGTACTCGGTCGAGCCCAGGACGTAGCTCCAGGAGACGCGGACCAGGTCGCAGAAGTCGCCGTCGGAAGCGCTCACGTTCGTGGGAGCCGCGGGCGGGTCGCAGGTCAGTTGGATCGACAGGTCGTATTCGTTGCGGGTGTCCGCATCCAGGAAGATCCGCAGGTAGAAGTCATGCCTCGGGAGGAAGTTGAAGAACGACAGGTGTTCGTCGTCGTTGTCGCTGTCGGCCTGGGCGATGAGAGAGCCCTCACAGTCCATGTACAGCTCCAGATCGATGTCGCCGTTGAAGTAGATGAAGGTTGCATCAATCGTAAGCTCCGCGCCGGTGGGCACTTCGAAGTAGAGCCAATCCTCGTCGGTACTCTTGACGATCAGACCCGGAATAACGAAGGGAAACGAGGGTACTGTAAGGGCCGTCTCGCAGGTATCGAAATCTTCCAGTACGTCATCGCTACCTTCCTCCAGCAGCGCGTCGATCGCCCAATAGAACCGGCCGAACTTCCCGTAGCCCGATGGCCCGTCGGGATTGCTGCAGTCGATCGGCACTGTGCTGTGCGAAGCCACGCCCATCAGGAGCTGATTGTCGTCGCGGTACAGGCCCGAGCCGGAGCTGCCCATCTCGATGGTGCCGGAGGTCCAACTGATGCCCCAGTAGTTGTAGGAGTTGCCCCACGGATGGGGAATCAGGTACCCGAAGGTGATCTTCTTGCGCGCCCCGTCCGGGTGGCTCATGCAGGTGACGTCCGTTCCGTTCGGCAAGCTCGTGGTAGTGTCCCAGCCCGACCAGGTCAGTCCGTCGGGCAGGGTGCCGAGAATCATGAGCAGCGTCTGGTCCAGGGCGCTATAGGGACTGCCGGCGAGGTAGTCGGCTCCGCTGAAGAGAACATAGTCGCCGTTTGGGCCGTCGCACCACTCGGTCTGGTAAAACCAGGCGCCTGTCAGCGTCTCGGCGGTCGCCTGGTCCCAGGCGCAGTGATTGGCGGTGAGCACATACGGGGTTTCGTCGCTGGCCTCGGTGTTCAGCAAGGTGGCGCTGCATAGGTACGCGCCCTCGCCGTCACTGACGATGATGCGGAGCGTGGCATTGTGCAGCGGATGCCAGTCGGGGAAGCACATCACGTCGTTGTGGCATGGTCCCTCACGCGGCCCACCCCCTTCGGTTGGCCTGGGAGGCTCCAGGCCGCGGTAGAGGTGTCCCAGCTCTTCGACCAGGAAGAAGCCGGACTCTGCCGCGCCTTCCGGCAGGAAATACTCGACGCGCAGCTCCTCGCCCAGGACGATGCCGGACCAGAACTCGCCCTTGCGGTATGGGCCGGTCTTCTGGTACGGGCCGTTAGCCTGGTCGGGGGCCTGCGGACCGTAGACCCACAGTTCGGCCCCGGGAGGCAGATCCACATAGCTGAAGTGTGCGCGCAGACCCTGTGCTCCCGGCGAAACAAACACGGCGGTCCAAACGCTGCCGACGCCGGGAACAGCCTGGATCGTGGCGGGTCCGTCTATCGCGGCGAAAGCCAGGGGCCGGTTGACTCCCACCCGCAGCGGGGGTTCGTTGCGGGCGGCATCTTCGGCGCGCACCGTGGCGATATCGATCGGATCGAGGACCAAGGCAAGCAGCTCTTCCTCGAACTCCAGTCCGAAACGCCGACTCGGCAGCACGGCCTGCGCCTTCGCACTCGAGTCGGGAGCCGCACCCACATGGTGAGGTACGGTGACACGTGGTGAGTGCTCAGCCGGCACGCTGTGTTGCGCGGGGGCGGCTGAGCCGCAGAGCAGCAGGGCCATAACGACGCCGGCTGACAGCGACCATCTCAAAAGCGCGTTTGCCGGGCCGATAAGAGTAAAGCACACAATACGCCTCCTTTCTAGAACCGGGCTGTCGACGTCAACCACAACGCCGGGGTGACCCCATCCCACGCTTCCGGGCGGTCTGGGCAAGTCCCGCGAATTCTACGGACGGTGGCCCCCTTGCGGCCGCCGCTTGCTCCGGCATTATAGTCTACGTGCGGGCTCGGTTCAATGATTATTCGCCAAGCCGGGAAACGGCGCGATATGGCAGCCGCCTTGTCTGTCGCCACTGACGAGCGACTTGCACGTGGCGCAGGCGGGAGAGCGACTTGCCCGGGTTGCGGCCTGCTGGTGCTGGGTGCCGGTCGGGTACGCTTGCCGAGCGACACGCTTTGTGGTACAGTGCCCATAAGTAGAGGGAGACGGCAAGCGGGCATGTGCTTCTGTCGGGGGAAGAGAGGTGCATCATGAGAGCACGTCGCCGTTTCACATGTGTCGGCGAATCGAGGTGTGGTCAGGTAGCGCTGGCGTACGCGGTTGTCCTGCTGATCGGCCCCGTGAGCCTGGCGCTGGGGGATGATACGCGCTCCGGTCGTGCCTGGGTGGATCGGACGCCCCCCGGTCCTGCGCCCCGCAGCGGGCACACGATGTTCTACGACAGCGCGCGGGGTGTGATGGTTCTGTTTGGCGGGGTGGAGGACCAATATTTCAATCGCGAGACGTGGGAGTGGGATGGAGTCGCGTGGGCGCGCTGTTCGCGCCAGGCCCCCAACGGGCGCGGGGGCCACGCCGCCGCGTACGACAGCGCCAATGGTGTGGGAGTCCTGTTTGGCGGAACGCCGGCGTTGGACCGCACGTGGGAGTTCGACGGGCAGAGCTGCACCTGGACCTCGCGCTCAACCGGTACTTCGCCCAACCCGCACATGAACCGGAACGGGGCGGCCATGGCATTCCACGAACAGCGGGGCGTCACGGTCATGTTCGGCGGCCAGGGCCCGTTCGGCTTCTTTGACGCCACAACCTGGGGGTACGACGCCGAGGTTCACGACTGGTGCGAGCTCGCTGACCCGGACGGAGCGCCGTCCCCGCGCTCGGGTCACGCGATGGCATACGACTCCGCCCGGGCCAGGACCGTGCTGTTCGCGGGAAACACCGCCGGCGGGTTGAACGGCGAGACCTGGGAGTGGGACGGCGATGAATGGCACCTGGTCGGCCAGAGTGGCCCGGCCGCCCGTTACAAGCACGTCATGGCATACGACGGCACGCGCGGAGTGGTGGTGCTCTTCGGCGGCTATGATGCAAACGGCTGGAACGGCGAAACCTGGGAGTGGGACGGAACGGGCTGGGCCCTGCGGACCAGCGGCGGACCGACGCCACGCTCGAGCAGCGCGATGGCGTACGACGACGATTACGGCGTCGTGGTCTTGTTCGGCGGGAGGGACGCGGGCGGCCCGATCGCCGAGACGTGGGAGTGGGACGGAAACGCGTGGACGCAACGCACTCCCGACTGGCCGCCGGTGCCGTCTCCTCGCGCGGGGCACGCGATGGCCTATGACCTGGACCGTGCGCGCGTGGTTCTGTTTGGCGGCACGAACTCCGTCCCGGTCGTCGGGGATACCTGGGAGTGGGATGGAGCCAATCTCGCGTGGTGTTTCCGAACTGGCGAGGGAGCGCCGAGTCGCTCGGGCCACGCAATGGCCTACGATGCCGGCCGGGGCGAAACGGTCCTTTTTGGCGGCTGGGTGAGCGTGAACCGGCGGAGCGACGAGACGTGGGCGTGGGACGGCAGCGCGTGGGCCCAGCGGAGCCCGGTCCACAAGCCCTCGGCTCGATGCAGCCACGCATTGACGTACGACAGTCGGCGCGCGGTGTTGGTCCTGTTCGGCGGAGCCACGGGCAGCCCGTTCGATCCCGTCCTTTCCAACGAAACGTGGGAATGGGACGGCCACGACTGGACGCAACGCTACCCCCGGGTCAGCCCGTCGGCCCGCAGCGGGCACGCCACGGCATACAACCCGACGACCGGCGTCACGGTGCTGTTCGGCGGGAAGGACGCCAACGGTCTGAAGGGCGATACGTGGTTCTGGACCGGCGGACCGACGTGGCTCTCCATGCCCGTGTGCGGCCCCTCACCGCGAAGCGGCCATAGCCTGGTGTACGACAGCAAGCGGCAGGTGATGGTTCTGTTCGGCGGAACGGACGCCGATGGTGCGAACGGCCAGACGTGGCTGTGGCGCGGCAGTGCCTGGACGCTGCTCACTCAAGATGGTCCCGCGCCGCACAAGGGCCACGCGATGGTTTACGACCAGGAACGCCAGACGGCCGTCTTGTTCGGCGGAATCAGCGGGGGTTCGTACGGCCGAGAAACGTGGGAATGGGGGGCCCCGTGCATAAGCGCTGAGGCAGTCGGGCGTGCCGCTCGAGTGGGCCGGTAAGATAAGGAGGTCGGCTTGGTCGGTATGGCGGCCGGCACCGAGCCGGCCCGGGTGAGCGCGTGCCGGTCCCGTCTTTCCGAAAAAACCCCGCACGCGTTTTGTCGTTGGCGGGCGCCGGTGAGGCCAACTCGCCTTACCCGTTGATGTCGCAGCCCCAGTCGGCTAGCAGAATGCCCAGGTCGGACTGGTCCGTGTCGGCGTTGGCGGTTGCTGCCGCAAGCCCCACAGCCGCCAGTGCCGCACTCTGAATCAGTCTCATCGTTCGTTCCTCCTCGCTGACAGCTACGTTCCGTAACCCCAGTTCGCCAGCAAAACACCGAGGTCACCTTGGCCGACATGCTGGTCTTCGTCGAGATCGGCCCGGACGTTCCAGTGATCGTCGCCCGGCTGGGAATCCCAGGCTGCCAAAAGAAGCGCCAAGTCCTCCTGGTCCACATCGCCGTCATAGTCCAAATCACCCGCGATCCAGATATTCATCAACGGATATCCATCTTGGTTTTCCCCGCCGGCCACCGGATAAGGCGTGTCGCCAATGCCGTCCGCCCCAGGCTCATTCTGCTCAGAACCTGAATACTCGTCAGCCCCCTCATAGTCATCCCAGTAGTTCCCACCGCCGGGATAACCACTGTCCCAACTATTGGCGCAGTCATCATAGGCATGCCCGGCGTTGCTGATAAAGCTGTTGTGGTAGAAGGTGTTCCCGTGAGAACCTTCGCTACCGGCGACCAGATAAACCCCGTACCGCCCACTGCCTTCAATCCTGTTTCCCCTGATGGTGTTACCCGCACACCCGAGGGCTAGATAAGTCCCGTAGTCGTTCTCTGTGAGAATATTGCCAGACACCGTGTTGTTGTGTGACCATGTGGTGACCGCCAGCCCCAGCGCGCCTCCAGCAATGACGTTGTCAGAAAGCAGGTTCTGCTCACAATAGACCAGCATGACGCCCCCGCCCAAGAGATCACCCGAGAGCGTGTTACCCGCGACCGTTGCGCTATGAACGTCTTCGAGGAACATACCATGCACGCGCGCTTCGATCGTGTTCTCGGCAAGCACTGAGCCCTCAGATCCCCGCAGGTGGACGCCGACATCGTGCTGGAGGACGGTGTTCCCAGAGAAGGTGTTGTTATCCCCCTTAAGCACAACACCGTGCTGACCATTGTTGATGATGGTATTCTCGACGATGGCGTTACGAGCCCGGTGATATGGCATATATAGGCCGGTGCCATTGCCTGAGATGTAGTTTCCCACGACTTGGTTGCCCTCTGACCCCAGCGAAATGCCCTCCTGATAGTTATTGGTAATCGTATTGTCCACGAGGCTATTGTATCTGAACTCGTACCCGATAGAAACACCGCGGTCGTTACCGGAAATGACGTTGTCAACGATGTTGTTGTGAGCATCGAAGTTGTACCAGTAGTAAAATCGGATACCTCTGCCGACATTGTCGGTAATCACATTGCCGCGGATGTCGTTATGAGCCGAGCTGCCGCGGATAAAGATGCCGGTCCCGTTGCTAGAAATGATGTTGCTGCTGATGTTGTTGTGGTCGGAGAAGTCCAGGCCGATCCCGGTCTGGTTGCTCATGATGATGTTGTGAGCGATGGAGTTGTGGTTGGAGGAGGAACCGTCAGGAGAGAGCACGCCGTACTGGTTGTTGACGATTCTGGTGTGGCTGATGGTCAGGCTGCCGGTGCAGTCTGTGAGGATCGCGGCACACGGTTGGTCAGAGTCAGTACCGCTGTGTTGGATAGTGAAGTATGAGATAGAGATGTCGGGGACGACGAGGAACAGGACGGTGCCTACCAGACTGCCGTCGATAATCGTGTCGGTCTGGGTCTCGCCGACGAGCGTAATGGATTCGTCGACCGAGACATGCTCGTAATAGGTCCCATTGAAGACGAAAACAGTGTCGCCATCGCTGGCAGCGTTGATGCCGTCCTGGATATGTTGAAAGGGATGCTCGGGGGAGCCGTCGCCGCCGGGAGGCGCGTCGTCATCCACGTACCAGGTGGTCTGAGCCGAGGCCGCTACCGCAAACCCGAGCGTGAAGACAAGCGTGGCCAACAGAACAGTCCTGACGGGTGTGATCAGCGCAAACATGCTACGCTCCTCCTGCCCCCCGAACCCGAACGCCCCGTCCATGCCGACCATCGTCAGCAGGGGCGGAAATGCAGGTTGTATGATACAGCAGGACCGGTGCGGACTCAATACCCAGTTTCCCGTACCCGGCAGCCGCCGAACCGCAGCGGGACTCGCAACTGCCGGAGCGTCGGGCATCACGCCCGGAGGCGACCGGCCACCGAATGCCGACCCGGATGGCCCAGCCTGGGGCCGACTGACGGTCGATGGGCTACTTGGCCGAGACCGGCTGCGACGGGGCGAGTTCGAGCATGCGGTCCAGGGCGATGCGGGACCAGCGCTTGGTCTCGTCATCGACCGCGATCTGATTTACCACCCGGCCCGCGATCAGGTTCTCCAGCGTCCAGTACAGGTGCTTGAGGTCGATCCGGTACATCGTGGTGCACAGGCATTGGATGCCCGCCAGCAGGCGCACCCGCTTGTCCGCGCACGTGTCGGCCAGCCGGTGAACCAGGTGCACCTCGGTGCCGACAGCCCAGTACGAATCCGGCGGCGCCTCGCGGACGGTTTTGACGATGTACTCCGTGCTGCCGACGTAATCGGCCCGCCGGCATACCTCCCATGGGCACTCGGGATGCACGAGGACGTTGTACGGCTCGTCCAGCGCCCGGATCGATTCAACCTGCGGCAGGTTGAAGAGCTGGTGTACCGAGCAGTGGCCCTTCCACAGGATGACACGCGCGGCGCGGATTTGCCCCGGCGTCAGCCCACCTTCCGGCTGCTGCGGGTCATAAACCACCATGCTATCCAGCGGCCAGCCGAGGGCGTAGGCCGAATTGCGGCCGAGGTGCTGGTCCGGCAGGAAGAGGGCCTTGTGGCCGGCGTCAGGGTTGCCGTCCGGAGCGGCCCCGTGCAGCGCCCATTCGAGCGCCATCTTGGCGTTCGAACTCGTGCAGCAGGCGCCGTCGTGTCGGCCGACGAACGCTTTCACCTCCGCCGACGAGTTGACGTAGGTGATCGGCGTGATCGGCTGGCGCGCGTGTTCGCACAGCAGCGGCCAGGCCTCCTCGACCTGGTCGATATGGGCCATGTCGGCCATGCTGCAACCGGCGGATAGGTCCGGCAAAAGGACCTGCTGCGCACCGTCTGTGAGAATATCCGCCGACTCCGCCATGAAGTGCACGCCGCAGAAGACGATGTACTCGGCGTCGGTCTGTTGGGCGGCCAGTTGGGCGAGCTTGAGGCTGTCGCCGGTGAAGTCGGCGAACTCGATCACCTCGTCCTGTTGGTAATGGTGGCCGAGGATGACCAGGCGCTTGCCGAGCTGATCCTTGAAGCTGCGTATGCCGGCGCGGAGCTCATCCTCGCTGAACTGCGCGTACCCAAGCGGTAAGGGGGCTTGAAAGAGCACCATTGCTCAGGTTCCTGTTTGCTTCGCCCGCAGCTTATATGTTAGGTTTTTTGGCCCGGCGAATCCAGTGTTGGCGTGGTATTCGCGTCGGCGCGTGGCCGGCGGGTCCGTCGCCGCCATTCGAGCACGGCCAGCACGCCCGCCACGCCGGCCAGGTTCGCTAGCCAGTCCTGCAAATCGGTGCCGCGGTTGACGAACTGCTGGAGGTACTCGTCTAGGGTGGCGTACACACCGAGCCAGAGCGCGGCGAGCCACACGAAACGGCCCGAGAGCGGTCGTCCAAAGGACTCGACGAACCGCCAAAACAGGAGTGTCAGCAGACCGAAGGCGACGAAATGGATTAGCTTGTCGGATCCCGGGCGAGCCCCGATCCTCAACTTGGGGAAATGTGTGGCGCAGAACAGGAAGACCCAGTAGGCGGGCAGCGTGTGACGATACCAGCGGTCCCAGAGTGTCAGGGGTGTCTCCGCGTTCAGGGGGCCGGGCCGTCGTCCGGGCGGTCGTCCGGTCGGTCGGGCGGTGGGGGGCCGGCCGGGGAAGTCACGCCCACGGTGGGGTATTCGGCCGGCGTAACGGTCGGTGGGGCGGCGTACGGATTCAGCGCGCCGGTCGGGACGTCGGCCGGCTTGGAGACCGGGCCCGCGAGAACACCCGGCGGCTCCGCGTCAGCGGCCACCTCGGAAGGCGGCGTTTCCATGGCGGTTGCCGGCGCTTCCGCCACTTCGCCAGGCTCCTCCATGGCCAGGATCTCCCCGGCCAGCGCCGTATAGTCCTCCGCCCCGCGCGAGCGCGGGGCATAGTCGAAGATGGTCTGGCCGAAGCTGGGGCACTCGGCCAGCCTGATATTGCGGCGGATGCGCGTCTCGAAAACGCGTGCGCCGTACCAGGCGTCCTGAAACTCCGCGTCGCGGATGAACCGGCTGACGTCGCTACGGACCTCCTGCGCCAGCCGCGTGTTCGTCTCGTACATGCAAAGCACGACGCCCGAGACACGCAACGCCGGCTTCAATACGCCGCGCACCAGCGAAACCGTCTCGAGCAGCTTGCCCAGCCCTTGCAACGCGAGGAAGTGCGGCTGGAGCGGGATAATCACCTCCTCAACGGCCGCCAGAGCGTTGATCGTCAGGGTTCCCAGGGAAGGGCCGCCGTCGATCATCAGGATGTCGTACGGATCGGAGAACGTCTCGAGTGCCCGGGCCAGGATCAGCTCGCGTTCGGGGCGTTCCGCAAGTTCGACCTCGGCGGCCACCAAGTCGATGTGCCCCGGGACGAGGGTCAGCCCTTCGGCCACTTGGCGGGCCGCGGCCCGCAGCGTGTCGCCGCTGAGCAGCACGTCATAGGTGCTCTTGTCTCCGGGCCCCAGCTCGATTCCCAGGTGCATGGTGGCGTGGGCCTGCGGGTCGAGGTCGATCAGCAGCACGCGCTGCCCGGCGCGCGCCAGGGCGGCCGACACGTTGACCGCCGTCGTGGTCTTTCCCACGCCCCCTTTCTGATTGACGATCGCGATCGACCGCATGGGAGCAGTATACGGCAGATCGGCCAGGATTTGAAAACGGGCATGGGCATGCCGGCCACCGGGAACCCGGGGCCCAAAATATGTGCAATTTGGGGTAAATGCCTGAATTGAAACCCACGCCAAAGCGTGGTCGGCTAACGGAACCGATCTCGCGGTCTCAAGTGTTTCCGCGCCCATCAGCGCTGATGGGCGGCTAGAGCCGCCGGGTATCTCCTATTTGGGGAACGGACTCCTAGGAGCGAGGAAAGAGTCCCGGCGATTTGATGCTGTGTGACCGCCCCTGACGGCTAGGAGTCAGAGGGGCGGAGGCTGTGTTTCTTTGCGCCGTTTGGCGTGGAGGAGGCAGAGAGGAGGTGCGCTGGAGCAGTTGGGCAAGGGTTCCATAATTGCCTAGAGGACTTGGTTAGTCGGTGTGCGGCGTGGTGCCGCAACGGGGCGGCGTCTTCTCTCGGCGCCGCCGAGCAATTCCTAACAATTGGAGGAGTTGAGTAATGAAATCGTTGAGTACGATCTTACCGATCACAACATGTCTATTGGTTCCGCTGTTCGGCTACTCGACAGCGGCCACTTCCTGGGCACAAGGGTACCCCGATTGCTGCGTGGTCGAGTGTACGGATGACCCGGGCGTAGACGTGATGGAACTCGTGGCCGCGGGCCAATGCATCCCGGAACCGACCGGCCCGGATGAATGCACCGGACCGTTCCTGGAAGTCGAGCTGCGGCAGCGCGATCTTGACCAATTGGTCGTCGGCTACCAGGCGTTCATGTGCTTCAACCCGCGGTACATCCGGGTGTGCGACATTGAGCTCACTGAATCGCCGTATGGCCTGCACATGATCAATGAGTGGGACAACGAGCTTGGGACGATCACTCTGATCGCCGGCATCGACGAGATGGCGGATCCCCCGCAGGAGCCGACGGATAAGGATGCGGTGCTGGCCATCATCAGGATCGAAGGCCTCGCGGAGTTCTGCGAATTCGACCCGGATCTGGCGAACCAGATCTGCTTCCGCGAGCACCTGCCGCCGACCCGGTTTTCCGATCCGGACGGCCTCCCGGTCTACCCGTGCCTCAAATTCACCGGGAACCTTTTCATCGATTGGACGGAGCCGGACTGCACGTGCCCGCGAGCCGTCACGGTGCAGTGCGTGGACGAAGTGCCGGATGCCGACTGCGACCTGGTGGTTTGCACGGACGACTGCGATCCGAAGCCGGCCTGCACGTGGGAAGGGGACACCGACAACGGCGGGGCCGGCTGCCCCGATGATCCGCGGATCATCACACGCAAGTATCGTTGCACCGACTTCTGCGAGAACTACTGCGAGTGCACGCAGACGATCACCGTGGTCGATAACACCCCGCCGGAGATAACCTGCCCGGATCCCGTGGGCGTCGAGTGCTACGAGGACGTCCCGGAGCCCGACCCCGGGTTGGTGGCGGTGACCGATAACTGCGATGACGCTCCGGATGTCACGTGGGTACGTGATTACGACAATGAGGCCACCGGCTGTCCGGGCGATCCGCGGATCATCGTTCGGACGTATCGGGCAACCGACTTCTGCGGCAACTACAGCGACTGCCAGCAGATCATCACGGTAGTTGACACGACTCCGCCGGTGATCGAGTGCCCGGCGGACGAAGGGTACGAGTGCGTTGAGGACGTGCCGGACCCGGACGTCACGTTGCCCGTTGTGTCCGACAACTGCGACCATCCGGAGCCCCCAGACGTCACGCACGAAGGCGACGTGGATAATGGCGGTAGCGGCTGTGAGGATGATCCGCTGATCATCAGGCGCACGTATCGGGCAACCGACTTCTGTGGTAACTTCAGTGAGTGCATCCAGACGATCACGGTTGTCGATACCACCGATCCGGAGATCATCTGTCCGCCGGCCGAAAACTACCAGTGCGTCGAGGAGGTGCCGGATTACGACCCCAACAACCCGGACCCGCGAATCCAGGTCTCGGACAACTGCTGGGATCCGAACGATCCGAATAGCCCGGCGCCGGTGGTCACGTGGGAAGGCGATGAGGACAATGCCGGTGACGGCTGCCCGGACAGCCCGCTCATTATCACGCGGACGTACCGGGTGACGGACGTCTGCCAGAACTTTAGTGAGTGCCAGCAGATCATCACGGTGATCGACACGACGCCACCGGAGATCTGGGCGTGCCCGCATGACGTGGAGGTGGAGTGCGTCCAGGACGTCCCGGAGCCCAATCTCGAGGGAGTGTGCTTTGCTGACAACTGCTGGGATCCGGACGATCCCAATAGCTCGGCGCCAGTGGTCACGCACGAGGGCGACGTGGACAACGGCGGCAGCGGCTGTGATGGCGATCCGCTGATCATCACGCGGACGTTTCGCGTGACCGACTTCTGCGGCAACTACAGCGAGTGCCCGCAGGAGATCAAGGTGATTGACCGCTCGCCGCCGGAGTTCCCCGATGGCTGTCAACCGTTGTACGTGACGGTTTACCCCAATGCCGGCGACTGCGACGCCTTCGTCTGTCTCCCGGTGCCGCCAGCCGTGGACAATTGCGACGACGACGTGGAAGTTGTCGGGGAACGTTCAGACGGGCTGGCCCTCGACGAGGCCTACCCGCCCGGTGAGACGACGGTCTGGTGGACTGCCGCCGACGACTGCGGCAATCAAAACCTGTGCTTCCAGTTCGTCGAAGTGATGGACGAGAACCTCTTGGTCGCTCACGTGGAACTCCAGGGCATTTTCGTCAGCCCGCTCTCGCGCTGCATCACTTTTGAGCTGTGGAACTGCCCTGCCGACGAGCCGGTTCATACTGCCGACCGCGTTATCACGTTTGTGACCAACAACGTGGATCGCAGCGCCGGCACGACCGAGCTGCACGTGCCTTGTGCGCTCTACAACTGCATGACCGCACAGGATCGGCTGCACACGTTACGCAGCACGGCCGAGCTGGGCATCATCGAATACACCGATGAATTCACTTGCCCCGACATGGTCCGGACCAAGTACTCGGCCGAATACAGGAATCCGCGGCCGGACGGAGAGTGCGAGTACCCGAGTGAGCTCGGGCACTGGCTGCTCTCAGGTAACTTCGACTTCTGCAACTGGCCCGACGATTGCGAGTGGCCGGACTGCGATTACTGGGTCGATATCCTCGACTTCGGCGTGTGGTGGAACCAGTTCAACGCTGGCGCCAATTACGGCACTGGTGACACCACGTGTCCGGCGTGCGATCAATTCATGCACGCGGATGCCAACGGCGACGCGTTGTGCACCATCGACGACTTCGCTTACTTCCGTGTGAACTTGCTCTGCGCGTACGAGCCGAACTGCTGCGGTGCCCCTGGCGCCGCGGACCGCGGCCCCATCATGTCGATCTCGGTCGAGGAACTGCACGCACGCGGCTGGGACGAGTTGGCCGGCGCTGACCTGAATCACGACGGCTGGCTCGATATGCAGGACGTCGAAGCATTCGAGAACGGCGGCTGGGAACCGGAGGTTTCACCAAGCGAGGGTGGTCAACCGCTTGACCCAGACGACGTTCGTCGTCCCTAACGGGTAGCACCATAAGCCAGCGTGCTTCCCGAGTGTCGCACAGCCAACACGATTGTCGGTCTGCGTCCGCCGGTATCACCGGCGGACGCGGCCGACGCATTGGGAGTGTAGTCGGTACGAGTTCGGCAGGGCGCGCCACATAAGCGCGCGCGCGCTGGCAGTCTCTCGCGGACTTATGCCAGCGCCGGACAAACCTGGGAGGTGAAGGTTGCAGGGGTGTCAGCGTCGCAAGACCGGTGGGTCCATGCTGTCGGCATGAATCAGCGCATCGTTGACGGGGGCACTTGCGCAGCGCGTGCTTGTTATCGCCTCAGGCATTCGCCCCCAATCTCACGCGCGCGACATCGCAAGATTCTGTTGGCCCGCCTTCGCACCGCACACGTGCGCTGCCAGTGGAGTTGTTATAGGACTATTAAAACAGCGAAGTTTGGCCGTGTGAAAATGGTGAAAGGCCGTTTGTGCCACGGCCGAATGGTATTTAGACTCTCGGGTGGAACGGCGTCGGCACTTGACCCGGTGTTGGGCGGGCAAGGGGACCGAGAGTTCCGGTTGTTCGGCGGGCCGGCTTGTAAATTGGTTTGGGAGGCATCAGCCATGAAAACTTCGGTGTTGGTATTCTCTGTTATTCTTCTGGGCGCAGCGGCGCAGGCGGACGTGGACTTGGAGTGGCAGGTTGAGAATCAGGGCGCCCCCGTCGGCGAGACGGTTCGCATCGATTTCTACGCGGTAGCCGATAATGGCGGGGGTAGCGAACCGTTCGTGTCGCTGCAGGCCATCGTCGTGTGGGATCCTGATTTCCTTCGTCTGCTCGGGGTTGACGACAGCGATTCTCCCTATGACTGGATGCTGTCCGGGTTTCCAAGTGATGCGCACGCGGACGGGCTGAACGACACGTTCGACGACGGAGACGCCTATTACGCGGCGTTGGCGAACTTCGGTGAATTGCCCGAAGCGACGCCCGAGGGTCTGTTGGTCACCACGTTCGAGTTCGAGGCCCTGGCCGCTACTGAGGGGACGGATGTCGTCCTCCTTGCGGAATATGGTGATTACTCCGTCACGGCCGTCTATGACGATGAAGTCCCTGGTTACAATATCGTCGGCGACCTGGGCAGTGCGACCGTCGAGATCAGCAGCGCCGGGTGTGTCGGGGACATCGATGGCGACGGTGACACCGACCACTCCGATCTGGGTGAGTTGCTGGCGGCTTGGTGCACGCACGAGGGCGACCCCAACTGGAACCCGAATGCCGACCTAGATGGCGATGGCCACGTCGGCCACGGCGACCTGGGCATTCTGCTCGCCGACTGGGGTTGCGGCACCTAGCCGTCCCACGTCGCCGTCGCCAAGCCGCTTCGCGAGTACAGGCATTCCAGGGCCGTCCCGGGCGGACGGCCCCTTTCTGCGCGCGCCCTTCGTCGGTCGCTTCACGTGTAGCCAGGCAGCACAGGATGATCCCGATAGACGAGCCTGGTAGCCCCCGCCTTCACAGCCGACGCGGGAATATTCTGTCGTGGGAGCTCTGGAAAAGGAGACCCAAGAGCGCATAATGAGTTCCATGGGTTGCCAGGGATGGATACCCGAACCATCTCTGCCGCGGAAAGCGAGGTGGAGCCATGCTTTACGCCGCACTTACGTTCTGGCTGTTGGTCATCGTGTTTTCCGCGTGGGGCGTGTACTGGCTGTGGGGTCGGCTGGTCAAGCCGCGCGTGGTCAACACCGTCTTGCTGCCGGGCACGCTCGTCGCCCAGCTCGGGCACGTGCTGGGGCTGCTGGTCACGGGCAACCCGGTGCGAAACACCAAACTGATGGGTGACGACGAAAAGGGCGAGCCGAAATCGGACACCCCGGAAACACAGCGGATCCCGGTCATCGGCTCAATCCTGGTGGGCCTGCTGCCGCTGGTGGCCTGCACGGCGTGCCTCTACGCCGCGGCACGCTTGTTGGGTGGCCGCGTGCTTGAGGAACTTTCCGGCGGGGCCGCCCTGTCCGTGTCCCAGGACCTGCCCACGTCGCTGTCGGCGATGTGGGAGCTGTTGCGCAACAGCATTACCGTGATCGAGAACATGCTGAACGCCATCCTGCGCAGCGAGCTGTTGGACTGGTCCACCGTGCTGTTTCTGTACTTGGCCGTCTGCCTGACCGTGCGTATGACGCCGTTCGAGGGGAATCGGCGGGGCGCGGTCGGGGCGATTTTCCTGGCAGGGATCGCGATCGCGGTGGTGGCCTCGCTGCTGGGCTCGGTAGAGAATTTCGTTCTCTCGAGCTGGCCGATCCTGAGCTTCGCGGTGGGGATGCTGCTGTTCCTGCTGCTGTTTTCGCTGCTGGTGGGGGGTATCGTCGGTCTGGCGCGTATCCTGGTTCGCAACCAATAGGCCTAACTGCTGCTGCGGTGGACGTTTATGGGACGGTCGCCCGGTGTTCGGGAACACCCCCTGCCCCCGCGTTGCCTTCGCACTTGTCGGTGAATACAGTTACCAATGAGGTGGGGGCCATAGTCGAAGTCTGGGCCGTGCCGAGGTGGTGAGCCGCCAGGAGGAATACAACGTGAACCCGCAACGCAAACCAGTTCGTCCAGCGTCGCTGCGCTTCTGCACGCTCGGTCTGCTCGCCATCGTTTCGCTTGTGCTGATCACCGGCTGTCCGGTGCCACCCCCGCCCGGCGGTGGAACCGACTCCAGCGCTACGGACGGCGGGGATTCAACCGACGGGGGCGGGGCTGCGACCGACGGCTCAGACGGTGGCGCCGGCGCCGATAACGGAAGCGACACCGACGGGGCTGGTGGAGACGCCGGCAGCGATGGTACCGGCGATGGCGCCGGCACTGATACCGATGGCGCTGGCTCCGGCGACTCGGACTCCGGCGATGGCGATGGAGACGGTACCCCGCCAACCACCATGACCCTGCAAGCCATCGTCCAGACCGGCGATGCCGTGCCCAGCCAACCGGGGGCAACCTTCACCCGCTTTAGCAACCCGGTCATCGACGGCGACGGTCGTGTGGCGTTCTGGGGCGCGTACACCGGCGGCGAGGGTGATAACGGGCTCTACGTCTGGGACGCCGGCACGCTCCAACGTGTGATCGATGACGACCCGGCGCGCACAGGCACCGTGCCCGGCAGAGGCGCGGACGACTACTTCAGCGGCTTTAGCATCAGGTGGGATTCGGACAATAAAACGCCCTCGCTCGCCTGGGGTGCCGGGGGAAGGCTCATTTTCGTCGCTCATATCAGTGGCTCCGCACAGGCAAACGGGTTGTATCGCTGGCGCGCCAGCGACGGCGACATCATCCGCGTCGCCGATGACGAGCAATTGAGCGCCGTCTTTCCGGACGTCGGCGACGCGTTTCTAGCCCACTTCTACCACCCCGGCGTCAGCGACAGCGGGATCGTCATCTTCAGCACCCAGTACCACTACCACAACCAGGACGGGCAGTGGTTCTTTTTCAAGTGGGGCGTGTTCACCAGCAACGGTATCGAGATCACGCCGGTGGTCGTTGGCCAGCTCAGCGAGCCCGGCGACGTCCCGGAGAATGGGGAGTTTGCCACCTTCACCGATACCGAAATCCTCACGTCACTCAACCCCGCCGGAGACATGCTCCTTCAGGCGGCCTACACCGTGACACCCGAGGGCGACCGGGGTGTGTACCTCTACACCGGCGGCAGCCTCTATCGCGTCGTCGATAACCGACCCGACGGTTCGTTTCCCGGCTTCCCGCCCGGAACGCGCGTCGGACAAGACAACACGCCTTACGACGCCATCGCCATCGGCGCTGGGTTGCGGATCGCGATTGACACCAAGCTCGTTGCCGACGATTCCCCCCGCGACGCCGTCATCACGTGGGACGGCTCACAATGGCAAGAGCTCAGCGGGTCCGGCGGGGTGGCCGCCAGCGAGCTCATCTCCGGCGTGAACAGTTCGGGCCGGGTGCTGTTCCTGGCCGGCGGCCAGCCGTACCTGGGCAACGAGTCGAGCAGCGTGGCCGTTGGCGCCACGTTGCCGACGGAGTTGGAAGGTGTCAGCGTCGAGTGGCAGAACTTCTCCGGGGCGCTGAACAACAACGCGCGGGCCCTGCTGCGCTTCATACGTAGCGGATCCGACTCCGCCGGGCTGGTGTTCTGGACCGGCGAGCAGTTGCTGCTGGTGGCCGACGCGGCCGCCGACCAGCCATCGTCGCAGAGCGACGTCATCTTCCCCACGGCCAGGCCGGCCCACGACGAGGTAGACGGAGCCGGCGTGGTGACCTATCTGCCGGAGATGGATCGCCCGGGTCGTTCCGGGGCCTTGAACGACCGCGACGAGCTGGTCTTCCGCGTCGGTTCGCTGGGTGCGGACGGCCGGGAAAACACCGCCGACGACTATCAGGCGATCTACCTCGGCAGCGGGCAGTAGGGGCGGTCTGTTCGCACTGGTGGGTGAGCGTCAGTCTCGTCGGTAACCTGTCATTCCGAGAAGCCCTTCGACGTTGCTCAGGGTAGACTCCGCGCCGAGGAATCCGGCCAACTTGCGCGCTGCGGCCAGATCCCTCGCTCGCGACGCTCACGCGTTGCTCGGTCGGGATGACATCGGGCGTTGCCTACTCTCCTGACGCTCAGCCCGCTCTCGTGCTTATTCGCAGGGCCCCTGGAAGAGTGTGCCTGACCTGTTAAAATAACCTGGTTGCCAGTGGTGAGTGTAGCTCAGCCGGTTAGAGCACCAGGTTGTGGTCCTGGGGGTCGCGGGTTCGAATCCCGTCACTCACCCGTTTTTCATGCGCCGCCGGTGACCGGGTGACGTGCTGCCCCGTCCAGCGCCACGGCCAGGCTCATTCTCTCACCACGAAGGCACCAAGAGAAAACGGGTTTGTCTGAGCAGAGTGCCGTTCGCCGGAGACGAATTCCCATGACAGTCTGCTCTCTCCGGCACATGTCTCGCCGGCGCTGATCCTCTGCGAAATAGACCTTTGTGTTTTGGTGTCTTCGTGGTTTGGTATGGCGTGTGGGCTCGGTGGGTGAGGCGGGTCATTCGAGCGGGTCGGAGACGCGCAGGTGCGGATAATCGGGTGCGTAGGGAAGCAGCCGGGCGCGGACCTCGCGGAGTACGTCGGCGTCGAACGTACGCAGGACCCCGAGGAGCTCATGCATGGCGGCATCTTGATTCTGGGCGTCGAACGGGATGAGGCGCGAGTCGAAGATGTCGCGGCCGTCCAAGGGGACAGCATGCACTAGGGCCGCCACCGGTTTCCCCTTGCGGTAGATGGGGGCTGCCCGGCATTCGTAGTGCATCAGGCCGTTGCTCTGGGGGTGGTAGGCGGCCAGGCGTAGCCGGGTAAGCTGCCCGCGGTCGAAGATCGCACGGTGGGCCCGCCGCACGGTATCGCGCCACCGCCGGGGTACCAGCGACCAGACCTTTAGCCCGACCAGCTCGGTCGTGCCTTCGCCCAGCAGCGGGCCGTTGATATAACCAATGCTGTAATCCGGATTTACAAGGACCCGGATGGGGTTGCCGTACATAACACTGCTCCCCTCCGAGCTCCCCGCGGCATGCGTGCCTCGCCGCACCACGTGCAAGCATCGCCGGCGAGCGGTGCACGCGCGGCCCGCTACTGACAGCCCATGCTTCCACTTTTAATAGTCGCTGCCGACGCCCCCGCGCAACGCGGATTTTTCAGAAAACTCAGGCACGCACGAGTGAGGGGCGAACCGGGCAGCATAAGCGTGCCAATCACCGATCGTGCGGAGGCTACCGCAGCGATAGGCTCGTGTAATCCAGGCAAAAGCCCCAATATGCTTCGGCCTCGGCAAGGTCCGACGGCCCGGGGGGCAGCTTACGGGCTCAGCAGGTCTTCCTCGTCGATTGGCAGCGGCGTCGGCAGGAGCGTTTCGGCGACGATCAGGTGGCGGGCGTGTTCACCTTCCCCGACCCGGATGTAGCCCAGAATCCGGTCTCGCACGGGCGTGGTGCCGAAGAGTTGTGCGGCCTGCGGCGACTCGCGCAGGCACGTGAGAAACGCCTCGACAGCCTCCGGACGGATCACCAGCAGATGCCGAAGGCTGGCGTGCTTTAGAAACGGGTATACGGCCAAGGATTCGTGATTCCAGTCGAGCAGGTTATTGAGCCTCAGGTCGCGATCTTGCTCGGCGTTCCAGTCGCGCACGAGGTCGTGCATGGTCACGCCGCCGCGCTGCTGGCCGCTGACGTCCTCTGGCGAACCCAATGAAACGTAGCCGTGGAGGCCATCGATGTCGCCGCGAATCTGGAAGTCCGGATGCAAATCGGCATACTCGCGCAGCCATTCGGCCGTGAGCAGCGGCAGCTTGTCGTGACAGTCGTCGCGGACGGCGTCCCACTTGTAGAGATTGCCGGGACGCGGGAGGAACGTATCCGGCATGACGGAGGCGGGCACGTCGCGCTCCCGCTCGGCGGCGCGCAGGCCTTCGATCGGCCGGTTGTCAAAGTCGCAAATGCGGACGGAGAAACCGAAGCCCCGGTCGAACGGCTTGGGCCAGGCTTCGACCGCACAATCAATGCGGTTCCAGCCTTTCCGCAGCGTTGCCGCCTTGGCGAGCAGGTTGGTCAGGTTTTGGTCGGCGAACTTGTTCACCGCATAGTAATCCCCGCGGTGGAGTAGACGTCCGTTGAGCCACACGGCGATGCCGTCGTTGAAGCCCAGCCAGAGGCGCGCCTCCCGACGGGTGGGCGATCGCAGGAACGCTGTCGCGGCCGTAATCGCCGGGGGGCGCGGCGTCAGGCCGGCGTCCGCGTAGACCTGGTTGAGGTCCACAAAGTCCGTCTGCGAGACGACGAGTCGGCGGGGCCAGTCTCGGGTTTGGTTCGGGCCATGTTTCTGGACGATGCCGCCGGTCGCCGGTTCATCGCCGGTGATTCCCACAGGGTCGCTGACGAACCACGCGCGGAGGTAGCCTGTCCCGGTGTCGGGATCGGCCGTTTCGACCCGTCGATATACCGCCGGCGGAACGTAATAACGAAACGCCGCGCGCAAGCCGTAGCCCAGCGACGGGATCGGCTGATGCCCGCAACCGTCAGAGTGGTCGGCGAGGGGGAACAGTTCGGCCGGCTCGGCGGCGCGGACCGTCCAGTCGAATTGCCGCGTCCATTCCCGCAGGTGGATGTCCCACCCGGCCCGGGCACCGATGTCGCTGAGCGCGGCACCGTTGGGCCCGCAATCGGCTCCCACCGTCTCCGCCTGGCCCCGTGGACGGAACGACAACACCGAATCGTAGCTGCCGCGCAGCGGGATGAATTCGTCAGCGGGCCCGAACACCCCGCACGGCTCGGTGGTGTACGACCGGCCGGCTTCAGCCGTAATTTCCACGAAGCGCGTATTGAGCTTCAGTCGGCCGCCGGACGCGCCGTAGATCATTTGCTCCACCCAATGCCACTGGCGCTTGATCCTCTCGATCTGCGCGGGGCTGATCTCGGCGTGGAGCTCGACCTCGCGGCCGTCCTGTACGTCGTAGTACTTCTCGGATCGCAGGAGCGTCACGAGCACGTCCCAGTCGTTCGCTTTGATGCCCGCCGTTTGCCCGGCCCGCTCCACCACCGCCGCCACATCCTCGAGTGGGTCGCCGCAGCGCTCCATCATCTCGCCCAGCCGGAACCAGGCGTCGGGATAGCGTTGGTCGGCGGCCAGGGCCTGCTCGAAGTGCAATCGGGCGGCCCGGAACATTCCGCAGTGCTGGGCGTAGAGTCCGAAGCGGTAGTGGGTGGCGAAATCGTGCTTCATCTTCGCTTCGGCCTCGGCGAAGCGAATGCGGCGCAGGGCGGCGCGGGCGAAGCGCGCGATGGTCTCATCCGAGCTGTATGCCAAGCGTGTGAAGTCCCTTTTGGCCCGCTCCAGCCCGCCGCCGGCTGCGGCGACCGCCGCTTTCAGGTACTCCTGCGCCGCGCTGCGCGGGAGGTTGCGCACGACGTGGTCCAGCGGTCCCAGGGCCGCATCCCCCGCCAGGGCGAGGTCTGCCGCCCCGCTCGCCATCAGCGCCAACTGTGGAGCGCAGTTCTTTACCTCGACGCGCAGCGTGAGGTGTCGTCCGTCGGCCGCGCTGTCCCGTTCCAACGTCGCAGTGCCGATGACGTACATCTGCCCGGGCTGTCGAATGCTCCAGGTTGGATACGGCTGCTCGGCGGCTGTGAAGCGGATCTCGCCGGGCACCGGCGGCCGCCTCTCGGGATCGAACAAGGCCACGAACACGATCGGCGAGCGAATGATGCCGAAGCGATCGTACGGCCGCGCCACGCGAATCTCCTGCGTTCCCGGCCGCAGCGGAAACGAGCCGAGCGGGATGAGGCACCAGTCGCGTCGGCCGGTCGCGGTCGCATCCGCTGCCAGCAGCAACGCGCACGCCAACGTCACCAGGAAGCTTCGCGTGCGACACAATGTCAGAATCATCGCCGGTGGCCCTCACGAGCGGGTTTCGCCGCGATGTTACCCGCGTCGTGCTCGAACGAAAACGTCGTGTAACGGCCGAGCGACGTTACAATGCCCCGCGCCCGAACGGCGGCAGCAGCCCCCGACGACTATCAGAGACGGAGTCGCCTGTGAACTACTGCATCAACCGTCGCATTCCGATCCTGCTCGGCGTGGCGCTGTCCGTCGCGATATCCCCCGCGGTCGGTGCCCAAGCCTCCCCGCGTGCGGGGCTGGAACCGGGTTCGCAGCCGACCAAGCCGCCACGCGGTTACACCCACCTGACGGTGGTCGGCTTCCAGCCTGCGGACGACAGCGACCCGCGCGATACGTGGATAGCGGTGGCCGTTCAGGAAACGCTCGCCTGGCGGTTGCAGCGCACGCCGTCCCTGATCCTTATTCCTACGGTGCGGGCTTACCAGGGACGTCACGAACTGCGGGAGGAGGCGACCGAGCAGCCGGAGTGGTCGCGGGTGGTACGGCTACTGGGTGGGGAGCTTTACCTGACCGGAATATGTAGCGGCCCGGCTGACTCGGTGCGGCTGGATCTGAAGCTGATGCGACCCGACGGCGGTGACACGCTACAAGAAACGGCTACGATCGGTCCGAGCCGGCTGTTCGACGCTCTGGACCAGGCGACACGCTGGGTTCTGTCGCGGCTGGGTGCCGCGCAGCTCGGCGAGCCGGCCCGCAAGCTGATCTTCGCGCCACCGTGTAAGTCGCTGAGCGCACTGGAGTACTATGCCAAGGCGATCACCGCCGCCCGGGCCGAGAACCTGCGTGACGCCGCCTATTACGCGGCCAAATCGGTGGAATACGATCGGGAGTATCGGCCGGCGTTGGCGCTGTTGGCGCAGATCGAGATGCAACTTGCGCCGTTGCTGCCAGCCACATTGTACAACCGCACGAGCGCAGCGATCCAAGCCCGGCTGCACGCCCTGACGCGCTCGGCCCGCCGGGCCGGCGACACACACGACCTGGCCGAAGCGGAGCTGGCGCGTGCCGTGATGCTGCGCCTTTCGGGGAGTTTCGACGCCGCCCTGGAGCGCGTCCAGTCGGCGCTGGTGATCTCGTACGAAGCGGGCAACCCCTATGGGCAGCTCGCCGCCATGGACAGCATTTGCGACCTGTATCTGTCACGTCGGCTTCCGCCCGGCATCGAGTTGACGGATGAGCACCGGCGAGAGATCCGGCGTCAGGACTACCGGCACGCAGCCGAGTGGCAACGGCTCGTGCTGGGTGCGTTGCACGAGCTGGGCGACGTGCTGGCGGAGGCGCCGGCGGCAAGCAAATTGGCGCTCATCTACCAGGACCTGGAGAAGCACGACGCGGCGCTTCAGATGCACCAGCGGACGCTCGCGGCGGCACAGAAGACCGGTTCCCGGCGCAGCGAGGCCACCGCCTGGATGCTCATCGGGCAATGCTACCGCCGGCAGCAGCGCTGGAAGGAAGCACTGGACGCCACCAGCAACTGTCTGGCCCGGGCGCCCGAAGGCTCGAAGCCGCGTGTCCGCGTCGCGCTGGGCAGCATCTACCAGGCGATGGAGCAATGGCAGGCGGCGTTGGGGCAATACGAATCGGCGCTCGAGCGGTTCCGCCAAGACGATGATCTGATCAACCAGCTCGTGTGTCTGCGGGAGATCGCCGCTCTGCGCATGCAATCGGGCGAGCGCAAGCAGGCCATCAGCACGCTGCAAGAAGCGCTCGATATCGCCCACGCGCTGCGCTCGCCGGCGGAAGAGACGCTCCGCAAACAGCTCGAGGAGTGGAAAAGCCAATCGCCGTAGCGCGACGCCCGGTCAATCGGCGCCGAGCATGGCGCGCAGGATGTCGGCGTTGATCGGCGGCATCTCCAGCCGACCGAGCTCGCTGCTCGAAACCCAGCGGCATTGCTCATTGCCGATCGGGTGCGGCTCGCCGGCTTCCCAACGGCAAATCACCGGCGTGATGTGCACCAGACGGTCGCCATAATCGTACGTCAGCAGCTTCAGCGCGCGTTCCGCGACCGCGCGCACGCCGCACTCCTCACGCAACTCGCGGATGGCGGCCCGCATCGGCGGTTCATCCAGCTCGCACTTGCCGCCCGGGAACTCCCACAGCCCGCCCAGGTGCGCCTGGGCGTATCGCTTGGCGACGAGCCAGTGCTCATCGCGGTAAACCAGGGCCAACGCGACGTGCAGAACGGGCTTGGACACTTCGGCAACTCCCGGTTTTTCAGCGTGGGGCTGCCCGGTCGACTACAGGTGGTGAAAAGGGCCGTTTGTCTCGTTCGCCGGGTCGTTTTCGCGCCCCGCCGACGCCGCGGCACGGTCGCGAGGGTTTGCCGATCGCCCGGCTACCGTTAAACTGTAACTTGTTGACAGTAAACGACTTACGCAAAATCGGCCACCTTCGGGCAAATTTGGGTGCCCAAGTGGACACCCCCTCGGTGATCGGCTATAGTGCGATCGCAGGCCTCGGGGAAGGTCGAGGCGACAACATTACTGAAATACGCGGCTGTTCTAGCCGTGGCGCACTTCCGGGATCGACCCTTGGGTTCGGTCCCGGAAGCTTTTTTTGGGTGGCCTGATTTCCCAAACTGTTTCTCTCTACGCCCCGGACGTCGTGACCGCATCCGGGCCTCCGCGCGTGCCAAGGCACCTGCTCGCCCTGGCAGACGTGGGTGATGCGCTTTATAACCCGCCGACGTGTTGATGAATAGCCTTTCCAGTACGGCGTGTGTGTGCGCGCGGGACGCGCGGGTCGTGAATGTGACCGCGATTTGCCGTGAGCACATCGAGGTCGAGTTCGTTTTGCCGCAGTTCCCTGCGTCGAACCCGGGGCAATTCCTGCAAGTTCAGTGTGCGGACGAGGTCGATGCGACGCCGACGGCGCTAACTTGGCCGGCCGACGAGTTTCCGTCACCCGAGTTGGGTGGCCGGCAGCGTCCCCAGGCGTTTCTGCGCCGGCCGTTCAGCATCGCCGACCAATGGCGGGATGAGAACGGGCAAACACACCTTTGCGTTATCTCGCGAGGCGTCGGCGTCGGGACTCTATGGCTCGAACGCGTGCGCCCGGAACAGGCGCTCAACATCACCGGTCCGCTCGGCCACGGCTTCGATATACCCGGCCCGGATGTTCCCGTGGTATGCATCGGCGGCGGCGTCGGGATTCCCCCCTTGCTCTATCTGGCCCGTCGATTGCACGAGCTCGGTCACCGCGACGTGACCGCGATCTTCGGCGCCACCACGCGTGAACTGCTTCCGCTGCGCCTGTCCGGCGAACCGGCGCCGGATGCAACGCCACGCCGCTGTGTGGAACTTCCCGCGGGGACCCCTTTTCCGGCGATCATCACCACCGACGACGGTTCACTTGGCCTGGCCGGCCTGGTCACCAATGCTCTGCACCGCTGGTGCGGCCAACCAAAGACGCGGCAAGGTCGTCCGATGGCGTTGGCTTGTGGGCCGGAGCCGATGTTGCGGACGGTGGCTGATTTGACGCGTAAGTTCAACCTGGATTGTCAGTTGTGCATCGAGCGCACGATGGGCTGCGGCCTGGGCACGTGCCTGTCGTGCGTGGTGCGTGTGGCGGACTCGACGCGACCGGACGGCTGGCGGTGGGCCCTGGCATGTTCGGACGGGCCGGTTTTTGACCGCGACACGCTACTCGACTACCGGGTGGGCTAGACGCCATAATGCGTAACGAAAGGAGTCGATCATGCGACGGAACGCAGTTCATCCGCTTGTGGCACTATCCATCGTGACTCTGCTCGCGAGTGCCGGATGCCGCAGCGGCGGTATCCCGCTTCTCAATCTGTTCGGCGTCGGCAAGCCACTGGTTGTGGCGTTGGTGGCCGACGAGGGTGGATCGACCAGTGGGAGTCCGCTGGAGCTGTTGAATCCCTTCGCGCCGTACGAACCGCTGCGAAAGGCGCTGAGCGAGCATGCGGGTAGGCAGGTGGCGCTCGATCTGTGCCTGCCGATCCAGGTCAAGCCGAACCTGGGCCTGGGGTTCTACCATTTGGCGGTCATTTCGCCGATTCAGTACGGTCAGCTCGGTGATCGGGAGCGTTTCCGGGTGATCGCCGTTTCCGCCGACGAGCAACGGCGCAGCGCGCGCAGCGGGTTGTTGGTCGTGCGGCACGACTCGGATGTCCGGGCCGTCCAGGATCTGCGCGGCAAGAAGGTTGCCTTCGGTCCCGCCCGCGATGCGCGGACACACCACGCGGGGCTCGAGTTGCTGCAGCGCAACGGCCTGGCCAAAAGCGACCTGGCGCTCGAGCTGCTGCCCATCCCCGGCTCGTTGCGGCATTTTTCCGACGCGCGCTCGCTCGCCCGGAGCGTGCTAAGCGGCAGTTACGACGCTGGCTTCATCGACCAGCAGGCCTGGGAGGCGCTGCCGGAGCACGATGCGCAGGAGGGCGAACCGGCTCGCGACCGGCTGCGCATTGTCGCCGAGACGCTGGCCGTTCCCGACCGGCTCATCGTTTGCTCGCCGAAGCTGCCCGAGGCCGATGGAGAAAAGGTCCGCCAGTTCCTGCTGGCTGCGGCCCAGGACCACCCGGAAATCCTCCGCCCGCTGCGCATTTCGGGTTACCAGGAGCCGTCCGCGGAGCTGTTGGACGCCTGCCACCGCCTTGTCGAGCCGAAAAGCTCTGCACCAGAGTCGCCGGCTGAGTAGGTTCGCCCAGCGACCCGGCCGGCGGCGGGCCGGCAGGTTCGTCGGCGACCGACCCCGGGGGAGACCGTCGTGGTCCACAAGCTGCGCATTACCATGGCAGTCGAAAACACCGCCGGGGCGCGCGGCTTGCTCGCCGAGCACGGATTAGCTTGCTGGGTCGAAGCCGACGGGCGGAACATCCTCTTCGACACCGGGCAGGGGATGGTCCTGTCGCACAACGTCAAGGCGCTGGCGATCGACCTCGGGCTGACGCACGGTGTAGTCCTCAGCCATGGCCACTATGACCACACTGGCGGGCTACCCGGAGCTTTGCAGTATCTCCGGCGGGCCGTCGTCTACGTGCACTCGGCTGCCTTTCAGTCGAAGTTCGGCCGACGCCAGGGTGGCCCCAGCCGAGCCATCGGAGGCCCGATACCGAGCGCGGACACCATCCGGCCGCACGTCGCCGACGTGGTGTTCACGGATGGCCCGGTGCAGATTGCCGACGGCGTCTGGGTCACCGGCGAGATTCCACGCCGGACCGACTTTGAGGACACCGGCGGCGGGTTCTACCTCGATCAAGCCTGCCAAACACCCGACCCGCTGGTCGATGATCAAGCCTTGTACATCGAGTCGGTGCGCGGGACCGTTGTCGTGCTGGGGTGCGCTCATGCCGGCTTGGTCAACACACTGGATTATGTTGTCGAACTGACGGGGAGTGACCGGATTCACGCGGTCATCGGCGGCATGCACCTGGTCAACGCGTCCCAGGAGCGCATCGCGAAATCGCTGGATGCCTTGCGACGTTACGATGTGCGGGTGATCGGCCCGGCGCATTGTACCGGGCTGCCAGCCACCGCACGGATGCTCGAAACCTGGCCCGAGCGCTTCGTCCACCCGACGGCCGGCTGGCATATGGAGATCGACTGAAGGCCGGACATCCGAGCCGCTTAGAGCTACGACGCACGCCCACGGCGAGGGCCGACCATGACACCACAGACGTTTACGTATCGCCCGATCGGCGTCATTCATTCGGCGTTCAAAGAGGCGGCCGGCGCGCCCATCCAGGGCGTCTTCACGCCGGAGGCTGAGGGCGTCGTGGAAGTGTTCGCGGAGTTCGCCGAAGGGCTGCGCGACATCGAGTTGTTTTCACACGTCTATCTGCTCTACGCGTTCCATCGGGCCGCACGCGTCTCACTTACCGTGGTGCCGTTCCTCGACAAACAGCAGCACGGCGTTTTCGCGACGCGCGCCCCGTGCCGACCGAACGCGCTCGGCCTGTCGATCGTGCGTGTTGTATCGCGGGACGGTTGCCGGATCCGCGTGGCGGAGCTGGACGTGTTGGACGGCACGCCGTTGCTGGACATCAAGCCTTACATACCGCAGTTCGACCATCGCGCCAACGCGGCATCGGGCTGGGTCACGACCGAAGGAAACGAACGAATCGCTCGGGAAGGCAACGGACGGTTCGCAGCCCAGTAGGGTGGCTCTGCACCTACCCTGCACGCCTACTCCGGCTTGCCAGAGTGCTTGCGCAGTGTCCAGTCATCGATGACTTCGCCATCTACGGCAATCTGCCGGAGCCGGAGCGTGTCGCCGTCGATGTTGACGCGCGTGAAGCTGTGGATCTCGTTGTTCAGGGCGACGACGTAGGCAGGGCGCTGGTCAGCCGGCAAGGCGTCGTACAACAGCGCGCCGCCCGCGCCGCTGACGACGTATACGACGCCGGCACCTTCTTCAACCACCTCTCCCTCACGGATCGAGCTCGTCCGCTGATACATGTGATCGTGCCCGGCGAATACGATGTCCACGCCCACCGCCTCGAACACCGGCACGAGCGCGTTCTGAACCCGCTCGTTGGGTTTGTAGGCCCCGCCCGTGTACGGCGGATGGTGCAACGACACGAACTTCCAACGCGGCCCCGGCTCCGACATTACCTCGGTTAGCCAGGGGGCCACCGGGTCGCGCAGTTGCGGCTCGTCCACGTTGCTGTCGATCACTGCGATTCGGGCCGCGGCGTAGTCGAACCAGTAGCTTCGCTCCGGCGTCAACCCGGTCGGCCCGTTCTCCGGCAGCTCGAAGACCTCGAGATAGGGCGCTCCCAGGTCGGGCTCGGCAATGTCGTGGTTCCCCAAACACGGCCAAAAGCACACCTGCTTGAGCAGCTCCCGATAAGGGGCGAAGAAGCGATCGTTGAAGTAAGACCGCTGGCCGCGGCCGTAGATCAGGTCCCCGGTGTGCAGCAGAAAGTCGGGGGCCGCCAGGACCATCTGATCCGCCAGCAGGTACTGCGCCTGGGTGCCTTTGCCGCTGTCGCCGAAGACGATGAAGCTGAACGAATAGCCGGGGTGCCTGGCGGTGTGCAGGGTGGCCTCCGCCAGCGTCCGGCTGCCACGCGAAATGCGATAGGGGTAGGCCTGCCCGGGTTCGAGGTCGGTCAGGCGCACACGGCAACGACGTCCGTCGTTGGTGACCGGGGTGGTGCGTTCGCCCTCGTCCGTCGTGAGGGTGATAGCGCATTCGGCCGGTCGCGACGTGTACCAGACCACGCTGACCGCGTCCGCCGTGACCTGTTGGAGCAGGGGCCCTTCCAGGATGCGGACCGGCAGCACCCACGGGCTGACCACGTACGCCAGCACGCCCACCACGAAGAACACGACCGCGCCGAGCAACACCCGAAGTGGATGGAACCGGCCCGGACGGAGCCGCTTGGCAACGCGTGCGTCTGGCATCTTCTACTTTGTCCCGGCCGGTTGGGTAGTGGGGGGTCGGCGTTCGGAGCGCGGTTTGTCAGCGTTCTGCTGGTACCATTTCCGGAAGGTGTGGCGGGCTACCTCGCGGTACTTGTCGTCCACAAAACCGGCAAACGACGACGGCGGCTTGGCCACGAGAAACCCCAATGTCTCGGGCTGAATCTCGTAGATGCGCAGCAGGCTCAGCAGCACCGCATCGCCGATCGTCTGCACCGCCTTGCTATCCGGGCCGGCGAAGTGGAAACGGTAGGGTCGCTTGCGGTCGATGAACTCGAGCAACGCCGGGGCCGCGCGCTCATCGCCGATCTTGGCCAGCGCGATCGCGACCTGGGCCACGTCGAAGAAGTCGTTGGAATGGGTCTGGCCGAAGTGGCTCAAGGCCTCCAGGATCACGGGCACGCTCTCGCGCGCACGTGCCTCGCCGAGAATCCGGATGGACCGGTCCACGAACATCCCGATCACGATGGCCGCTTCTTCTTCGCCGGGCCCGAAGTAACCCGACTTGACCGCCGCCGTCACGTCACGCACATAGCGCGTCAGTCCGCGTATGACCACGTCGTCGTGCAACGCGGCGGCCGCCTCGAGTGCCGCGGACGCCACGTCGCCGTCGCTGTCGTTGACTTTCCCCACCACCAGCACGCCGGCCCCGGTCCCGGGTTCGAGGGGGATGCGGCGAACGGCGCCCAGCCGCTTGCGATAGTCGTCATGGAACAACTGCTCGACGAGCTCGGGGTACTGGGTGGCGAAGTCGTCGTAGAGCTTGCGTTCGGGCGGTCCGAGGTCGGCCCGGAACAAGCGCACGCGCAGCGCGGCCGAAAGACGGGCCAGCACGTCGCGCACGCGCATTTGCTCTTCGGCCGGGCGTGACTCGACCGACCCGAGCGCCTCGGCCACGGGGCCGATGATCCGCTCGATCAGCCGCTCGGCCGCCTCGCGCGCCTCGGCGTTGTCGCCGCGGGTGATCTTCTCGACCAGCCGCTGTAGCTCCGGGTCCTGCTGCGCCTGAGCGGGCGGTGCCGAGAGAGCCGTCAACCATGCGGCGCAGAGTAGAACCGCGCCGCCGGCGATCTTCGCACCTGGTTTCCTGTTCACGATTGGGCTCGCTGTCTGGTGTGTCGGCGTCGCGGCCGGCCGAGCTTCTCGCTCAACCGCTGGGCCACGTTGGGCGGGACCAGCCGCTTGATTCGCTCCGGGTCGCCGCCGCCCAGCTCGTAGATCTGCTTGATGTAGGTGCTCGAGGTGACCACGTGCTGGTCGCTGGTGAGCAAGAAGACCGTCTCGACGCCGCCGACCGTGAGGTTCACGTTGGCCTGCTGCAATTCGTGGCTTAGGTCGGTCAGGTCGCGGATGCCCTTCACCAGCACGCGTCCGCCGCACCTCCGCACGAAGTCGATCGTCAACCCGTCGTAGCTCTCGACGCTGACGTTCGGCAACCCGCGCAGGTGCGGGCCGAGCAGCCCGAGCCGTTCCTCCAACGTGAACAGCTCCTCTTTGCCAGGATTCACCCCGACGCCGACCACCAACTTGTTGAACAAGCCGGCGGCGCGGCGGATCACGTCCAGGTGGCCGTGCGTCACCGGATCGAATGAGCCGGGGTAGACGGCGACGATCTCACTTGCTTGCTTTGCCATGGCGATGCCGACGGTCGAATGGTCAAATCGTCAATTGGTCAAATGGGTGGGTTTCCGCGTCCGGCGACGGTGTCCCATTCCCCATTTAACCATTTCACCTCTTGACGCACATCCAAGCCTCGTGTCGCTCCAACGCACACAAATCTTCAGACTCACTCATGCTATCGGCTGCGTCGGCGGATGTCCAAGCGTTCAGCCGCCCAGCGGGACCGTGCTGACCGGATAGTAGCGCGCCCCGCCCGGCCCCAGACGACTCTCGAACAGCACGAAGTGATCCACCGTCATCTCGTTCGGCGGCGGGGCCGGGATCGTTTCGAGCACGCCACGGATGACCGCGCTGCCGCCCCGGGCCTTGCTTCGGCCCAGCGTGATGTGCGCGTGATAGGCGCGCGTCTCGCGCTCGAACCCCAGTTCCGCCAGCAGGGGATCGGCCAACGTCAGCCAGCGCTGGCAGCCGGCGGCCGGGTCTTCGATCCCGCACCACAGCACGCGCGCGTTGTTCGGCGAAGGGAAGCAACCCAGGCTGCTCAGCCGGATGGCGAAGGGCTGGAGTTGGGCGGCGGCGGCCGCAACCACCTCACAGACTTTCGGGGTTTGCTGGTCGGCCACCTCGCCCAGGAACTTCAGCGTGACGTGGAGCTGATGCTCACTGCACCAGCGGACGTCCCGCGTACGCGGCAGTTGCTCCCGCAGCAGCCGCACCAGTGGGCTCCGCAGCGCCGGATCGAGCTCGATAGCCATAAAGCAACGCATAAATCGCCTTTGAAGCACTCCTCTACTCGAAGCGCGTCATTTCTAATAGCTCCGCCAGACGCCGATCGACGTGCTCGATTGTCGCCTGTGCCAGGGCCTCGATGGAGAACGACTCGACCACGTACGACGCCACCACCGAGCCCCGCGCCATCGCCGCGCGCAGCGTTTGGCCGTCGTGGCGCCCTTGGGCCGCCAGGTAACCCATCATGGCACCGGCAAAGCTGTCGCCGCAGCCGGTCGGATCGACGACCTTGGTGGTCGGGTAAGCCGGCAGGAGGAACAGGTCATCGCGGGAGACCAGCAGGCTGCCGTGCTCGCCTTTCTTGATGACCACGAAGCGGGGGCCCATTTTCAGGATTTGGCGGCCGGCCGACACGAGGTTGGCCTCGCCGGTAAACAGGCGGGCCTCGCCGTCGTTGAGCACCAGGCCGTGGACAGTGGCCAGCGTGCGACGCAGCTCGTCCGGCTCGTTTTCGATCCAGAGGTTCATCGTGTCGCAAACGATCAGCTCGGCCTTCGGAAACCGGAGGGCGCACTCACGCTGGAGTGCCGGATGCGTGTTCGCCAGGAATACGAAGCGGCTGTCGACGAACTTCGGCGGGATCGTCGCCCCGCGCTCGGACAGGACGTTCAGTTCGACGCTGACCGTGTCACGTTCGTTCAGGTCGGCATGGTACTTGCCGTGCCAGCGGAAGGTCTTGCTGCCGCGGCGGACCTCGACGCCGCTGAGGTCGATGCCCCTCGCGCGCAGCGGATCGAACAGCGTCAGGTCGAAGTCCTCACCGACGACGCCGACCATCCGCACTTCGCTGAACAGCGCCGCTGCCAGCGCGAAGTAGACGCTCGAGCCGCCGAGGACCTGATCGACGCGCGTGTGCGGCGTCTCGACTGTGTCGATCCCGATTGAGCCGGTCACCAGCAGGGACATCGAGCTCCTTTCGTCGTACGCTGAGCGGCGGACTCAGCGACACACGCTGCCAGCCGGTGCGCCAGAGTAGCGGCTCGGGTCGCGTCGGCCAATGCGGCAGCTACAGGCCGGACCGGGTAAGCGTCTCGGTGGTGCGTGAGCCGGATGGCTGAGGTGCCGGGTGCAGCGATACCTCGAAGCCCTCCGGCCGAGGTCGCTGGGCGATCCACGCGGAAACGTCGGGGCCGAAGACCAACGCCTCGTAAACGTCCTCGCCCCGGGCGACTCTCAGACGGTGCGCGGGAGTGAGGCGGGCGCGTGCCGCTTCGACGAACGCGTCGGCCGGCAGTTCGATCACCAGTCGTCCGCCGCGGGCCAGCGCGCCGGTACAACGGTGAATGAGCCGATAGGCGTCGGGCTCGCGTTGCTTCTGCCAGGCTTCGTGCGGGGTTCGTTCGATCAGCACGGTGTCGCACCGGCGGCCGCCCAGGTCGATTTGCCAGGCGCTGCGGCGGTGACCCTGCTCGGTCCCCCAAGCGGGAGACACGCGCGCCGTCCGAAAGATACGCGGCATAAGCAAGCTGCGTCCCGCCCGGGCGGCAGGGCTCTCCGGCATCGTTCGCTCCGCACTTTGGTCAGCCTGTGCAGCGCGCCGCAGCGTGCCGGGCGTCAGCGGCACTAGCAACAGACACAACCCGATCGTGGCCAACCCCGTCAGGCGTACCGCCGTCCGCGTGCCGGCGTCGAGAATGAGAACCAACCCCGCGACCGCCATGGCGATTAGCGTTCCGGTGACCGGGAGCATGGCTGCCCCAAAACGCTCCGCGCACAGCGGGCCGACAGCGAGCGTGAGCCCCATCCCGGCCGCGACCGCCACGCCTACCCACGACAGCGCGTACTGGACGCTGCCGCTGGCCCGCCCCAGGCGTCGCCCGATGAGCACCACGCACGCGGACGAGCAGACCGCGGCCAGGCCCAACCGCATGAGATCCGGGTCTGCCCAAGCGGCAAGCAGCATTGTATATGGGAGCAGCAGCGCGGCGGCCGAGAGCAACAGAGCCAGCGGTGCGGTCTGCGCCGCCCAGGGCCGTCTCAGGAGAAGCCGTGCGAGGATCAATCCTCCCAGCAGCGCACCCGTGAGCACGGTCGTCTGGACGCCCAGGGCACCAAACGGAAGCGGCCCGCCCGCCAGGAGCGACAAGAGCGCGGTTCCCGTAACCGTTGCGGCCACGGCGGCCATTAGCAGCGGCAGGGCCTGCGCTGCGGCGCGCGACCGTGGCGGCTTCTGGACGTACCACGAGGCTGTGCCTGTTTCGCGGAACACCGAGAGCGCCCCCGCCAGGAACACGGCCAACGGGGCCAACAGCCCCAGTATGGGCGGCGACTCGATCCGGCCCGCGGCCACGCCGCCCACGGCCGCGGCACTCAGGATGACTGCCCAGAGCTCGGCGACCTTGGTGTGCGGGGCGGTCACCAGGCGATGCCACCCGTGTAACGCGCTCAGCGCGGTGGTCGCCAACGCGCCGATCAGCACCAAGCCGAGGCAGGTCGGGCTCCACAGCAGCATGTGGGTCACGCCGGCGGGGTAGCAGAAACGGTGCGTGAGCAATTGGCGGTAGGTTTCCAGCGTAGCGGCGCCGGCGTAACTCAGCACCCACAGCAGTCCGAGCACCAGGATCAACACCCCGGTGAGCGAAGCGGCGAATCCCAGGTCCGGTTCGTTGTTGGGGGTCGAAGCATCCGCCGCGATGCGGTCCCCCTCGCCTTCGTCCGCGAGCCGGCGGTTGAGCCTTGCCAGCCGGCGGCGGATCACGCTCCGCGGGACCCACAACCCCAGCACGATGCCGACGCACAGTGCCGCTCCGGTGTAGGTTGCCGCTCGGGCCGGAGGCGAGACGTGATAGGCGAGCTCGCGCACTAGCGCGGTCAACCCGAGCACCGATCCGAACACGCACAAGGCGGTGCAGGCGTAGACCTGCCACAGAAGCGAACGGGGGCCGGCGGACCGCTCGCGCGAGCGCGACGCGGCACGCGGGCGCGCACTGGCAGGTGGTCGGCGACTCGCCCGCCTGGCGCTCTTGGTGCGGCTTCGTTTGGGCGCGCGGCGTGCTGCCGGCCGCGCCGAGACGTCGGCCGCGCTCGTATCCGGCGAGGTTGGTGACGAATCGGGCTCGGCTGCCTTCCTGGCGCGGTGCGTCTGGGACCGTTTGCGCCGCGCGGCGGACCGTTGTCGCTTCTTACCAGAGTCGCGTCGTCGTCGCCGAGCCAAAGTGCCTCCTGCCGCCGCGATCCAGTTGCACGAGTAAGTCTCCGTCCGCGGTGATGTCGAGGACGGTCCCGGTGAAGGACTGTCCACCGTCTTGCAGCGTGACGCGTGCGCCTAGATCGTCACAGCGCGATTTCCATGCGGTGCGGACCTGCTCCCATCCGCGGTGCTCCCGGACACAGGCGGCGAGACGGCCGTCGATTTGCCGGAGCAGCTCGTGGGCCAGGGCGGCGCGGTGGATGGGCTGGTCCGACTCGATTTCGAGTGAGGTCGCCTTATCCGCCAACTCGCCCTGGAAGTGGCCCGGCTGCTGGAGGCAGTTAATGCCGACGCCGATGACCAGCGCGCGGGCCCTGGGGTGCGCTGGCATCGCCGTTCCGACGGGAGTGGATTCGGCCAGCACACCGCCGAGTTTCTTCCCGCCCAGCGCCAGGTCGTTAGGCCAGCGCAGCGCAGGTTGGCAGTCGGTACAGGCGTCGATGGCCTCGCAAGCCGCCAGGGCAGTAAGCATCGCCGCGTGTGGGACGGCAGGGCCGCTTTCTCCAGCGCGTTCTCCGAGGCTGAGCGGGGAGTTACCAGATTCGATCAGCAGCACGCTGAGCAGAATGGAGGAGCCGCGCGGGGCCGTCCATCGGCGACCCTGGCGACCACGACCGGCAGTCTGGTAGTCGGTGACCGCAACGGTCCCATCCGGCAGCGCCGGCGCTCGGGCCAGCAAGACCGCGTTGGTGCTGTCGATTTGGTCGAGGACCAGCACTTGTTGGCCGAGACGGTTGAGCGGACCGTTGGGGAAGAGGTCGTTTTCGGTCAGTGGATGATGCATGCCCACGCCCGTGCAGGAACCAGGGCCGCGCGGTACGCGCCCGGCCTTTATAGTCTCGGCTCGGTTGCGGAGCAAGGCGGATGCTTCCGCGTCGGCGTGCCGCGTGTCGCGTAGATGCCCAACACGTCGAACAGCGTCGCCGGCAGGACGCGATTTGCCGCCCGTGGTAGGCTTACCAGCCGCCCCCGGCCGCCCACCGACTTGCCCAACCTTTCCAGCACGTACGCAAGCGGAACCCAGCTTACCTCGCGGGTCATGCGTCGCACGCGGCAGCCCACGCGGGCCAACAGCCTTCGTAGCGAGCCGGGCGAGAAGAAGTAGAGATGTTCCGGCAGGTTGAAGAGATGCCAGCGCGGTCCGCTGAGCCGGGCGGAGAGGGAAGTGATATCGCCGGTGGATAGCGCCAGCACGCCGCCGGGGCGGAGCGCAGCGGCCGCCTTCGCCAGCGCTGCCCGCGGGTCACGCAGGTGCTCGACAACGTCCCAGAGGGTGATGCAGTCGTAGCGGTTCGGCGGGAGATCGAGCTGCTCGATCGGCGTGCACGTGACCGCGAGCCCGCGAGCGCGTGCCCGCTCGGCCGCGTGTGCGCTGACTTCACACCCGTCGGCCTCCCAACCCGCGCGCCCGGCCTCCGCGAGGAAACACCCCGTGCCGCAGCCGATGTCGAACACTCGTGGGGTGGAGACGGCGCCGGGCGCTGTGCTGGCCGGCCGTGCTTCAAGCAGTTTGCCGATACGCCGGAGACGCGACCGGGCCATACGGCGTAAACCCGGTTCCAGCGACGCATAATCACCGTATCCCCGCTCCAGGTTGGCGGACTGGAAGTACTGGTGGTCGTAGAACAGCTCCGGTTCAAACGCGGGCCACGGCCACCATCCCAGCGCGCAACGGGGACAGCGCAGCAGCGGGGCCGCGTTCAACAAACGAAATGAGCGTCTCGGTTCGCTGCCGCAGATCAGACAACGGCGTGGCGCCGCCGAAGAACTCATGACGATGCCGTTGGACCAGCCGCGCGGTGCTTGCGCATGTGGTAGAGATGTTCCGGGGCCGGGTAGCTGCCGTCGGTAATGGACTGCACCCAGCAGCGCATGGCATCTTCCATCGCTCGGCCGAGCTGGGCGAACACGGGCACGAATCGCGGCGTGGGGGTTGTGCCGATCCCTAGCAGGTCCTGGGTGACCACGACGTGGCCGTCGCAGGCCGGACCGGCACCACAGCCGATGACCGGCACGTCCACCGCCGCGGCCACTGCCTGCGACGCCTCGTTGGGAACCGCTTCGAGCAGCAACATGTGCGCGCCGGCGGCGACCATGCGACAGGCGTCGGAGACCAGGGTCTGGATCGACGCCTCGTCGCGGGCCTGGGCACGATAGCCGTCCGCCGAGCTCACGCTCTGCGGCCGCAACCCGAGATGAACGATCGTCTCCAATCCGGCCTGGGCCAGCTTGGCGACCAGCCGGTCGTGTTCCGCTGCCGCTTCGAACTTGACCGCGTCACAGCCGGCCTCGTCGCGGAAGCGGCGTGCCGCGGAGATCGTCGTTTCGTCGCTGACCATAGCTTCGTACGGCAGGTCGCCGACGAGGTAGACGTTTGGGGCTCCGCGGCGGACGGCCTCGCCGAGCGTGATCATGAGCGCCAGCGGGACCGGGCGGGTGCTGGGATGCCCGAGGATAACGGTGCCCATCGAGTCACCGATCAGCAGGCTATGGAGGCCGGCCGCCTGGGCCGCCGCCGCCGTCGGATAGTCGTAGGCGGTGAGCATGGCGAACTTGCGGCCCTGGGCCTTCATGTGGCGCAGGTGCCCGAGATTGATGCGCACGGGGCTCGAAGCGGGCATGGTCGTCACCTCTGTCGGTGGTCGTGCCGGGGCGATTCGCCGTGACCGTTCACCATCCGATAAGCTGGACGTACGCGTCGCAGCGTCAACGTGCCGGGCGTGTTCGTTTGCCTCGCGGACACGAGCGCTATGATAACCGCGTCCCGGGACGGTTCCCAGCGCCGTGTGGCGGTCCGGTAACCGCCCGGTCGGGAAAAAGCGCCTAATCTCACGCCCGAACTCGCCGGTCCCGGCCAACGTTTCCCATGATTCTCTTGGAATGTGCCGCTACGCCGGACGCCTGTGGGGCGCGGTTTCACGGCATGGTGACCGGTCCCGTGGTGGCCAAGCGTCACAGTCCCGCTGGTAGCAGAGGATGCCCCTGGGCAGGAACCGGGTGACATGAACAGCGACGCCATTGACATCTGCGTCATCGAGGATGACCCGGCACAGAGAGCGTTGCTGGTTCAGCGTCTGTTGCGCCGGCAGTACCGGGTGATCGAGGCCGAGGATGGTAAGCAAGGCCTGCGGCAGATCCGCCTCCATCGTCCGCGTGTCGTCGTCAGCGATCTGACCGTGCCGGAAATAGACGGGATCGAAGTGTGCCGCCGGGTGCGTGCCGATCCGGCATTGGACGGCACCTACCTGATCATGCTGACCGCCTACGATTCCCGCGAGCGAAAGCACACCGCCCTCAACGTGGGCGTAGACGACTACCTCTGCAAGCCCTTCGACGAGGAGGAACTGGCCGCCCGTATCCGCAATGGCCTGCGGATCTATCGGCTGCATGAACGCCTGCAGCACGCCGCGCTGACTGACGGCCTGACTGAGTTATGGAACCACACCCAGTTCCGGCATCAGCTTGATCACGAGTTCGCGCGGACGCGTCGCTACGGCGGGGACGCCTCGCTGCTCATGTTCGACCTGGACCACTTCAAGGCCGTCAACGACACCTACGGTCATGAGATCGGGAATCGGGTACTCAAGTCCTGCGCTAGGCACCTGCTGAAGATGGTGCGCGACACCGATCTCGTAGCCCGCTACGGGGGCGAGGAATTCGTGGCCATCTGTCCCCACACCAGTCTGGACGAGGCGGTGCAACTGGCGGAACGGATCCGGCGCTCACTCCCGGAGCAGGTTCGCGTGAAGGAATGCCCGAACCTGTCCGTGACCGCTTCGGTTGGCGTCGTCTGTACCACCGATGCCCGCGTTGCCTCGGTGACCGATCTGGTTAACCTGGCCGACCAGGCGCTCTATCGGGCCAAGCGTGAGGGCCGCGACCGGGTATCCTCGGCCGACCAACTCGGCGAGGCCCCGTCGGACCTTGGTGTGCGGGTTGATGATGTGGATCGTCTGCGCAAAGAGGTCGTCACGCTGAACATGCAGGCCAAGGACCTGTGCCTGCAAAGTGTCTGGGCGCTGGTCCAGGCCCTGGAGGCCCGCGATCGCTACACCGTCTGCCATTCGCGCAACGTGACTTTCTACGTCTCCCGCCTGGTGAACAGTACCGGCTGGTCCGAGGCGCTGCACAAATCGGTCACCAACGCCGCCATGCTGCACGACCTGGGCAAGATCGGCGTGCCGGACAGCATCCTCCAGAAACGCGAGCGGCTCTCACCGGAGGAAGCCGCGACCATACGACAGGTTCCACTAATGACCTGCAAGATCCTCGGACCCCTGCGCGTGTTCGAGACCGAGACCGTGATCATCCGGCACCTGCGCGAGCGCTACGACGGGACCGGCTACCCAGACGGGCTCGTCGGGGCTGAGATCCCCATCGGGGCGCGCATTCTCGCCGTGGCCGAGACCTTCGATGCGCTGACCAGCGATCGGGCCTACCGTCCGCACCGCGCGATCGACGCCGCCGTCAAAGAGATCCGCGCGCAAGCCCATAAGCAGTTCGACCCGCAGTTCACCGCCCTGCTGGAGCGCGTGGTCCGCAAGGAGCGGAGGCGCTGGCAGGAGCAGGTGGACCGGGCCCTCACTCAGTTGCGAGTTGCCGGCGCGCAGGCGCTTGTCGGTTGAACCCCGCCGCAGCGCGCCTCCCTCTTGTGCACCCCGGGGCCCCGTGGGGCCGCAGACGTCAGTGGGTGACGGACAGCCGCCACTTCTGATGGGTGGACCGTGCGCGTGGCAACGACCTAAGGTACTGGGAAGCCGCCACTTACCGCAGATTCGTTGCGCGTACGTGACGGCTTTTCGTCATTTATTCTTATCGGGAGCGGTAACGGCTGCTCGTGGAAGGACCGATATAACACCTTTAACGGCAAGATGATACAACTAACTGGGTCGTTGACGTCGCTGGGGCACGCAACGTGTTACCTAGTGCTGCGCTAGAAGGTCTGCGCTGGGCAGGGGCACGGTGCTCACCTAGCGCGTGTTGATAGACGAAACGTGGGTGCGGGCGCGTCGTACGGAGAGGAAGCCGACCGCTCGCTAACTTTGGGTCTGAGGAGATCTGCTTATGTCCAAGTTATTTAGAGTCGGGTGCCTGCCGGCGCTGCTCTCAGTGGCGTTGCTCATCGGCATGGCGTCCGCAGACGACAGGATGTCGTCGGCGACAACCCAGACAGACGAAAAAGTGGCGCGGTTGGAGGCCCTGCTTGAGGCGCAGCAGAGCCAGATCGAGGCGTTGGAGCAGCAGGTGGCTGCTGCCTCGGCGCAGGAAGAGGATGCCCAGCGAGTGGAAGCGATGAAGGGTCAGATCCGCGAGATCCTCAGCGAGCAGGAGTTCCGCGAGAGCCTGATGCCCTCGGTCCTGCAAGCCGGCTACGACAAGGGTTTCTTCATCAAGAGCAGCGACGACAAGTTTCTGCTCAAGATCGGCGGCCTGATGCAGTTCCGCTGGACGCATTATGCGACCCGGAAAGACAACCGCTGGCAGGCGGCGCGCCTGCAACGCAACGACCGCACCGGCTTCGACTTCAACCGGTTACGGGTCAACTTCAAAGGTCACGTGTTCGATCCGGATCTGACCTACTTGGTCGAGATCCGCATGGACGCGTCCACGCCCACCGCCTATAACGCGATCCTTTCCTGGGCGTACGTGGATTACAAGTTCCACGAGGCACTGCACTTCCGGGCCGGTAAGTTCAAGATCGCCTCGACCCGTGAGAACACGACCCCACACTCGCAGTTGAAGCTTCCGGCGCGGTCGGTGGTGGATGCGGTGTTCGGCGGCGGGTTCGTCATGGGCGTGCGCTTCTGGGGCCAACTGGCTGAGAAGCGCGTGGAGTACTTCCTGGACGTGGTCAATTCGCTGTCCGATGACGAGAACTTCGGCAGCGGGCGCACGATTACTCCCGACGTGCCGGGCAGCCCGACTGGGACGGAACTCGACGGCAACCCGGCCCTGGCCTTTCGGCTGGTCTGGCATGCCTTGGGTGACAACCCCCCGAAAGACTGCGTAAGCCAGTCGGATATCCCCAAGCACGAGTCACCGGCTTTTGATCTCGGCTTCCACTACATCTTTAACGAAGACGAGGGCGACGTGCGCACCACGCGGATTCCTTATCCGCTGCCGCGCCGCATTGCCAACCTGGGTGGCTTCGGCCTGACCAACACCAACGGCTTGCAGATCAATCAGTTCGGGTTCGACGCCGTCTTCAAGTACCAGGGCTTCTCGGCCACCGGTGAGTACGTGCTGCGCATTGTCGATCCGCGCCGTGCGGGACGGACACCGTTCGCCAACTGGTGGCTGTTCACCAACCAGGGTGATACCACCGTGCAGCATGGAGCCTACGTGCAAGCCGGCTACTTACTGCCGATCCCGGGTTTGGAGGACAAACTCGAAGCAGTCCTGCGGGTCGGTGGCATCTCCGCCCTGGCCAACGGCCAAGAGGGCACCTGGGAGTACACGGCCGGGCTGAACTACTTCATCGAAGGTCAGAACGTCAAGCTCTCGACGGACGTGACGAAGATCACCGAGATACCTACCACGAGTGGGTACAAGAGTTATGCCAACGTCAACGACGACGCGCTGATCTTCCGCGTCCAGTTGCAGGTGGCCTTCTAGTTGCCGCCATTTGGAACGTTTGGGAAAAACTGAAAGGATTCACGCGAGATTCTGAGGAGAAAACGGTATGTCGAAACGATCCGTCACCTGGAAAAGGACGCTGCTGCTGGTGAGCATGGGGTCCGTGGCGTGCTTTGCCCTGCCCGCCCTGCCCATGTTCCCCGGTGCCTGCGCCCAGTACTTGTCGAACGCTGACGTGGTTGGCTTCTACCAGACGGTCGGCGGCCAGTCTATCGACGCGGCGTTTGACCCGGCCCGCAACGTCTTCGGAGCCACCTCGGACTTCACGGTCATTGTGGTGGAGCCGACCATTGATACGCTCCAGACGATCTGGGACCACTGGGTCTGGAGCAGCTTCCCGAGGGACCCGGTGCCGACCTTCTGATAGCGCCGGCGCAGTGTTCCAGTAACAGACGCTCACCGACCGGGTCACGGGTGCCATGACCCCGTGACCCGGTTTGTCTGCGCGCACCGCCTCGCCGGAGCTGCATAGTGTCCTTCCGTGCGGGGCCGGGGATCCCTTCCCTAGCCTGGCTTCCTCCCATTTCCCAGACGCCCAACAGGAACCCCTCCAGACCGCAGACTGACGCCCGAATCTCGCCCGCGTGGGTTGGCGAGAGAACTCGTTAGGATGAGCTTCCGCTGCCGACGATTTCGATGCGGCAGTGACATCTCGGGCAGTTGAGGTAGGGAGCGGAGAAGATGGGACTGAGTTGAATCCCATGCCCGCAGGAACACTTGAAGGATTCCCACCCGCCGCCCTTTCGCACGTACCGCATTGCGCGGGGCGCCTGGCCTGGTTTTGCTGTCGCTGATTCGACCCGGGGAACCGCGTGTGCCCGGCCGCAGCGTGGGCAGGTCACGGTGTCGCGCTTGAGGTTCGGCGGCACCTTGATGCGTACGCCGCAGAGGCAGGGGATCAGGATGAGATTGGCGATGCGGTCGAGCAGATCGGTGACCTCGCGGGCGCGCTCGACGGCCTGCTGTTTCGCGGCGGGTTCGGGCGTCGCGGCGCGGGCCGCCACGCTGTCGTCCGACTCCAGCGTTGCCGCCCCGATGCAGCCCCGCTTGCCGCCGTGCACGTTGCGATAGGCCGCTTCGTAATCGGCGTATCCGGCCCGCCCGCCCATGCCGCGCAGGATTTGGATGCGTTTCTCGGTGGGCGGGTGCGTGGAGAACAGGTTGAACTTGGCCTTGGCCTGCAAAGGGTTGACGACGTACAGCGGCGCCACGGCCCGGTTCGTGCTCTTCGTTTGGCCCGCCCGGCGGGAGATCTTCTCGAGCGCGGCGGCTAACCCCGGGGGATAGCGGGTGAAGCGTGCGGCCGACGCGTCGGCCAGATACTCCCGTCGCCGCGAACAGGCAAAGTAAAGCAGTTGCGCACAGAGGGGTGCCAGAATTGCCAGCAGGACGGCCACGCCGAGGATGATGAGCTGGGCATAGCCGCCGCCTCTCGAGCTCGAGCGCGAGCGCCGGCCCCCGCCGCCGTACCACAGCGCCCGCAAGAACCCGTCCGCGATCAGCACGATGCTGCCGACCATGACCGAGGCGATGGTCATGAAGCGGACGTCCAGGTTGTGAATGTGGCCGATCTCGTGCGCGATCACACCTTGCAGCTCGTCGCGATTCAGCCGCTTGAGCAGACCGGCGGTGACTGCGACGGCGGCGCGCTCCGGCCGGCGCCCCACGGCGAATGCGTTCGGCGCGTTATCGTCGATGATGTACACCTTGGGCATCGACTTCAGCCCGGACGCGATCGTCATCTCTTCCACGACGTTCCACAGTTGCGGTGCGTCGGCTCTCTCGATCCGCCGGGCTTTGGCGAGTGAGAGCAGGATGTTCTCCCCCTGGCTGACGGTGATCAGCCACAGCACTAGCCACACCAGCAGCGCGATGCCCGCTCCCGGCAGACCGCCATGCGGATAGGCGAACACCAGCCCGATGGCCGCCCCCAGACAAACCAGCAGCACGCCCATGATGGCAATCAGCCACCATGACCGTCGCCGGTTGCTCCTGATCGCTTCCCACATCGCTGTTGACGCGCTCTGGTAGCGTCGGACCCTTCGGCTTCGCTCAGGGCAGGCCTGCGAGTCCGACGTGTTCTCACAGATCGGCTAGAACTTGACCTGCGGCACGGCGCGCTCCGCCTGGTCCTCGATCTCGAAAAAGGCCTCCGGCCGGAACTGCGACATCCCGGCGACGACATTAGCCGGAACGACCTGAATTCGCGTGTTGTACTGCATCACCGAATCGTTGTAGTACTGCCGGGCGAAGCCGATCTTGTTCTCGGTGGACGTCAGCTCCTCCTGTAGGGCCAGGAAGTTCTGATTCGCCTTCAGATCGGGGTATTGCTCGACCACGACCATCAGGCGGCCGAGCGCGCCGCTCAAGCCGCGTTCGGCCGCGCCCCGGGCTTCGACGCCCTCGGCACTGACCGCCGCCGCCCGGGCTTTGACCACCTCCTCCAGCGTCGATTTCTCGTGGCCGGCGTAGCCCTTGACAGTCTCCACCAGGTTGGGGATCAGGTCGTGTCGGCGTTTGAGCTGCACGTCGATCTGCGCCCAGGAGTTCTTCACTTCCTGCCGCAGGCGCACCAGGCCGTTGTAGATCCCGAAGAACCACAGCGCCAGCACGAGGATGATTCCGAGCCCAACGGCGAGCGCGATGAGAAGTGCCATCGTTATTCTCCTTCAGACCTGGGGTCCAACTCGTGGCGGTACAAATCCGCGAAGAACCGGGCGACCGCGCCCGCCTCCTCTTCCTGGGCAAACGAGGTGATGACGGCCCGCATCTCGTCGGCATCCAGCCACAGACCGTCGCCGCCCGGACAGCGATCGACCTCGACGGGCGGCTCGCCGCCGATGGTAATCGCACGCAGCTTGCGTCCGCAGCGGGGGCAACGGCGTTTGCCGCGCTTCCCCGCGCCGGCGGCTTGCAGCGCGTGCGTCAGGCGTCCGGGTGACACGCCGGCCAGCTCGGTAATTTGCTCCAACTCGCCGGCGTCGAGCCACGTCCCGCCGCAGGTGACGCAGCGGTCGATCTCGATGCCTTCAAGCTCAAACGCGACCAGCGGCTCTCGACATTCCGGGCACAAGTGACAGACTCCCGAAGATGCCCCATGCGACGATGCAGGATAACCGCGCCCCCGCGACTTGTCTTGCCGCTGGTGGCGATACGGGCGGCAACGAATCAGGTGGCGGGAATCCCCTCGCGCTCCAGCGGACGAGGTTCCGCAGCCCGGGACGGCGCCAGCCGAGTCAACGTCACGTACAGCGTGGGCAGGACCACCAGCGTCAGCAGCGTGGCGAAGGCCAGGCCGAAGATGACTGCAATGGCCATGCTGGACCACCATTGGACCGATTCGCTGGGGCTGTGCCACGGCGTGCGGAACTCGAGCGCGCGAAAGTCGTAACTAACGCCGACTGCCATGGGGATCAGGCCAAGGATCGTGGTGGCGGCGGTCAGCAGCACCGGTCGCAGCCGGATCACGCCGGCCTGAACGGCGGCCGGGATCAGCTCCATCCCCCGCCGCTGCAACAGCCGTGTGTAGTCCAGCAGCACGATGGCGTTGTTGACGACCACCCCCGCCAGGCTGATCACGCCCACGCCGGTCATGATGATGCCGAAGGGCATCCGGCAGATCAGCAGACCTGCGAGCACGCCGATCAGCGAGAGGACCACGCTGGTCATGATGATGAACGGGACCCTGAGCGTGTTGAACTGGGCGACCATGATGAGCACGATCAGAAACAGGGCGACCACGAAGGCCTTGCTCAGGAATGCCTGGGCTTTGTCCTGCTCCTCTTTCTCGCCGGCATAGCGGATCTCATACCCCGGTGGCAGCTCGAGCTCGCCCAGGACCGCCTGCGCGTCGGCGAGCACCGCGGTGGACAAGCGCCCCTCTGCATCGGCGGTGAGCGTGACTACACGTTTCTGGTCGATGCGGCGAATGGTCCCGTAGCCGCCGGTGTAGGAAAACTCGCCCAGCGAGCTGAGCGGCACGGCATCGCCACGGGCGGTTGGCACGCGCAGCCGGAACAGGTCCTCGATGTTCCGACGCTGCGAAACCGGCAGGCGCACGGTGATGTCGTATTCGTCGTTGAACTGGCGGTAGGTGCCGACCTCGCGGCCGAAGACGGCGGTCTTGAGGAAGTTCCCCACGATGGCCGTGTTGACGCCCAGCAGCATGGCGCGCCGCCGATCGACGCGGAACGCCAGTTCCGGTCGGGCGGTCTCGTGGTCGCTGCGCAGGTTGACCAGTCCGGGGACGTTCGCAATCGCCCGTTTGGCCTGTTCGCTGATGACCTCGAGCGTTTCGAAATCCTCTCCCATGATGCGTGCGGTAACCGCCCCGCCGGTCGGCGGCCCTTCCTGCTCCTTCTCCACCTTGATCTCCGCGCCGGCGATATCCGTGAGCGCCTCGCGGATCTCAGCGACGGCGTCGGCGGACGGCCGCTCGCGCGCCTCGTAATCGTGGAATGTGAGTGTGATGTTGGCGACGTGGTCGCCGCCGCTGCCGAAGCCCCCTCCGCCAGCCCCCACGTTCGCGATGACGTGCTCCAGATCGGCGGCGAACGGCCCGAGGCGCTGCTCGATCAAGCGTGCCAACCGATCGGTTTCGTGGATGTTCGTGCCCTGCGGGAAGCGGATGTTGATGATGGCCCGGCGGGGGTCGAAATCGGGGAACAGCTCGACGCCGTGACCTTTCTTGCCGTACAGGAGCACCAGCCCCACCAGCAGCAGGACCACCAGGGTGAGCGTTGTGAAGCGGTGGCGTAGAGCCGTCTCCAGCAGCCGGCGATAGCCGCGCACAAACCAGCTTTCGCCGCCGTCCAACTTGATCCGGCCGCTGACGAACACCGCGCTGATCGTGGGGCTGATGATCATCGCCACGAACAGCGAACAGATCAGCGTGGTGATCAGCGTGATCGGCAGGTACTTCATGAACCCGCCCATGATGCCCGGCCAGAACAGCAGGGGGGTGAACGCCGCCACCGTCGTTGTCGTCGAGGTAATCACCGGCCAGGCGACCTCGGCCGTGCCTGTCTTGGCTGCCTCGAGGCGCTTGCCACTCGACTGGTAGTGCCGATAGATGTTCTCCACGATTACGATGGCGTTGTCCACGAGCATGCCGAGGGCCATGATCAGGCTGAAGAGCACGATCATGTTCAGCGTGTAGCCTAGCGCCTGCAGCACGGTGACCGCCAGCAGCATGCTCATGGGAATGGCGCAGGCGACAATCAGGCTCGGCCGCCGCCCCAGGAAGATCAGCAGGATCACCACGACCAGAATCAGCCCGGAGAGCATGTTGTTCTCCAGGTCGCGGATCATCAGGTCGATGTCCTTCGACTGGTCAAGGGTGACGTCGAAGCGCGTTCCCGCCGGTGCCCGCTTGCGGAACTCCTCCAGCACCGTCTTGACCGCCTCCGCAATGAAGACGATGTTGGCGCCCGCCCGCTTTTGGACGGTGACGGTGATGCTCTCGGCCCCGTCGAGCCGGGCGTACCCGATGCGGTCCTTGAACGTGTCGTGCACCTTGGCCACGTCGGTCAGGTAGATCGGTCGGCCGTCCCGGATCGCGATGACCAGCTCGTCCACCTCCTCGGGCTCGACGAACTCGGCGGGCACGCGCACGTTGAATCTCGTCCCGGCCGTCTCCAGCCCGCCGGCCGAGATGTTGACGTTCTCCGCGGGGATCAGGCTGATGATTTCCGGGATCGTCAACCCGTATGCGGCCACTTGGTCCTGGTCGATCTCCAGGCGAATCTCCCGCTCCAGGCCGCCCAAAACGTCGGAATTGAGCACACCAGGAATCGATTCGATCACTTCCTCCAGGTCGTCGGCGATCACCTTCAGCCGCACCAGCGAGATGTCCCCCGACAGGCTGATCATTATGATCGGGAAATCGGCGAAGCTGATTTCAGTGAGCGTCGGCTCTTCGGCGTCGTCGGGCAGCTCGGGCTTGGCCAGATCGAGCTTGTCGCGGACGTACTGCATCGCGTCATCGGTGCTCACGTCCGGGAGGAACTCGAGCACCAGCGTGGATATGCCCTCGCTGCTCGACGAGGTCATCTCCTTGAGCCCGCTCAGACCGGCCATCTCCTTTTCGATCTTGATCGTGACCGACGACTCGATGTCCTCCGGCGAGACGCCTTCGTACGCGGTGCTGATCACGATGTAGGGGATGGGCACGTCGGGTGCGGCCTCGCGCGGCAGCGTGACGTAGCTGTACACCCCGAAGATCACGATCACGGTGACCAGCACGCCCACCGTGGTGCGATTGCGAATGGCTACGTCGGTGAGAATCACGGCCGGCCTTCGCTGGAGTTGTCCTTGGGCGGGCCGGCCGGGGTGCCGGCCGCTACATTGGCGACATTGACCGGCTGGCCCGGGCCGACGAAGCGATGACCGGCGATAATCAGCCGATCCCCCTCCGCCAGCCCGCGGAGGATCTCCACGCTGCGGCCCTTGATGAACCCGAGCTCGACTTCCCGGCGTTGGGCCCGGTCCTCCTGATCGGCTAGGTAAACCGCCTTGCCGTTCTCCAGCGGGATCACCGCGCCCAGCGGGATCATGATGACGTCGTTGAGCACGCGGCGGGTCAGGCGGGCCCGGGCGATCTGCCCGCTACGCAGCGCGTGCTCGCGGTTGTCCACGGTGATCTCCAGCCGCGAGGTGCGCGTGTGCTCATCGGCCAGTTCGCTGATGTAGGTGATCTGGCCCTCCAGTTCCCGCGGCTGCGGAACGCGGACCAAGACTTGCGCGGTCTGCCCGACCGCGAGGTAGTGCACGTCGCGCTCGGGCACGTCCACCACCACCTTGGCCTGGTCGATGTCCACGATTTCCGCCACGGAGTCGCCCGGCGTGGCGTATTCGCCGACCTCCATCAGCAGGCGGTTCAACACTCCGTCGATCGGGGCGGTGATCGTGGCCCGTTCGAGCTGCTCGGCGGCTTCGTTCAGCAGCGCCTTGGCGACGTCGCGGCGGGTGCGGGCATCGTCGAGCTCGGTCTCGGACGTCGCCTCGCCTTCGGACAGGTCCAGTACACGCCGGTATTCACGCTGGTCATAGTCGAACTGTGCCTGGGCCTGCTCGAAACGGGCTTGCAGCAGGTCCTTGTTCAGATGGATGAGCGGATCGCCCTGCCAGACCGGCTCGCCCTCCTGCAACGTCGCGCCTTCGGGCAGCCGGCGGCCACGCCACGTCACTTCGCCTTGCCGTCGGCCGTACTTCTCGATCCGCCCGGAGACTTCGGCGGCAACCTGCACGACCCGGTTGGGCTCGACCACCGCGGTCAACGTGAATGCGTCGGCCAACTGCGGCTCGGCTCGGACGACGCGGATTGTCACATTCACCGGGGGCGTATTGGTCGGCGGCGGATCGTCGGGTTCCTTCGGCATCCACGCAATGAGCCCTACCACCGCCGCCGCCACGACCACCAGCCCCAAGGGGATCAACCGCCTGAGCCATCGGCCTCTGCGGCCGCGTTTCGTTCCCTGTGCGTCAGTTCCCGCACCCGTCGATTGCATTGAGCCTCCCTACCCATGGTATTCGCGGGGGGTAAACCCGTATTTAAGCATATGTTACGGTGTCTGTGCAACCCGCGTGCCAACACCGGCTGCGAGCCCAGGATCGCGAATCTATCTTGCCGTTTCCAGAAGAATAGACACCCCCGGCCGCACGCAGGATGGCAAGCCGAGGCGCCTCGGCAGGCGCTTACCGTTTGCTTCCCAGCAGGGTGCCGACGCGCAGGTGGGTCGGGTGGGCCGGGGAGTGGTGGACGCGTTGCGTGGTTTTGATGAAGTCCTCCTCGTCGGCCAGGAAGATGTTGGGGACATACTTCTGCGGGTTGCGGTCCACCATGGGGAACCAGGTGCTCTGGATCTGGACCATGATGCGGTGGCCCTTTCGGAACGTGTGCAAAACGTCCTGCAGCTCGAACGGCACGTGGGCTGGCTCGTTGGGCACGAACGGCTTTGGGTGTTCGTAGCTGTTGCGAAACCGGCCACGGAAGACCTCGCTGCGGACCATCATCTGGTAGCCGCCCATATTCCGGCCCGGCGGTAGCCCCTCATGGTCCGCCGTGTCGGGCGGGAAGACGTCGATCAGCTTGACGATCCAGTCCGATGCCGTCCCGGAGGTCGAGACCCATAGGTCGGCGCGGATCGGGCCGGCCAGCGTCACCGGCTCGGCCAGCGGCTCGGTCTGGTAGACGAGGACGTCGGGCCGGCGGGCGGCGAAGCGCTGGTCGTCGGTCATATACGGCTTGGGTACGTCGGTCGAGATGTCCTCGGTGAACGGCACGGGCTTGGCCGGATCGCTGATGTACTCGTCGTACGGCTCATCCTCTGTGCTGGGCGGATCGAACGAGAGCCGGCTGCCGGCATGGAGGTAGAGCCGGCGCATCTGCAACTCCCGCGGCGGCCAGTGGTCAAACGTTCGCCAGTGGTTCACGCCGGTCTCGAAGACGTAAGCTTCGGGAAGCCGCAGTTCACCTTTGTCCTTGAGGAAGTGGTTGAAGAAGGCGAGCTCGATTTCCTCCTGGTAGAAGAGCGCGGTCTTCGCGCCGAAGGCGATGTTGCCGACCTTCCTGCCCTCCGAGCGGCTCCAGCCGCCGTGGGACCACGGGCCCATCACCAGGACGTTGAAGATGCCGGGGTTCCGCTGCTCAACGGCCTGGTAGATGTGCAGCGGCCCGTACAGGTCCTCGGCGTCGAACCAGCCGCCGACGGTCATGACCGCGGGGGCGACGTTTTTCAGATGGGGGAGGATGTCGCGCGCCTGCCAGAACTCGTCGTAGTTGGGGTGTTCGACCAGGTCGTTCCAGAAGGGGATGCCGCCGTGGAAGTAGAGCTCATTGGCGTTCTTCAGCGGGCCGAGATCCAGGAAAAACTGGTATCCGTCCAGCGTGCCATGATCAAACCTCCCTTCCCACGCGGTGGTCAGTTTGGGCCGCGGTCGGCCGAAGACGGCGAAGAAGTTGAACGAGTCCGACAGGAAGAAGGCCCCGTGGTGGTGGAAGTCGTCGAAGAACCAGTCGGCGATCGGGGCCTGTGGCGAGACGGCCTTGAGGGCCGGGTGCGCGTCGATCATCCCCGCCGCCGCGTAGAACCCGGGATATGAGATCCCGTACATCCCGACCCGGTCGTTGTGGTTGGGGAGTTTCTCGAGCAGCCATTCGATCGTGTCGTGCGTGTCGCTGCTCTCGTCGATGTCCCGCGCGCTCATTTTCCGGTTGATATGCGGCCGCACATTCACGAACTCGCCTTCCGACATGAAGCGGCCGCGCACGTCCTGGTAAACGAAGATGTAGCCTTCCTCAGCCAAGCGCTGGCTGGGGCCGGTGTACCAGGGGTAGCGTGGATACTGATCCTCGCCGTACGGGCCGATGCTGTAGGGCGTGCGCCACATCAGGATTGCGTGTTTCTGCGAGGTATCCTTGGGCACGTATACCGTCGTGAAGAGGTGGACCCCGTCGCGCATCGGGATGCGGTACTCGTGTTTGGCGTAGTGTTGGCGGAAGTGCCGCTGCTGCCGCTGGCGCTCCTGGGGCGAGGGATACAAGGCGTTGTCCGCGCGGGACGATGCGGGCTCGTCGGAGTGGGTTCGATCGCCGGGCGGGCGTGTCGGCGCCGGTGTTTGGCAACCGATCGCGAGAGCGGCGGCCGTAATGACTACCAGCCGGAAACACGCCTTCCGTGGACCGTATCGTTCGACCATTGCCAAAGCCTCCGGGGGTGGCACCAGTATCTCACCGGTGAGGATACGTCGGGGTTGCGGGACGAATCATACTGCGGCGTGGTCAGCGGCGAAACGGGTCCCTGGCTGCAAGGCGTGCGTGCGGTTATATTGGCCGGGATGAGCAGGCGAGCGTGGTTTTGTAGCGCGATTGGCGTGGTGGCGGTCTGGCTTTCGGGAGCGTGCACGAAGCCGCGGGGTGCGCCGCCGCCGCCGGATGCCCGCCGGCCGGAACTCAAGACCCAAGAGCAGTTGGCCGCGGAGCGCTCGGCACGCATCCGTGACGGTACGGTGGTGCCGACCAGCGCCCCGGTGATCCTGGCGGGGCATCGTCGCGCGGCGCCGGTTCGCCGGCCGCCCGCCCCGATCACACCTACCCGCGGTGCCATCGAGGCCGAAATCCTGCTGGTCAATGAGGACCAGGTGACCACCGCGGAGATTCTCTATCCGCTGCGCGAAGGCCTGGCGGAAGCTCGCCGCACGCAGACCGAACGCGGCTTCGCCGAGCAGGCCGCCCGCTGGATCCGCAGTGAGATTCAGCAGGAGATCGGCCGACTGCTCGTGTACCGGGAGGCAATGGCCGCGTTGGAGGAGCGACAGCAGGAAGTTGTCGAAAAAGTCGTCGAGCGCCGGCTGCAGGAGCAGATCACGCGCGACTTCGGCGGCAGCACGGCCCGGCTGGACAAGCACCTCCAGCGCTACGGTCTGACCATGGAGCAGTACCGCATGCGGCTGCGGCGCAGCTTGGTGGTGAGTCAGTACACGCGCGAGAAGCTGATGCCGCAGGCCCATGTCCGGCGTGATGAGCTGTTGGCGTATTACCGGGAGAACTCGGCCCGCTATTGCACGCCGGGCACGCGTGAGCTGCTTGTCATCGAGGCCCCCTTCGAACGGTTTCTGCCGGAGGGGACGACCTGGCGGCTCGCGTCGGAGCAGGTCCGGGCGCGGGCCCGATTGGAGGCGATGCGGCACATCCGCCGGGCGCATGCCGCCTTGCAGGACCAGCCGTTTGCGCAGGTGGCGCGCGAGTTCTCACGCGGGCTGCACGCCGAGAACGGGGGTTCGTGGGGTCAGATCGGGCAGCCGCTCCAGCCGCCGTACGATACGGTCAGCAAGCTCATCTTCGAGTTCGACCAGGGGCAGTGCAGCGCGCCGCTGGAGACGCCGACCGGCTGGTACATCGTCAAGTGCGGCAGAATCCAAGCGGAGCAGCGCCGGTCGTTCGGCGAGGTGCAGGAAGAAATCCGCCAGCAGTTGATCGAGCAGCAGCTCAACCGGCTGACCGCTCGGTACATCGTGGGGCTGGCCGAGAAGGCGACGATCTCGTCGCCGGATCAATTCATCGCCGCGGCCGTGCGCCGCGCCGCCAGCGAGCCCTGGTCACGACCGCCCGCACGAGCCCAGCAACGACTCTTGCCGTAGCCGTTGGCTCAGAATTCCCAACAGAACCTCGAGCGCGAGCGAGAGGCCGTGCGAGCACGCGGGTGTCGCAGCCGGCCGGTCGCTTGCGCTCCCGGTTCTGTCAGGTGCTCTCAGTAGAGTACGATGATCGGCGGGGGCGGGATGGTGATAAACAAGTCGCCGAAGGGGACGAACTCGATCCGCACGATCGTTTCGCTCAGCAGGGACGCGACCAGGAACAACGGCGAAAAGACGGCCAACAACACCGTCTGGATGGCCACCACCACGGTCTGGTAGACCAGCACCAAGACCTGCCCGAGGATGACCGTCATCACCGTCACGGCCACCACCAGCGGTACCACAAACAGCGTAAACAGCGGGCTGAAGATGGTGATGCGGAGTGAGCGCAGATCGTCTTTGTCGAGCGAGCGGCTGGTCAAGGTGGTCGTCTTCAGCTCCTGCCCGGTAGCCTCTTCGACCAGCCGGGCAATCTGCTGGGCGGTTTGCGCCAGGTCGATGTCAACCGTGTACGACTCCTTGGCCTCGGTCTGGGCGTTGTAGAGCTCGGCGGTGGCGGTCAGCCGCGACTGCGACACTTCCTGATAGGTAATGTGCACGTAGCTGCCGTCGGGGGCCTGGGCGTGCACCGGCCGGCCCGACTCGAACGTGACGAAGGATTCCTCCCCGTCGGCCGTCCTGACCACGATGGATTCGATCTCGGCCAGGTTTCCGTCGGCGTCGCGCGTCCCGTAGACGAAGAAGGCGTCGCCGGCGTTGTTCCGCCCGGCAATGAGCAGCGGGTTGCTCAGATCGTCGTTGATGAACAGGCCGGCTGAACTGGTGCTCAGCTCGCCGGCTATACCATCGTCATCGAACAGCGACCGCTGTAACTGGCACCCGAAGGGCGCGATCAGCAGGGAATAAGCACACAGGGCGACAAACCATTCACGGGCGATGCAACGCAGCGTGGCTCGCAGGGCCATCTTTGAACCTCCATCGGGCGAGTGGGCTCGCTTGGCTTCGGCACGGACCGCGACGCATGCTTCTGCTTAGTATCCTGCCTTCGGGATTGTACCTGTCCGGTCAATGTCCAAGGTGACCGGCCCTGTCCCGCCGGCGGCTGAGACAGGCTTGCCCGTCTTGGCAGCCGGTGACCGGATAGACCCGATCGGCTATCATCCGGTTGGGACGTATTGAAAAACCCGTATCTGACCCGTCCGCTCGCCGGGCCGCCGAGCAAGTGCAGGGGCCATGCCGTGAACGAACCGCAGCAGGAAGCAGAACCGACCGTACGAAAGAGCTTCGTCGCCGATGCCATTCGCGGCTCGGCGCTGGGATTGCTGATCGGCGGCGGGGTGTGCCTTTTCTTCGGCTTCACACTGGCTGCCGATGCGCCCGGAAGTGTCAGTGAGCAAGAGGCCCAAAGCTGGTTCGCCCGAGACACCTTCTTCTTCTGGTGCCTGCGGATCATCGGCGTTGGGTTTCTCGTCGTTGCCGCACTCGCGGGCATGGGCAAACGTGTCTCGATGCTGCTGGCCGCGATTGTGGAGGTGGTCTTTGCCCTGTTGATGCTGGTGATGATGGTCGAGTGGACAATCGAGGCGCGCATGGACGGCACCTGGGAATATTCCGTGATGCTGCTGATTCTGCTGGCCGTCATCAGCCTCAGTGGGGCGCGGCGATCGTGGGAGTTGTACAACGCGGCACGCCCGAGCGCCGCATCCCTGCCGGATGGGTACAGGTAGCACCAGGCGCTCGCCGATCCGAGCCGCGGACGACGTACGAAGTGGACATGCCAGAAACGGACACCGCTGCAACAAATGAGCCGGACCCTCGTCTGGCCCGCTATTCACGCCAGATGCTCTTCGAAGCCATCGGCCACGCGGGGCAGAAACGCTTGCAGCACGCGCAGGTTGCGCTGATCGGCTGTGGCGCGCTCGGGTCCGTTCTGGCCAGCACGCTGGTCCGCGGCGGCGTCGGGTTCCTCCGCATCGTCGATCGCGACTTCATCGAGCTCGACAACCTGCAACGCCAGGTGCTGTTCGACGAGCACGACATCGCTCAGAACCTGCCCAAGGCGGAAGCCGCCGCCCGCAAGCTGCGCAAGATCAACTCGGCGGTCGAGATCGACCCGGTGGTGGCCGATGTGAACCCGGCCAACATCGAGGGCTTTTGCGCCGAGGTGGACCTGATCCTGGACGGGACCGACAACTTCGAGACCCGCTTTCTGATCAACGACGCAGCGGTCAAGCACGGCGTGCCGTGGGTTTACGGGGCCTGCCTAGCGGCCGAGGGGTTGGTGATGCCGGTCTTGCCGCACGAGACGGCCTGCCTGCGCTGCGTTTGGGAGGCGCCGCCGGCACCGGGAACTACGCCGACTTGCGATACTGTCGGCGTGCTGGCCTCGCTCGTCAACGTCGTGGCCAGTCTCCAGGCCATCGAAGCGATCAAGATCCTCACCGGCCGGCTGGAGGACTTGACGCGCAAGCTGCTTGCCATCGACGTCTGGCGCAGCAGCATCCGCGCGGTCAATGTGCAGTCCGCGTACGAAGATGGCGACTGCCGTTGCTGCAAGCACGGCGAGTACGAATTCCTCTCCGGCGAGCGCGGCTCGTACACGACGACCCTCTGTGGCCGAGACGCGGTGCAGGTTTTACAGCCCGCGGGCACGAAGGTGAATTTCAAGCAGATCGCCGCCCGGCTGGGTGCGCGGACCCGCCCGCGCTTCAACGAGTACATGCTCAGATTCGCCGTCGATGACTACCACGTAACGCTGTTCCCCGATGGCCGCGCAATCATCCAGGGCACCGCCGATGCGGCGACCGCGCGCGGCGTCTACGCCAAGTACGTCGGCGCATGAATGAGCGACAAGGTCGCTCCCGCTCTCCCGAATCACACGCCCGGGCTCAGTACCGTTCCTGGCATCTGGAGGACCGCAGGGGCATCCGTCGCGGCCAACCTGCGTCGGAAGCACACGTGACGCCAGCGCGACCACGCGATCAGCGGCCGCCACGTCATTCCGGTGATCTGATGCCGGATCAGGAATGGCCAGAGCCAGTTCGCGCGCTTGTACAGGTAACAACCTGCCAGGTACGTGATGAGGGCTCGCACGTTGCTGGGACGGCGATGCCAAATAGACCGATGTGAGAACAATCGGCGATAGCACCATGCGTAACCTTCTTCCAGCTCCTGTGGTGTCATGTGACGCGGTCGGAACACGGCGTGCGCAGTGTCGTACAGCCGCCAGTCCTTGTGGAGCAGTCGGCCTTCGCCTTCGAGCTTGCGGAACAGGGGTGTGTCCGGATATGGCGTGAGAATGTGGAAGGTCGCACACTCCAGTCGGTTCTCCTCGATCCACGCGACGGTTCGCTCGAAGACCTGCTTTCGGTCGTGATCGAAGCCGAAGACGAAGCTACCATTCACGTGTATGCCGTTGTCGTGGAAGATCCTGACGCGCCGGGCATAGTCTGCCGGCGGGGGGCTACGCTTATGAGCTTCAACCAGATTCTCGTCCTGGAGCGTTTCAAAGCCAATGAACACGCCCGTGCAACCGGCCAAGGCCATGTCACGTACTAGCGTCGGGTCGTCCGCAACATCGATTGTCACGGCCGCGCTCCAGATCTTCTCAAGCGGGCGCAAGGTGCGGCACAGCTCACGCAGGTAGGTGGGATCAGAGCCGAGATTGTTGTCCGTGAAGACACCATAGGGCTGGCGATCCGCCTGGAACTCGGACGCCACTTCGTCTACGTCACGCCTCTGGTAGGGCATGTGTAGCCCGCGAGTCGCCAGGTAGCAGAATCCGCAGCGGTTGTGGCAGCCGCGGGTCGCGATCAGGCTCGTCGTTGTCAGAAAGCAGCGGCGTGGGAGCAGATCGCGGCGCGGCCGAGGTTCCTCGCCGTAGGGCCGACGGTAGTCCCCGCGGTAGGTCTTTCGGAGTCGGTTGGCCGCCGCGTGGTGAAGCATGCGAGGCCAAAGCTGAACACCTTCCCCGATGGCTAGCGCGTCAGCGTGCGGTGCGGCTTCGCAGGGGCAGGAGATGACGTGGGGCCCACCCAGGATCACGCGCGCTCCGCGCCGCCGGTACCAAGCGCTGAGTTCGTACGCGCGGTGCGCGAACGTCAGGTGCACCGTAATGCCAACCACCTGCGGAAAAGGCTTCCACGGCGGGGCACCTTGCAGGAGGTTTTCGTCCCAATAGTGGACCTGCCAGTCTCTCGGCGTTGCAGCACCGATGCTGGTCAGCGCGAGCGTCGGGGTAAGCACGTGCTTGCCGAAGCTGCCGTGCGGGTCCTTGGCGTAGAACGGGTTGATCAACAGGGCGTAGCGGTCGCGAATCGGACCGGGGCGCACTAGAGGGTCCAGCTTCGGCGCGACCCGCAGGGGCCGTGGAATCCACGGGCGTTTCATCGGCCACTCCGTAGACTCCTCTACTCCCCCATCCAGGAGTTCTCCGCCTCCTGCTACGACGAGCAGGGTCCCACGTTCGCGCAGGGCAGGGAATAATCCTAGACGTGTCACCGATGGAACCGGGGCACACCAGGGGCAGCCCCCCGCGCCGCCGGTGACGTCTCGGCACTCGCTGCAACTCGTCAGGCCGGTTCGGGGACGGGGCTTTCGGCCGCAGTCGTATCGGCAAGTGTGCCCGCAACCCTGGTGGAGCTCTTGGTCTTTCGGTTGAGCTTGCGCTCGGCCGGGGCGCGGTGGCACAGGTAGCGGCCGAGCGAGCGGATGGCCTGGTCGCACGAGCGGAAGACCGGCACGCCGGCGGCGCGGATCGCGTGTGCCAGCGGATCGTACGCCGGGCCCGAGTCGATCACGTAAATCAGCGGCTTGCACGACTCGGCGAACAGCTTTGGCAAACGCTCGACCATCGAGCCGGGCTTGTCGATCTCCTTAGCCGTGGTGAGCATGGCCGGCGAAAGCGGGACGGCCGAAGCGACGACGGCATCCACCTCGTCACACTCCAGCATCACGCGAATGCAGTCTTCAAGGGCCCGGTCGGTGGCCATCGGCGTCAGGTCCAACGGATTGCGCGGGTTGACCAGACCGTCCAACCTGTGCTGCTTGAGTGTCGCGACCAGCCGCTTGCGCCACTCGTCCGAGAGCTCCGGCATGGTGACCTCGTAACGGCTGCCGCGGATTGCGTCCGCCATCCCGACGGTCTCGTAGCCGGCGTTGCTGAGGGCGCCAACGCGGCAGCCGGTGAACTGCTTGCCGTGCAGGGCCGTGGCGAGCGCCATCAACTGCTCGAATTCCTTGAAGGTATCGACGACGATCGCACCGGCGTTGGCCATGGCGGCCTGACACACGTCGTAGTCGCCGGCGATCGAGGCGGTATGTCCGGCGGCGGCAGAGCGCCCTGGCTCAGTCCGCCCGGCCTTGTAGAACACAACCACCTTGCCCGCCGCGCTGATCCGCCCGATCGCCTTGAGCAAGGCCAGCCCGTCGGCGTCGTTAAAACCTTCCACGTACACCCCGAGCGCATCGACATCGTCGCGCTGCCCGACGACCTGCACGAAGTCCGCGATGGTCAGGTCGATCTGGTTGCCGATCGAGGCGGCGATGACCGGATCGAGTGTCTCCAGATTGCTGAGGCGCGTGATGATGAACGCGCCGCTCTGGGAGATCAGCGCGCAGCGGCGCGCGGGTGCCGACCAGCGGGTGTCCAGCTTGCTGCGCGGGATGAAGAAGGTGTCGTAGCGACCCGGCCGCGACTGGACTCCCATGCAGTTCGGTCCGAGGAACACCGGTCCGCCGTCCGGGCGCTGACGGGCGGCCAACACGGCGGCGCGCGCCCGGGCCTGGAGGTCTTCCGTGCCCTCGGTCTCGCCCACCCCCCCGGGGATCAGAATCGCCGATTGCACCTTTCCGCTGGCGGAGATTTCCTCAATCATCCGCGGCAATTGGGCGGCGGGCGCAGCCATGACTAGCAGATCGACCGGCTCGGGCAATGCCGCCAGGTCCCGCACGCAGCGGACTTCATCCACCTCTTGCTCGTTCTCCTTGATGACGTACAGGTGTTCGCGCGGGAAGCCACAGCGCTTGACGTTGTTCAGAATGATGCGGCCGAAATTCATCGACGTACTGGAGACGCCCAACACGGCGATCGACCGCGGCTCGATCATGCGGCGGAGCTTTTCGAGCGGTCGGGGCGGCGGCTCCTTGACCGCGGTTTGCAGCCGACCGCGTCCGTCCAGCGGGACCATTCGCTGCTGTCGAAAGGCGAACGGGTTGACCTCGAGCTCGGCCACGTCGGGCCCTTCCGCGCCGCGGTCCGCGCAGAACCGCCGGGCCATCGAGATGAACGCGTAAAAGCAGCGGAGCAGCTCGCCGTCGGAAACCACGCGTCGGTGCCCGCGCGTTTTGCCGGCCAGCAGCTCGTACGCGGCGGTTCTCTGGAATAGTCCGAAGAACTGCTCGGCGGTGGTGTTGGTGGCAACGGCCTTGGCCACGGCGACGCCGGGCAGCATTTTCTGCGCGAGATACTCCGTATCGACGCCGCCCAGCCCGGCCGCGATGACGGGCCCGTACTCGCGAGTGGCCCGGATGCCGACGAAGAGCTGGTTGCCGAAGCCCGCCTCGGCCTCCTGGACGAATTCCACCACCAGCACGCCCGCCACCTCGGCCGCGTCCCGAAACTGCATAATCAAGCGGTCAATCTCACGTTTGACCGTCTCGTAGTCCTTCGACACGAAGCGGATGCCCTTGGCCTCCGTCTTGTGGACAACCTCGGGCGAGACGACCTTGAGCACGACCTGCTGGCCGGGGAATTGCTCGAGCAACTCCAGTGTGATCGCTCCGGTGCGCGGCACGAACAGATATTTGGGCGGGGAGATCGCGCCGATCACTTCGACCAGCTTATATACCTCATGCTCGTAGAGTTGCCGGCGGCCTTCCCCATACGCGTCCACCAGGATGTTCTCGACGCCGATGGCTTCCGGACCGGATAGCTCGTCGCCGGGCACCACGACGTCGAACCCCGTCGCGACCGGGGGCACTTCCGCGCCCAACTGCTCGACCGGCAGCGCTTCGATCCAGTGGCGCACGGCGCGCGAGCTGCCCCCGCGGTTGAGGCCGTCCAGGTAGGCGGCGGCTGCGTTGCGCCCGAAGCGGAAGGCCCGCCGGTTCACGGCCACTACCTTGGGGCCTTTGCTGGCGAACATCTCGGCGACCGCGTCTTCGAGCTCGCGTGGCTCGAAGTCGAGAGAGAGCGACGCCGCGCCGACCACGACGATGTTCGCCGCCCGCGGTGAGCCGGCCGCCCGGGCCAACTGGTCTGCGTCGAAGAGCACGTGCCGCGGGTAACGCGCGATCTGCTCGAGCACCTGCTCGATCGCCGGATAGTTGTCGATGTTGACCACCGGGTTGGTGCTGGCGATCAGCACGCCGTCCTCGCGCAGGTACTGCACATAACGCAGCGACTCCAGCGGCTCGACCGCCAGGATGAGGTCTGCCTGTCCGAACGGGATCAGGTCGCTGGATAGCTCGTGGTCGGCGATACGCAGGTGCGACTGGACCGCCCCGCCGCGCTGCGACATGCCGTGCACTTCCGCCTGCTTGAGGTGCATGCCGCGTCGCAGCGCGGCGATCGAGATGGCCCGGGCGACGGTCAGGATGCCCTGTCCGCCGACGCCCGCCAGAATCAGGTTCTTTTCCACGGCTCTTCCCTACTACTTTGTGCCTGCCGCGGCCGGCTCGGCGGCCTTCTTCGCCACCGGCGCCTTACGCTTGGTCTGGACACACGCCCGTTGGGCCACGATCACCGACAGCCCGCGATGGTTGACTTCCCGGGCGATCAGTTCGACGTTCTGGCGATGCTTGGCGGGCAACGGCTCGAGCACGTGCAGATGCTCCTGCGGCACGCCCAGCCCACGCAGCAGCTCGATCAGCTTGTCCCCGGACGCCATCGTCTCCTGCATCCCGGTCATGGCCACCGTGGAGTTGTCCAGGACGAAAACCGTAATGTCGGCGTCGTGCTTGGCGGCGCCGATCAGCGGCGTCATGCCCGAGTGCGTGAAGGTCGAGTCGCCGATCGTGCACAGCACCGGGAACGCCCCGGCCTGAGCCGCCCCGTGCGCCATCGCGATCGAAGCACCCATATCCACGCAGGTGTGCACGGCCTCGTATGGCGGTAGGCATCCGAGCGTGTAGCAGCCGATGTCGCTGAACAGGATCCGGTCCGGATAACCCTGCGTGGCGTCGAGCATTGCCTTGAACGTGTCGGCGTGCGGACAGCCCTTGCAAAGCGCCGGCGGCCGGCCCGGAAGATCCCCCACCGCCGCCGGCGGCTTCCGCACGCTTCGGCTCAGCGCGGCAGCCACCAGATCGGGCGTCAGCTCGCCTGACGACGGCAACACCCCGCTCGACTTTCCGCGGATGGTCTTGCCCGGCACGCCGAGCAGCCCGTTCAGCCGATGTTCGATAAACGGGTAGCCCTCCTCGATCACGTAGATCTCATTACAGTGGTCTACCAGCTTTCGGATCAGCCCCACCGGCAACGGATAGGTGCAGATCTTCAGCAGTGAGTCCTGCCCGTCTGACCCGAGCGCCTCACGCACGTAGTTGTACGCGATCCCCGAGGCGATGATCCCGCGGTGGCCCGCGAGCGTGAGCTGGTTGAGCGGCGAGTGTTCCATGTGCTGTTGAATTACCTCCTGCACGTCGAGCAGGTGCCGGAATCGCCGCCGGGCGTTCGACGGAACCAGCGTCCAGTCACGCGGGGCTGGTGTCGGGCGCTGGGGTGGCTGGTGGCCTTTAGCCGGCGGATTCACGCGCACGTTCGCCCGGCTGTGGGCCAGCCGCATCACCAAACGGACCATCACCGGCAGGCGCACCCGCTCGGACAACTCGAACGCTTCCCGCGTGAAGTCGTAGCACTCCTGTTGATTGGAGGGCTCGAGCACCGGCACTTGCGCGAACTCGCCGTAGAAGCGGCTGTCCTGCTCGTTCTGCGAGGAATGCATTCCCGGATCGTCGGCCACGACCAGGACCAGCCCGCCGTTGGCCCCCGTCAGGGCCGAGTTGATGAACGGGTCCGCCGCCACGTTCAGACCCACGTGCTTCATCGAAACGACGGCCCGTTTGCCGGCGTACGACATCCCCAACGCTTCTTCGTAGGCGACCTTCTCGTTGGCGGACCAGTAGGCGGAGACGTTGCCGGCTCCCTTGGTCAGCGCCGCGACGCACTCGAAGATCTCGGTGGCCGGCGTGCCGGGATACGAAAACGCGCCCGCGATCCCGGCGTGGATGGCGCCCAGCGCTACGGCTTCGTCGCCAAGCAACAGCTCGCTTCTCATGGAATGTTCCTTTCGACTCGCCCGTCGTTAGGACCCGGGATGAACTGCCGCCCAGGGATTACGTCTCCGGGGAACCGTATGGGAATACGCGCTACCCGGCGGTTCGGCTTGCACGCATCATGCCGCATCCCCGCACGTGCGGCAAAACCGCCCGTGCGCACCTAATCATATACGCATCAAGCACTTAGCGGTAGCGCGCCGGCCGCCTGTCGAACGCGTGTTACGCCCCGTTGCGGTAAATCCCTCAGCGCGACGCGAACTCGCCGGCATGGGCGGTAGCCAACCGTGACGGCGCTACCAGTGCTCCATCAACCATCAAATGGTGGGTAGTGCGGGCGTCTCGCCCGCAGCAAGGAAACTATTCAGGCGGGCGAGACGCCCGCACTCCCCGTCAAGCGATGGCTGACGGAACACTAGCCCGGCGTGCTGGAAACACCCCTTATCGGAGCGTATGATCGCTTAAAGGTCATACCAGAGCCGGGCCGGGGAGTCGGCGTGAGCGGCCGGCCGTTTTCCCAGCCCGAGGGAGCCGGCTTTCATGCGCGTCTGCTTTACCAGTGACCTGCACGGGCGCCCCGAACTCTACGACCAGCTCGATCAACTCGTCCGCGGCGAGCGGCCGGAGGTGTTGATCGTCGGGGGTGACATGCTCGCGGATGGGGATATCGACGACCCGGTCGGTACACAGGTGGCGTACGTCCATAACGTGTTCATGCGCCACGTGGAGGGGTGGCAGCGCGAGGTTCCCGGCTTGATCGTCGCGTGCATCCTCGGCAACCACGATTGGCTCTGCGCGCGGATCGCCCTGCAAACCCACCACGACACGGGGCGGATCGTTTTGCTGGATCATCGCCAGGCGTGGCCGTGCGGCAAGGTGTGGTTCCTGGGCTACTCCAAGACGCCCCCGACGCCCTATTGGGTCAAGGACTTCGAGCGGCTTGACCTGCCGGACGATCCGATTCCGGAGACCGGTGGTGCGGTGTGGGATCTCGATGGGCAGTGTGTTCGCAAGGCGCTGCCGCAGGAGCATTTCGGTGGACAGGCGTCGCTGGCGGTCGAGCTGGCGGCCGCCGCCCGGCTCGACGGCCGCTGGGTTTTCGTCTGCCACGCCCCGCCGTACGCGTCCAACCTGGATCGTTTGCCGCACGTGGATCATCCGGTCGGCTCGCGGGCCGTGCGGCAATTCATCGAGCAGCGTCAGCCGACCCTGTCGCTGCACGGGCATATCCACGAGTCGCCGGACGTGAGCGGCAGCTACACGGACCGCATCGGCGAGTGCACCAGCGCGAATCCCGGTCAGGGGCGCGAGCACTTGCAGGCCGTGCTGTTCGAGACGCGCGACCCGGTCGGGACGCTGCGACATACGGTGTTCGCGTGAACGGCGTCCGGGGGCGAGGCGGGGACGCGCCGGCGGCCGCCGACCGGCCCGGCCAGGACAATCTCATCCTGATCGGGCTGCGCGGCAGCGGGAAGAGCGCCGTGGCCAGGCTGCTCGCTGAGCGGCTCGGCTGGAACGCCGTTGATGCCGACGAGCTCATCGAGCGGCAAAGCGGGCGTGCGATCCGCGAGATCTTCGAGACGGACGGCGAAGCGGGCTTCCGCACCCTCGAAACGCAGGTCCTCGAGCGCGTCGTGCGCGGGAAGCGGCAGGTGCTCAGCGTCGGCGGTGGGGCGATCCTCTCGGAGCACAACCGGCGGTTGCTACGGCAGGCCGGCACCTGCATCTGGCTGACCGCGCCGCCGGAGGTGTTGCATCGCCGACTCCAGGTCGACGCGGGGACGGCCTCGTCGCGCCCGCCGCTCACGGGCATGTCGGGGCTGGAAGAGATCCGGCAGGTGCTGCAAACTCGTGAGCCGTTGTACGCGGCGACGGCCGAGCACGTGGTGGATACGACCGATCGCACGGTGGCACAGGTGGCGGACGCCGTTGTCGCATTAGTGTGGTCGTCGCCGGGACCCGCCAAGGGGACGTGATGGCCGACGCCCTGGTCGGGATCTTCATCTGGCTGGTTGGGCTGTGTATCGGCAGCTTCCTGAACGTGGTCATCTACCGTCTGCCCGCGGGGCTGTCGATCTCCAACCCCGCACGCTCGTTCTGCCCGCACTGCCAGGCCGGAATCCGCTGGTTTGACAATGTGCCGGTGCTGAGCTGGCTGCTGCTGCGTGGTCGCTGTCGGTACTGTAGCGCCCCGATCTCCGTGCAATACCCACTGGTCGAAGCACTGACCGGGCTGGTCTTCGTGCTGACCTATTCCCTGCTGTTCGTGGCGGACGCGCGCGCCGGCCTCAACGAGCCTGCTTTGCCGACAGAGATTCCGCTGCTTTTGGCGTGGCTGGTGCTGGCGGGGGCCCTGATCGCCTGCGCCGCCATGGATTTGCGCATGTACATGGTGGACACGCGGATCACCGACGTGGCGTTGGGGGCGGCGGTCGTGCTCTATGCGGTTTGGCCGCGGCAGGCGTTCTTCGAGGCGCGGGCTTCTACCGCCGGTGGTGCCGCCGCGTTGGCCGCGTTTGTCGTCAGCATCGTGATGCTGTGGCTCACGGTCTGGCGTGTCCCGTCGTTGAAGGAAGAGCAGCAGGACCAAGCGGAGAGCGAGTCGCAGGACGAGGGTGTTGAAACGGCGTCCGCTTCGCGGGCCGTGGTGGCGAGCGGGCTGCTCGCAACCGCAATCTTCGTCGGCCTCTCGGTCTGGCTGATCGTGATTGCCGGGCTTGGCACTGCCGACGGCAGCGTGCCGACTCGGCTGGCCGTGCCGCTGGGGTTGTTGGCGATGTTCGTCGTGACGGTCCTGGTCGGCGGGCAGCAGCGGGCGGCACACGAGGAAGTCCATCACGCCGTCGAGGAGGAGAGGCCGCACGCCCGGCGTACGGCGCTGCGCGAGCTGTTATGGCTTTGCCCACCGATCGCGGCCGGCGCCCTGGTGTACTTGATCGTTAGCCGCTCGGGTGCGGTGGGGCAGGCCTGGGCGACGGCAGCCATCTGGCCGGGCTCGAGCGCATTCGCCCCGCTGGGCGGGTTGGCCTTCGCGGTACACGGCGCGGTTGTCGGGGCGGCGGCCGGCTGGATCCTGCGAATCGTCTTCACGCTCGCGTTCGGCCGCGAGGCCTTTGGCACCGGCGATATTTACATCCTCGCCGCGGCCGGTGCGGCGACGGGCTGGGACATCGTTCTGCTCGGTTTGCTGCTGTCGGTCGGGTTGGCGCTGGCCGGCTGGGCGTTGGGCCTCGTGCTCAAACGCGGCGTGATGATCCCGTTTGGCCCGTGGCTGGCACTCGGTTTTCTCGCGGCACTATGGCTGAATCACGCGGCAGCCGAGGTAGCCGGTGATCTCTACGCGGACTTCCGCGTGGCCTGGGAGGGGCCCCGGCACCTGCTGCTCCTATTCGCCGGCGTGATGCTGGTCGCCTTCCCGCTGGCAGTGATCATCGCACGCCTGATCCGCAACTGGATCGAGCCGAAGGCCTCGTGAGTCCCCCGCCTGAGCTCCGTCGATCGATCGCCCGTGGGGCTGCTAACTTACCGCTGGGTCGGGCAGTGGGCGCGCATGAGAGGAGTTGCCCTAACCGCGCTTTCTGAGTTACACTGCGACTAGGGCGCGGGCCCATCAGCTTGGGTTGGGCGGGTGAGCGAGACAGTTGGCGAGGGGAGCGGCGCGAGTGGATCCGTCGGACTCATGGATCAAGCGCCGAGGGCACCGGCCATGCCGATTAAGCTGGAACTCGAGATGATCAAGCCCGTTAGGTCTTGGCTGCGGGCGCAGCGCATGTTCGTCAAGTCGGAATTCTCGACGCCGTGGGGTGCCTGTGACGTGGTGGGCTGTCTGCTCGACCCGAACCGCGTTAGGCAACGCATCGAACTGGGCCAAGACCACCCGATCGGGCGGCAGTTTCGCGTGTCGCTGTTGCTGCTCATACCGGACGAGCGAGCGCGCAGAAGCATGACGTTCGATGAACTGCTTGAACTGGTCGGCCCCTACCTCTCGGGGACCATGCTGCGCACCGAGCTCGATCGCTTGATCGCCCGCAGGTTCGTTCGGACCACTCGGCGAGGGTCGTTCCGGCGGAGCAACGGCTGGATCCCAATGCATGAGCGGCTCGTGGCGGTGGAACTGAAACTCAGCCGGGTCGCAGAGGTTTTCGCGCAGGCACGTGCGAACCTCGGCTTCGCGGACGAGTCCTTCGTGGCGCTCCCTTTGGTTCGAGCACGGCGCCTCGTTTCCGAACGCCGAGCGACCGCCTTTCATGAGAGCGGCATCGGTGTGCTGGGAGTTCGCCGTCGCGGGGTAGAGTTATTGCTGCCCGCGCGTCGCCAGCGGCCCGCCTTCCGCGCGGCGCAGGTCCATGCCGTGGAACGCTTCTGGCGGTCCCACCTCAGAGGCAGCTTAACATGAATGTCTCTGCCACGCGGCCCCTGTGACGCGCCGTTCCCTCGGCCCGGGGTAGCTGAGGAAGCATCCTTCCCACGACGTAGGCTGTCGAGAAGTCCTGATACAGCGCCATCGCACGCCCGGCTCGTGGGACGCTCGCGAGGGTATCGAGCCACTTCCTGTAGAAGTCTGCCACTTGCCGCTGTGCTACCAACCGATCGTTCAGGGATGGCAGGCGATGGCGCAGTGAACGCAGCTCGTCTCGCACGCGATTGTCGAGAGCGTCCACGCCAATGGCCTTATCCAGCCACCTTCCCAGCTCTGGCCCGACCCTGACGCGCTGCCGGATTGGCGGTATGGCAACCCTCACGCTTGGGGGTCCGGAGTAGATACCACCGGATGCATAGTATCGATAGCTAGTGCCAAGGCTAATGCCTGGGCGCGTAATGAGCCCGCGCGCCCATACCACGAGGTTTATTGCCCAATAAGGACCTCCAACTAGGATTTCAGCGTGTGGCAAGGCCTTCAACAATTCCTCATGGAGGCTCACGAGGTTCGGAAGCCAAGTGTTCCGGAGTACGTTCGAACCTTTTGAGTCGTTCAGAGACTGATCGACGATCCAGATGCCGTGCGCCTTGGCGCGCTGGAAGCTGCTCGCGCTTGCCTTGATCCTAGCCGTCCTGGCTACTTTGGTACTAAGTTGATCCTGGTGAGTCAGAATGGCGGGCACGACGAGCCTTCCGCTAAACGGACTATCCGAGTACCAAGTCGCGGTTGCGTCTGCCATCATTCGGTTAATTCGGTTCCTGCCCGTACCTTCCGCGTGGGGCAGTTGAGGCACCGAGATCCATCGCGGGCTCTTCGTAGCGCATTCGTCAAGTATCCTTCGCACAAACGTGTGGACAGTAGACTTGTCTGGTTTCTCCACGAAGCGGGGGTCCGAAATGGCTTCGACATCGACAAACTGCCCGAGCCAGCGCTGCCACTTCTTGTCACGTGCTTCACGCCACTTGGGCTTGTCCTGCTCTCTGGCTTGGACCAGGTAATGAAGACCGTCGATTGCCGGGTCGACCCATCTGCCCATCCTGCGTGGAAGGCGCGACCAACTGTCCTTGCCCAGATTGAGTGGCACGCGCACTATCTCAGAATCCGGAAAGTATGACCGCAGCATTTTGCAATCGCTGTCCGAGTTAACGAATGGGATGTGATTTGCCATTGGTCTGCCGCCGCCTTATTCAGTCTGCCAAGCCCGACCCGCGTTTCAGGTCGCTGCACACGTGCTCGGGCTCAGGGAATATGAAGCGCTCTCGGACACCTATGTTGCTGAGTTCGGTTAGCAAGTCCCTCTTGGCGTCGTGCAGTATCGGTATGCAGCACAGGGAACGCGCCTGATCCCAAGTAAGCGCGAATTCCCGCGAGCCGTGGAGCGTGAAGCAGCCCTGCTGGAGCATGATACGTTCTGAGTTCCAGGTTGGCTCGATGGCTATGGTTCGCATGCCTGTCCGACGTTTGTATCCGTCCAGGGCAAGGTATTGTTCGATCAGCGGCATATCACGGTCCGCATCAAAGACGCGTGGAGCCCTCGGCCTCGCGTGGCTGTTCAGTTCCATCGGCGACAAGACATACACGGCGCCGTGCACGTCTGGTCGGAGACAGGCGAAGTACAGCGCAATGGCCGCGTTGCGCGTCCAGTCCAGAAGCCGTGTCGGCAGGCCATAATGCTGAGCCAGTTGCACCCACCTTAACTCCGCGTCTCTCCCAGAGGGCGCTTCGATTCTCAGTTCGACAGCGCGCTTGAACTCATAGATCAAATCCAGTGCTGTCTTTCGTGCTTTGGCGGCGTCAAACCGCAGCGCACCAGGCGTCAAGCTCCAGCCGGCGTCCGCATGCCCACCGAACCAAAACTGGTCGCCACCCTTTAGCTGAGCAGCCAAGACCGCAAAGTACTCGCTCAGGTTTGCCACCTGAATTCTGACTAAGCGGCTCTTCGTACCGCCCCTGTTAAACCTCCTCATGAATCCAACAGGAAGTCTGAAACTGGCCGTCGGCATTAAAGACCTCGCGACATCGAGCAACTTGACCAAGACATGGTAGTGCCGTGCGTTGCCAACGTCCATCTGGTCGAGCAGGATAGCCTACCGCGACATGCAGGGCAGGGTCGTCCCTCCCAGGAGCGAAGTCAGAACGTGTCGAGGTACTGCCACAACTCGGCGGCGGTGGGGAATTCGTGGGTAACCAGGCCCCGACGCAGGCGAAATTGCGCCGGGCATCGAAGCCGACCCTTCCCGAGCAGGGCTAGGCTCGCTAGACTGCGGCATGTTCCGGAGGAATCCCGCGGATCGGTCAGGGAAGACCCGGTGAATACTCAGCCGATAGGCGTTTTTGATTCGGGGCTTGGGGGGCTGTCGGTCGTTTGTCACCTGCGGCGGCTGCTGCCACACGAGGCGATCGTCTACTTCGGCGATACGGCCCGGGTGCCGTACGGGATCAAGTCGCGGCCGACGGTGGTCAACTTCGCGCTGGAGGCGGCGCGCTTCCTGCTGCAATTCGAGCCGAAGCTGATCGTGGCGGCGTGCAACACCGCCAGCGCGCTGGCGATCGACGATCTGCGGCGTGAGCTGTCGTTGCCGGTGCTGGACGTGGTAGAGCCCGGTGCGCAAGCGGCCGTTCGGCTCGCCGGGGGCGGAGGCGTGGCGATTCTGGGTACCGAGGCGACGATTGCCAGTTGCTCGTACCCGGCGGCGATCCGCGTGTTGGCCCCGGGGCTCGAGGTCGTCTCGCGCGCCTGCCCGCTGTTCGTGCCGCTGGTCGAGGAGGGGCGTGGCTGCGACGATCCGATCGTCAAGCTTACCGTGGAGACGTATCTGTCGCCGCTGCGTGGGCGGGGGATTCGCGTGGCGGTGCTGGGCTGCACGCATTACCCGCTGCTGCGCGCGGCGATTGCCGCCGTGCTCGGCCCGGACGTGCATATCGTCGAGAGCGGGCGCGAAACGTCGCTGACGGTTCAGCGCGTGCTAGCCGAGCGCGATTCCTTGTGCCCCGCGGGCCGCGACGGTAGCATGCGTTGCTACGTGAGCGATAATCCGGATCGTTTTCGGGGGATTGGTTCCCGGTTTCTCGATGAGCAGCTTGAGCATGTTGAATTCGTTCCGCCGGAGGGCTACATCGCCAGCCCGTTGGGGCAAGGCGCGGGGCGCTGAGCGGGGCGTCCCGGCGGCAGCGTTCGTGTCGCTTGCGGGGGGGCTTGCGCTTCTGGTCGCTGGTTGCAGCGAAGGTAAGTTCAACTTCGGCGCTTCGCTCGACAAGGCTGTGCAGAAGGTCTTCGAGCCGCGGCGGACGCCGCAGCAGTACATGCTTATTGCCGTTTCCGACGCCGACCCGGACCAGCGCCGCGCGGCCGTGGCGAAGATCGCCAAGAGCAAGCGGAGCGGTGAGGAATGGGCCATCAAGGGGTTCATCGCCATCGCGCTCTTGGAGAGCGATCCGCAGACGCGCTGCGTGGCTATTCGCGCGCTGGCTCGGACGAGAGACCCCCGGGCGGTGGAGACCCTGCTCAAGCTGCTCGACTACCGCAGCCAGCCGCCACGCGAGGTGCGTCCCCCGGACGCGCTGTGCCGGTGGGACGCGACGGCGGCGCTGGCGGACCTGTCGGCGGAAGGGGTCGTGCCGGAGGAATCGCGGGCGGCCGTGCGCGACATGCTCTTGGAGCGGCTGCGAAGCGACGACGATCGTCACGTGCGGATCGCGGCGGCCCGCGGGTTGGGGTATTACGCCGAAGAGGAATGTGTAGAGGCGTTGATCGTCGGTTTGCGTGACGATCACTTTGCGGTGGCGCACGAGTGCGAAACCGCGTTGGTGCGCTTGACGGGGCGCACGCACGACTGCAACGCGTTGGCCTGGAGCGATTGGCTTGAGGCGAATGGGGAAGATCTGTTTGCCGCCGCCGGGGAGATTCCCGAGTCGCGTCGTCCGAAGTACCGCAACCGCTGGGAAAAGTTCGCCTACAATACCAAACAGCTCTTTCGCTGGATGTACCCGGGAAAGAAAGAAGATTAGACGGCTAGCCCCCGCCGCCCGTTTCCACCTGTGCTGCGATTTGGCCGATGAGGAGTCTCCGTGGACGCGCTGGTCGTGAATCCAGGCAGGCGTGACCGGGTCGAGTTCGTCCGTGACCACCCCGAGCCGAGTCCCGCCGCGGGCGAGGTGACCATCCGCGTCGAGCTGGCCGGCATCTGTTCGACCGACCTGGAAATCGCCCGCGGTTATATGGACTTCCGCGGCGTGCCGGGACACGAGTTCGTTGGCACCGTAATCGCCGGCTCGGACAGCCTGCACGGTCGGCGCGTGGTGGGCGAGATCAACTGCGTATGCTCGGCGTGCGACATGTGCCGCGCCGGGCTGAGCGGGCATTGTCGAAACCGGACCGTGCTCGGCATCGCCGGTCGCGACGGGGCCTTTGCCCAATTGCTGACGCTGCCCGAGCGGAACTGCCACGTGGTTCCGGATGAGGTCGGCGATCGGCAGGCGGTTTTCGTCGAACCGTTGGCCGCCGCGGTGCAGGTCGTCAGGCAACACCCGGTTGACGAACGTACGCGCGTCGCAGTGATCGGCATCGGCCGACTGGGGTCGCTCATCGCGCAGGTCCTCGCATTACAGGGTTGCCAGCTCGAGGCGATCGATCGCAATCCCCGCGCGCTGGCATTCGCCGAGCGGCGGGGCATTCGGGCTGTGCATGCGGATGACGTGGTGCCTCAGGCGGAGCACGATCTGGTGGTCGAGAGCAGTGGGTCGCCGGCCGGCCTCGATCTGGCGGTGCGGCTCGTGCGGCCACGGGGGACGATCGTGCTCAAGAGCACGTATGCCGGGGTGGCGGAGGTCAATCTGGCCCCGATCGTGGTCAATGAGATCCGGCTGGTCGGCAACCGCTGCGGGCCGTTCCCGGACGCCCTCGAGCTGCTGCGGGCGGGCAAGGTCGAGGTGGCCGGGCTGATCAGCGGCGAGTACCCGCTCGAACGGGGGGTCGAGGCGTTCGCGGCCGCCGCCGACCCGCAGAACGTCAAGATCCTGCTGCGACCCGGCCCGGCGTCCTAACCCTCCGCTGAAAGATGCCGAAATGGCGCCGAGTCTGTAGCGCCGGACCTCCGAGTCCGGCGAATCTGCGAGACGTTTCGGCTTTGCGCCGGGCTCGGAGGCCCGGCGCTACAGGTAGCGCCACGGACTACTGATGCACGTTCTCCAGGTTCACAATCGGCGTTATGTGCAGTTCGAGCGGCTGCGGAGCGAGCCGGGGTTGGTGCAGGCCTTCTCGACGCGCCTGGGCGATGTTTCGCCGCGTGAGGACGGGCGGGCGAGCGAACGTGCCGCCCGTCGCCGACAGATGGCCGTCGATTTTGACCTCGACCCGGGTGAGCTGTGCTATTGCGTACAGGTGCACGAGACGGGCCTGGCGATTATCGACGGGGCGCAGCCGCGCGGGCGGCTGGAGGGCGTAGACGCTGCGATCACGGCGCTGCCCGGCGTGCCGCTGATGGTCTTTTCGGCGGACTGCCCGCTGATCCTGGTCTTCGATCCGGTGCAGCGGGTGGTCGGGCTGGGTCATGCGAGTTGGCGCTGCACGGTCGCGTCGGCGACACGACGGTTGGTCGAAGCGATGTGCGGCCGTTTCGGCTCGCGGCCGGGCGACTTGCTGGCCGGCGTCGGCCCGGGGGCCGGACCCTGCTGCTATGAAGTGCAAACGGACGTGTTCGCGGCCGCGGCACAACTGCCCGGGCGTGCGGAGCTCTTTGAAACGCGCGGCGGGCGCTTATACTTCGACCTTTGGCGCGCGAACCGGGCTCAACTGATCGAGGCCGGGGTGGGTTCGGAGAACGTGGAGACGGCCGAGATCTGCACGATGTGCCGCAACGACTGGTTCTATTCGTTTCGGCGGGAAGGACCGGGCTGCGGGCACTTCGGCCTGATTGCGGGACTGACAGGAACCTAGTGCTCCGTCAACCATCGAACGGTGGGTACTGCGGGCGAGACGCCCGCACTACCCGCGGGCGAGACGCCCGCACTACCCGCGGGCGAGACGCCCGCACTACCCGTTGATCGATGGCTGACGGAACACTGGCGGCGAGGTCGCATGAGCAGGGCAGCTTTGCTTTTCGATGATGCCGAGTACGGCAAGTCGCTCGCGGCGGAGCGTGTTTCGCTGCGCCGGGGGATTGCGATCGTGCTGGGCATTTTCCTGGCGACGCGCCTGGTGGTTTGGACCTTCGCGTACGCCGGGGCGATGATCAATTTTCGCATTCGCCTGGGCCTCGAGCCGCCGTTCGAGAAGCACCTTCGTGAGCTGCGAGACAAGTACACCGACACGACCACGGACGAGGGCAAAGGGTACCAGAACATACTGACGGACTTGGCCCCGTTGACCAATGCGGACGGTCGGCACTATGCGAAGATTCTCAAGCAGGGTTACCAGTATCAGCCGGTCTCGAGGGATGCACATCCGGCGAAGCGGCAACAGAACATCGCCTTTTTCCCGTTGTATCCGCTAGTCTGCTATCCGCTCACCTACCTGTTCGGCGTGCACGGGGCGATGATTCTGGTCGTGCACCTGGCGGCGCTGGCCGGGGGCTTCGCGCTGTATTTCTGGGTGCGGCAGCGCGTCGATGAACATGCGGCACGTTTCAGCGTGGCGTGCTTGTTTTGTCTGCCGACCGCGTGCTACTTCTCCTTCGGTTACGCCGAGAGCCTTACGCTGCTGCTGACGGTCGTGACGCTCATGTTGGCCGATCGGCGGGCGTTTCTGGTGGCCGCCGTGGTGTGCGGGCTGGCAACCGCGACGCGGCCCACCGCGCTCGGGCTGGTGCCGGTGTTCATGCTGGCGTACTGGTTCAACGCGGGCGGGACGCGGGCCCAGCGGCTGGGCCGGTTGGCTCCCCTGACGATCGTCGCCTCCAGCGGCATCCTGCTATACGCGGGGTACTTGACGTATCGCTTCGGGTCGCCGCTGGTTTACCTCGACAACTTCCGCGTGGGGTGGATACCTGATAGCACGCGTTCGGACTGGTTCCAGTACGTGACACTGGCCCGCGTGTGGGATCAGTTCAAATACTTTGGGCGCGTCATCAAGGACTTCCCGATCGGGTTGGTGAACCTGGTTAACCCATTCGCCTGGAACATGCCGGTGAACTTCGCGATCCTGTTTCTGAGTCTGGCGGGCCTGGCGTTTGTACCGCGCAGCTTCCGGCCGCTGCTGCTGCTGGGACCTTTCATCTTCATGCACTCTTACACGGCTTCCGGCGGGGCGACGTTCGGCGTGGAGCCGATTGCCCGGTATACGGCCGTCTCGGTACCGGCGTTCATCGTGCTGGCGGCGTGGTGTACGCGCGAGTTGTGCCCGGCTCCGCGCTACGTGTTGCTGACCGTCATGATGCTGATCCAGGCGGCGTGGTCGTTCCATTTCGGCATGGACGAGTGGTCGGGCTGACGCGGCGGGTTGCCGCGCGGCCCTTGCCGCGGCGGCGTCTTGATGATTCAATGCCACACACCAGCTATGGAGGCCGGTCCCGTGACAGAAACCGCCAAACCAGTGTGCTCGGTGTGGCTGCTCGCTGCGGCCGGTTCCCTGACGCTCGCTGCCGTCGGATGCGGGGGCGCTAACTTCGGCGGCGAGCTGTCCGCCAAACCCAAGCCGCAGGCGCTCGGCCGTACCGAAGGCAAGACCCTGCGGCTGCCGCAGGACGAGCCGTTCTCGATTCACCTGAACCAGTCGCAACAGCAGGCCGGCCTGGACGGAACAGCCGCGGCGGACGCACACGCGAAGCGGGAGGGGCAAGGCGCGGTGAGCGCCCGGGTCGCCAACGGGGGGCAGGCGTCGGCCACCTTCCAGCTCGGCCATGCGTTTGCGAACGACGGCGATCGGCAGGTTGACCTAAATGTGGCGGTTAGCTGCGAGTATGAGTACGAGGCGGGGGCCGACCCGGCCACGCCCTGGCCGGACGCGACCGTGGGCCTGAAGCTTTACGCCCGCGACGGGCGCAACCGCTTGCTGAACAGCTTCAGCCTGGTGCAGCACTCGACCGAGCAGGGTGCCGCCTCCAGCCGGGATCGTAAGGAGCTTCGTTTCACGTTGACGCTCGGGCCGGGGGAGTCGGTGAACGTCTTCCTGGCGGGCCAGGTGGCTATCGAAGTCGAGGCCGGGCGTTCGGCCCACGGCTCGCTGAAGCTCAGCGGGCTTCAGATGGAAGTGGAAACACGGCCGGCGCCACCCGTGCGGACTGCCGGCGATGAGCAGGGCTAAACACGGCGAGGCCGCCGCGCGGAAGCGGATCGAAGCACTGCGCAACGAGATCCGCCGACACGACTACCTCTACTTCGTCCAGGCCAACCCCGAGATCAGCGATCAGCAGTACGACGAGCTGGTCCGCGAGCTGGGCGCGCTCGAGCTACAGTACCCGCACCTGGTCACGCCGGATTCGCCCACCCAACGCGTCGGCGAGCGGCCGCTGGAAGGCTTCGAGCACGTCCGCCATGCCGTGCCGATGCTGTCGATCGACAACACTTATTCGGCGGCGGAGCTGCGCGAGTTCGATGGGCGGGTGCGGCGCGGGCTGGGTGGGGAACGCTTTGAATACGCCGTGGACCCGAAGATCGATGGGGTGGCGGTCTCGATCCGCTACGAAGGCGGGCGGCTGGCGCGCGGCGTCACGCGCGGGGACGGGCAGACCGGCGACGACATCACCCAGAACATACGCGCGGTGCGCAGCGTTCCCCTGCGGCTGCGCGGCGACGATTGGCCGCCGGTCGTCGAGGTTCGCGGCGAGGTTTTCTGGCCGCGGCCGGATTTCGACCAAACCAATCGGCAACGTGAAGCGACGGGCGAGGAGCCCTTCAAGAACCCGCGCAACGCTACGGCCGGCACGCTCAAGCAGCTCGATTCGCGCATTGTCGCCACGCGGAAGCTGGCGTTTATCTGTCACGGGTTCGGTGAGATCGACCCATTGCCGGCTGGCGTGACGCGGCACACCGGGCTTTTCGAACATTTCCGCAGTTGGGGCATCCCTACCAGCCCGCACATGCGTAATTGTGGGGACATCGACGCAGTCATCGAGTTCGTCGAGCAGTGGGACGCGCAGCGCCGCGAGCTCGATTACGAAACCGATGGTCTGGTCGCTAAGATCGACCGCCTCGATCAGCGCGAACGGCTCGGCGCCACCAGCAAGGCCCCGCGCTGGTGCATCGCCTTCAAGTATGCTGCCGAGCAAGCGCAGAGCCGTGTGCTGAGCGTGGACTTCCAGGTCGGCAAGCTGGGCACGATCACCCCGGTGGCCAACCTGGAGCCGGTACAACTGTCCGGTACGACGGTCAAACGAGCCAGCCTGCACAACTTCGATCAGGTGCAGCGGCTCGACGTGCACGTGGGCGACAGCGTAACCGTCGAAAAAGCTGGCGAGATCATTCCCCAGGTCGTCGCCGTGGACTCCGCCAAACGCCCCCCCGGTGCAAAGCCCGTCCGTCCGCCGCGACGTTGCCCAGAGTGTTCCGGTGAGGTGGTCAAGGACGAAGGCGGCGTCTACCTGCGCTGCATCAATCCGGCTTGTCCGGCACAGCTCGTCGAGCGGCTGCGCTTCTTCTGTGGCCGCGATCAGATGGATATTGAGGGGGCCGGGGCCGTGCTCGTGGAGACGCTGGTCAAGCAGGGATTTGTGCGCAGCCATGCCGAGCTCTATCGCCTTCATGAACGGCGCGCCGAGCTGGTCGAGCTGGAGCGTATGGGCGAAAAGAGCGTGGACAACCTGCTGGCGGGAATCGAGGCCAGCAAGCAGCGGCCATTGTCGCGGCTGCTGGCGGCGCTGAACATTCGACACGTGGGCGGCAATACGGCCGAACTGCTGGCCGAGCAGTTCGAGACGATCGATGCTCTGGTGGAAGCTGACGAAGCGGCGCTCGAGGGGGTTGAGGGCATCGGACCCGAGGTCGCCGCGTCGGTGCGCGCTTGGCTCGGCAGCTCGGCCGGCCGGCGGACGGTCGCCGAACTCAAGGCCGTCGGTCTCAACATGATTCAGCCGCGGCGGGCGGCGCGACGGCGGGCCAGCCCGATCGCCGGCAAGACGATCGTGGTGACCGGCACGCTGAAGCGCTACACGCGCACGCAGATCGAGCACTTGATCAAGCAGCACGGTGGCAAGCCGGCGAGTAGTGTCAGCAAGAAGACCGATTACGTCGTCGCCGGGGAGGACCCTGGCAGCAAGCTTGGCAAGGCGCGACAGCTCGGCGTTGCCGTCCTGGACGAAGACGCGTTCGAGCGACTACTCGGCGAGTAGCGTCGGGTGTTCACCCATCAGCGCTCGCGGTCGTCGTCCTCCTCTTGCTCGTTGTTCTCCTCGGCCTTCTTCTGGTTCTTGAGGAACTTGCCGATCGCTTGCACTGCCGCGTCGGTCAGGGCACTTTCGTCGCCCGCGCGGAACGACTTGCTGAGGGCTTGGACGATCAGGTCGGCCTTGAGTGTTCCGTCGTCGCGTATCCGCACGCGGGCGAGACACTCTGCATTGCCCAGGAGCCCCTTTTCCTTGAAGAACCAGATCTCGCTCTCGATGCGAAGCGTTGGAGGGCCGCCGGGGAAGTATTCGGCCAGCTCGGCCTGTTCTTCGACGGCGTGCTGATCCCAAGCCCGAAGGACCCGCGGCGGACAGACCTGCCCCACATCGGATCTGGCCGGTTCGAATTGTACGGACTGATACTCGGCCAGCGCGCGGTCTCCAATGTCTTGAACCGGGGATACGGCGGCCTTAGCGCCGCGGAACTCGTGGAAGGCCTGTTTGGCGACTGTGGAGCAGCCGCTGGACGTCGATAGCACCAGCGCCGCCAGCAATCCCAATACGACGCCCGTTCGTCGGGTTGTCATTACGCAAATCTCCTCCGGTGACTTCGGTGCCAGGTTTGCCGCTCGGCAGGAGCCTCGCCATCCCTTGTGCCTGCACTGGTGGGCAAGCCACCAGTGGCACTCGTGCGACGGTTTTCCGCTAGTACAGGCCGAGGCGCCGGCCGTAGCGTCGCAGGCTGACCAGGCCCAGTGCCATGAACATGAAAGGCATCAGGCCGAGCGGTCCGAAGCTAAGGCCGCAGGGGATTACGTCGGGGGTGACGTCCTCCCCGGCCAGAAGGACTGAGACATCATCGCGTGTGAGGAGGCTGCCTTCCTGGTTGGCGGTGGCGATGTCGAGGTCGCCGTCGCCGTTGAGGTCTGCAACCACCACGCCGACTGGGGCGCCGCCGACGGCGAAGGTATCTGCGGTCCCGAAGGTGCCGTCGCCGTTGCCGAGTAGGACGCTGACGTTGTCGCCTTCGCGGTTGGCGGTGACCAGATCGAGGTTGCCGTCCTCATCCAGGTCGGCGAGGGCGAGTGCCTCGGGATTGTTACCGACGGCGTAGGTGCCGTCGGCGACGAAGTCGCCGGTGCCGTCGCCGAGCAAGACGGTCGCGGTGTCTTCGGTGGTGTTGATGACGACGAGGTCAGGGTTCCCGTCGGCGTCGAGATCGTCGGTTAGGACTTTATGGGGATCGCCGCCGACCGCGTAAAGGGTCATTTCACCGAAGGTGCCGTCGCCGTTGCCGAGCAGCGCGCCGAGTTCGTCGCGGAAGGCGAGCGCGACCGCGAGATCGTCGTTTCCGTCACCATCGAAGTCGCCGACGGTGGTTCCGTTCGGCTCCGAGCGCGAAGCCCCATTTGTGACGGCGACGTCAGTCGCCAGGGCATCGGCGAAGGTGCCATCGCCGTTGTTCAGCAGCACGCTGACGGTGTCGTCCTGTTCGTTGGCGGTGAGCAGATCGAGGCCGTTTGCACCGTCGATGTCAGCGGCGGTGACGTGCAGCGGGCTGTCTCCGACGGCGTACTGCGTTGGCGCGCCGAAGCCGCCCAGGCCGTCGCCGAACAAGACGGCCACGGCATCGTCGGCCAGCAGGGCGATGGCCAGATCGAGCTCGCCGTCAGCGTCGAGGTCGCCCACGGCAACCGAGAAGGGGCGGTTGCGGACGTCGAGCGTGGACTGAATCGAGAAGCTCCCGTTGCCGTCATTGGCCAGGATCATCACCGGATCCGCCACAAGCATGAGGTTCGAACTGGTGACAACCAGGTCCACGTCGCCGTCGCCGTCGAAATCGGCGCAGGCGATGGCGCTGAGATCCAGTGTTTGTAATCCGTCGCCGGCGGCAAAGTGCATGGCCGTTTGAAAGCTGACCTGTGCGTGGACTGCCGGCGCGATCATTACAGCTACCAGTGCGAGTGCAAACATACGTGAGTTCAGCATGCTCTGTCTCCTTCAAAGAACGTTCCAGTTTGCCTCAGCGTTCGGTGTGGGATGGCGGCGGGGGCTGATCTGGTCCCACGTCGGTCCCGATCAACGGCATTACCCGACCTGCCGTCCACGGTTGTGTGCGAATTGTTGTCGCGGCGCCGCGGGAACGCAAGACGGAATCCGCGCGCCGGGGCCGGCGCGGCGGTTTGATATCGCCGTCGTCCCGGGGGCATCAGCGGTTGCGACGAATCAGCACGGCGGTCAGGTCGTCGGCCTGGGGCGTGCCGGCGCTGAACCGGGTGGCAGCTTCATAGAGCTGGTTGATCAACGTGTCCAGCGACAGGGGAGAGTGACGCTGAACGAACGCCGTCACGCGGTCCTCGCCGAACAGTTCCGCCTCGGCGTTGGCGGTTTCGTAGAACCCGTCGGTGAGCAGGATGAGTGTGGCGTTCGGGGTGAACTTGAATCTGGCGATCCTGGCGAAGTCGTGATCGGGCAGCACCGCGAAGGGCGGGTCGGTGGCCCGGCAGCTTTCCACGCCGCTGGGCGAGACCAGGATCAGCGGTCCCTGGCCGCCGGCGATGTACTCGATCTCGTGGTTGGTGGGGTCCAGGATTCCGATGAACGCCGTCACGAAGTGGTCGTCGGAAAGGTCCTGGACCAGGAGGTTGTTTACGCTGGCGGCGATGCGCTGCAGGTCGTCGGTGACCGAGAGCATGGCGCGCAGGAGCGAGCGACACTCGGCGATGACCAGCGCGGCGCCGATGCCGTGTCCGGTGGCGTCGGCCAGCAGGATCGCCACGCGGCCGTCAGGCAGCGGGACGAAGTCGTAGCAGTCGCCGCCGGTCTCGTCCGCCGGTCGGTTCCAGCCGGCGATCTCGTATCCCGGGATCTGTGGGCTGGCCTTGGGGAACAGGTCCTGCTGGATCTGGCGGGCGATGTCGAGATCGCGGGCCATGCGCTGCTTTTCGGCGAACTCTTCCAGCAGGCATCCGCGGTGGAGGGCGACGCCCGCCTGTGCCGCGAGAACCAGGGCGAGGCGTTCGTCGTCGGCGTCGAACGGGCGGCCGGTCTTGTTCAGCGCTTGCAGCACGCCGATCAGTTCGCCGTTGATATTTTCGAGGGGGAACGTCAGCAGGTTTCGCGTGTGGTAGCCGGTCTGCTTGTCCACCTCAGGGTTGAAGTGCTGGTCGGCATAGGCGTCGGGGACGTTGACGACACGGCGTTGCTTGGCCGCGGCGCCGGCGATGCCGCGGTCGGCCGGAAAGCGGATCTGGTCCACGCCCTTGGCGACCCGACTGTACAGCTCGTTGGTCTGCGGGTCGTAGAGGAAGATGGTGGCGCGGTCGCAGTCGAGCACCTCGCAGGTGGCCTCGACGATCGTCCCCAGCAGCACGTCCAGATCGTTGGTCACCGCCATATAGCGGGCGATGTCGAGGATGCGCTGAAGGTTCTCGATCTCTCGCTGTGGGTCGCTCATGCGGGCTCGCTGCCCCCTGTTGCAGAGTTCCTGGCCCCACACACTCAGCCTACGTGAACCGGCTCAATGCCGCAATCGGCGTGTGGCATTTGTCCGGCAGACGGTCTCCGCCGGCCACCAGACCTACCGCCGTTCGAGCTTCCTGACTGGCGTCCGTTCCAAGACAAAGGTCTTCTCGCCGTAGCCGGCGAAGCGGATTAGCGCCCGGGACTGCCCCGGACTCGGCCGTACCCAGACGATTTGCCCGACGCCATACTGCTCGTGCTCCACCAGCGTGCCGGGTTTCCAGTCTGCATAGGGCGAGTGCGTTACGGGGGCGGCGGCGATGCCGGTGGGGTCATCGGGTGAGAAACAGGGTTCGTCTTCCACGGGAGCGAAACGGCGTGTTCGAGCCCGGCGCGATGGCGGGCGGGTTTCCTCCGGCGGAAGCTGATCATCCAGCGGGACAAAGCCGTCCTGGGCTTGCGGGGACTTGTCCGCGGCTTCGCGGGGCGGCGGCTCGAACTGCTCCCAGACCGTCGCGTCATCGGGCAACTCGTGCAGGAATTGCGACGCGCAGCGGGGCATGCGCTTGCCACGCAGCAGCCGCTGCTGGGCGTGCGTCATATAGAGGCTTTCTTGGGCGCGGGTGATGCCGACAAAGCAGAGCCGGCGTTCTTCCTCGATGTCCCGTTCGCCCGCCAGCACACGTTCGTGCGGGAGCGTGCCCTGCTCAAGCCCAACCATGAATACCACCGGGAATTCGAGGCCTTTGGCGGCGTGCAGCGTCATGAGCAGCACGCAGCCGGCGGATTCATCCACCGTGTCCTGTTCGCCGGTCAGGGCGACGCGCTGCAGGAAGTCCAATAGCGTGGGCTCTTCGGTTTCCTCGTCGTAGGCGGCGGCGGCGGTGACCAGCTCCTGCACGTTGGCCAAGCGGTCTTCGCCGCCGGACTCGCGCTCCTCCTTCAACGCCGCTTCCAGGCCGGAGAGCGCGAGGACCTTGCTGACCGCGTCGGCGACGGGGCCCTCGACCAGGTTCTTCATCTGGTCGAGCAGGATTGTGAACTTGCGGACGCGGGCGGCGGCGGCCGCCTTCAACGTCGGCACTTCGTCGGCCCGGCACAGTACGTCCATCAGCGACTGCTCGCGCTGCTCCGCGGCCCGGCGCAGGTGTTCGAGCGTCGTCTTGCCGATGCCGCGCGCGGGCGCGTTGATGATGCGCAGCAGGGCTATTTCGTCGCGCGGGTTGACCAGCACGCGCAAGTAGGCCAGCACGTCCTTGATTTCCTTGCGGCCGTAGAACTCGACGCCGCGCGCGACCTGGTAGGGAATGCCGCGGTGGCGCAGGGCGTCCTCCAGCTCGCGGGATATCGCGTTGATGCGGTAGAAGATTGCCATGTCGCTGTACGGCCGCCCGTCCCCGCGCAGGGCCGCAATGGTCTCCGCGATGCGCTGTGACTCGTGCCGCCCCTCGGCGAACGACCAGACGCGCACCGGTGTGCCCGGGCGGTTGTCGGTCCACAGGCCTTTGGGTTTGCGGCGGCGATTGGCGGAGATGAGCTTGGAGGCGGCGCGCAGGATATCCGGGGTGGAACGGTAGTTCTGCTCGAGCCGCACCACGACCGCGTCGGGGTAATCGCGCTCGAAATCGAGGATGTTGCCGATGTCCGCCCCGCGCCAGCCGTAAATGCTCTGGTCCGGGTCGCCGGTGGCACAGATGTTGCGGTGGTGCTGGGAGAGGTGGTGGGCGATCAGGTATTGGGCGTGGTTGGTGTCCTGGTACTCGTCGATCAGGACGTATCGGAAGCGGGCGTTCAGCCGCTCGGTGATCTCGGGGTGATCGCGCAGCAGGACGGCGACCCGCATGAGCAAGTCGTCGAAGTCCACCGCGTTGTGGTGTTCGAGCAGTTCCTCGTACGCCTCATAAACGCGGGCGAGCGAGCGCTGCTCGAAGTTCTCGGCGTGTTCGGCACAGTCCTCCGGCGTCTCCAGCCGGTTCTTCGCCTGGCTGATTCTCGCCTGCATGGCCTCGGGCCGATGGAATTGCGGGCTGACGCTGCCGGCGTCCATCGCCTCCTTGAGCACGCGGCGCTGGTCGGCTTCGTCGTAGATCGTGAAGCCGGGCTCGACCCGCACCAGCGAACCGAATTCACGCAGCAGCCGCACGCCGAGCGCGTGGAACGTGTGGATCCACATTCCGCGTTCAGCGCCAAGGGCTTCGATGCGGCGGCGCATCTCGTCGGCGGCCTTGTTGGTGAAGGTGATGGCCAGGATGTTGCGTGCCGGGACGCCGGTGTGGACGAGGTAGGCGGCCCGGCGGGTGATGACGCGGGTTTTTCCGCTGCCGGCGCCGGCCAGCACGAGCAGCGGCCCGTGGCGGTGCGTGACGGCCCGGCGTTGGGGTTCATTCAGATCGGCGAGAATGGAAGCGCCCGCATCGCTCGTGAGCATGCTGATCATATACCCGCCGCGCTGCCAAACGTCCACGCGGGCAGGCCGCGTGCAAAGTGTTTCCAGGCGGCTGGTTACGTCAGCGGGGTCCGGGTTCAGCGAGCCGGGCGGCCCGGCCGATAGAACGCGTGGGGGCAGGCGTGGGCAACGCCGGTCGGGCCGCGGGCCGGCGGGGCAGAAAGGTTCTGCGGCACGAGGGTGTCCAGATGTTCTGGATTGCGTTTTTTACGCTGATTCTGAGCCTGTTCGGCGCGTTGACCGCCTTCGCATAGGGTCCTGTGCGGGCTCGGGCTTGGTGATTCGTCAGGATGCTGGTCGGCAGGGAAGCCTTCGACTCTCACACTGATGGCAAGGGGCCGGCGAAGCGCCCGGCGAGCATGTCTTCGGCCGCGTGGCGGTGAACAATTGGTCCGCCTGCGGCGTTCGGCACTGGGAGTGCATCCTTTACGGTTCGTCTGTGGCCGGTGACTTCGCCACGGCCATCCCGCCCCGGATCGTCCGGCTGACGACCCCCCGCCGTTGCGCCCCCCCGGGAGTGAGGCAGGCCCCGGGGCCGCTGCGGCACGTCCGGCGTAACCGGCTGGGTCCGGCGGGGGCCGGGAATGCAAATGTTGGCGGCTGTGAAGCACTTTGCAGGACGAGCTACCCATTGACAATTCGGCAGTATATAGTACCACCATCGGGTTTGGGGGGTGGGCGAGCTTTAACGTCTAGAGTCCATGGGAGTGCGATTCATGGTTCAGAAGAAGCGGCCAAACATAGTCAGCGTGCATCTGTCACCGCAAGCGAAAGGCGATTTGGACAACGCCTGCAACACTCGCGGCATGACGATCAAGTCGTTGCTGGGGTGCCTGGTCGGCTGGTTCGTCGATCTGGACAAAACCGAGCAGTCGATCGTGCTCGGCCAGATCGAGCAGAGCGACGTCACCCGGGTGGCGGACATGGTCGGCCATCGTCGCCCAAAGAAGACCACCGCCCGTGCGAAGGGTGCGCGGAGAGCAGGCCGGCGTTAAAGCGGCGCGGGTTGGAACCGTCACGGCGAATCCTCGCTCCAGGGCAACGGACCTCAGGCAGTCGCGGTGTCAGTCTAGTCACAGAGAAGGGATCCGTACGCGCGACGGTCCCGGCACCCCGGGCACGCTTTCAGTCCGAGCCGACCCTCTACGCGTCGGCTTCATCACGTCGGTTGCGCTCTGCCGCCCAGCTAAGCCGACTTCTTGCTTGACGGGGTGTTGCTGCCGCGATACGGTACCGTAGCTCCGATAATGCTGAACGCAGCGCCCGGAGGGGGTGCGCCATGTTGTGGAAGCAAGCTCGGGCGGATTCTTCGAGAAGGGCAATTTGCCGCGGCGGGCCGGTGCGCGCGGTACGCGCCGGGCTTTGGGTTGTGGATAACAAGAAGGAGGATGCGGGATGTTGCTTCGGTCAATGGCGGTTACAAGCTCGGCGGTGATACTTGTCTTCTGCGTGGCGTCCCCGCTCTACGGTCAGGCTCCGCCGCTGGATGCGAAAACCGGCGGCGCGATCGTGGGGGACATGACACTGGATCAGATCTATCTGACGTTTGACGTGAACGGTGACGGCGACGCGGACGACGAGGGCGAGGCGTGGGTGTTTTTCGACGCGACGAACGCCTCGGGGCTCCCCACCCCCACCAATGCCGTTTACACAGTCTTTCAGTCTGTCAGCGGCTATGTCTTCTACGGCGACGGCACTGCCGACGCCGTCTATCGGATCATTGATCTTAACGGTGACGGCGACGCCCAGGATGCCGGCGAGGCCAACATCTGGTTCTCGGACGTGGACAACTTCCACGGCTTCCGGCTGCCCAGCCCCCAGGGGATATTCCAGGATAGTAGCGGGGCGACCCATATCCTGAATGCCGGCACGACGAGCATCCCCAGCGATGCGATCTATCGCACGGTCGATCTGAACGACGATGGCGATGCCAACGACGAAAACGAGGCCATGTTGTGGATGGACATCCAGAACCTCATCGTTGACTCGTCCGCCTTCGGGATAACCATCCTGAATGACGTCGTCTACTTCGCGGACCTGGTGGGTGGCAACCCGGATACGATCTTCCGGGCCGAGGATATGAACGGCAACGGCTCGATCGAGGCGGACGAGTTCAACGTCTTCGTCCAGGATCCGAACCCGTACGGCGTGCAGTGCGGTGCCGGGATCGTCAACGACGGTACTTACCTGTACATTTCCGAGAGCTTGACTTCGGTCGATCCGCAGAAGATCTGCCGGCTGATTGACTTGAACGGCAGCAATGACATCGACGATGCCTCGGAGGTCTTCGAGGTTTGGGATGAGACTTGTGTGCCGCCGGAGGTTGAGCTGGGCTCATCGTACGCGTTGGCGATTGGTCCGGGTGGGGAGTTGCTTGTCGCCTCGTCCGGATCGGACATCGCGGACAACATCTTCCGCCTGGTTGATGTCAACGACGACGGCGACTTCCTGGACGACGGAGAAACGATTCTCTGGGCCAAGGGCAACGGCTCCGACGTGTTTGTGGATTACGCGCGTTCGCTGGATTACGCCCTGCCGCCGGTCTGCCCTGGCGACTGCGATGGCGACGGCGACACCGATCAGTCTGACCTGGGTGTCCTGCTCGCCGACTGGGGCTGCACGGGGGATTGTCCTGGCGATCTCAACGACGACGGGGAGGTCGACCAACAGGACCTGGGCATCCTGCTGGCGAACTGGCACTGCTTTGTCTACCCGCCGTAAGTTGGCACTGGGATAATCGGCTCGCCAGAGGTGAAAAGCGTATCGCGGGCCGCTCCTTCGGGGCGGCCCGCTTCTTTCAGAGCGTGCGGAACCCGTTCGTCCTGATAGGGGCGAACGTCAGCTCCGCGGCGGGGTGATCTTCAGCCCGAGCTCATCGAGCTGCGCCGGCGTTGCCGGCCCGGGGGCCTGCGTCAGCGGGCAGACCGCTCGGGCCGTCTTTGGGAACGAGAACGTGTCGCGGATGTTGTCCATCCCGGTGAGCAGCATGACCAGCCGGTCGAGGCCGAGGGCGATACCGCCGTGCGGCGGCGGACCGTACTTGAGCGCTTCCAGCAGGAAGCCGAACTTGAGCTGCTGCTCTTCGGGCGTCAGCTCGAGCAGCTTGAAGACCTTCTCCTGCACGTCGGCGCGGTGGATCCGGACGCTGCCGCCGCCCAGCTCGACGCCGTTGAGGACCACGTCGTAGGCCTTGGCCCGGCACTTGGTCGGGTCGCTTTCGAGCAGGGGGATGTCTTCATCGCGTGGGGTCGTGAAGGGGTGGTGGACGGCGTAGCAGCGGCCGTCCTCCTCGTTGAACTCGAACATCGGAAAGTCGAGCACCCAGAGGAAGTTCCATTTGCCCGCAGGGATCAGTCCGCGCCGCTTGGCTACCACTTCGCGCAGCCACGAGAGCCATTTGCACACGTCCGGCTCGCGCCCGGCCGCGAAAAACAGAATGTCCCCCTCTTCTGCGCCCGTTGCTGCGATCATCTCGGTGGTCGGCTCCGGCGTGAAGAACTTGGCGATGCCGGTCTGGAACTGCGGCTTGCCGCCCTCGCCGGTCACGACCTTGACCAGCGGCAGGCCGCCGGCGCCGATGCCTTTCAGGTCTTCGGTGAGCGTGTCGGTCTGCTTGCGGGTCATCTCGGCTCCGCCGGGTACGCGAATCACGCGCACAACCTCGCCGCGCTCGACCGCCTCGGCGAACACCCGGAACTCCGTGCGGGCGGCGATCTCGCCCACATCCTTGATCCGCAGGTCGTAGCGCGTGTCCGGGCGGTCGATGCCGTATTCGGCCAGCGCCTGCTGGTGGGTCATGCGTGGGAACGGCGTGGCGACCTCGACGCCGTGGATCTCCTTCATAACGTGCTGGAGGCAGCCTTCGATGACACGCAAGACATCTTCCGATTGCACGAACGACATCTCCATGTCGAGCTGGGTGAACTCCGGCTGGCGGTCGGCCCGCAGGTCCTCGTCGCGGAAGCAGCGCACGATCTGCACGTACCTGTCGAAGCCGCTCATCATCAGCAGTTGCTTGAAGAGCTGCGGCGATTGGGGCAGGGCGTAGAAATGGCCCGGCTGGATGCGCGAGGGGACCAGGTAGTCGCGGGCACCCTCCGGCGTGCTCTTGGTCAGGAAGGGGGTCTCGATCTCGATGAAGCCCTCGCGGTCGAAGTAGTCGCGGATCGCCTTGGTGATGCGGTGCCGCATGATCAGGGCGCGCTGCATCGGCGGTCGCCGCAGGTCGAGATAGCGGTATTTCAGCCGCAGCTCCTCGCCGACGTCGATTTCGTCGATAATCTCGAACTTGGGCGTTTCGGCGGGGCTGAGGATCTCGACTTCGCGGACGCTGACCTCGATCTCGCCGGTTCTCATGCGCGGGTTGATCATGTCATCGGGTCGCCGCACGACCGCGCCGCGGATCACGAGGCAGTCTTCGCTGCGTAGCTTGCCGGCTGTCTCGAAGGCCTGCGGGTCGGTGGCCGAGTCGAACTTCAGTTGCACGACGCCCTCGCGGTCGCGCAGGTTGATGAAGATGACCCCGCCGTGATCACGCCGCGTGTGTACCCACCCGGCGAGGATGACCGCCTGTCCCGCGTGTTCCGCGGTGACCTGACCGCAATAGCACGTTCGCTGGTTGTAGGGCAGAGCCACTTCCAGTCTCCTGATGGTCCATGCTTCCCGAAGAGGTTGGAATCCTAGCCCCGATCCGCGCCAACCGTCAAAGGTGAGTGCAGACACGCTGAAGGTTGGCGCGCGGCCGCACGTTGACGAATGCCGGCTCGCAGACGGATTGTCTCGGCCTCGGGGGGCATTGCAATCGCGCACAGCAGTGGCGTATCATGGGGCTCCGACGCGCACCGAGCGGAGGTCCAACCATGTGGCGATTCATCTCCCAGACCGTGCTGGTCACGTTTCTCGCGGTGGTGCTTGGGTCGGCTGCGGCCGGAGACGAACTCATCCAAAACAGCAGCCTCGATGACGGTTCGGACGGCTGGATCAACCAGGCTGCCCACGCGACCGGCGTGGTCTCCGAATGGCTGCCGGCGGGCGGCCGCAATGACAGTGGCGGCATCCACATTCGCTCCGGGAAGGGGGCCAAGCGAGCAATCTGGATCTGGCGCTACGTCATTAAGGATCCGCCCAAGGGCCAGCGCCTGCGCTTCTCGGGTTGGGCAAAGGGGAAGCAGGCCGAGCCGTTAGTCGCCATTTGCGTCCAGGCCTGGGACGCAGAGAAGAAGAACATCATTGGGTTTGCATCGACGCAGTCCCGCAGTCCGCTCCAGGGCGATTTCGACTGGACACGCATTGAAGCAATGCTAATCCCACCGGCGGAGACGAAGGAAGTTCATCTGCTGGCGTTTCTCTCGGGGTCGGGCGAGGTCTGGTTTGACGACATCTCGATGGTGACGGCTGGCGCGGCAACCGCCGAAGAGATCGCCGCTGGGCAAAGGCCTTCGGCCCGGGTTGTCCCCGGTCTATTCAAGCTTCGTGGGGAGTACGTGGTCCGTGGGCAGGCCCGTGGACTTGGTGAGATGCTTCGGCGGCTCTTGTCCAGTCAACCGGCGACCTCCAGCGATAAGCCGACATTGCTCTTCCCTTTGCCATTGAGCTACCGTGAGCAAGTGCCTCTAACGTACCAAGTAGTCGTGAAGCCGCCGGGAAAGCTCTCGAGCGCCCGGATCTACGAGGACCAGCCGGGCAACTACGTCGCCGAAGTTGTGCTCGCGCCACCGGCGGGGGAGGAGATCGAGGTTCATTGGTCGTCGATCGTGCTTTGCGCGCCGCGCTCGTTCGACGACGTGCCAAAGGAAGCACCGTTCCCCGACGGCTGGCCCGAAGCGGCGCGTGTGTGGCTCAGAAGTACGCGCTGCGTGCAGTCCGAGGACGAGCGGATCCAAAGTGTGGCGCGTGAGATTCGCGGCGACTCGCAGGACGTCCTACAGATCATCGGCGCGACGCTGGAGCGGATGCAGGCGATCTGCGCCGCTCAGGAGGGGCGCTGCCGCGAACTCGGGGCTGTTGAGGCGCTGGAGCGTCGCGGTTCCTGCACCAGCGCCGCCAATCTCTGCGCTGCGCTGCTGCGGGCCAACGGGATTCCGGCGCGCATCCTTTCCGGCTACCCGCCTTGGTGTGGACCATTGCAGACGCACTACATCGTGGAGGCGTACGTGCCCGGGTACGGTTGGTATCCGATTGAATCCACGAAGCTGGAGGCCCCCTGGCCGCCCTGTATGGAGATTCACGTCGCCGTCATCCCTCCAGAATACGAGGATCGCTCGCAGAGACGTATGTCTGCGGCGGGCGGTGTGCCGTACCTCTCGCTCACCGAGCGTAAGCATTGCAACGAGGGGGTCACGGTCCGGGGCAGCGTGGCCAAAGGCATAAACTGCGACCACGTGGCCGAGACGTGGCGTGCCTTCCCGCCTGACACGCCACCGGCGGAATGGGATGCCGCGCTTCAGGCGGCGCGCGGGCGCTGGGCCAAATGGGCCTCATCCACGCCGCGGGTCGAGGGTCCGTCCGAACTGAAGACGCCCTTTGACGCCGACGATCTTGAGCCGGTCAAGGACGTGCCCTCGCTGATGGAGCGCTTGCAGCGGTAGGTCGTGGCAGTGCACTTGGACCGCAGCGTACGGCACGTGAAGGTGCTCGTGGTCGTCCTCAGGCGCTGACGGTTTGGCAAGGATGTGCTCGGTCATTGAGCGGGCCTTCGCTCCGCGAGGGTTTCTCCGATCATCCGGCAGACGTTGTCGCTCGCTTCGGACTGCTCCAGCGGAGCGACGACCTCGTCGAGCTGCTGGATCATCAGTCGTCGCCAGGCGTCGTCCGCAAGGAGCTGCGTCGCCGTCTTGGCCACCGCCACTGTGTCGCGGACGAAGGGCATGAACTCCGGCACAATTCGCCGCTGGGCCAGGACGTTTACCAGTGCCAGGTGGGGCGTGCGGATCACGAGCCGCCCGAACAGCCTGTGGAACACAGAGAGCAGCGGGCCGGCGTCGTACATGACGATCATCGGCTTGCGGTAGAAGGCCACTTGCAGCGTTGCCGTGCCCGAGGCCACCAGGGCCAGATCACACGCGGTCAGCAGGCTGGCGTTGCCGTCAACGATAACCTCGGCCGATTCGCCGGACGCGCTCAGGTGCCACTGAATCTGGTCGCGGCGTTGCGGGGAGACGCACGAGATTGCTGCCGTGAGCGAGGTGCCGGCCGCGCGCAGGTGGCGGATCACCTCCAGTTGCAGCGGGAGCATGGCGTCGATGACGTGTCGGCGTGAGCCGGGCAGTAGCGCGACGACGGGGTGTCCGTCCGCCCACAGCCGATCGCCGACCTCCGGCTGCGGCACTTCGCAGCGCAGCGTCTCGAACAGCGGGTGGCCGACGTACTCGGCCTGAACGGAGGCGCGGCGGAAGTAGTCCTGTTCGAAGGGTAGGATGCAGGCCAGGCGGTCCACGTTCTCGGCGATCTGCTTGTTGCGGCGCTGGCGCGCGGCCCAGGTTTGCGGGGCGATGTAGTAGAGCACTGGCAGGCCCAACCGTTTGGCCCGCTTGGCCAGACGCAGATGGAGCTCGGGCGAGTCGAGCAGGACGACCAGATCCGGCGGATCGCTGCGCCACGAGCGTTCGACCAGCCGCACCGTCCGCCAGGCCCGGCCGACGAGCGAGATTACGCCGGTCAGCATGGCCGCGTGTGACGTCAGGTCGGCGATCGTCTCGGCCCCGGCCGCGCGCATACGCGGCCCGGTCAGCCCGTAGAAGCGGCAGTGCGGGAGTACCTCCGCCGCCGTGCGGATCAGCGCGGCCGCGTGCACGTCGGCCGAGTCCTCGGCGACGGAGATGAACACGCGCTTGGGCATCGGTTCTGTCATGGAGTGCTGAATGGTACTCGCAGGCGGTCCGGAACGCAGCGCCGGGCGGTAGCCAGGCCGTATCGACGCTCCGCCTAACTAGCTCACCCATTCTCCCATCGCAGGCGCATTCCCTCGCGAACGTTCGCGTGGTAGCCTGTGCGAGATTCCCTATACGGAAGGAGTGAATGCCATGCTGGTAGTAAGCCTCAGCAGACTGGCCGGACGGTTCGCGACGCGCGCGACGTTACTCACGTTCGTCGTGGCCCTCTTGTCCGCCGGGTGTGCCGCGACCGGGCCGCACGGCGAGATCCCGCTCGGACATTGGTCGGGCGAGGGTGTCTTTGTTTACGAGGAGTGGGGAGCGGGCGGAGAGCAGGGGGGTATCCCCGGCCGGCACAGCATACACCGCAGCTATCCGACGAGCCTGAGCATTCGGCCCGGCCTGCTGGAGGGTCACGAGATCATCGAGATGGAGATTCGTTCGCAGCGCGGTGGGCTGCCGGACCTGGGGGACGAGACGCATCTGAAGGTCGCGCTGGTCAAGGCCAGGCGGGTCTCCGACTCGACGGTGCTCTATCGGCCGGTCGGCCTGGCCTCCAACTTCGATCCTGGCCCTGGCGACGAGCTGTCGCTCTCGTTCGACGATGATAGCCCGCCGTTCGGGGCAAGCTGCATCAGCATGAACGGCACGACGGTTCTCCAAATCCATTACACGCATAACTTCGTCGATACGATTCGGTTTCAGGGCGATCAGGTCGAGAAGTGCGGCGTTTACTTCGACGCCGACGACGGGCTCGTCCACTGGTGCGAGCACCTGGCGCGCCGGCAATAGGCCGGCGGGCGTCGGGTAGCGACCGTCCAGGAATTCGCCTACAGTCGGGCCGCGCGTCGGCCGCTCCATCCGTTCGGCGGGCCAGCATGGCCCACGCGGGAGACGGCCGACGACTACAAGGAGTTGGTGTCGGTGTGCGGCCGCGTCGGTCGCGGCCCAAGCCAGCAGCGAAGGAGAATAGCATCATGAGGAAGCGTGTGAGAGTGGTATTGATGGCGGGTTTGGTCCTGGGTTTAGTCGTGCCGACCGTGGTCGCCGACGAGTTGGCGACGGTCGAGAAGAAGCTGACCGCGGCGTGGAAGCAGCACAAATCTGTGACCGTCAAGCTCACGATGGTTACCAAGATGGAGCAGCCCGGCTTCGCGATGGACAGCAAAGCCGAAGGCACCCAGGAAGTTCTGAAGAAGGGCGACAAGATCCTATACCGCATGGACATGGCCACCTCTGCGGTGCAGAAGGTCGGCGATCAGGAGATGAAGAGCCAGTCGAAGACCACGGCGATCAGCGACGGTGCTTTCCTGTATATGCTGACAGAGACCGATGGCCAGAAAATGGCCTTTAAGTCCAAGGCGGACCCCCAGCAGGCCGGCGACCCGACCGGGACCTTCAAGTTGCTGCGAGAGCACAATCAGCTCAAGCTGTTGCCAGAGGAGGAAACTGACGGCCAGAAGGCATACGTGATCGAGGCCATCCCAAAGGAGGCGGCCGGGCCGCAGGCAACCAGGACGGTGATCTACTACTCCCAGGAACATGGTGTCCTGCTGAAATCGGTGACGTACGATGCCAGCGGCAAGCCCATGAGCACGATGACGTGCACGGACTACAAGTTCGACGTGAAGATCGATCCGCAGCGCTTCGTCTTCAAGGCGCCGGAAGGCGTGCAGGTGATCGACCAGACCGCCGCACAGCCGTAACGGACGCGCGTGGAACAGAGCCGCGCCCGTAAGGAAGCGCTCGGGTGCCGGGCTTTCGCTAGCGGCAAACGTAGGGCAGGGCGAGTCTTCGAGGCCTGCCATCCGCCGAGCGGGTGGGTGGCACGGCTGTGCCAGCCGTGTCTTTTCCGGCAACTACGTTCGGCCGGGACGGAGCCCGGCCACCACCACGCTTGGCACGCGGGTCGGACGCTACATCCCCTCGCGGTATGCCGGGCCGAGGCCGAGTTGGGTGAGCAGCTCGTCCTCGCGGGCGTGCATCCGGCGCGCGGCGGCGGGAGTGTCGTCGCCGTACCCGGCCAGGTGCAGAATGCCGTGCACCAGGTAGAGGGCCAGTTCGGCGTGGGCGGCAAGGAGCATGCCCGCGCTGCGCTTGGGCATGGCACGCCGTTGCGCCAGACCGTGCCACCCGGCCGCGGCAACCCTTCGGGCGAGGTCGGCACAGAGGATGATCTCGGCGTCGAGAAGGCCGCGTCGGCGGTCGGTGCCGAGATCGAAACTCAGCACGTCGGTCGGTTCGTCGGTGCCCCGGTAGCGGTGGTGAAGCGTTGTCATGGCACGTGTGCCGATGACGGCAACCGAGAGGTAGCCGCTGGTGAATCCCTCGGCGTGTGCGGTATGCGTTGCAACGCGACGGAGCAGTTCTCTCACTGCCGAGATGGCACTGCCACCGAAGCGGGCTTTTCGCAGGCGCCAGGCGATGCGGATTTGCAGGGGCTTCGCGAGTGGACTTTCTGCGGTTGCGTGCATGTTCGGGCGTCTACAGCCGGCGAGCCGCCGGCTGCTACGGTTCAGGATGCGCGTGATTCAGCCGGCTTGGCGCCCTCCTCCTTCTCCGGGTAGACGATCCGGGCGTGGTAGATGCTGCACAGGCTCTTGACCAGGCTGCGCTCGATGGTCGCCAACTCCCGGAAGGTCAGGTCGCACTCGTCAAACTGGTCGTCGGCCAGCCGCTTGCGGATGATCTGGCTGACGACCGTCTCGATGCGGCCCGGGGTGGGCTCGGTCATGGCGCGCACGGCCCCCTCCACGCCGTCGCAGAGCATCACGATGGCCGTCTCGCGGCTCTGCGGCTTGGGCCCGGCGTAGCGGAACTCGGTGTCGGAGACCTCGGCGTCGCCGGGCTTGCGCGCCTTGCTGGCGGCGTGGTAGAAGTACTCGATGATTGTGGTGCCGTGGTGCTCGGCGATAAAGGGCTGCAAGCTGGCCGGCAGCCCGTACTCCTTGGCCATCTCGGTGCCGTCCTTGACGTGGCCGATGATGACCAGGTGGCTCATGGCGGGCGAGAGGCGGTCGTGTCGGCTGACGCCGGCAAGCTGGTTCTCGACAAAATACTCAGGTTTATTAAGCTTGCCGATATCGTGATAGTAGGCGCCCGCGCGGGCCAGCAGCCCGTTGGCGCCGACGGCTTCGGCCGCCGACTCGGCCAAGGCCCCCACCAGCAGACTGTGGTTGTAGGTGCCGGGCGCGTCGGCCGCCATCAAGCGCAGCAGCCGCTTGCTGGCGTCGCACCACTCCAGCAGGGTCATGCCGGTGCTGAGGCGGAAGGCGCGCTCGATGGCCGGGAGGATGCCTTCCACGATGAAGGCGGCGGCCAGGGTCGTTCCGGCCGCCCACAAGCCCTGTTTCCAGACAAAGGTGAGCGTCTGCTGGTCAATGAGTCCGATGGCGACGGTGGTGGCCAGGGCGACCAGGCCGGCGGCCGCCCCCACACCCACGATCTTGCCGCGATTGCGGACCGTCCGCAGGCCGAACAGCAGCACGCCCGAGACCGCCAAGAGCACGACGCAAAAGCCTACCCCCTGCTGCGTGGCCAGCGTCATCAGCACCGCCAACGCTCCGGTGATCGCGAAGACCGAACCGTGGGCGTAGATGATGCCGAGCAGGGCGGCGGCGAAGGCCTGGGAACCGACGGCCAGATGGGGTGCGCCGGTGCCGACGAAGGCGAGTCGCCCGAGTGCCAGGAGCGACAACAACACCACGGCGGTGGTGCTCTGCCGCACCAGGTTGCTCACCATCTTTGGCTGCTGGAAGCGCGCGATATAGACGGCCAGGCCGATCACCACCAGGAAGACGAGCAGACTGCGGCCCAGCATGGCACCCCAGCCGCGCTCGCCGGCGGCCTGGGCCCACCCGCGGTACTCCTCCCACTCGTGCTCGAGCAGATCCAGCTCCTTCTCGGTTACTTCGCCATGGTCGGCGAGGATATCTCCCTGCCGATAGGTCCGGAACTGCGTGGGGACGCCGTCGTAGGCTTCGTCCGCGGCGGCCCTCGAACGGTCGCGCTCGTAGCGGTAAAGCGGGTTGAGCGGTTCTTCGGGCGTGCCCCCGCTGAGAACGGCCACGATCGAGTCCCGCATCGTGTCGCGGAGCGGTGCGGCGAAGACGGCCGCGGCGGCGTCCGCCACCTTCTCGGCAGATTCGGGATTGTTCGCATACAGCAGCGCCGAGCGGGAGACTGACTGCTCTTGCCCGCTCGCCGGATCCACCAGGATCGCCTTGACGGCCGTTCGCCCGCCGACCAGCTCGACCGCTTCGACCAGCGGCTGCCGGGCCAGGATCCGCATCGCTCGGTCCACCGAGTCCTGGTACCGCGGCGTGTCGGGCAACTCCGCCAGCCGCAGCAACTCGACCAGCCCCGCATCGTCCAGGAGGATCTTGATCTTGGCGGCCTCTTCCTTGAGTTTCTCGGGTTCGCCGGCGTGCGTCTTGGCCAGCGTCAGTGCGTTCATCAGCTTGCCGCGCAGATCGTCCAGCAGCGACTCGTCAAGGCGGTAATAGATGCGCGCGTTGTCGCGGGCGCGCACGCGCTCCTGGGTGGTCTGCTCGGCGTCCTCGATGGAGAAGTCCACGCGTGAAGCGACCGCCCGCGGCAGCGCCTGACCGGCGCGGATGTCGAGCACGTCTCCGCCGGCGCTCAGGATCAAGGCGGCCAGAACCGCCGACCCGAGCGTCAGCGCGGAGGGCCAGAGCGGGATGCGCCCGGACAAGCGTCGATACCAGGCGCCCTGGCGTTCCGCCTTGGAGCGGCGGATTTCGCGGCGTCGTGCGGTCTGTTTCCCGAAAGGCCACATGCGCTTTGGCCTCGGTTGTTGGGGTTGGCCCGTTGAAGGGCCACCGGGCTTTATTCGCGCTAGGTTTCCTCGGTCGCTTCAGGCTCGCGGTTCTTATCGGACGCGGGCGGTTTCTGCGCCGCCTGCGGCGTCACCGCGTAGCGGGTCACAATATCTTGCACCAACCGGTGGCGAACAATATCTATTTCTTTCAGCCGCAGGATCCGTACGCCCCCGCACCCGCGCAGCCGGCTGACCGCGTCGATCAGTCCCGAGGGCTGGCCCGGCTCCAGATCGACCTGGCTGTCGTCACCGGTCACGATCATGCGGCTGTGGTGCCCCAGCCGCGTCAGGAACATGAGCATCTGCAAGGGCGTCGTGTTCTGCGCCTCGTCCAGAATCACGACCGCGTTGTTCAGCGTGCGTCCGCGCATGTACGCCAACGGGATCACCTCGATCACGTCGTTGACCATGAAGCGCTTGAGCTGGTCAAACGTCATCATATCGTGCATGGCGTCGAACAGGGGGCGCAGATAGGGGTTGACCTTTTGCTGTAGGTCGCCGGGGAGGAAGCCGAGACGTTCGCCGGCCTCGACGGCGGGGCGCACCAGCACGATCCGCTTGGTTCGGGCGGTTTTGAGCAGATGGACGGCGACGGCCACCGCCAGGTAGGTTTTGCCGGTCCCGGCCGGCCCCAGGCAGAGCACCAGGTCCTTCTCCAGTATGGCGCGCAGGTATTGGCGTTGGCCGTCGGTCTTGGGCCGCACCGGGTCGGGGGCAAAGACGGGGATGGCGTCGGCGTCGTGGGTGGCCGGCTGGCGGTCGGCCTCGGCGATAACCGCCTCCACCGTCTGGTCATCCAGGGATTCGCGTTGCTGAAGCAGTTGCTGGAGCCGCTCGATGACGGCGGCCGCCTTGGCCACGTCCCCCGGCTCCCCCAACACGCGTACCAGCGCGTTGCGGGCCTGCACGCGCACCCCGAGTGCGTCCCGGATCTGCCGCAGGTAGCGGTCGCTCGGTCCGAACAGCTCGGCCCGCTTTTGCGGCTCCAGCAGTGTGACAGACAGTTCCATACCTGGTAGGCTATCCGCGTTAATGGGTTGCTGGCAACCGAAATGAGCGGTCAAGGGGGCAATAACGCTGCCGGGGAGCTTGGCCATAATTTCGGTTGCAACCGTGCGCGGGAGCCTTACAATCCGCCGATCGAGCCGGCGCGGCTGGGCTCCTGTGGGGCACGGGGGTCATGCGGGCGCACGGTGCAGTGGCGAGGGAAACTCCGATGCGGTCTGAAGGAGTCTGCTCTTGAGCACGATGACCAAAGTATTTGTGGTGCTGACGGCGGTCCTGGCGATCGCGGTGTCATGCCTGTTCATTGCCGCGGCGGCGCAGTGGGACAATTGGAAAGACTTGGCCGAGGATTACCAGGAGCAGCGCGACGGCGCAATCTCGAAGGCCCAGAATGTCGACTTCGCGATGCAAGCCGCGCTGACCCTCAAGGACCAGGAACTTGGGGACCTCCAGCGAACCCTGGCCGACACGCAGAAGAATAGGCAGGAGCTGGCGGATGATCTTGCGCGGGCCAAGAGCGACCTGGCCAAGGCGCGGAACGAGGCTTTGGCGTTCGAGGCCGGTCGCACCAAGTTGCAGGAAATCCTGGGCGTGACCACCGGGGAGCTGAAGGCGCTGCAAAAGCAGAACCAGGGTCTGCTGGGTCAGAACATCGACCTCCAGACGCGCAATTCGCGGCTGAACAGTCGGGTTCTCGATCTGACCACCAACGTCACGATCCTGACCGATCAGGTGCGCAACATCCAGGAGAAGCTCTATGCGGCTGAGCAGCAGGCCCTGGAGTTGCAGCAGCGGCTGGCCGCGGGTCGGCCGGTCCCGCCCGAGCCGGAGACCCCCGGGGCCGTCCCGGTTGCCCTCCCCGTCAAGGGCCCCATCGAGGGCGAAATCGTCCAGGTGGAGGGGAACTACGCCAGCATCAGCGTCGGCGAGACGTCGGGCGTGGTGCCGGGGATGGTCTTCATGGTCTACCGCGAGGGCGGGGGCTATCTGGCGGACATGGTGATCGACCGGGTGCGTCCCAAGGAGTCGGGCGGCAAACTCAGCACGCTCGTGAAGGGCGAGGTTCGCAAAGGCGACTCGGTCAGATACCCGGTGATGGAGTAGCGAGCGAACAGCGGTTTTGTGGGTGCGATGATGGCGAGGCTAGACACACCCGGCCCAGGACGCAGCGCTCGGCCCAGTGCCGAGAACGATATATACACGGCCCTGATGGTTGTCGCCTTTCTGTTCGTCTTGGTGGCAGCGATCTACGTCGGGTATCGTGCTCAGGTGTTATTCGACGCGCTGGTGCCGCTCCCTGGGAGCTGATCCGAGGGGGACGGCGGCCGGCACATACCGGGCGGCCCTTTCTTTTCGCGCGTCTCGACCGCTCGGAGCAGGGGTTGAACGTGGACCCCTGATCAGACAGATCGGAGCCAAGCGTGTTTCTCCGTCGGCTCATGGGGTTGTTCAGCGTCGATATGGGCATCGACCTGGGGACCTGCACTACCTTGGTCTGTGTCAAGGGCGAGGGCATCGTCCTCAACGAACCCTCCGTCGTGGCCGTCCGCAAGGGCACCAACCAGGTGCTTGAGACGCAGGATGGCAAGAAGGCCGTCGGCCAGGCGGCCAAGGACATGCTGGGTCGTACCCCGGGGAGCATCACCGCCATCCGCCCCCTCAAGGACGGCGTCATCGCCGACTTCGACATCACCGAGGCGATGCTGGGATACTTCATCCAGGAGGCGCACGGGAACCGGGGCCTAGCCCATCCGCGCGTGGTCATCGCCGTTCCTTCGGGCATCACCGCCGTCGAGAAGCGGGCCGTGTACAACTCGGCCGAGCGGGCCGGGGCGCGCCGCGTGTACCTGGTTGAGGAGCCCAAGGCGGCTGCCATCGGCGCCGGGCTGCCCATCTTCGACCCGACCGCCTCGATGATCGTGGACGTGGGCGGCGGCACCACCGAAGTCGCCGTGCTGAGCCTGTCCGACATCGCCACTTGCACCACCATACGCGTCGCCGGCGACGACATGGACGAGGCCATCGCCAGCCACATGAAGCGCGCCTACAACCTGATGATCGGGCCGCAGACGGCAGAGCGGATCAAGATCGAAATCGGTTCGGCCGTCCCACAGGAGGACGAAGGGCGGGTCGAGGTCAAGGGACGCGACATGATCAGCGGCCTGCCACGCCGCGCGATTGTCAAAGGCGAGGAGATCCGCGAGGCCCTCAAGGAGCCATCCGGGCAGATCGTCGATGCCGTCCTGCGCACGCTGGAGCAGGTCGAGCCGGAATTGGCTGCCGACCTGGTTGACAACGGCATTCATCTGTGTGGCGGCGGGGCTTTGCTGCGCGGGCTGGACCAGATGCTGGCCAAGGCTACCGGGTTGGACGTCAGGCTGGTGGACGATCCGCTCTCGTGTGTCGCCAGCGGTACCAGCGAGTGCCTCGACCACCTCGACCTGTGGCACGCGACCTTCGAGTCGGACGAGGACGAATTCTAGCGGGGTTTGCCCGCGGCCTGGGGGGTTGGGAACCTCTCGCGGCCCGAGCGGACTCGCCGGCCGATCAACACCCCTGGCAGCTGGACGGCCGAGTATGAGACTGCGCCTGCGGCGTCTAACGAAGCCGAGAGTATTTGCCTTGCTGATGGGGATCGCCGCCGTGCTGGCACTGCTGCCGACGGCCTGGACGCGGTGGCCCGGCGGGCTCCTGCAGCCGCTGGGCTGGCTCCAGTGGTCGGCCGCGTCGGCAACTCGCACGGCCGAGCGTTCGGTGGGGGATGCCGGCAGCGAGTGGCTCTCGCCCGGCCAGGCGCGGGAGCTGACCGAGCAGATCGGGCAGCTTCGGCGGCAGCTTGGTCAACAGGCGGTGCTGCTGGCGGACCTGGATCGGCAAATCGCGGAGGTGACCGGGATCCGTCAGGAGCTGGGAGCGGGTCGCGCGCAGATCGTCATCGCGGCGGTGATCGGCTTTGATGCCTCGCCTCAGCGTCAGACGCTCACGATCAACAAAGGCAGCCTCGGCGAAGGGCGGATCCGGGTGGGGCAATGGGTGGCGGCCGGCGTGCCTCCCGAGAAGCGGGACCCCCAGGCCACGGGCCGCGAGTTGCTGGCCCGTCAGTGGCTGATCGGCAAGGTGAGTACGGTAGACCCCTATCGCAGTTGGGTGCAACTCACGACCGACCGGGACTTTGGACCCCAGGCCGTCCGCGTGGCCAAGGTGTTGCCGAACGGACAGTGGCAAACTGCAGACGAGGAACCCGTGCTGTACGGGCTCGGGTCCGGCCGAATGCGGATTCACCAAGCTAAGGGGGACTACTTCAAGAGCAGGCACATCGTGGTCCTGGTCCCGCGCTCGGGGGATTTGCCGGCGGCGCTAAGTGTCGGGTACATAAAGGGTTCACGTCGGTTGCCCGAGGCCCCGCTGTTCTACGATCTGGAGGTCGAACCCTGGGCGGACCCGCGCGAGCTTACCTACGTTTATGTGGTCTCCACCGGTTCCTAGGGTAGTGGGGTGGCACGGTCCAGCGTCGCGCTGAGGCGCGCGGGTCACGAAGGGCGATGTCAGCGCGACGCTGGGCCGTGGCTGCCCGGACGGGCACACTACGCGTATGGCTTTCCACGGCCCAACGCAGGCGGGGGCACCTGTCGCGCCTCGCGGGCCCTCTGCGGCGTGTGCGTTGGACCGTGCCATCCTCCGTCAAGCGGTCAAGAGCGGACGGGGTGCGGCCAGCGAAACGCCGCGGGGATCGGCGGACATTTGGCTCGCTTTTCGCCGCCGGCGGGGTTGACGGATATTCGCAGTCCGCTAAGCTGATAGTTCTCGGCGCTTGCTGCCGAGAACAGTAGAGGTGTGTACATACAGACGGGTGTATAGGTCCGTGGCTGGCGAGCGAATTCGAATCCGAATGGAGGCGTACGACCATCGAGCCCTGGACGCCTCCGCGCAGGAAATTGTGGATCAGGCCAAACGCACCAGTGCCAGGGTGCGCGGGCCCATCCCGTTGCCGACGCGTATCGAACGCTTCACCGTCCTGCGTTCGCCTCACATTGACAAGAAGTCCCGCGAGCAGTTCGAGATGCGCACGCACAAGCGGGTGATCGACATTATGGAGCCGACGGCGCGGACGGTCGAAGCGCTTAACCGCCTTGTGGTTCCCGCGGGTGTTTTCGTCAAGATAAAGGCTTAGCCGGCGTTTCGAGGGCAAGCCGTAAACAGGGGAACAGTTGGCTCGTATCCAGGGGTTACCGAGCCGTGGGAGTGCCGAGCTATGGTGCCGGCCATCTTGGGTAAGAAGATCGGCATGACGCAGGTGTTCGATCCGTCCGGCGCGCGCGTCCCGGTGACGATCGTGCAGGCGGGTCCGTGCATCGTCTTGCAGGTCAAGCGGGCGGACGGTCCCGACGGGTACGGCAGTGTGCAGCTCGGGTTTGAGGACGCCAAGCCGCACCGCGCCACCCTGCCCGAGATCGGCCATGCCCGCAAGGCCAAGACCGCTCCCAAACGCTTCGTTCGCGAGGTCCGCCTGTCGGAGCCGACCGACAAGACGGTGGGCGACATGATCACGGTCGAGATCTTTAGCGAGAACGACGTGAAGTACGTGGATGTCGTCGGCACCAGCCGCGGCAAGGGTTTTCAGGGCGGCATGAAACGTCACGGGTACGGCGGTCTGCCCAAGTCGCACGGGGTCGAGCGAAAGCACCGCGCGCCGGGAAGTATCGGGGCCTACGCTTCCAACCTGGGCACCTCCGGCGGAATCAAGAAGGGTAAGCGCATGGCCGGTCATACCGGCCATGAGCGTTGTACGGCCCGCTGCCAGGCTTTGCTCGGCGTCGATCCCGAGCATCATATGTTGTTGATCGAGGGCGGCCTTCCGGGGCCGAAGAACGGATTCGTCGTCGTGCGGAAATCCAAGACATGCGCGTAGCGGAAGTCGGCTTATGCTGAGCATACCGGTGTACAACGAGTCCGGCGAGCAGGTCGCCACCGAGCAGATCGACGAGGCGGCGTTGGGCCGCGCGGTCAATCATCGCCTGCTGAAACAGGCCGCGGTGATGTACCACGCCAACCGACGGCAGGGTCACGCCGTCCAGAAAACCCGCGCCGAGGTGGACGGGGCACGCCGCAAGATCTACCGCCAGAAGGGCACCGGCCGGGCGCGAATGGGCACCCGTCGCACGTGCATCCGGCGCGGCGGCGGCCGGGCCTTTGCCAAGAAGGTGCGCGACTTCCGCCAGGCGATGCCGAGGAAGATGCGGCGGCTGGCCTGCAACCACGCGGTTCTGGCCAAGATTCGGAGCGAGGACGCACTCATCGTTGACGGGCTGAAGTTCGAGGAGCCCAAGACCAAGCGCTTCGCCGCCGTGCTCCAGGCCGTCAATTGCGAGCGCGGCTGCCTGTTTGCGACCAACGGCGTGGATCGCACGCTCTACAAGAGCGCGCGGAACATCCTGCGGGCCGAGATCATGGACGTCGCCCAGCTCAATGCGTTTGACATCCTGTCCCGGCGGAAGCTGGTCTTTACGCGGGACGCGTTCGAGACGTTTCGGCACGGTACGGCGGCGGCCGTGAAGGCGGGTGAGTAGTCATGGACATCTACCACACGGTTATCCGCCCGCTCGTAACCGAGAAGAGTACCCACCAGGCCTCGCAGAGCGGTCCCGGCCGCGGCGGGGCCTACAGCTTCGAGGTGCATCCGGAGGCCAATAAGGCCCAGATCAAGGATGCCGTCGAGAAGATCTACGGCGTCAAGGTCTTGACGGTGCGGACGTCGAACAAGCTGGGCAAGATGCGGCGGTTTCGGTGGCGCTTCGGGCGGACCCGCCAGACCAAGAAGGCCGTGGTCGTGGTGGACCCTGACAGCCACATTGATTTGTTCTGAGGTGCTTGCGGACGGCGTGCCGACCGGATTGAGGTAGTCGAATGGGCGTGAGGGTTTTCAAGAAGACATCGCCGGGGCGCCGGTTCGCCAGCGTCAACGACTATGCCGAGATCACCCACCGACACGAGAACCGGCCGGTCAAGTCGCTGACGATGCCGCTGAAGAAGACCGGCGGACGCAACCACCACGGGAAGATCACCAGTTGGCAGCGTGGCGGCGGCAACAAACGCCTCTACCGCATCATCGACTTCAAACGCAACCTGGACGACCAGGCGGCCAAGGTGCTCGAAATCCAGTACGACCCCAATCGCTCGTGCCATATTGCCCTGTTGGAGTACGCCGGCGGCGAGAAACGCTACATCCTGGCTCCGCTGGGGCTGAAGGCCGGTGACGTGGTTGAGAGCGGACAGAAGGTGGAACCTCGGAACGGTAGTGCCATGCCGCTCTCCAGCATCCCGGTCGGTATGGATATCCACAATGTCGAGATGACCGCCGGGCAGGGGGGTAAGCTGGTGCGGACGGCGGGCGGGGCGGCGCGGCTGATGGCCCGCGAGGGCAATTGGGCGACGATCCAGCTACCGTCCGGTGAGATGCGGCAGGTACGCGTCGAGTGCCGGGCCACGATTGGCCAGCTCGGCAACCTCGACCACCAGAACGTTCGTCTGGGCAAGGCCGGCAAAAAGCGTCACCTGGGTCGCCGTCCGCACGTGCGCGGCGCGGCCATGAACCCGGTGGCGCACCCGCTGGGCGGCGGTGAGGGGCGCAGCAAGGGCGGCCGGCACCCCTGTTCGCCCTGGGGAAAGCTTGCCAAGGGCGGCCGCACACGTAATCCGCGGAAGGTTTCCAACCGGCGGATTCTGCGGCGGCGCAGAAGCGTGCGGTACGGGATCGTGGTATTGCGGCGACGGAAATAGCGGGTTGGGAAGGATCGCGGCATGGCGCGCAGCTTGAAAAAAGGCCCCTACGTCGATGAGGTCCTGTTTCGCAAGGTGATCAGGGCGCGCGATTCGGGGTCCACGATGCTGATCAAGGTGTGGAACCGGGCGTGCACCATCGTTCCCGAGTTCGTGGGAACGACCTTCGAGGTGCACAACGGCAAGACGTTCATCAAGGTGTACGTCACCGAGGACATGGTCGGGCACAAGCTGGGCGAGTTCGCCCCGACCCGTTCCTTCCGATCCCACACGGCGCGGCAGGTCAGGCGGTAAAGGAGTGGCGACGACAATGGCCTGGAGAGCAACATACCGCTTCGCACGAATCTCCGAGCGGAAGGCCCGCCTGGTGGTGGACATGATCCGCGGGTTGCCGTGCGACCAGGCGGTCGAGCTGCTGGGCTTCACGAATAAACGGGCGGCGTACCTGGTGGACCGGGTGCTCAAGTCGGCGATGTCCAATGCCAACGAGCAGGAAGCCACGATGAACAAGCTCTATGTATCGGAGGCCCGCGTGGATTCCGGGGCGATCATCAAGCGTTGGCGGCCCAAGGACCGCGGCCGGGCGCACCCGATCCAGAAGCGTACCAGTCACATCATCGTCTGCGTGGACGAGAGGGAGTAGGCGGTGGGTCAGAAATGCCATCCCGTGGGGTTTCGGGTGGGGATCACGGAGGGCTGGAAGTCGCGCTGGTACGCGCCGTCGGCGGCGTTTGGGATGTTCCTGGTCGAAGACGAGCGGATCCGCAGGTTCATCGACGACGAGCTGAACCGCAAGCCGCCGTTTGCCGGCGTCTCCAAAGTCGAGATCGAGCGCACCCGCGACGAGGTCAAGGTCATCCTGCACACGGCCCGGCCCGGCATGGTCATCGGGGCCAAGGGGGCCGAGGTGGACAAGCTGCGCGGGCGGCTGGAGGACCTGATCGAACGGCGCGTGAACGTCTCCATCCTGGAGATTCGGCATCCCGATCTGGATGCGCATCTGGTCGCCGCGGCCATCGGCGAGCAACTGAAGAAACGCACCAGTTTCCGCCGCGTGATCAAGCAGCGCTGTGAAGGGACCATGGCGGCGGGTGCCAAAGGGGTCAAGATCGTCTGCTCCGGGCGGCTGGGCGGGGCGGAGATGGCCCGGACCGAGACACAGATGCTGGGTTCGGTTCCGTTACAGACGCTCCAGGCGAACGTGGATTACGCCGTCCACCACGCGGTTACCAAGGTGGGCACCATCGGGATCAAGGTTTGGATTCACAAGGGCATGTACGGCGAAGAGGAGGCGGTCGGTCGGCCGAGTGAACGTCCGCGCCGACGCGCCCGCCGCTAGCGAGGCAGGAGACAGCCATGGCAGCCAACATGCCCAGACGCGTGAAGTGGCGTAAGGCCCAGAAGGGCCGCATCCGCGGGAATGCCTGGCGTGGCAACACGGTGGCGTTCGGGGATTATGGGCTGCAATCCACCGAATGCGGGCGGGTCACCTCGCGGCACATCGAGGCCGGCCGCGTGGCCGCCACGCACTTTCTGCAGCGCGAGGGCCGCGTCTACGTGCGGATCTTCCCGCACAAGCCGATCAGTGGCAAACCGCTGGAAACGCGGATGGGCAAGGGCAAGGGCGAGGTCTCGATCTGGACGGCGCAGGTCAAGCCCGGCACGGTGATGTACGAAATCGCCGGGGTGAGCGAGGAGGTCGCCCGGACCGCCTTGCTGCGCGTGGCCCACAAGATGCCGGTCAAGACCAGGTTCGTGCACCGGCGACACAGTTTATAGGGGCTCGGCCATGGCCAAGATGGAGACCTTCCGAGCGTTGAAGACCGATGAGTTGCACCACGAGCTGGAACGGCTCCGCCGGCACCTGTTCGACCTGCGCGCCCAGGCCGTGACCGAGAAGCTCGAGGACCCGACCCAGCTCGGCAAGGCCCGGCGCGACATCGCGCGTATCCTGACCGTGTTGCGGGAACGCGGGGAGCAGAATATTGAACAGCATCAAGCGCACCTGACCGCGGCGGCGGCACGACGCTGAACCGGGAGGTCGTAGGAGTCGCTTTCGTAGAAGTGGACTGACGTGATGGTAACTGATTCATCTGGACAAGCGGTTGTGCTGCCGCCGAAGGCGCCACGCGGGAGGCGCCCCACGCGCATCGGGGTGGTTACTTCCGACGGGCGCGCCAAGACGATCAAGGTCACGGTCTCGCATCTGGTGCGGCACCGCAAGTACGGCAAGTACCTGGGCCGGCGGACCGTGCTGCACGCCCACGATGAGGAGAACGAGGCGCGGGTCGGCGACACGGTCGAGATCGCCGAGTGCCGCCCGCTCAGCAAGACCAAGCATTGGCGTCTGGTGCGGATCATCGAGCGGGCCACGAGAGGGGGGCGTTCGTGATCCAGCAGTACACGCGTCTGGACGTGGCGGACAACACCGGGGCCAAGCGGCTCCAGTGCATCCAGGTGCTCAAGGGCTCGACCGCCCGCAGGGGCAAGCGCCGCCTGCGCCGCGGAGGTGTCGGCGACATTGCCATCTGCTCGGTCAAGACGGCCATTCCCTCCTCGGATATCAAGAAGGGCGACAAGGTGCGCTGTGTCATCGTGCGCACCAAGTACCCCACCCGCCGCCCGGACGGCAGCTATGTCGCCTTCGACAGCAACGCCGCGGTCATCATCGACCCGGACAACAATCCGCGGGGCACACGCGTCTTCGGCGCGGTGGCCCGCGAGCTGCGCGAGCGGAACTTCGCCAAAATCATCTCCTTGGCAGAGGAGGTGTGGTAACGATGGCGGCACGCGTGCGGAAGGATGACATCGTCGAGGTGATCGCGGGCGACCACAAAGGCGCGCAGGGCAAGGTGCTGCGGGTCTCGCCGGACAAGCAGCGCGTGGTGGTCGAGGGGGTGAATATGGTCTATCGCCATGTGCGCCGCAGCCGCCGCAACCCGCAGGGCGGGCGGATCCAGAAGGAAGCCCCCATTCATCTTTCCAACGTGATGCCGGTGAATCCGAAGACGGGGCGCGGCACGCGCGTGCGCTTCAAGGTCGAGCAGGATGCGCGCGGCCGGGTCCGCTCGAAGCAGCGTGTCGGCTCCGACGGGACCGTGCTCAGCGAGGTCACGCGCTCCGAGCAGAAGACGCAGGCCAGGGGTGGTTGATGGCGAGGTTGCTTGAGAAATATAGGCAGGACGTGGCCCCGGCGTTGCGCGCGGAACTTGAGCGCGACAATGCCTTGGCGCTGCCCAAGCTGACGAAGATCATCGTTTCGATGGGGCTCGGCCGGGCGGTGCAGGAGTCGGGCGGCAAGGCCCGCGAGAACAAACGCTTTACCGAGGCCGAGGAGCACCTGGCCACCATCACCGGTCAGCGTCCGGCGGTGATGCGGGCCCGCAAGAGCGTCTCCAACTTCAAGGTCCGCCAGGGCTGGGCCGCTGGGTTGAAGGTGACGCTCCGTGGACGGCGCATGTACGAGTTCCTCGATCGGCTCGTCGCACTGGCCATCCCACGCGTCCGCGACTTCCGCGGGCTCGATCCGGGCAGCTTTGACGGTCGCGGGAACTTCGGAATGGGCCTGTCCGAATACGGCGTCTTCCCCGAAATCAACCCGGACCGGGTGACCTATCAGCAAGGCATGAACGTTACCATTTGCACCTCGGCGCGTAACGACGGCGAGGCGCGGCGGCTGCTGACCCTGTTGGGCATGCCGTTCAGGAGTTAATCAGGTTATGGCGAGGCTCGCACTGCGGTTGAGGGCGAAGCGGAAACCGAAGTATCGCGCGCGGGGCTACACGCGTTGCGAGTTGTGCGGGCGGTCGCGGGCGGTGTACCGTAAGTTTCGGATTTGTCGGATTTGCTTCCGGGGGCTGGCTGCCGAGGGACGCATCCCGGGGGTTCGCAAGGCGAGTTGGTGAGGACGTTCGACGATGGCCACCTCTGATCCGATTGCCGACATGCTCACGCGGATCCGCAACGCGGTGCGCGTGAGCAAGCCGCAGGTGCGCGTGAAACGCAGCAAGGTCTGCCTGGGCATTGCCCGTGTCCTCAAGGAGGAGGGCTACATCGAGGACTATGACTCGATCGACGATACCAATCAGGGTGAGATTCGGATCCACCTGCGCCGCGGTGAAAGCCAGGAGCCGGTTCTGCTGGACCTGCAACGTGCCAGCCGGCCCGGACGACGCGTCTATCGCGGGGCCGGGGAGTTGCCGCGCGTGCTCGATGGGCTGGGCATCGCGATCGTCTCGACCAGTCGCGGCGTGTTGAGCGATCGGCAGTGTCGTGAGTCCAAGGTCGGTGGTGAGGTGCTGTGTACGGTGTGGTGATTCGATGTCGCGAATAGGCAACAAGCCGGTCCCCGTTCCACCCGCGGTGAAGGTCGATCTGACCGGACGCCGGGTCAAGGTCTCCGGTCCGAAGGGCAACCTGAGCTGGACGGTGCCGGCACCGATTGAGGTTGCCCTGGACGGGGGCCAGGTCGTCGTGCGTCGGCCGGACGACGTGCCGCGCAACCGCGCGCTGCACGGGCTGTCGCGGGCGCTGATTGCCAACATGGTCAAGGGCGTCGCCGAGGGCTACGAAAAGAAGCTGGAGATTTATGGCACGGGCTACGGTTGCAAGGTGCAGGAGCGGGAACTGCACCTGAACATCGGGTTCATGGGCCGCGGGCTCAACCGCCCGGCGCAGTTCGCGTTCGAGATTCCCGAGGGGTTGGAGGTTGACATTCAGGTTCCGGCGGCGCGCGGGAACACCGAGCCGGCCAGGTTTACCGTTCGCGGTGCCGACAAACAGCAGGTCGGTCAGTTCGCGGCCGAGATTCGCAAGCTGCGCAGGCCGGAACCGTATTTGGGTAAGGGCATTCGCTACGCCGGCGAGCGCATCCGCCGCAGGGCCGGGAAGGTCTTCGCCGGCGGTGCGGCTTAGCCGGAGTTGCGTGTAGAGGTCAGTTAGGATGAGAGCGGAATGGATCAAGAGCGACCGCCAGGCCCGACGCGTCCGTCGGGTTCGCAAAAAGATTAGCGGGACGCCGCAGCGCCCGCGGCTGGCCGTTTCGCGCTCGCACCGGAGTATCCACGCCCAGGTCATCGATGATGCCACTGGACGCACGCTCTGCGCGGCTTCCTCACAGGGCAAGGAGCTGCGCGGGCAGATCGGTAGCTACGGTGGTAACTGCCAGGCCGCCGCGGTCGTCGGCAAGGCGCTCGGCGAGAAGGCCCGCGCGCTGGGGATCGAGACGGCCTGCTTCGATCGGCGGGGCCGCAAGTACCACGGCCGGATTAAGGCGCTGGCGGAAGCCGCGCGCGAAGCGGGACTGAAGTTCTAACAGACGGGACAGGTAGCCTATGGCACAGGCGATGCGAGGCAGAAGAAGGCCGCCGGACCTCGGGGACGAAGGCGACATCGACGACGTGTTGGTCAAGCTCTACCGCTGTGCCACGGTGGTCAAGGGCGGGCGACGCTTCTCGTTCGGGGCGTTGGTGGTCGTCGGTGACCGGAACGGCAACGTCGGCTACGGGTACGGAAAGGCCAACGAGGTGCCCCCCGCGGTCGAGAAGGGCATCAAGCAGGCGCGGCGGGCCATGTTCGAGGTGCCACGCCGGCGAACCACCATCCCACACCGCGTGATGGGTCGCTTCGGCGCCAGCAAGATCGTGCTGATTCCCGCCAGCGAGGGGACGGGGGTCATTGCCGGGTCGGCGGCCCGGGCGGTGCTCGAGTTGGCCGGCGTCAAAGACGTGCTGACCAAGTCGTATGGTTCCACCAGCCCCAAGAACCTGGTCAAAGCCACCATCGACGGGTTGCGGAGACTGCGTTCGCGGGCCACGGTTGAGCGGCTGCGGGGCGTCAAGCTGGACTTGCCGCCAGAGCTGGCTGAGCTGGAGGCGGCCGAGCCGATGGAGACCTACGTGGATGAGCGTCCGGACGAGGAAGAGCCGCAGCCGGTCGAGTCGCCGGCAAACGCGGAGCCGGGCGAGATGCAGACGGCCCCACAGGAATCGCGCGATGATGCTGAATGAGGTAACCAGGCAGGCCGGGGCCCGCAAACGGCGCAAGCGCGTCGGCCGGGGGCGTAGCAGCGGGCGCGGCAAGACCTGCGGCCGCGGACACAAGGGTTCTCAGTCGCGGTCCGGCGGCGGGGCCCACCGGCTGCATGAAGGTGGGCAGATGCCCATCTTCCGGCGGATCCCCAAACGCGGCTTCAGCAACTTCAATTTTCGCACCGAGTATGAAATCGTGAACGTGTCCACGCTGGACGAGCGTTTTCAGGACGGCGAGACGGTGGACCTGGACGTGTTGAAGAAGCTGCGGCTCGTCCGCGGCCAGCGACCGTTGGTCAAGATCCTGGCCAAGGGAACGCTCGGCAAGAAGCTGACGGTCGAGGCGCACGTTTTCAGCGCCAAGGCCCGCGCGGCGATCGAGCAGGTCGGTGGGACGGTGAAAGTGATTGAACGCCGCTCGCCCCAGGACGCCGCCCGCGCGAAGCGGAATACGGCCAAGGCTGCGGCCCGCGGCGGCCGCCAGAAGCCGGCAGCCCAGGCCCAGACGGAGTCTTAGCCGCAGTAGCCTGCGGAGGTTGAACGGCGATGTTCCGGGCGTTTATCAACATCTTCCGCATCCCCGACCTGCGTAAGAAGGTCCTGTTCACGCTGATGATGCTGGGCGTGTACCGGGTGGGATTCTACGTCCCGCTGCCCTGCATCGACCAGGATCGACTCTCGCGCCACTTTCAGCGGGCGGGCGGCGGGGCCGGCGAGCAGGCCGCCGCGCTCTTCGCTATGTTCACCGGGGGCGACCTGGGCCAAAGCACCGTCTTTGGCCTGGGCATCATGCCCTACATCAGCGCGTCGATCATCTTGCAGATTCTGGTCACGGTGGTGCCTGCTTTGGAGAAGATCGCCAAAGAGGGCGAGAGCGGTCGCCGAAAGATCCAGGAGTACACCCGCTACGGGACGGTTCTGCTGTGCTTCATCCAGGCCATGTTCTGGCTAGGCTACCTGAGCCGCAATGAGCTGGTCTACGCGGATTACAACCCGAGTTTCGCCTTCTCGCTCATGGCCGTTACCGGGCTGATGGCGGGCACGATCCTGCTGATGTGGATCGGCGAGCAGATCGACGAGTACGGCGTCGGCAACGGGATCAGCCTGATCATCATGGCGGGGATCATCGCTCGCCTCCCCGACGTGCTGATTGATGTCGCCCAGGGGATCAACTTCCAGCGCACGGCGACCGGGGGCGAGATGACCGCCGAGAAGGTCCTGTTCCTGGCCATTTCGTTTGTCGCGGTCGTGGCCGGGGCGATCCTGATTACGCAGGCGCAGCGGCGGATACCAATCCAGCAAGCCAAGCAGACGCGCGGGCGGCGAATCGTCGGCGGCGCGCGGCATTACCTGCCGTTGCGGGTCAATCACGGCGGGGTCATGCCGATCATCTTTGCCAGCTCCTTCCTGCTGCTGCCCGGGTGGGTGTTGGGGCTGGTGACCAGGGCGGACCTGCCGCCACGCGCCTTGTGGGATTTCCTCTATGGCGCGTTGCAGCCCGGGCAGTATGTCTACGTCATCGCCTATGTCGCCATGGTCTACGTGTTCGCCTACTTCTGGGTGTCCGTGCAGTTCCAGCCCAAGGATCTGTCTAACAACCTGCGCGATATGGGTAGCTTCATCCCCGGGCTGCGGCCGGGGAAGCGTACCGCCGACTACCTGGAAGCCGTCATGGAGCGAATCACGTACGTCGGGGCGGGGTTCCTGGCACTCATCGCCGTGATCCCCTCGGTCGTCGCGGTGTGGTTCCGGATTCCCTTCCGCGTCTCGGCGTTCCTGGGCGGCACGGGGCTGCTGATTGTCGTGAGTGTGATGCTGGACGTCGTTCACCGTCTCGAAGCCAACCTGATCATGCGGAACTATGAGGGCTTCCTGGGTGCCGAGGGCGTGGCCCGGGTGAAGGGGCGGTATTAGGCATGACGGGGATCCGGCTGGTCTTCCTGGGCCCCCCGGGCACCGGCAAGGGCACCCAGGCACAACGACTGTTTCAGACACGCGGGTGGGCGGCGCTGTCCAGCGGGGACGTGCTGCGAAAGGAGATCCGCGACGGCAGCGACATCGGCAAACAGGCCGCCCAGTACGTGGAGGCCGGCACCCTGGTGCCGGACGAGGTGGTCACCGGCGTGATGCTGTCCGCGATCGACAAGCTGCCGGCCGGCGGCGGGTTCGTCCTGGACGGGTTCCCGCGGACCCTGCCGCAGGCCGAGACGCTGGCACGCGGACTGGGCCAGCGCGGTCAGCAACTGGACGCCGTGCTCGACTTGCGCATGGGTGACGAGCAGATCGTCCGCCGAATCGTGGGCCGGCGCGTTTGCAGCGAGTGCGGAGCGACGTATAATGTGCAGTTTTCGCGGCCGAAGGCGGCCGGTATCTGTGATTCCTGCGGCGGGCCACTGTCGCAGCGCGTGGACGATCGGGAGGACGTGATCGTTACGCGCCTGGAAACGTATCGCTCGCAGACCGCTCCGCTGGTTGAGTATTACTCCCGGCAGGGCCTGCTGCACGTGGTCGACGCCTCCGCCGATCCCGATACGGTCGCGGGAGAGGTTGCCCGAATCGTGGCGTCGCTGGACCGCTCGGCATGAGTTCGGTGGCCGGTAGCAAGATCGTGATTAAGTCGCCGCGCGAAATCGAGCTGATGCGTGCGGCGGGTCGCTTGGTATGCCGTGTGCTCTGTGAGGCCGAAGCACTGGTAGGGCCGGGGATCACGACGGCGGAGTTGAATGAGACGGCGGGTCGGTTGATCCGCGCGGCCGGGGCCACGGCCCTGTTCCAGGGTGTCCGCAACCCGCAAGCGCGGTTCCCCTTCCCGGCCAGCATCTGCTCGTCGGTCAACGAGCAGGTCGTGCACGGGATTCCGGACGATCGTCCGCTGAAGGCCGGCGACATCGTCAGCATCGACTGCGGCGTTCGGCTGAAAGGGTATTGTGGCGACGCGGCCCGAACTTACGCGGTCGGCAAGGTGAGCCCGGCCACGCGACGGCTGCTGGACGTGACGCGCGAGGCCTTGGACATCGCCGTGCGGGAAATCCGCCCGGAGATGCGCTGGAGCCGCGTGGCGCGGCTCATGCAAAGGTGTGTGGAGCGGGCCGGGTTTGGAGTGGTGCGCGAGTTTGTCGGTCACGGCATCGGCCGCGAGATGCATGAGGAGCCGAAGATTCCCAACTACGTGGAGCGCGGGAGGCGGAACGCGGATTTCCAGTTGCTCCCCGGGATGACGCTGGCCGTCGAGCCGATGGTGACGGCCGGACGGCCCGAGGTCGAGTTTGCCGATCGGGACCGCTGGACCGTGGTGACCAAGGACCGTTCCTGGGCGGCGCATTTTGAGCACAGCATGGCGGTGACCGACGACGGTGCCGACGTCCTGACCGACGGGCGTTGAACCGGCGACGGCTGAGTTGAAGAGGGTCCGGTCATGAAAGTCCGAAGCAGCGTCAGGCGTATTTGTGAGAACTGTAAGATAGTCAAACGCAAGGGCGTTGTGCGGGTGATCTGCACGAACCCGCGGCACAAGCAGCGCCAGGGTTAGCGCGAAGGGGCTGGATCGATGCCGCGTGTTGCCGGTGTGGACATTCCGAACGAGAAACGGGTTGACGTCGCCTTGACGCGTATCTACGGCATCGGGCCGCACTCGGCGACCCAGATTCTCAAGGCCGCCCGCATTGACCCCGGCCTGCGGGCCGGGAGGCTCACCGAGGACGAGGTCAGCCGCATTGCCGGCGCCATCGAGAACGATTACGTGGTCGAGGGGCAGTTGCGGCGTCAGGTTCAGCAGAGTATTGCCCGGTTGCGCGACATCCGCTGCTACCGGGGTCTGCGGCATATTCGCGGGCTGCCCGTGCGCGGGCAACGCACCCGCACGAACGCGCGCACACGCAAGGGCCCGCGCAAGACGGTAGCGGGCAAAAAGGGTATCAAGGAAATGCATCGCGGTTAGCGAGCGGGAGCGGTTGCTTTGGCCAAATCAGGCGGGAGACGTCGTACGCGGCGGAACGTGGCGAAGGCCGTCGTCCACATCAAGGCGACCTTCAACAATACCGTCATCACGATCACGGATACCAGCGGCGATACGCTCTGCTGGGCCTCGGCCGGCTCGGTACCGCTCAGCGGCGGCGAAAAGAAGTTCAGCGGGGCACGCAAAAGCACCCCCTTCGCCGCGCAACGTGCCGCACAGTACGTCGCCTACGAGGCCAAGAAGAACGGCGTCGTCGAAGTGGAGGTCAGGGTCAAGGGACCGGGGTCCGGCCGCGAGCCGGCCATTACTGCCTTGCAGGCCGCCGGGCTGCGCATCCAGTCCATCGAGGACGTCACCCCGATCCCGCATAACGGTTGTCGTCCGCGCAAGAAGCGGAGGGTATGACGCATGGCCAGGTTGTTGGGGCCGGCGTGTCGCAACTGCCGCCGGGAAACCGTCAAGCTGATGCTCAAGGGCGTCCGCTGCGAGACCGCCCGGTGCCCCATGGAGCGCGAGTACCGCAACAACCCGCCAGGGATGCACATGTGGCGGCGCGGGCGGAGCTCGGAGTACGCCGTGCGTCTGCGCGAGAAGCAGAAGGTCAAGCGTTACTACGGCCTGATGGAGAAGCAGTTCCGGCGTTTGTTCGCGATGGCCGAGCGGTCGCAGGAGAACACCGGTATCGCCTTGCTACGGTTGTTGGAGCGTCGACTGGATAATGCGGTTTACAAGGCCGGGTTGGCCGGCTCGCGTCGGACCGGCCGACAGGCCGTGACCCACGGACACTTTCTGGTCAACGGGCGGCGGGTCGACCGGCCGGGATATCTGGTGAAGGTCGGCGACCGCATTACCGTACGGAGCCGAGAGAAATCCCAGAAGTTCATCCGTGAGCAGATCGGGGAAGACGGCGCGCGGCAGGTGCAAACCTGGTTGCAGGTGGATATCAAGGCGCCGGAGGTCGTGGTCAGCGCCTTGCCGACGCGCGACGACGTCCAGATTCCCGTGGAAGAGGCGCTCATCGTCGAGTTCTGCTCGCGGTAGACGGGTGCGGCCGGCGGATGGTTTGACGTTCGAACAGCACGACTTCGAGGGGCCTGAGGAAAATGCGTATCAGATGGCGTGGCCTAGAATTACCGACTAGTGTCCTCCAAGACGAGGCAGTCAGCACCGACAAGTACGGGCGCTTCACCATTGAGCCGTTCGAACGCGGCTTCGGCACCACGGTCGGCAACAGCTTGCGCCGTATCCTGCTGTCGAGCCTGGAGGGTTCGGCCGTCACCCACGCGCGCGTCGCCGGAGCGGACCATGAGTTCTGTTCTTTGCCGGGCGTGCTGGAGGACGTCACCGACATCATCCTCAACATTAAGGCGCTCGTTCTGGAGGTGGATGCGGACGAGCCGAAGACGGCGCGCCTCGAACGGCAGGAAAAAGGCGAGCTGCGCGCCGGGGACTTCGTGTGCGACCCGGCCGTGTCGATCTACAACAGCGACCAGCTCATCGCCACGCTCACCGACGACGTTCATTTCGCCGTCGAGTTGACGATGGCGCGTGGGCGCGGGTACGTGCCGGCCGCCGAGCACTTGGACGATACCACCGAAATCGGCGTCATCCCGGTGGATTCGCTGTTTTCGCCGGTGACCCGCGTACGCTACCGCACGGAAGACACGCGCGTCGGCCAGAGGGTCAATTACGACCGGTTGATCATGGAGATCTGGACCAAGGGCACCGTCTCGCCCGAGAACGCCCTGGTGGAGGCGGCCAAGATTCTTCGCAAGCACCTTAACCCGTTCGTGCAGTATTTTGAGTTGGGGGAGAGTTTCGCCCTGGACGTTTCGGAGTCGGAGGCTGCCGCGCCGGCCGTGGACGACGAGCTCCGCCACAAGCTCGAGCGGTCGATCGCCGACCTCAATCTCTCCGTCCGTGCCAGCAATTGTCTGGAAGCGGCGCAGCTGGTCACGATCGGCGATCTGGTCCGCCTGACCGAGGCTGATCTGCTTCAGTTGCGTAGCTTCGGGAAAACCTCGCTGGTGGAGGTGCACCGCAAGCTGGCCGACATCGGGCTTTCGCTGGGCATGGGCTCTGGCGACTCGTCGTCGGATGCCCCCGAGCCGGCCGCCGGGCCAACCAGCATGAGCTTCTGAGGATAGCCGCATGCGACACGCTCTCAGCGGAAGAAGGCTGAACCGTACCTCTTCGCACCGGCTGGCCCTGCGCCGCAACCTGGTGCAGAGCCTGATCGAGCACGGCCAGGTTCGTACCACGCTGGCCAAGGCCAAGGACGCGCGGCCGCTGGCCGAGCGGGTCGTCACGTTGGCCATCGACGGGAGTCTCGCCGCCCGCCAGCGGGCCATCGCCCTGCTCAACGACCGTTCGATCATCCCCGCCGAGCACCGCGACGAGTACGATCGCATGAGTGACGCGAAACGGCTGAAGGTGCGACGCTCCCGCTCCGGGCGACGCTATCGGGCCACGACCACCCGTCCGGGCGTCAAGTTCACCGCCGAGTCGGTCGTCCATCGGCTCTTCGCCGAGATCGGCCCGCGCATGAAGAAGCGGAACGATAAGCGAAGTTGCAGCGGCGGGTACACGCGCATCATCAAGCTCGCCGATCGCCGGCTCGGCGACGGAACGCTTTTGGCGATCCTCCAGTGGGTCGGCGAGGAGGACAAACCCCGCCCCAAGGGCTCGGACAAGACTGAGCGAAAGCGTAAGGCACGCGTCAAATACGCTTCGTACGCTGGAAAACCCGTCCCGCGCCGTGGTCGGCGACGCCAGCGCAAAGCCGAGCCCAAACCCGAGGCCGGCGAGTAGGACCATGGCGAGCGGTAGCGCCGACTGCGTGTTCTGCAAGATCATCGCCGGCGACATCCCCTGTCACCGCGTGTTCGAGAACGAGCACCTGCTGGCGTTCCTGGACATCGCCCCGCTTGCTCGGGGCCACACGGTCGTCATCCCCAAGGCCCACGCCGAGCGGCTGGATCAGTTGGACCGCGAGGTTGTGGCTGAGATCGGCCGGCAGCTCGGCCAGCTCGGCCGGCGGGTCGTGTCCGCGACGGCCGCCGAGGGCTACAACGTGCTCCAGAACAACGGCCGCGTGGCCGGGCAAGTTGTACCGCACGTGCACTTTCACATCATCCCGCGGCGGAGCGACGATGGCTTGGGATATCGCTGGAACGCGAAGTCGGCCGCCCAGGACGAACTAGCCGCGCTGGCCACGCGCATCAACGAAACCGCCTAGCGCAGTTTCGGTACCCTGTAGCGGCCCGCGCCCCCGCGCGGTCGTCTGTCCGCGTAGTGTAGCGGCCCGCGCCCCCGCGCGGCCGGACGTCGGCGTAGAGGCGCTTTACCTGTGGGCAGTCTCCGTTCTTGCCTGTGGGCCAGAGTGACTTATAATGCAGCTTCACCTGGGGACGTAGCTCAGTTGGGAGAGCGTCGCGTTCGCAATGCGAAGGTCGTGGGTTCGAATCCCATCGTCTCCAATCCGCTAATACCCCTCGGGTTGGCTTGCAGTGCTCTCACTACGGCGGCGGGAAGGCGAGACTGCTGTCGAGTGGGAGGCTAGGTTGACGCGACCATCCCGTAAACGCTTGTGCCGGTGACCTCGACGGCGACGACGATACCGACCATTCCGACTTGGGTATTCTGCTGAGCGATTGGGAGTGCGGCACCGGCCCGTAAGGCCGGGACAACGCGGGTACTCTTGTAGCCAACATCAGAGCCCAGTCTGGCACCGGCGTCCCGCCGATGAGAACACAGGCGAGACGCCTGTGCCACAGCAAAGGTAGGGCAGGGCGAGTCTTCGAGTCCTGCCATTCGCCAGATACTTGGCTCCACTACGCGCTCGTAGCCGGTGTAGGGCGCGTCCTCGATGCACCTTCTCGCTGCCGTTTGCGGGCGGAGGCTTGTTTCCCGTATTCTGAGCGGTCGGACGAGACTGCCACAAGAAAGGAGGCGTCATGAGAATCTCCCTGTTGGTGCTGCCGGTCATCGTTCTTTCGCTCGCCGTCCCGTCGCTGGCGGCACGTCAGGAGGAGCCTCCTGCGAGCGCTCCCGCGAAGGAGAAGGACGAGCTCATGTCGGCGGAGACGTTCGCCGGGCTGAAGCTGCGCTCGATCGGACCGGCGCTGATGGCCGGACGCGTCGGCGATCTGGCCGTCGATCCCAACGACCGCAAGCACTATTTCGTCGCCGTCGCCTCGGGCGGCGTGTGGAAGACGATCAACGGCGGCACGACCTGGATGCCGGTGTTCGACAGCCAGGGCTCGTACTCGATCGGCTGCCTAGCCATGGACCCTGAGAACCCGGCGGTGGTCTGGGTCGGCACGGGGGAGAACAACAGCCAGCGCAGTGTCGGCTTCGGCGACGGGGTCTACCGCACGCGTGACGGGGGCGTGACCTGGCAGCACATGGGCCTGAAGGACTCCGAGCACGTCGGCATGATCCTGATCGACCCACGCGATTCGGACACCGTCTACGTCGCGGCCCAAGGCCCGTTGTGGCGGTCCGGCAGCGATCGCGGGCTCTACAAGACCATCAACGGCGGCGGGACGTGGACGTGCATCCTCCGCATCAGCGACGACACGGGCGTGAATGAGGTGCACATGGACCCGCGCGACCCGGACGTGCTCTACGCCTCTTCGTACCAGCGGCGGCGGCGGGTCTGGACGTTGATCGACGGCGGCCCCGAATCGGCCATCCACAAATCCACCGACGCCGGTGCGACCTGGCGCAAGCTCACGCATGGTCTTCCCGGCGTAGACATGGGCCGCATCGGGCTGGACGTTTCGCCGGTGAATCCGGATGTCGTGTACGCAATCATCGAGGCGGCGGATGGCGAGGGCGGGTTCTTCCGGTCTACCGACCGGGGCGAGACGTGGGAGAAGCGCAGTGACTACATGACCACCAGTCCGCAATACTACAACGAGATCGTCTGCGATCCGGTCGACGTGGATCGAGTCTACGCCCTGGATACATTTCTACATGTGACCGAGGACGGTGGAGAAACCTTCCGACGTGTGCCGCGTGAGAACCGGCATGTGGACGATCATGCCCTGTGGATTGATCCTGAGGATAACGAATATTTGCTGGTGGGATGTGACGGGGGTGTATACGAAAGCTTCGACCGGGGCGCGAATTGGCGTTTCATGCCGAATCTGCCTGTGACCCAGTTTTACCGGGTCAGTGCCGATAACTCCGCGCCGTTCTATTACGTTTACGGCGGCACGCAAGACAACAATACCCTTGGCGCTCCATCGCGGACCCGTGACCGCATCGGCATCGCCAACGAACACTGGTTTGTCACGGTGGGCGGGGACGGTTACGAAACCGTTATCGACCCGGAAGACCCTAATATTGTCTATAGCCAATGGCAGTATGGCGGGCTGGTGCGCTACGACCGGCGCAGCGGGGAGCGCGTTGACATCAAGCCGCGCGAGGCTCCCGGCGAGGAACCCTATCGCTGGAATTGGGATTCGCCGCTGATCCTCAGTCCCCACGACCACCGACGACTATACTTCGGGGCGAACAAGCTCTTCCGCAGCGACGACCGAGGCAACAGCTGGACCGCCATCAGCGATGACCTCACCCGCCGGCTGGATCGCAACGCGCTAGAGGTCATGGGTAGAATCCAGCCGGCTGACGCAGTCTCCAAGCACTACCACACCTCGTTCTTCGGGAATCTGGTGTCGCTGAGCGAGTCACCGCTGGTGGAGGGGCTCATCTATGTCGGCACCGATGACGGGCTGATCCAGGTGACCGAAGATGGCGGAGAGAGTTGGCGCAAGATTAGCGAATTCCCCGGTGTCCCGGAGATGGCATATGTGAGTTGCCTGCTGGCCTCACAGCACGACATGGATACGGTGTACGCGGCGTTCGACAATCACAAGAGCGGCGACTTCAGGCCGTACGTCCTGGTGAGTTGTGATCGCGGGCGCACCTGGACGGCCATTGCCGGCGCTCTACCCGATCGGGATGTCGTCTACACGCTGGCGGAAGACCACATGAACCCCCAGTTACTTTTTGTCGGCACAGAGTTCGGCGCGTACTTCACAGTGGACAGAGGAACGCGCTGGGTGAAGCTAAAGGGCGGTATGCCGACGATCTCTGTGCGCGATATCGCCATCCAGAGGCGCGAGAATGACCTGGTGTTGGGTACGTTCGGCCGCGGGATTTACATCTTCGACGACTACACGCCGCTGCGAGCCGTGAGCAAGGATGTTCTTGAGCATGGGCCGGTGCTGTTCTCCGTCAAGGATGCGCTGCGCTACATCGAGACAAACCGGCTGGGCGGGTCGTCCGGCAAGGGGTCGCAGGGCGCGTCATTTTACGCGGCGTCCAACCCGCCGTTCGGGGCTGTGTTCACCTACTATCTGAAAGACAAGATCACCACACGAAAGGAGCGGCGCAAAGAAGCTGAGAAGGAGGCGGAGAAGGAGGGCGTTGTCGCGCCGTATCCCACGATGGACGAGCTGCGTGCTGAAGATGAGGAAAAGGAACCCTCCGTGGTTCTGATCGTGCGGGATGAGTCAGGCGAGATTGTGCGGCGGATCAAGGGCCCGCGTGACAAGGGTGTGCACCGGGTTACGTGGGACCTGCGTTATCCGTCATCTACGCCGACTGTGCTCGCGGCGCCGGCTGACCGTCCGCCGTGGTGGCGGCCGCCGGCCGGTCCGCTCGCCTTGCCCGGAACCTACGCGGTCACGCTGGTCCAGGAGGTTGATGGCGTGATCACCCCGCTGGCCGGGCCGCAGTCGTTCGACGTCGTTCCACTCGAGCTGGCTACCTTTGCCGCCGAGGACCGGGCTGAGGTGCTGGCTTTCCGCAAAAAGGTCGCTCGCTTGCGGCGCGCGGTACTGGGCGCGGTGCGGGTCGCTGGAGAAGCCCAGACGCGGATGGCGCACCTACGCAAGGCGTTTCTCGACACGCCGGCTGCCGACCCCGCGCTGCTCACCGAGATCGAGACGCTCCAACAGCGCCTCAATGGACTGCTGGTGAAGCTGCGCGGCGATCCCACGCTCGGTAAGCGGCAGGAGCCCGCGCCGCCCTCGATCAGCGGGCGGGTCCAGCAAGTGGTATCGAGCCAGTGGAATACGACCTCGGCGCCGACGCAGACGCACCGTGAGGCATACCGCCACGCGGGACTTGAATTCACTGAAGCGCTAAGCGCGCTGCGCGTGCTGCTGGAGGAAGATCTTGCCCGGCTGGAGCAGAAGCTGGAGGCGGCCGGCGCTCCCTGGACGCCCGGACGCATCCCGGATTGGCAGATCGAGTGAATGGCTGTGTGATCGGCCTCCGCGACGCTCCGCGATGAGATGCTGAAGAAGACTGGCATCGGTGAGCCTGTTTGAGTATACTTGACGTTGTTGGGGATGCGGCGGGCCACGCAAGGCATCAACAACGTGCTTTCCCCGACCAGAAAGGAGTAGTGCTCGATGTCTCGACGGTACGCGTGCGTATTGGCGTTGGTTCTCTCATTTTGCACGCCGGGAGCATTCGCCGATAGATCAATCGACTTCGTTGCCATCCCTGGCGTTCAGGAGTTTTCCGGGCAGATGATTGCACGTCCGGTCCAGGAGGCGGTGTGGCTGGCGCAGGGCTTGAGCTCGGCGGAAGCGACGGCCAGGATCAGCGCAGCCCGCCAGGTGATGGCGGGTTACGTCGTCCATAGGCACGTCTGGCAAACGGACGAGTACGTCTTTGACGTGCCGCTCGGGCAGACCGAGAACCAGGTGGCCGGTGAGCTCATGGCCACCGGCAACTTTCAGTACGTCGAGCCGAACTGGATCGTCTACCCGGTGGATTGCCCGGACGACCCTCACTTCGGGGACCAATGGCATCACGCGGCCGACCGGCTGCAATCTTGCGACGGGTGGGACCTGCATACCGGTGAGCCGACAACCAGCGTGGGCATCTGCGACACCGGTATTCGCACGACGCACGAGGACTTCCAACTGCACCGGCTCGAAGGCTACAACGCCGTCGATGAACTGTGGGAATCCGAGGGCGGGCAGATCAACGACCTCCACGGGCACGGCACGAAGACGACCGGCTGCGCCGCGGCCAACGGCAACAACGGCAAGGGCGTCGCGGGCGTGGGCTGGGACCTGAGCCACCGCATGCTGCGGGTCAGCAACAGCAGCGGCGGAGGATCGACCCTGGAGATCCTCCAGCACGCGGCACGAACCGCCGTCGAGAACGGTGACAAGCTAGCCAACGTGAGCTACACCAGCGTGTACAATGAGTCGAATTGGACAACCGCCACCTACATCAAGTCCATCGGCGGGCTGCTGTTCTGGGCGGCCGGCAACGACGGGCGCTACCTCGACTGGGGTGATCGCGATGCGGACGACATCATCGTCGTGGGCGGCACCGACCAGAACGACGACTTCGCTTCGTTCTCGGCGTACGGTCCCGCTGTCGATTTCGTCGCTCCGGCGGTTGACGTCTACACGACAACCTACAGCAGTGACAGCAGCTACGGCGAAGGCACCGGCACCAGCTTCGCCTGCCCGCTTAGCGCCGGGCTGGCGGCGTTAGCCTGGTCGGCGAATCCCGCGCTGACGCCCGATGAGGTCGAAGTGATCCTCAAGGCCGGGTGCGACGACCTCGGTTCGCCCGGTGTCGATGACATCTATGGCTACGGGCGGATCAACGTCTACAACTCGGTGAGTGCCGCGATGCCGGATATCCCCGGCGATTTGAACGGCGACGGCTGCGTGGACCAGCAAGATCTGGGCATCCTGCTGACCGCGTTTGGGGTCGATGACGGCGGTGACATCGACGGCGACGGCGATACCGACCAGTCCGACCTTGGGATCCTGTTGGCACACTGGGGCGAAGGCTGCCCGTAACCCGGAGCCGCGTCGCTCGTTCTCAACAATCGGCGTGTGACCTTGATGGGCCGTCCGGATGCGGCGGCCCGCTTATTGGAGCGTCTAGCAGGACTTGTGGCACAGGCGCCTCGCCTGTGCTTCTACAGGCAGGACGCCGGGCTCACATGCGGTGGACGCCGGGCGTCGTAGGCGTGAGAATGCCGGCGTGCTGCTTGTAGTCTGCGCGGCTGGACGAGTGGAAGGGTGCGATGGTACATGCCGAGGCGGTTGATAGCCGGAAGATCCGCCTGATCAACCCCAATTCGCCGCTGTCGAACATCACCATGCCGGAGATCATCCGGAAGATGACCTTCACGCGCAAGGCGCTGTTCGCGCCGACGGGGCTGACGATCTGTGCGGCGGTGGTGCCGAAGCGCTGGGCCGTCGAGGTCGTGGACGAGTGCACGCTCGACGGGCGGCATCAAGCCAAGGCGGACGTTGACATCGTCGGCATCTCCGCCATGACCGCGCAGGCCAAGCGCGCGTACGAGGTCGCCGACGACTATCGCCGGCTGGGCGTGACGGTCATCATGGGTGGGATTCACCCCAGCGCCTTACCGGAAGACGCACTGCAACACTGCCATAGCGTCTGCAAGGGTGACGCCGAGTCCACGTTGCCGCACTTGATCGCCGACTGGGAGGCCGCCGTCGAGCGGGGCGAAGATCCGCGGGATGGCATCGCCCGCATTTACGATTGGGCGGAGTTCCCCACGGCGCCGATCGCGACGCCGCGCAAGGACCTGCTCGATCCGCGCGATTACCTGGTCGCCAACCCGATCCAGACGACGCGTGGCTGCCCGCACAACTGCAACTTCTGCACGACGCCGGGCGTGTTCGGCCGCAAGTTTCGCCAGCGGGCGATTGCAGACATCGTCGAGGAGATCCGGGAGGCGAAAGAGCGGCACCGCAGTTGGTGCTTCATCTTCGCCGACGACGATTTCGGCGGTAACCACCAGTGGGCGATCGAGCTGTGCGAAGCGCTCAAGCCGCTGAAGGTCGCCTGGGCCAGCCAGTGCGACGTGCTGATCAGTCACAACGATCGGCTGCTGCGGGCGATGCGCGCCAGCGGCTGCGTCGGGCTGATCCTCGGGCTGGAGAGTCCCCGGCAGGATACGCTCAGCGAGGCGGGCAAGAAGTTCGTAAAGTCGGAGACGTACGGGTGGCGGATCCGCAAGATCCAGAGCTATGGCATCAGCCTGTGGGGGGCGTTCATTTTCGGGTTCGATAGCGATGCGTGGCATGACTGCATGCAGGCCTGCCGGTTCGCGCAACGGATGAACCTGGCAATGAGCTGCTTCCCGATCCTCACGCCGCATCCGGGGACCGCGTTCTTTCACCAGTTCCAGCGGGAGGGACGCATTCGCACGTACGATTGGGAGCGCTATAACGGTGCCTCGGTGGTGTACGAACCGAAGCAGATGTCGGCGAAGCAGTTGCGCCACGCCCAGATGGCGGCGTTCAGCGAGTTCTTCTCGCCGCGCTCGGCTTTCCGGCGCCTGCGGCTGATCCCGTTCAAGTCGCGTGCTTGGCTGGCGAATCTCGCCATCTGGAAGGGCATTCACTATTACTATGGTAGACGTGGTCGGCGGGTACCGGCGTTTCGTGACTTCCTGAACCCGCATTCGCGTGCCTGGGAGTACGCCGACGAGAGTTGGGCCGCCGAGTGTCAGGCGTCCGAGGCTACCTCAACTACCAAAGGAGCCGCGGGCTTCAGCCCGCGCGACGCTGCCGAGGCCGGCGTCTGCCCGCCGCCGGAAACCCTTGCCGCCGGGGTGGTCGCCGGTAGCGATCCGCTCATCCGGGCGGCGGAGGCGCTGAGACGGCAGGAAGAATCCGTCGCAAAGGCAGACCTGCGGTCCGGTGCATCAGCGGCGCGGGGCCAGTAGCGCCGGCCTGCCTTGTGCGAGCTTGCTGAGCCCGACTCTTGGCGAATCGTTCATCCCAACGTAAACTTGCTGTATGCCGAAAAAGACGAGGCCTAAGCAGTACCACTTGCCGGTCGTCATCGAGCAGGACGAAGACGGGGTCTTCATCGTCTCGGTGCCCACGCTGCGCGGGTGCCGTTCCTATGGCCACACGGTCGATGAAGCCATGAAGAACATCGCACAGGCGGCTGCCCTCTGTCTGGAGGACGAAGAGCCGGCCGGGGCCGGTACGTTTGTCGGCGTTCGCGACCTCGAGATTGTGGCGTGAGTGCTACGCCCGTCATCGACGCTCGAACACTGATCAGCGTGCTTCGCAGACTCGGCTTCGTGCGCACGCGTTCGCGCGGTTCCCATCAGCGCTTCGCGCATCCGGACGGCAGAAAGACGACCGTACCGGTCCATCGCGGTCGTGATCTCCCGCGCGGGCTGCTGCGGCAGATCGTGACCAGCGACCTGGAAATGGAGATGGGCGAATTCATCAAGCTGCTCTGAGGCGGGTGGGCTCGGAAGAGGCCGCCCGCCGCGGACGCACGCCAGCGCCGACCCGTCGCGGCTGGCCGACGCCGTCGCCCGCTCGCTTGACAGGTTGGGCGTCGGGAATAGAGTTCCTGGGATGCATCTTGGATCAGAACGACGCGCCGTGAATGGGGCCGGCGTAGCTTCCCGGGCGGGGATCGCGCGAAGCTGATGATCACGCTGCACGCCTACGTCCTGCGCGAACTGCTCAAGACCTTTGGGCTCGCGATCCTGGCGCTGACGGCGCTGTTTACCATGGGCGGGGGGCTTTACAACGTGGTACGCTCCCCGGGTGTGACGGCGGCCAGTCTGCTCAGCGTCCTGCCGTTGCTGCTGCCCATCGTGATCACGCTGACCATGCCGGTGTCGGCCCTGTTCGCGACGACGATGGTTTACGGGCGGTTGGCGGCCGACAACGAGCTGCTGGCCTGCCGGGCCGCTGGCGTCAACGTCCACCGTACCTTCCTGTCCGCGGTGCTGCTGTCGGTTTTCGTGACGGCGTTCACACTGCTGTTCGGCAACTTCGTGATCCCCGACTTCATGAAACGTCTGGACCGCTTCGCCCGCGCGAACATCCGCGATTACGCTTTCCAGCACCTGCGCTCCCAGGGACATGTCAGCTACGATGACAAGTACTTCATGACCGCCGAACGCGTCGAGGACGTGGGCGACGCGGCGTTGAGAGCGAAGGGGCTTCCGACCGGGAGGGAGATCCGCTACCTGCTGATTGCCGCGCCCACCTTCCTGCAACTGGACGGGAACGGCAAGGTGGAGCGTTTCGCGACGGCCCGCTGGGGGCTGTGTCAGTTTGACACGCGGGCGGTCATGCTACGCGTCACGGTCTACGTGAGCGACGCCCAGGACTATGAGATCGGCAAACAGTCCGCTCACATCGACCGGCAGAAAGTCGGACCCGTCGCTATCGACCTGCCCATGCCGTTGAAGCCGTCGATGCTCGATCTCAAGACGCTGCTGCGCTGGCACGCGGCGCCCTGGGAATCGGCCAAGATGCAGCCGCGGATCGAGGAGTTCCTGGGCCAACTGGGACGCTATCGTTTCTACGCGGACTGCGCGCAGCGGCTGGGTCGCGGCGAGAAGATCACCTTGGAGGACGATCAGGGCTGGAGCTACCGGGTCGAGGCCGAGCGCTGCACGTTTGACGGCAAGCGTCCGGTGCTGGTCGATGTGCAAGTGGAGATGCGCCGGCCCGGTCAGCCGCGACCGACCCGCTATGAGGCGGCCCGGGCGGTGCTGATCGCCCACGCTTTGCCCGACGGGCAACCGATGGTGGAGATTCGGCTGGAGGAATCCGGCGACCGGCCCGTGCTGGAATACAACCCCCGCGCGGACGATTACGACACGCCGCGCGAGAAGCCGACACTGTCGCTCGACAGGCTGCAAGTGCCGCAGCGCGTTCTAGATGAGATGAACACCTACACGCCGGGGGCCGTCCTCGATCCGCAGACTGCATTGCCCATCGACGGAGAGTTGGCGGATGCGCGCGTGAAGCTCTGGGCGGCGGCGGCGAAACTCCAGCGGAAAATCGCAGCGCTGGTCCACTTCCGCCTCGGCTATGCCAGCAGCGCGCTGGTCACCATCCTGATGGGGGCGGCGTTGGGCGTGATCTTCCGCGGCGCGCGGATGCTGGCGGCTTTCGGACTGGCCTGCGTCCCGTTCGGCTCGGTCACCATCCTCATGGTGATGGGCCGTCAGCTCGGCGAGCACGAGGGCACCGAGGCGGTCGGGGCCGCGATCATCTGGGGCGGGCTGCTGCTGACCGCCGTGGCGGACGGGTTCATTATACGTTTCGGCGTGCGCCGGTGAGCGAGGTGGAGCGACCATGAGCATCGTGGACCGCTACGTTGCCCGCACGTTCCTGTCCGGCTACGTCATCCTGTTGCTGGTTGGGATCGGGCTGTACATCCTGACCGACCTGCTCGTCAACCTCGACGAGTTCACCAAGGACCCGTCCTTGTCGTTCGTGCAGGTCCTGGGGGTCATGCGGGATTACTACCAGTACAACATCCCGCTGTACTTCTCGCAGTTGGGCGGCCCGCTGATGGCGATCGCGGCGGCCTTCACGCTCGGCATGATGCTGCGCAACAACGAGCTTACCGCGTTGGTGGCCGCCGGCATGCCGCTGCAACGCTTGGCCGTGCCGTTGCTGGGTTGCTCCGTGCTCGTGGTCGTCTTGTGGGTGCTCAACCAGGAGCTGGTCGTCCCAAGCTGCGCGACCAAGATCGCGCGCAGCCACGACGACATGGTCGGCGCGCGGGTGGTCGGCGTGTACTGCGCTCGCGACGACAACAACGCCATCCTTACCGCCTTGCAGCTTCACGCGCGGCGGGGCGTGCTTAGAGGCGTGTACATCGTCGAACCCGACGACCAGGGGCGCCCCGCGAATCTGATCGAGGCCGACCGGGCTCAGTACGTGCCGGAGCGTGGCGTCTGGACACTGGAACGTGGCCGGCGGATGAGCATGGGTCGCGCCGGCGGCGAGCCGGGGCTCGGCGAGAGAATCCGCTACGAGCCGGTCCACGAGTACGCCTTCACGCTCAGCCCGGAGGAGCTGCTCCTGCGGCAGGGGGCCCAATGGTCGGACCTGTTGAGCGTACGGCAGATGAACGCCCTGCTGCGAAGCCGTAACCTGCCCAACCTGCCCACGATCGACATGAGCCGTCACATCCGCCTGACCAAGCCGCTGCTGTTCTGGATCCTGATGATTCTGGCGCTGCCGTTCTTCCTGACGCGCGAGCCGACCAGTGTGCTGGCCGCCGGCGGGCGGGCCCTGCTGGTCGGCGGGCTGTTCTTCGGAGTGGGATTTGTGGCCCACACGGTCGTCAAGGACGAGAGCTGGACCGCTTTCATGGCGTGGCTGCCAATCCTGGTTTTCGGCCCTATCGCCGTGCTGCAACTGGCCAACGCGAAGACCTAGCGGCCCGGCCGGTGCGTGCGGGGTTTGCTGCCGGCACCTCGCCTTCTTCATCGTTTTCGTCGCCACGGTAGAATCGGCCGGCGGATCGGGCGGACATGGCTCAGACACGCGGCAAACGGCAAGAGGACAACACGGTCCGACGCACCGACTGGGAGCTGCTTGCGCTGGCGGCGTTTCTGCCGCTGGCGGTCGGCGTGGTGCTCTACCAGTTGGACGTGCCCCTCGGCAAACCCGGGACGCTGGTCTATCCGTACTCGCCGCTTGTGGCTCTTCGGATTGCGGAGTTGCCGGTCGCGGTCCGCTTGGCGCTCGTGCTGGCCGGGGCCACGTGGCTGGCGGCCTCGGGTGGCAAGGTGCGGCGGCGGGCGGGACTGCTGCTGGCGGGGGTCGGCTGTGTCGCGGTGGCGGGCTGGTCCTTCTTCGCCCCGCCGGACTGTCTCTCGCAACACTTTTTCAACATGCACTCTCCCTCCCACGATGGGTCCTTCTTGACCGAATCACGCCGCGTGGCCGATCTGAGCGACTATCTGCGCGAGTTCCCGCAGCGGGCCGCGACCCCGCCGGAGGGAATGCGCGGGACCCGCGTCATCAGCAACCCGCCCGGGACGACGCTGCTGGCGGTCGGCGTGCGACGCATGTTGCCGAGCTGTCCCCCGTTGCTGTGGCTCGCCGACTGGACGATCAGCGCGGAGACCGCCGGTCAGCCGGAGTTGCGCGGGCAAGCACTGGCGCCGGTGGCCTTCGCGTGGGTCTTGACCGCCCTGTGGTTGCTTGCGGCGCCTTTCATTTACCTTGCCGGCCGGCTGTTCCTGCCGGCGGGTCCAGCCGCCGCTCTCTCTGTCGTCTGTCTTGTCTCGCCGATGACGTTGCTGTTCACGCCCGGGAAGGACCCGGCACAACTGTTGACTGCGGCTGTTCCACTGTGGCTATGGCTTGGGGCCTATCGGCGGGGGTGGGTTTGGCCCGCGGCGGGAGCAGGAAGCGTCTTCGTTCTTTCGTGCATGGTCAGCCTCGTGCACGTCTGGGTCGCTGGCGCCCTCTGGGTAGCCTGCGCGCTCCACGCTCGCGGCACCGCCGGACGCTGGCGGAGCCTCTGGCTACGCAACAGTCTGCCGGCGTTGGCCGGAGCGCTCGTGGTTGTGTTTCTGCTGTACCTGCTGTGGGACTGGAATGTGCTGGCAAGCGCGTGGGCCGCAATGCGGTCTCAAGCACAGGTTACGCGCGGACCTGAGGCGATGCCGCTGGTGTGGCAGGTGCTCGGCCTGCCGTTGTTCTTGCTGTTTGCCGGGCCGGCGTTATGGGCCACCGGGCTGTGGCTGGCGCGCGGGCGCGTGCGCGACGACGGCGCCCGCTTCGGGGCTTATTTGCTAGCTTCCACGGCTCTCGCCATGCTGGTGACCGTCGGCTCCACTAACCTGGAGACCCCGCGTTTGTGGATTCCCTTCGTACCGTTGCTGCTGCTCGGTGCGGCCCTGCAACTGCGTATCCTTCGCGCCCCGGCCGGGCGGGCGGCACTGCTGTTGGCGGCGCTCGTGTTCACGCAAGTTGCGGTTTCTGCGGCTCAGTGGTCGCTGATGGACATGCGCGAGGCCGAGATACGCCTGCTGGCTGACGATCCGCGGTTCTTCAAGTGATCGCCCCGCATCATTCATGGTCACGCTGAGCGAAGCGAAGGGTCTCTCGTTGGATGCGGGGGAGAACCCGTAGTCTGTGACCAGGTTCTTCGGTCGCTTCGCGCCCTCAGAATGACAGGGTGTCGCCGTGGGCCGGTTAAGCCGGACCACGCCTGAGATCAAAAGAAAGCGGGGCTTCCGGGTGCCGCTGGCGCAGCACCCGGGTGGGCCCCAATTGAAAGGAGGCGTTTCTTCGCTTATCAGCGGCCGCTTCGCGTCGTCGACTTGGCACTCGCAACGGTCGCTGTCAGGATCCGTTCACCCCGGGAAATGCACCGGGCCCCGCCTAGACGGAAACCGGTGCTTCCCGGAGAGAAACAAGGAGGCGCACCTCTACCCCTCCCGCGCTCAAACACTGCCAGGAGCGCAACTGACGTTCGGGGCGCATCCGCTTGGGGTTCACCGCAGCTCCTTGCGGATCCTTGCACTCCACATCTGCTTCTCAACCTGAAACTGCAGCCTACGCGTGTCGTTCGGGCAGGTCCCAGGATGTTCCGAAAATCCCGGTGGGGCGCCTTTTGGGCCCGGCATGAAAAAAGGGCAGGTATTTGAAAAAGGGGCGGGCACGCGGTTATAATGAACGCAGTAATTGGGACGCCAGGGGTGTCTCTCGGCGAGGACACGGGCAGAACTTGCCATGTCGGTGGAAGCTCGACGCAAAGCGCGCTTGCACAAGCTGCTCGACCTGGCCCGCGTCTATCGGAGCTGGAACCGAGCGGAGCTGTCCCGCGCGCTGGATCGTAGTCCCACCAAACTCTATCCCGACAGCGGGAACCCGAAGCTGGACTTCATCATCAGCCTGGCCGAGGCTCTGGAATGGTCCGTGGACGATGTCGTGGACTACGTCTGGGCCGGCGACGCGTACGTTGCGCAAGTCTCTGGAGCCGAGGACTTTGAGAGCCTCGATCTGGCGGCGCGGGACGCCCATCGCGGTGGTGATTTCGGGCGGATGATCGAACTTGCCCGGCGGATGTACGCCGTTGCCCGGACGCCGGAGGAGAAGGCCCGGGCCTGCAACCGCGAGCATGGGGGTTGGGACGGGTTGGGCCGGTACACCAAGGCGCTTGAGGCTGTTTGCCGCGGGTTGCAGCACGGTCCGCTTCCGGAACGTCGGCGTCTGCAGCTTCAGACGAACCTGGCAGCTACGCACTACACCTTATGGGAACTCAAGTCCGCCCATGCCCATGCGCACGTTGTGATAGAATGGTATTTGGGGCATTCGCCTGAGAACAGCATCGACCGCAAGAATCAGGCGTTCGCCCATTACGTGCGTGGGAACACCTTTCGGCGGCTCGTGGCCCAGGAGCCCGAGAACGCCGAGCGGTGCGCCCGCTCGGCCAAACGCGATTTGGAGACGGCTTTTCAGATGTACTCACGGCTGGCCCAGGAGTTGTCCGACGATCGCTTGGCCGGCATCGCCAACACTTGCCACGGCGGGTTGCTCGAGGTGGACGTGGAAGTGGGTCTGCGGAGCCCGCAGAGCGTGGTGCAGGAACTCCTGGCGGGGCTGGATTGTACCGTTGAGGGCAAGGCCGGCTTGGTGGCCGACTGGCTTGAGAGTTTCGGCTGGTGGTGCATCTTCGGCGCCAATGTGGCGCTGCGGTACCTCAAGGGCCGCGAGCTGCAACACACGATGGGGGTGTTCACCGACAAGGCTCTTGAGCTTGCCGATCGGCTGGACAGTTGGGCCCTGCGCGAACGGGTCTTCACCATGCAATACACGCTTCACCAGGTTCTGGCGGATTCGACCGGTCTCGAGCTCGATTTCACCATCGACGATGAAGACGTGCGTATGATCACCGGTACGATGGGTCGGTTCCCGGCTTTCCGTGGGATCGGCTGGAAGATCTTCCAGACGGGGAAGATTATCAAGGATCTTGAAGGGAACTAGGATCGTGTATAGCCGGCCGAGGTGCTTCCCCCGAGCGGTCGCCGTCGGCGGGGTTCTGGTTGCCGCCGGCCGACGCAGAGGAGGGTGATCCGCGGGGCATGTGAGCTTGTTGCAGGCAATCCAGGAGCCCGTCTGTCGTAGCGGACGGGCTCTTTTGCCAGCGTGACCAAAGCGGCCAACGCTCGAGCAGGGCCGGGCCGGCGGCGGCGGGCAGCCGGTAGGTGTTCCCTCGCTGGCGCGTCGGGCTCTGTCGGCCTCCGGCCGCGCTTCCCGACCGCCCCGCCGAATTTGCCACGTCGGGGGGCACGCCCAAGCCACCGGCGCGGGCCTGGTTTTCGCTCACACGCGCATGGCTGCGCTACGCTTGGCCATGCCACCCTCACCGGGCCGGAAATGGCGTCATTGCGGCCGCCGGCACCTTGGGCTATACTATCCCTAACTTGACCAACTTGGGCGGCCAGCTCGTCCGCCGGCAGGAGTCTTGCCGGTGCAAGAAGCGCGCGCCAGAGCGACCGCCCCGATCGGGACGACCAAAGGCTCGCCAGGTTTGTGCAGAAGGAGACAGGCTGCCTTTGGGGGTTTATGCGGACTCTACAATCATTGTTCGGTGTTCAGAGAGAGAAATGCCTACGACCCTTCAGAACGTGATGATAGGCGAAGAACTCCTCACAGCCGTCAGGCTGCTTAAAACGGGTCTTCGGGAGTTGAACAGGATGAATGCCGCCACCGGCTTCTTTCATCTCCCCATTCTCTTGCTTGCCTCAGGGTTCGAAAGGCTCATGAAAACAGTGATCTGCTGCCATCACCTCAAGGCCACAGGCGAGTTTCCAGGTCGCGACGCTTTCCCGAGCGGTAGGCGCGGACATGACTTGGTGTGGCTGCTAAGCCAAGTAACTCACAAGTGTTTCTCCGACGACTATCTCTGTGGAGTCCCAGCCGCTCGGATCGACATTGAGTTCCTGCGCAACGACGCGAAACTGCGCAGAATCGTTCAGGTCCTCTCGGACTTTGGGCAGAGCGCCAGGTACTACAATCTCAACGTTGTTCTCGGGAGTGATGATCCAGGCTCATCCCCGGATGACGAATGCCAGAAGCTTGAGATGGAGATTCTGCAGGAGGATCCGTCCTGGCCGCAGAGAATCGGAGAGTCGAGCCAGAGCGATGCCGTACACCGTCAGATCAATGCGAAGCTGACTGTGCAGTGCGAGAAGCTTGCCCGATCGCTATCTCGACTCTTCACCATCGGTGGGCTTGGAGAGGTGGCGAAGCAAATCTCTCCTCACACGCACCACTTCCTCAATCTCATGGATGACCAGCTCGGCACAACCAACTACAAGGCAATACAAATATGATGACCAAACAGAGACTTGTACCGTATAGAAAGCCGCGTGCGACCTTCTGCCGGTGAAGCCTGACGTTCGATGCTGAGATCAACACATGACAATTGTCCTTTTGCTGATCGCAGTTGTCCTCGGCCTCGGCGGATTCACGATGCTTTCCGACAGTACGTTCTTTGGCATTCTCCTCATCGTCGTGGCTTTCCTCTTGCTTGTCGGCAGCCTGCGCCGCAAGCGCAAGCCAGACGCAAGACGCTCTGTTTCCGTCCGCCGAACTCCCCCAGCAACTCAGCGCGCCAAACGGAGAAGCAAGCGGCGCTTACGCGCCGTCGGAAATGTGGAGCCCATCTGTCCGCATTGCGACCAGCGCCTTGAGAAGAAGCCCGGCAGGAAGAAAAAGTGCCCGCACTGCGGCGACTTCATCTTTGTCAGAACGCGGCCGAGTGATGAACAGCGTGTGCTTGTGACCGAAGCAGAAGTGGAAGAGATCGAAGAGCAATGGTCTATCGTCAACGGAACGCACGACGAGTATCTTGCGCAGAAGAGCCGTTTCGCGCGGGAGAGGGTCAAGCTGGCTCAGCGGTTTGGGCGTGAGCCAACCGAGAACGACGTCAGATGGAGCTTGCTCAATCAGGAACTGATCCAGCATGCCAAGCAGGAGAACTGGGGGCTGTTCCGCAATGCCAAGTTCGAGATGGCGGAAATCCTGGGTCAATCCCTTTTCTAGTTGAAATTCCGATCGGCTCCGTATCATTATTCATGC
>CAZNFA010000006.1:0-166012 GCA_964572345.1 uncultured Planctomycetales bacterium
TGCCGGGCCAAAGACTCTCATAACGGCTGGATCAGATCTTGGGGAGCAGGCCAGACACCTGGGGCCGGCATGAAGAACTGGTACTCGAAGTGTTTGAGGGTGCTCTTCTTCGTCTTGAGGCCGAATCAGAACTCCCGGAGAAAGAGGATGAGCTGAACCGAAAGCTGCTGTTTCATGCCCGTCGGGAAAACTACCGGTTGCTCAAGCAGGGCCGAGGTTGTCGCTCGAATATCTACTACGAGTGCGCGAAGCAGCCCGTCCGAGAGGAGAAGTCGCGTGCTGCGTCTGAATGGAAGCGGCCGGATTTCACCTGCGGTTTGGTTGACGCTCAGGCGCAATCTGACCTGTTTCTCGCCCTGGAGTGCAAGCGCCTGGGTGTGCCAAAACCACGTGGATGGGTTCTGAATGAGAATTACACGACACGTGGCGTCAAGAGATTCATCGATGCCGACTGGGGATACGGGGAGGGCGCAGCATCGGGTGCGATGATGGGCTACGTGCAGACAATGCCGTTAGATAAAACGCTAGAAGAAGTGAACGGATACGCGCGGCAGGTCAAGGTGCCAATGATCCGAAGGAGCGATCGAGCGTGGATCGAATATGGAGTCACGCGGCTAAATCAAACGCTCGACCGCGAGGTACCCCCGTCACCTTTCAGATTGGTGCACTTGTGGGTCAATCTGCGTCACCATTACTCGACGGAGACGCCCGTATCCCACGCGGGGGCGTGAACGATGGCTACCCGAGGGCGGATCGCGCCTTGTCATGGACTTCGCATCGAGAGGGACACGGTGAGCCTTGGCCTTGTGAACGCGTCAATCACGCCGGGCAGTCGGGGCCAAGAGAGCGGAGGCCTGCACTACGCTACTCAGCCCGTCGCACGGCATTCATCTTCAGCAAGCGCACCCGGCGGTCGTAGGGCGGGAAGTAGTGTATCTCGGCCCCGGCTTCCCGCAGCCCGGCCGCACGGTAACACGCCAGCGCCCGGTGGTTCTCCGGAAATACCACCAGCGTCACCCGCCGGGCGCCCTGCTGATTGAACGCTAGTTCGAGCAGCAAACGTGTCAGGCGGGTTCCGAGCCCCCGGCCGCGCCGGCGCGGATCCACGATCAGATGTCCCAGCCAGAAATGTCGTTCCGCGGTCCGCAGGACGTTCAGCTCACCATACGCGACCGGGCGCTTCTTCCCGAGCTCGATGAGCAAGAACTGCTGACGGCCCGGTCCGGACCAGCCGCGGATCTTCTCGGCTGTCAGCGGCGGAGGGGTGCGTGGGGCGATCAGGTAGGCCTCCCGCTCGTCCAGCACCCACGAGGCGACCCGGGCGGCATGCTCGTCCTCAAACGGCATCAGCCGCGCCGGTACGACCTGTGGCTTCGTCCTGGTTGGTACCGCGGCCATATCTCTGCTTCCGGTTGCCCACGGGGCACGCCCGTACATAATGGCTCGCGTATCGCCCGCTGTGGGCTGAGATGCGGCGCGTAACTTGTCAAGATGGTAACCGGCCCGTGCGACGGTGTCACATGTCCCGCGAGCCCCTGGAGCGATTTCGCGGATACCCCGTGACGACGCGCCGGTTCGAACTGGCCGGGCGGACGTTCGAGCTGCTCGGGCCGGCCGATTACGAATCTCTGATCGACGACCCGCGTGTCGCCGCCCGATTCGAGCAGGACGAGTACATGCCCTACTGGGCGGAGTTTTGGCCGGCGTCGCTGCTCTTGGCCGATGCCGTGGCGGCCTGGGAACCCGCTCCCGCCGACGCCGCACCGCCGTGCGTGCTGGAGCTCGGCTGCGGCCTGGGGTTAGTGAGCCTGGTCGCCGCCCATCTCGGCTTCCGGGTGATCGCGTCGGATTACGATGAGGGCGCCCTGGCGTTTCTGGTCGAAAGTGCCCGCCGCAACGGTCTGCCGGTCCCGGAGACGCGTTACGTGGATTGGCGTCAGAGCTGCCGCGACCTGCGGCTCGACCGGATCGTTGCCGCGGAGGTCCTGTACGAGACCCGCAACCTGCGCCCGATCGCCGAGTTCGTCCGCGATCACCTCAAGCCCGACGGCTTCGCATTGATCTGCGATGCGAACCGCTCGACCGCCGATGACTTCGGCACCGTCGCCCGGCATTGCGGACTGGAGGTCAAGGTCTCCCCCGTCGAGCGTCCCGCTCCGCCGGACGGCAAACCCATCCGCGGCCGCATCTTCCACCTGCGGTCCAAGGCGTAGATGGCCGGAACGTTTAGCATTCCGTCAGCCATCGATTGACGGGTAGTGCGGGCGTCTCGCCCGCGCTCCCCACCATTGGATGGTTGACGAAGCAATAGCCCCGAGATTTTTGACATACTGTGTCATCCCTTTCCGCAGCGGCTCCGTTTACCAGGGTGAGCCTCTTGGCTACGTTTGCCGGAAAGGAGAAGCATCCGATGTCCATGATCCGTCAAAACATCATGCGCCGTGTCTTGTTGGCTAGCGCTGTCTTGCTCGTGCCGGGCTGTCTGGAGCGCGAGGAGACCATCCGCGTTGCCCGCGACGGGTCGGCCGAAATCCGGGTCGAGATCACGGGCGATCCCGGAGACTTCAGCACGGGTGACGCGCTGCCCGAGCGGCGTGCCGGGTGGCAAACGCAGGACTGGACGACTACCAACGACAAGGGTGAGAAGAAGCAGCACCGGGAAGCGACGCTGCGGGTCGCCACCGGTAAGCCCCTGCCCGATTCGTTCGCCGACCCCACCGGCCCGAATTACGACACCGCCTTGTCCTTCCCGACCGACTTGGTGATTGAGCAGCGCCGAGACGGTACCTACTATCACTTCAAGCGAATCTACGCGGGCCGCGAGCATGCCCGGTATGAGTACTATCGCCAGACGCTGCAGGAGAACAGTCAGGCAATGGAACAGCTCGCCGAGCAAGGTCTGGAAGCGCTCGACGACCAGCAGCGTGCCGCGGTGATCGGCGTTCTCCGCGCGATCGAGGCGCTGAAGCATGCCGAATATGTCCACGCCGGCGTGGAGGCCCTGGAAGAGCAATGGCCGCAGCACTATGGTTTGATCCTGCGCCGCGCAGTGCTCGAACACTTCCAGAACGAGGATCTCGAGCCCGTGATGCAGCTCCTGGCCGAGCCGGCCAGCCCCGAGCGGGATGCCACGATCGACGAGTACGCGCGCCGCGTGGTCGACGCTGTTCCTGATGTATTGCGCGAACAGATGAAGGAGCTCCGCATACCCCGGCAGCAGATAGATATCTTCTTCGCCGGATACGAGCAGGAAGAAGCCCGCCACGCCGTCACCGAGGACCTGGCCGACGATACGTTCAAGGTGCGGATCGGTATGCCTGGCCAGGTTGTCGCCCACAACGGTGACGGTGTGGGTGGAGGATTCGTCGTGTGGGAGTTTCCCGGCAAGGCGCTAATGGATCGCGACCAGATTCTGATGGTCACCAGCCGCGTCGCCCGCGGGGCCAAGGTCGATGGCCCCGACCGGTAGCCCCTGCGTCGCATGGGCACCATCGGCCCGTCGCGGCCCGGAATCGCGGGCGGGCGGACCGCTCGGCAGCGCAGCCCAACGCTATCATGCCGAGCGGGCCACACGGACCGCGCAGGAATGAGCGATGCCGTTGGACGTGGAAACCTGCTTCCGTACGCAGCGCGCCCGGGTGTACCGCTGGGCGTACGCCATGTGTCGGCGACACGACGACGCGCTCGATGTCGTGCAGGAGGTGTTCCTGCGCATGCTCGACCGGCGGCCGCAGTTGCCGAATTCGGCGGCAGCGACCGCCTGGCTGCGGCGTGTGACGGGGCGGGTGGTGATCGACCGCTGGCGGGGCGAGTCCGCCCGTGCTGCCCGGGAGGTGAGCCACGTGCCGCCCGCCTCCCCGGCCGACGCCGTCGAGGCACGCGAACTGGCAGATCTACTCCGCGCGGCGGTGGAATCGCTCAGTGAACAGCAACGACTCGTGTTAATGGGCAAGTGTTACGACCAGATGACTTTCCAGCAGATCGCCGACGAGTTAGGCATCGCCGTCCCCACGGCCAAGACCCATTATCTGCGGGCTCTGTCGGCGGTGCGGGAGCGGGTCCGGACGGCGGACCCCACGCCGGATATCCAAGCCGGGAGAACGTCATGAACTGCCGGACGTTTCGCGAACAACTGGCCGACCTCGTCGCGGGCGAGCTCGACTCGCAACAGCGCGCCGCGGCGCACGAGCACATGCAGACGTGTGAGCAATGCCGCGAGCTGGCCCGGGGCCTGGAAGCGGCCGCCGCGGTCGCCGAGGCCGCTGTCGTGTCCCCCGAGGAAGCCGAGCGACAAACCGCGGCTCTCGCACCACCAAAGCCACACGGCGTGCGTCCTGCCATTGTCCGGCGCCGCTATCCGCGTCTCTCAACGATCGTGCGCTATGCGGCGGTGATCCTGTTGGCCTTCGCCGGCGGTTACTCCGCGCGTGGCTGGCGGGCGGCCGAAGATGTCTCTGAACCGCTGGTCGTCGATGGAGCCTCGCGGGTTAGTGGCGAGTTGGTGGACCGGTACGCCAAAGCGACTGAGCAATTCCCCAACTCGTCCGCCCTCAGCCGCTCGTTGTTGGCGCTCGCGCGGCGTTGAGCGCTCGCGGCGGACCATAGCGCGTGCGCTGCACGACTGGGGGATACGGCAGTCTGCGTCCGACACGTCAAGTGGGGCCGGAAAAGTGTCGAAGTATTGACCGGACGGTGTGCCGAACTGTCCCGGTGCGCCGAACGCCTGGGGGACAATTGCATAGTCCGTGCGGCGGCGTGTTGCCGAGGTGCGCAGCGCCAGCTTTTATCGGTCCTCGGGAAGGTAAGAAGGCATGACACAGGCAGCCCAGGCGACGGCGTCACAACGCAGGATACGACTGGCCGGCAGAGACGTCATCCACCGCTGGGAAGGAAACCCGATCGTTTCGCTCGAGGACATTCCCTTCCCATGCAACACGGTCTTCAACGCCGCCGCCACGATAATCGGCGATCACTATCTCCTGCTGATCCGGGTGGAGGACCAGCGTGGGCGGTCGATCTTCGCGTTGGCCCGCAGTGAGGACGGTTACCGCTTTGTGGTGGACCCCGAGCCGGTCATGATCCCCGCCGACACCGAGCCCTTCGCCACCTACGAGGCCTGCGGGATCGAGGACCCGCGCATCACGTATCTGGACGGAACGCACTACGTGATGTACACGGCCTACAGCCACTACGGCCCGCGTCTGGCCCTCGCGAAGACCGACGACTTCACCAGCTTCACACGGATCGCGCTGATCTCCGAACCGGTCAACAAGGACGGGGCCCTGTTCCCCAAGAAGATCAACGGTCGCTACGCCCGGCTCGATCGGCCGATGGTCGGCTCGCAGGGAAACATCTGGGTTTCCTACTCCGACGACCTGATCCACTGGGGCAACGCCCAAGTCGCCATGACCACCCGCCCCGACCACTGGGACTGCGTGCGCGTCGGAGCTTCCGCCCCGCCGATCGAGACCGACCAGGGTTGGCTGGAAATCTACCACGGAGTCAAGGACACGGCCGCCGGGCCCATTTATCGCCTCGGCGTCGCCATGTTGGATCTGCAGGACCCCGCCAAGGTCGTCGGCCGGGCTGCCATCCCGATCCTGACGCCACGCGAGTACTACGAACGGGTCGGCGACATCGGCAACGTGGTGTTCTCGTGCGGGGCGATCGCGGAGCAGCACACCGGCCTGGTCAAAATATACTACGGTGCCGCGGACACCTGCATCTGTGTCGGCATCGCCAAACTCGACGCGCTCATCCAGCGCTGTTTCGAAGGTGAGGATTCCGGATGAGTACAGGGCAACTCGAACGGCGTGCCGAGGTGCGCTGCGCCGGCGTAGCCGAGCGGATCTGTTGGACCCGCGACGACGCCGGCGGCAACCATACCGGCTGGGTGAACGACACGTCCCGCAACGGGGTCGCTTTCATCACGCCCCGCCGTGATCAGCCGTCGCCGGGAGAGCACATCGAACTGACCTTCGGCGCCGGCGGGCGTGCGCCGCAGCACACCGCGGCAGAGGTGCTGCGCACCGAGCCGTATGATCGGTATTTCTCCCTCGTCGCCTGCAAGCATGCCGGGCTGTGCTGACGCCGGGGACTACGCTTCTGCCTGTTGAGACAAGCCCTCATCGCCGCGGGGCGGTCGAGATCCGTGTTGCCCGCCCCGTGCAAGGGCCTGCTCTCCGGCGCCAACCGCGGCGCTAGAACACTACGAGCAGGTACAGCCAATTGGCCAGGAGGGCGAGAAGCAGAGTTGCCGTGACGATCCGGCGGCTAACCGGCGACGTGATCCACACGACGCGGCGCCGGAATCCGACCCGCATAGCCAGGAGGGCCAGCCCCACGACCGCAAGCGCGAATACGAACGGGTTGTGCGCAGCCGCTTTATGGAGCTTCCCAGTGCCGGCAGCGATGACCAAACGCGTCGTACCGCAGGTCGGGCAGGGCCGGCCGGTTACCCGGCGAAACATGCACACGGTCGGCCGATCGCCCATCTCGTTCCGCCCGGCCCACGTCCACAGGCCGACCAGCGAAAGATAAACCCCTCCGAGGAGGACGGCCCACCCCGGCACGGCAGGCCAGCGTTCCACACGTTCGATTCTCATATGGGCTGACCGCTCCCTAGCTCACCAGAGCCGCCCCCATAATCCAAAGCAACCAGATGCCAAGAGCGACGATCGCCAGGATCACGCTGATCATCCCGCAGATCTTGCCGGCCACCGTCAGCCCCCTGCCAGTGGGGTCCATTCGCCCGGCATCCATCTCGCGCAGGTCGTTATTGCCCATCACCCAGGCGATGATCCCGCAAATGACACACACGACCAGTCCGAGAATCCCCAGCACGAGTACGGCTGCGCCGCGATGGGGTCTCAGAGCGCCTTGCCCAGCGTAGTGAAGCGGAGGTGGCGGCGGTGGATGCTGGCTCATAGGAATTGTCTCCGATGCGATGCCTTCGGGGCGAACGGGTCAACTGCGGGGGGCCCGTTCGCGTGCAACACAATATATGCGCTTCTCGGCAGGGTACGCAAGCCAGCACAGACGGGTCAACGGGTTCGGGACCCTCAGTACCGGGGTTTGGCACGTGTCACGCGCAAGACGCCTGTACGGATGAAGCCGCTATATCCTGTGTTGTACTAGGTATGCTGGCCCTGTCCTGCTCGCCACCCCAATCGGGCAGGTGTGTGGTTTCGTGGGCGGCAGCTAGGCTGCCCTTCTCTCCTACGCCGGCTGTTTGACGCTCTTGGCGATGTCGGCCAGGGCGGCAGTTGCCGCGTCCACATCGGCCTTGTGCAGGAACGGGCCGAGCGCCAGGCGCGTGGTGCCGCCGGTCTCGTAGGTGCCGATCGTGCGGTGGGCGTAGGGGGCGCAGTGTAGGCCGCTGCGGGTCAGGATGCCGAACTGGCTCTCGAGGGTCGCCGAGAGCTCGACTGGCTCAAGGCCGGCGATGCGCACGCTGAAGACGCCGACGCGATGTCCGACGTCACGCGGGCCGAAGCAGCGCAGGCCCTCGCACGCGTCGAGGCGCTCAATCATGCGGCGAGACAGGGCGATCTCGTGTGCCCGGATGTCTGCGACGCCGCGCTGGAGCAGCCAGCGCGCGGAAGCGAGCAGCCCGGCCAGGCCGACGGCGTTGTGACTGCCGGCTTCGAACTTGTCGGGCAGGAAGCTGGGCTGTGCCGGATGTTCGCTTTCCGAGCCGGTACCGCCTTCGCGGACCGTCCGCATCCGCTGCCCCAGACCGGCCCGCACGAGCAGCACGCCGGTACCCAGCGGCCCGAGCAGACCTTTATGTCCGGGGCAGGCCAGCAAGTCGATCGGCAAGCTCGAAAAGTTGATGGGCACGTGCCCGGCTGACTGGGCTGCGTCCAACAGGAAGACGATGCCACGCTGCCGACACATCTCGGCCACGGATCCAATCGGCTGTAGCACGCCGGTAACGTTGCTGGCGTGATTGAACGCGACCAGCACGGTGTCGTCGCGTATCGCTCGGGCAACGTGGTCCGGGTCGATGAGTGTCGTGTGCGGGTCGGCCTCGACCACGGTCCACTCGACGCCGAAGTGTTCGCGCAGGGCGCTGAGCGGGCGGAGCACGGAGTTGTGGTCCATGCAGGTAGTGACCACGTGCTCACCCGGCCGCACAACGCTCTTAATCGCGATGTTCAGCGCGTCCGTACCGTTGAGTGTGAAGATCACGTCGTCGTCAGGCCGGCAGCCGAACAACTTGCGCAGCACGGCGCGGCAGTCGTCGAGGACGCGGCCGGATTCGACCGCCTCGCGATAGACCCCACGGCCGGCGCTGGCGCCGACGTTTTCGAGGTAGTGGCGAACGGCCTCGGCAACGCCCGGCGGCTTGGGAAAGCTCGTCGCCGCGTTGTCGAAGTAGCGGCGGGGCGTGCTTCTCTCCGTCATGAATCACCTTGCCCGATTGAACCGCTCGCCGGCAGATCGGAGATTCCCAGGTTCCCCTCCGCGCAGTATAGGCCCTGCCCGCGGAGCGTCAGCCGGTGTGCGGTAGCTTGCGACGCCGGCGCGCTGGCGGTCGGACCGGTCGGCGGCGGCTGGGGGGCCGCCAGCCAGACGATGACCACGCCCACCAAGGCCAACGTCACCGCGACCGCCTTGCGCTTCGTGAAGCGCTCCTTCAGCATGAGCGTGGCCAGGATCAACGCGAAGATGATCGTAGTTTGGTTGAGGATGCTGGCGATCGAGGCGAAGGTGTACTTGAAACCGGCGATCCAGAAGACCATCGCCAGGTACCCTCCCAAGACCGCCCCGGGGATGCTCACCTTCCAGACCGGCGCGGGGCGGAACACTGACCAGAGGGTCCTTCGCTTCGGCGAGGCCAGGGCCAGGGCCGCCAAGGCCAGCGTGGCGGCCAGCAGCCGCAACATGGTGCCCCAGATCAGCGGGAAGCCGCCGGTCTCGAGCACGGGCTTCATCACGACGGCACCGACGGCCATCAGGCAGATGGCCAGGACAACCAGCAGGATTCCGATCAGGAGTTGCGCTCGGGTGCGATCGGCCGGGGGCTCGTGTCGCGAGGAAACGAACACGCCGGCAACGACCAGTGCTCCGGCGACGTAGTGCGGGAGTGTCAACTGCTCGAAAAGAAAGACGAACGAGAACAAAACGATCGCCGGGCTGTAGAGACAATCAACGATGGAGAAGAGGCCCACGCCGATCAGGTTGAGGCCTTGGAACATGAGCGTGTCGGCCAGCGTGATGCCGATGATGCCGCTGAAGATCAACACCAGGAAGTCGTCGCGGGGGAATTCGCGCAGCGTGCCGATCCCGTCGCGCATGACGAGCAGCGTGGCGGCCAACAGAATGATGGCGACCGCGTTTTTGAACAGGTTGAGCGCCAGCGGCGGTATTCGCTCGCCACTGCGTTTGAACAGCACCAGCGCGAAGGCCCAGGTGATGGCGGCGAGCAACGCGCAGGTTTCTCCGAGCAGGTGAGCGCCCATGTGCGAGACTATACCGATCCGTGCGCGGCGGGCAAACCGCGGCCGAGCCCGCCGGGCAGACGACCCACCCGCAGCCGTCCGGGCTGTTACGAAACCGCCGCTACGGCTTCAGGTGTTTGTCCACCACGCGCGCCATGGCGGCGAACTCGGCGGCCAGGGCCGGGTAGAGGGCCCGGTAGCGCGGATAATAGTCCTCGTAGATCGCTGCCGCGCGGCCGGGTTCCTTTTGGCCGGTAACACGGACGGCGGTTTCGCAGGCCGCGTTGACGTCGGCGTAGGCCCCGACACCGACGCCCGCCAGCAAGGCCGCCCCGTACGCCGCGCCCTGCGTGACGTTGACCGTGACGATCGGGGTGTTGAAGACGTCGGCCAGCATTTGACGCCAAAGCTTGCTGCGCGCCCCGCCGCCCGAAGCGCGCACTTGCTTAACAGCGAGGCCTAAGTCGCGCATCAGCTCCAGTGAGTCGCGCAAGCCGTAGGTCACGCCCTCCAGCACCGCCCGCGTCAGGTGCGCTTTGCGGTGCCGCAACGTCAGGCCGAAGAACACGCCGCGGGCGTTCGGATCGGGGTACGGCGTGCGCTCGCCGGTCAGGTACGGCAGGAAAAGCAATCCCTCGCAGCCGGGCGGCACATCGGCGGCGGCCTCGGTCAGCAGGTCGTATGGATCGCGGTTCTCCCGCTTGGCGCGGCGGACTTCCGCCTCGCCGAGCGTGTCGCGGTACCAGCGGAAGCTACCGGCAGCCGACAGCATCACGCCCATCAGGTGCCATTTCCCGGGGACGGCGTGGCAGAAGGCGTGCAGCCGGCCCTCTGGCTCGACGCGGTAGGAGTCGGAGGCGGCGAAGACGACGCCGGAAGTGCCGAGAGTCGCTGAAACGACGCCTTCATCGATGATGCCGGTTCCGACGGCCTGGGCGGCCTGGTCACCGCCGCCGCCGACCACAGGCGTTCCCGCGCTGAGACCAGTTGCCTTCGCCGCTGCCATGTTGACCTTCGCGCTGGCCACAGGCGATTCGGTGACTTCCGGCAACCACGCACGGGGCACGTCGAGGGCGGCGAGCATCTCGTCGGACCACTGGCGCTTACCGACGTCGAACATCGAGGTGCCCGATGCGTCGGAGACCTCGCTGAAGAACTCCCCGGTCAGTCGGTAGCGGATGTAGTCCTTCGGCAACAACACGTGGCCGATGCGTCGGTACGTCTCGGGCTCGTGCTGGCGAACCCAGAGCAGTTTCGGCGCGGTAAAGCCGGTGAGGACGGGATTGCCCGTCAGTTCAAGCGAGCGTTGGGCCCCGACCGTCTCGGTGATCGCGGCGCACTGCTCGGCCGTACGCTGGTCGTTCCACAGGATACAGGGACGCAGGACCTCGCCGTGCTCATCGAGCAGGACCAGCCCATGCATCTGGCCCGTCAGGCCGACGCCGGCGATTTGGTCGGCTTCTGCACCAGCGGCGTGAAGCACGAGAGTGATGCCGGCGCTGACGGCCTCCCACCAGTCGTCGGGATTCTGTTCGGACCATAGCGGGCGCGGCATGCTCACCGGGTACTCGCGGGTTTCATCAGCGACGACGCTTCCGGCAACGTCGATCAGCAGGACTTTGCAGCCGGTGGTCCCAACATCGATGCCGAGAAGGTAGGTCTGGCCTGGCATGTTGGACGTTTCCTCTCGTGGTCCAGTGTGCGGTCCGGGAGCCGTGCCCCCGGAGACCCGGACAAGTGTAGATGAAACGCGGAGAGGGGGTAAGCGCACTGAGTGCCATGGGTGGGTCCAGACGAGCGTCGGGATTTGCCTATAGCACCCGGCAAAAACCTGTTGACGAGCGTATTCGCGTGACGCTGGAGCGCGACGGCAAGACAATGACGATCGACAAGCCGCTGCCGAAAGTCGAACGCTTCCTCGTCCCGGTCGAACCATGGCGCGAACACGGCGACCGCTCGGGTGGAGGATGAACCACCGCGACAGTGGGGGGGTACGCCACTGCACCGTCGGGGACTGGGCTGGCGCAGGCCTACTGGTGGGCTGGACGCTGTCGGTGTTGGGCGGAACAGGTATGATCAGTTCTGGGATGCTCTCCGGCAGCAAGCTATCGCGGCATCGTCGCCTCTTACTTGAGTTAGCTCGCATGCGTGACTTCCCCAGTGTGGGCTCCGTTCGCAGGGACGTGCCACACCGGTCGGACGTCAGGGCTCGGGATACGGTTCACGATTCCCGTGGTGCGGACGAGTCAGGCAGCTTCTTCAGCATGTCTTCGACCTTGCGCTTCAACTGTGGCAGGTCCTTCTCGACGACTCGCCAGACGGCCTCGGTATCGATCCCGAAGTAGTGGTGCACCAGGATGTTGCGCATCCCGATGATCTGGGGCCAAGCGACTTCCACGTGCCGCTGCTTCAGTTCATCAGACACGCTGCGGCAGGCCTCACCGATGATCTGGAGGTGATGGACGACCCAGTTCTGAATCAGCTCGTCCTGTTCGAAGGCGTCGCGACCCCGGACGGCGTACTTCTCGATGCGCTCGATGGCTTCGAGAATGTCTAGGAGGCGCTCGCGGTCGCTTCTCATAGTGGAATGGCCTCGCGCAGGACAGTGTCGCGAATACGTTCCCGCAGACCGCGCTCAGTGACTACATCCACGCGGCGACCGAGCAACTCCTGGAGCTCCATGAGGAGACCGCCGAGGTCGAGCAAGCTACGACCCGGCTCAAGATCTACGAGGAAGTCGATGTCGCTTTCCGCGTCCGCGCTACCACGCGCAATCGAACCGAATACGCGCACGTTGCGGGCGCCGTGGCGCTCCGCGATCCGCAGGATCTCGTCGCGATGTGTTGCCAGGCCTGGGTTGGAGACCATGCTCAATCCCTTCGAGAGTCGGTCACGTTAACCGCGGAGACCTGCAGCGCCTAGACGTGCGGGTCAAACGCGTCCGCCGGGCCCCTGCCCGACCACTGGGTCGGCACCACCCGGAGTCAGCGCGCTGGCGCTCTGCACTGCTCACAGACTACTGATAGCGGGTCGCTTGAGGAGCGTATCCGCCTTACGCTGGAGCGCGCCGGCAAGACGATTACGATCGACAAGCCGCTGCCGAAAGTCGAGCGCTTCATCGTCCCGGTCGAACCATGGCGCGAACACGCCGACCCGTCGTGAGGCCCCGATCAGCCTCTGCTGTCATCTGCAAAGGGCTCACCGCATTCGGGACAGCGGGGTTCGGGTAGCCCGCGCAGGATGTAGCCGCAATTGTCACAGCGGGGTTCGTTCCCGATGGATATCAGTTTGGGCCTTTGACTCATTCGCATCAGTTCGTTTAACGTCCGATCGTCACGTGTTCTCACTCAGCTACCGCGTCTGGGTGGCGCGCCGGATCGCATCGAGGACGTCCTCCTCTCGCTCGCGGGCACACTCATTACGATACAACGTTGCTACCAGTTGCTCTTTGCGTCCGTCATCGGCCGTCGTTCTGACGCGCACTCGGATCGCATCCGGTCCAGCCACCCTTGCGACCAGTTCAAACATTTGGTCCACCGAAGGGTCATCTCGACGCCACGATCGGACTTTGATGCGGCTCTCGTTCGGTCTGTATTTCGCGTCGACTACTTCGTGCAACCGACCGGCAAACACCCCCACCGCGCGATCACCGGCGTGATCCAGTTGATAGAAACTGCCGAAGACCCCTCCGGCGGTTGCGGTCCAATCGAAGGTGCCGTCCGCCCGGATGACGAGTACTGCCCGGTACGAATCCGGGGATTCCGCCCAGGTCCCGGCGATGCTCGACCGCACACGCTTCCGTTTCTGGGGCGCGTCGTCGTGGCGCGCCAACGTGAGTGTCCGGCTGTACGGGGCCGAGTAATCAATCGGCCCGGACGCCGGGGCAGGCCGCTCGGGCGAGGCGCCTAGAGGGTATGGTCCGTCCGTAACGATTTGCGCAACGGCGTGGCGTTGGGACTGCAGTTGAAGCTCCATCCGAAGATAGGACATGAGACTTTGACCATCGTCTTGGCCCGGTGCGCTTGCGACTTCAATTAGGGACTTCGTCGGAGAGTACTCCGCCGAGATGACCTCGTATTCGGCGCCCCCGGAACGACGCACACGACATCGATCGCCCGCCTCGCGCAAGCCGTGAATCCCCAGTACCACACCAAGCCACGTTCGGGACCAGTCGAAACGCCCGTCGGGCGAAGCCGTCGCGATGACAACGCGCTCATCGAGAACGGTCCGTTCCGTCTCGTTAAGATCTTCATCAGAGAACGCGTCCCGCAAGAGCTCGCGGACCGTCGCAGACCAACAACCTGCAAGCTTGGAGTATGGGGGATCTGCCCTGATCATGTCCGTCGCCGGACTGTGGCAAGCCGGTAGCATCAATCCAATCGCAAACATCGCCACGCGGTGCTTTCGCAGCCTTCGTGCTGTGGACATTCGGGCCCTCCCTGTCTGAGTGCCTCGAATCGGCCCGGCAGCGGTCTGATATGTCCGCTACGGGGGGTGGATGCTACGTTCTCCTTTATCGCCTCGGAGTTCCGTTCTGTTGTCGCTCGACGGCCGACGAGACGCCGGCCGCTACGCTTCTTTCTGCCTAGTCGCGAGCCACCAGACGAGAAGGATGACCGCGATGGCGACAATCGCGAGCGCCCACGCGGGGATGGCGATGAAGATTGCCAACGTCGCGTTCACGTCGTCTGCTCCAGGCCGTTGCGGGAACCACCCTATTTCACCGCTGGCAGCGGTGGCAGGCTTTCCGGCTTCAGGGCGCGCTGGCGGATCAGGTAGGCCTCCAGCCAGCCGCGGGTTTCGTCCGGGTGCGTGTGCGTGTAGAGCACCGATTCGTGGTCGATCGCGTTGACGCGGTCGTTGGCCGCCCGGATCGCGTCCATGCTGATCTTGAGCGCCGTATCGACCGGCATGCGCTCGGGATTGATGTCGATGCCGAAGCTGCCCGTGTAGCCGTACATCTTCAGCGTGTACATCAAGGCCTCGAGCTGCTCGGGCGAGATCACGCCGACGTTCAGGTCCTGGTCGTAATTTCCCAGCGGCTGGCTGTTCCAGTGCGAGTGGGCCAGCCGGCCCTCAGACAGCGGCCAACTGAACGCGTAGGCTAGGTCCTCGAAGCCCATCAGCACGTGGCCGATCTCTGGGTTCAGGCAGCATAGCTTGTGGCCCGCCTCGAGCAGCTTGCGATTCTCGGGATTGGTCAGCTTCGCCTCGATCTCGCGGCACATCAGCACGCCCTCGACCGTCGTGCCGAACAGGATGTGGCCGCGCGGCTCGTAGGGCTTCGGCTCGAACGCGATGCGCACGCCGGGCACCTCGTCCATCGCTTCGGCCAGGCCGTCGATGAACCGGTCGCGCATGGCGACGAAATCGACGCCGAACGGGTTCTCATAGCCGTCGATGCCGGGCCAGATGATGGCGAAGTCGGTGCCGAGCTCCTTGTTCACGCGGAAGGTGGCTTTGGTGCGGTCGATCGCGATTCTTCGAATGTTGGGCAACGGGTTCGACAGCGAACCCCACTCGAACGCTTCGTCCCAGAACAGCAGCGGGGCGATTGCGATCAGCTTGATACCGGTGTCGGCGCAGAACTTCTTCCACAGGTCAATGTTGTCGTTGCTGACCTCGTTGGGGTAGTGGGCTTCCAGCCCCGCGAGGCCGTAATCCTTCAACGACGCGGCAATCTCCAGCCGCTGCTCGATGTTCAGGTCGGGCTTGTATTTGTCGTGGAAGCGGCTGTTGGACGGCGAGAAATACCAGATCCCGGCCGAGAACCGCAGGTCCAGCTCGAACGATTTCAGATGCGCGAGCATTTGCTCGGGTGTGCGACGGGCTGCTTGTTGACGAAGATCACGAAGTGCCATGTGCGACTCCTTTCGGAATAACTGCCGTCCTCTGCGGGAACGGCTGTGTTTCACCCTGTGCGGATTCTACCGCGGGAACGAGGCACGCTGAATAGGCGGCATGGTAGTGGCACGGCCGTGTCGGCCGTGTAACGGCGATTGCCGACCGGGAGAATTATCAGTGGCTCGCCACGGGGCGGAGGGCGCCCAGACGCGGCGTCTCGCGTACTCGCCGCACACCGGCTGCCGTTTGCTTCAGCAGCACGAAGCGGACGACAAAGAAGAGCCAGGTGAGCCCGACGGTGTACGTAATGGTGGGCGAGATCAGGTGGTTGAGCCACGGCTTGCTGGCGCTTTCGATCCTGCCGCCGCTGCCCAGCACGAACAGCAGCACGATGAGCGTGATCCAGGCTATATCCAGCGCCGGGATACGCCGGCAGCGGCACGCCGTCACGATGATGAAAGCCAGCGGCAGCAGCAGTTGGACGCAGTGGTGGGCCGAGGTTTGCGGCGACAGCAGCAGCACGAGCGGGATCACCGCGCAGACACACTCCGCCGTGCTCAAGTCGCGGCGGCGGAGCCACATCCACCCAGCGGTGACGATGCAGAGGGCCACGGCTGCCAATCGCACGATCCACCGGGCGGTGCCGAGCCCGAGATCGACCCAGGGAACGGACGGGCCCTCGTGTGTGGGATGCTCGACGAACAGGCGATAGACGAACCCGCGCAGGCTCAGATTGTTGGGGCTCATCGCGGCATGCTGGTCGGCGGAAAAACTCTGTAAGCCGTCGAGCCACGAAAGTGTGGGGCCGTAGCCAGGCCAGATCAGCGCGACCGCGAACAGGGCCACGATGACGGCGAGGCCGGCCGCCGCCGGCTTCCAGCGCTTACGTATGGCCAAGACGGCCAGGTACACGATCGGCGTGACTTTTGCGACGGCCGCCAGCCCGAGCCACACGCCGCCGCTCAACGGAATGTGGCGGCCGGGCCCCGTACCGGCCGAGGTTGCCCGGTCGCCCAGCATGGAAGCAATCGCCAGCGTCAGCAGCAGCACGACGATCATGTCGAACTGGCCCCAACGGAACAGCTCCCATACCGCCGCGCTGCCCAAAAACGCGTAGCCGACCAACACCGACGCCGGCGAGCCGAACTCGCAACGCAGAGCCCGCAGGATCAGGCCCAGCGCGGCGACGCCCAAGCCGAATTGCAGTACCAGCCAGGGGACCTGCGCCGCCGGGTAGGGCAACTTGGCGAACCCGGCGAACAGCCACAGCGTCGGCGGCGGGTAGAGGTAGCCGATGATCCGCTGTTGACCGGGAAGCGTGACGTGTGCCCGCACGCTGTCGGCGTCATAGGGGTCGAGGCCGGCGGCGGCGGCGGTGGCAGCGGCGTAGTACGCCCGGAAGTCCAGCAAGTAGTTCTGCAGCGGGTGAAGCAGCGCCAGCCGGACCCCCGTCCCCAAAATGAGCACCCACAACAGGATCAATCCCGGCGTGGTTCGCCGACAGTCCGCGAGCCCGTTTCCTTTCAGTAGCATCGAGTCGATCCCGGATGCCCTCGGTCGGACGCGTTCGGCCACCGCACGGCGCACGAATTGCGCCTACGGTGGCAGCCGATACAACAATCGGGTCTATCGGAGAGGCATGTGTAGACCCTTGACGCCTGATAGGGGCGAAGGCAGTCGCGGGTCGTTCAGCAGCGGGCGCAGGCTGAAAAGCGGGTGCCACGACTGGTTCGGGCAGGACTAGTCCGAAACGGTCGTTTCGTAGCGCACGCCCTCCGGCACCGGGACGGGCACCGCGACGGTCGTGCCGTAATCCCCGGCTGTGCGCGTCAGCGAGTCCACCGCGACGAACGCGGTGTAGGCGGACATCAGGCCATATTCGAGCGCCGTGGCTTTGACGAGCTGCGGCAGCTCGTTGTTGTCGTCGTAGGTCGCGCGGTCGTACAGGTCGGCGATCTTCATGCGCGCCCAGACGAAGGGGAGGCCGTCATGGGTGGCGCCGGCGCTCTCGCCGGTGGCGGGCACCGTGATTTCGTGCCGTCCGTCGGCGACGGTGCCGGTGATGCGGATCGGGGCGGCCAGCTCGCCGTCGCAGCGGCCGGTCAGGATCACCGGGCGGCCGACGAACAAGTCCGGCAGCCGCTGCGGAAAGACCTCAAAGACCCTCAGCCCGCCCCAGTCGATCGCCAGATCGGTCATCGCCGGGTGGCTGATCCGCTCGAAGAACAGGTCGATCACCTCGGCCGCGCTGTCATTGAGACCGACGTACGCGACCACGCCGCAGCCGAGCTTGGCCATGCGTTCCAGCAGGTACCGGTTCGGTGAGGAGCCGACACCGAAGCTGAAGATGCGTGTGTCGCCCAGGCGCTTGTGGACCTCGCCGAGAATCTCGCGTTCGTTGCCGATGAAGCCGTCGGTCAGGAACGTCACGACCCGCAGCCGGCGGGGGTCATGCGGGAAATCGAGCGCGGCCTTCATACCCTCGATCATCATCGTGCCGCCGCCGCCGTGCAGCGACTTCACGTAGCGCAAGCCTTTGCGGATATTCTCAGGCGTCGCCTCGATCGGCTTGGGGCCGAGCTGCGAAGCGTTGTTGGAGAAGCGGATGATCTGGAACGTGTCGTCCGGCTGCATGTGCCGCAAGGCGCGCTCGACGGCTGTCTTGGCCTGCGCGATCGGCTTGCCGCTCATGCTGCCCGAGCAATCGAGCACGAAGATCATCTCCATCGGCTTGCGCGGCAGGGATGCGTAGCGTCGGGTCTCCGTGCCCGACGTAGTTTCGTAGCGTCGGGTCTCCGTGCCCGACGCAGAAGCGGGAAGGGATTCCCGCTGATCCGGGTGCGAGAAGGGATTCTCGCACCAGGTGTTCTCGCACCAGAGCGACTCCGGCGGGTAGACCATCAGCGTGAAATAGCCGCCACGCTCGTCCCGGTGCGTGACGAACGCGGACTTGATCCGCTGGCCGGCGACCTTGTAGCGCAGCACGAAGTCCTTGTTAGGAATCGAGTCGTTCGGGTTGAGCTTGACTTCGGCCTGCGACGGCGACGGCTGGTGCACGGCGACGACGTGGTTGTGGCTCTGAACGTCCTCAATCTCAACGCCGGCGTCGATGTCCACCGTCAGCGCGACGTCGTGGCCGCTGCGCTCGTTGGGCTTGAGGTATTCGACAGTGGTTCCCTCGCTTGCGCTTCGGGCTCGGTTGGCGGCCGGGCTGCCGCGGCCGACAGCTCTAACGGGGTCGCTGAACCCCGGCGGGTTGAAACGCGGGCCGACGACCATCGGGAAGACGAATTCGTACCAGCCGTCGGCATACGCCAGCGTGTGGAAGTACTTGATGTTGATGTCGATCTGCTTGCCGGGCTCGATGTTGGCGACCGACTGCGTGAAGATGTTCGGCCGCTCCTGCGTCAGCAGCGAGGCGACGTAGCCCTGGCGCCGGGCTTCGCGGTAAATCTCCTCCGCCTCCTCGCGCTCGCGGATGATGCCGCGAATCCGCCGCTCACCGACGGTCATGACAAACTCGTTGACCGCCGCGTTCTGCGGCAGCGGAAACACATAGACTGCCTCGATCTTGGTGTCGTACGGATTATGGTATTGCTGCGTGACGTCCACCGTCGCGATGTAACCGGCGATGCGGGCCGCAACGTCCGTATGCTTGAGCGGCAGCGGGACTTCCTTCTCTTCTTCCGGCAACTTCGCGCACAACTGCCCGCAGCCGGGCGTCTCCTTGTCGCTCGCCTCCACCATTGCTGTGGGTTTCTGGATGATCCAGAGCTCCTCGCCGGGATGATGTCGAAGCATCGGTCGAGCAGGACCGTGACGACCGTAGGAAGGCCAATAATAGTGGTGCGGGAACCACTCCACGCTTTCGTCGCTGTAGAGGAACTCGCCTGCGCCGTGGCCTCTCAGTCCCGCAATGCGCGCGCAGTCGCGAGCACCCCCGAGCCTCGGTGTGACGAGTACCCCAATTAAGGCTGCAAGGCACAGGACAGTGCCAACAACCAGGAGGATCTTCCAGGCTCTGCTCATTGCGCTTCTCCTTCAGCGATGGCTGTGGTGGCGGGGATTTCGCTCCCGTCAGTCGTGGCAGCCACACTGAGTTCTACAACGTAGTCCGGCTTCTGGTTGCCAATAATCGCCAAGTGCACGCGGGCGATGCGGGTTTTGCCGGTCGGTAGATCCGTGTCGGTGTCGAACGCGGCGATGATGATGCGGTCGTTCTGAAGGGCCTTGGGGTCATAATACGGCGGCTCGGCGAACGCCGGATGGTCACCGCCCTCGACGCCGACGATCTTGATCTCGCCCTGCGCGGCGGACAGCTCGAACTGGTAAGCCGCCAGCGGCTGGTCGCCGGCGTCGATGAACACGTCCACGTACACGAACCGCATCGCCGGTTGGGTTTCCTGCGGCTGCGAGGCGGATTCCTGGGCCCAGACGGCCAGCGAAGCGAAGGTCGCCAGGACCAGGAACGCAGCAAGACAGAAACCCGGTCGTCGCAGCGCACTGGTGGGCAAGCCACCAGTGGCACCCGATCTACGACCAGTGTGGCACTGCTGTGTCAGCAGTGGCCGGCCGCGTCTCGACAGCAGTGCTCGCAATGGAGTGGCACACCGAGCCGCGTGGCGATGTTCCAGAGCACTGGTGGGCGAGCCAGCAGTGGCACCCGATGCACGGCCGGGACGGAGCCCGGCCGCTACATTCCGTTCGTGGCTTCGTGGCTTTGTGGCTCCGTGCCTCCGTGCCTTCGGGCCTTCGGGCCTCATGGCTTCAGCCTCCATTGATCCGCACGGCAAGCATCGCGATCGCGTCCACGTCGGCGCCATCGACATCGCCGTCGTAATTCACGTCCCATCCGGGTTCGGCAGCGGCGCCCGCTTCAAGTTGGCGTGCGAGTGTGAACGCGTCGAGGATGTCCACGCGGCCGTTGCGGTCGATGTCTTCGGGCCTCACAGCCAAGTCCGGCGGCGCGGCGCGGCGGGCTTGCGTACGCACTGACTGGAGCGCGGGGATCGCGAGCAAGATGACCGCCGCGGCGGCTGCCGCGAGGGGCGCCCATCGCAATATGAGCCGGCGCCGCCGTTGCCGAGCGAAGTGGGCGCGGGCGGTAGTCAGAACGGCCTCGTCAAGTTCACCCGGCACGGACAGATCTGCCCGGTAGAGCGTAGCAAGATCGTCCGTAAGTGCTTGTGGCAGCGTCGGTTCGGCGTGTTCCGGGCTGTCGGGCTCGGGATCGATCATCGCAGATTCCTCAGCCCTTTTAGCGCGCGGGGAGGCGCTAAGGTTCAAACGATTGACGGTTTTCGATTGTGGGGCGGCATCACGGAGCGAAGTACCGTTTCGTCCGTTCGTCGTCGCGGAGGGTTCGCAGGGCGTGATGCACGCGCGATTTGACAGTGCCGACGGGGATCTCAAGCGCTTCTGCGATCTCGGCCAGCGCCATGCCATCCACGAAGCGCATCAGCAGCACCTCCCGTTGCGCGTCCGGCAGCACCGCCAAAACGGCGGCGAGGTCGGCCTTGGTTGAGGCCGCGTGGTCAGGCTCGGCCGCGGGTAGCAGGAGAAGCGCATCGTCGGCGACGCTGGCGGGTGCTTTCTTGCGCCGCCGGCTGAGCGCGAGGTTCCTGATCACCGGGTAGAGGAATGTGGTCAGCCGGGCGGAGAGCCGAAACCCCGGGAACTTCCGCAGGAGGTATAGGAATGCGTCCTGCATCACCTCCAGCGCGTCGTCCCGGCTACCCGTGAAGCGGTACGCCAGCCGCACCGCCCAGTCGCGATAACGCTCGTAGATTGCGGCGAACGCAGCCGCGTCTCCAGCGTTCGCGGCCGCGATCAGCTCCTGGTCGCTGCGCGGGTCGGACACTGACACGCCGGTTCTCCGTCGCGCGCCACAGGCTGCTCCTAATAGTACACCGGACACGCGTTGCGCGGGCCTGAGCGGGTTACCAGGGGCGGCTTGTCCGCCCGTGCGCGCGTCCCAAACGCCTCATCGTCGCCAATTGACTGAGGCGCTTCGTTCGGCCTCGTCGCATTGTATAATGGAGGGCTGCAAGGGCCTCTCGGAGGGGCCGCCTGCCGAAAGGCGGAATCGTGTGTTACGTGATGGGAATACACAAACTCAGGAGGAAGCAACATGTGTCAGGGTAGAGCTGTGCTCACAGTCACGAGTCTCTTGTTTGCGACCGCTTCTTGCCCGTCGTTGGCCTTAGGCGGCGAGTTGTTCGGCAGCGACGCTTTCACGACAGCGATAGGCGTAATCGACCGCGACACGGCCGAGTGGACGCAGGTCGGATACTCTGGCGTGCTAATCACCGGGCTGGCGTACGACTCGAATCACGACATTCTCTACGGGATCTCGCCAAGCACCGACGCCCTCTACGAGATCGACCAGTACACCGGCGGGGCCCGCGTGGTCGGGGCGCCGGGGAATCTGGGGTACGGGAACGCCAACGGACTAGCTTACGACCCGATCGATGACATTCTTTATGGGACGGACAACAACACCAACATGCTCTTCACCGTCGACCCTGACACGGGCGTCGGCACGGGCGTGGCCCAAATCGGCGGCTTCACCGAGATCGAAGGACTGGGCTTCGAACCGGATCAGGGCATTCTCTACGGAATCACTCAGCTCCAGAGAAGAATCGTCGAGATCGACGTGCGGACCGGCGAAGCTCAGGCCGTATCCGACCAGCTGCCCGACCTGGTCTGGCGCGGCCTGGATTGGGACCCGGAATATCGTGTCCTGTTTGCCAGTGCTGTTGTGATATTCGACAACGCGCGCATCTACTCGTTCGATCCGGTCAACGGCAGATTGGACTACCGCGGCGACACGGTCGGCATCGAAGCCGTGCAGGGTCTTGGGTTCGTACCGGAGCCGTCCGCGATTCTGCTTTGCCTGACCGTGATTCCGTTCGCGCTCGCGCGGCACCGCCGCTAGCCGGGGGACACTGGTTCGACCACGGCGCCGTAGACACGCACAGACAAGTTTGCGCGTGCCACTCTGGCGACGAACTCAGAGCGCGACCCCGAGCTGCGTGGCCGCGGCGTCGGCGGTCTGGTCGATAAGGGTGGCGATGGTCATGGGACCCACGCCACCGGGTACGGGAGTGATCAGCGACGCCGGCTCGATGGCACCTTCGAAGTCTACGTCGCCGATGTTGCCGGGGTTGTAGCCGGCGTCGATCACGACCGCACCGGTCTTGATCCACCCGCCTTGCACGAAGCGTGGTCGCCCGACGGCGGCAATCACGATGTCGGCACCACGCACAATGGTCGCCAGGCTGCGCGTGCGCGAGTGGCAGAGCGTCACCGTGGCGTGGCGATTGATCAGCATCGAGGCCATCGGCCGGCCCAGGATCGGGCTGCGGCCGATCACCACCGCGTAGGCCCCGTCGAACTCCACCTGGTACTCGTCGAGCAGGCGCATAATGCCGCGCGGCGTGCACGAGCAGAAGGCCGGCATGCCGAGAATGACGCGCCCGAGCGTGGCCGAGGTCACGCCGTCCACGTCTTTCTCCAACGGGATCACCTCAAAGGCGGCCCGCTTGTCGATCGGCGGGGGGACCGGATGCTGGACGAGAATGCCGTGGACGGAAGGGTCGGCGGCAAGCTTGCTGATCTCGGCGATGAGCTGCTCGGTAGTAGTGCCCCGAGGCAATTCGATGCTCACCGGCTTCACGCCGGCTTCTTCGCAGCGTTTGCGCTTCATACGCGTGTAGGCGAGCGAGGCCGGATCGTCGCCGACCAGCACCGTCGCCAGGCAAGGCGTGACGCCGGTGGCGGCACGGATCTTTTCGACCTTGGCCGCGACCTCTGCGCGGATGCGTTTCGCCAGAGCCCGGCCGTCCATCAGCTTGGCTTTGTTGATCGCGGGCATGTCTCAAGCATATAAAGATCTGTCCGCAGTGTCACCTGATCTGCGTACCCGGCTGTACCGCGCCCGGCCCAAGGTGTGGGCAGGGCCTCCGTGCTTGTCCCCGTCCGGGGGTAACCCGCATGGGTACGGAAAGCAGTCTCTCCCGCGATCGCGGAACGCGTCACAAGGGGGCGCCCTCGCCTGCATTGACATGCCAGGTTACGCGGCCTAATGTGAGGTTTAAGGGTCGATGAGCGTATATTCATGCCGCGTGTTCCAGCAGAGAACTCGGGCCGGGCCACGAAGCTTCTCTACCACCTGATTCTTCTTCTGACAGTTTGGTACATAGTGGTTTTTGTAGCAGTTGCCGGCCTTCGCCTCAATTACCCTTTCGAGCTTGAATGGATGGAGGGCGGCGCTGTTGATCACGTGAACCGCGTGCTGTCCGGCCAGAAACTCTACGTCAGCCCGTCACTGGAATTCACACCCTTTATCTACACACCGGCCTACTTTTATATCTCAGCCCTGGCCGCCAAGCTGCTGGGAGTCGGCTTCACGTCGCTCAGGCTTGTCTCTCTGCTCTCCGCCATCGGGTGTGGCGTCCTGATCTTCCGCATCGTCGTTCGCGAAACCAAGCAGAGGTATCCAGCCATCCTGGCGGTGGGCCTCTTCGCCGCTGCATATCCCCTCAGCGGGGCATGGTATGACGTCGCGCGGGCCGACTCGCTTTTTCTACTGCTGACGCTAGGGACGGTCTATGTGATCCGGTTCAGTGCGTCCTGGCGCGGACACGTCCTCGCCGGACTGTTCATGTGCCTGGCCTTCCTGACCAAGCAACCCGCTCTGGTTGTATGCTTGGCGATCGGAGTGTGTTGCGTGATCGACCATCCGCGCCGTTCGCTGGCGTACCTGGGCAGCGCCGTTCTCTCGATTGGTGGGAGTATTGTTTTATTGAACTACATTCACGAGGGGTGGTTCAGCTACTACGTTTTCAAACTGCCTTCGCAGCATCCGCTGCTTCCGGAGATGTTGGCGGGATACTGGACCCGGGACCTGATGGCGCCCTTGGCCGTGGGCTGCTTGATGGCCCTGTTCTACCTTTTCGATGGGTTCACCCGCTCATCGAAGAAGACCGTCTTGTTTTATTCGTTCGTCGCCATTGGCATGCTCGGCGCGTCATGGGGTTCGCGCGTGCACGCGGGGGGCTTCAGCAATGTCCTCATGCCGGCCTACGCGGTCATTGCCGTGCTATTCGGTTTAGGCGTTCACCGCGCTTTGGACATGACCCGCGGCGCGTCGGGCACGAACAGACTGCTGCACTGCTACGTACTCGTGGCATGTTCGCTCCAGTTTCTGGTCCTGCTCTACAATCCCGCCGCACAGATACCGACGAAGCAGGACGCCGAAGGCGGGCGCGATCTCGTCGATTTTATACACCGCGTGCCGGGTGACGTATTCGTGCCCTATCATTCCCACCTGCCCGCTTTGGCCGGCAAGCCGACGTACGCGCACGCCATGGCCATTAACGATGTTCTCCGCGGAGACGCTGCGCCGGCCCGCGACCGACTGCTGCGCGAGCTCACCGAGGCGATCCGCGCGCGCCGGTTCGACGCCATCATCCTGGATGAGCCATGGTTCATGGCTGAGATCGAAGAGTACTACGTCCGCGCCCGGGCAGTCTTCCCTGGGGAAGCGGAGTTTTGGACAGTCACGGGTATGCCGACCAGGCCGCAGTTCGTGTATGTGCCCAGAGCGCAGTAGGTCCGGCCGCGCCGGGCGACGGCCGCCAGAGGGGCCCAGGGACTGAGATTAGTGGCGTGTCCCAGACGCACCGGCTCTTGCCAGATTGGCTGCCCGTGTCAACCGGCGCCGGCGGTGACGACGCCGCCGACCGTAACTAGAATCGTGGATGAGAATCGTCGCGTCGGGGGTCAGCCCGCTGGAACAGTGCCCAGACGCGGTTCAAGGAGGAGCCTCCCATGACTACACGCCGTGATTTCCTGCGTTACACGACTCTTGGCGCCGCCGGCTTGTGCCTGGGGCCGACGCGGCTGGCTGCGCTCGGGCAAGTCGCCTCCCAGCAGAGTGACATGCAATGCTTTGAGGTTGTGACGCTCGCGGGCAAGCCGCGTGAGCGCGGGCGGATTCACGGTGAGTCATTGCGGGCCAAGATCCACGAGGTCTACGAACGCCGACTGGGCGAGTTCAGGCTGCCAGATGGAGAGACGGGCCGCGCGGCTATCGCCAAGTTCCTCGCCGACACGGCATTCGATGAGGCGATCAAGCGCTGGACGCCGGAGTTGTTGGAGGAAACCAGAGGAGTTGCCGAGGGGGCGTGCGTGCCGTTCGAGACGGCCTACGCGATGCAGCTCGTTGATGAGCAGTGGTGGTATTCGATGAACGCTGCCTTGCGCGCGACGTCGAAAAAGGAGGAAGGCAACAAGTGCACGGTGGCGGGCGCGTCGAAGACTGCCGGCGGGCCGGCCATCGTCGCGCAGAATCTGGACCTGCCGCCATCGTCGTACGGCGCGACCGTCGTGCTGCGCATCCGGCCCGAAGGCTCCGACCTGGAGTCGCTGGTCGTGACGGACGCGGGGATGATCGGCGCGAACGGCATCAACAACCAGGGGCTGGCCGTGTGTGTCAACGCGCTGCTTCAGCTCGACAATTCGCCGCGGGGATTACCTGTTTCCTGCGTGGTGCGCGGCGTGCTCGCGTGTCGCACGCTCGATGAGGCCGAGCGCTTCGTCCGCAGCGTCGAGCACGCGTCGGGCCAGGCCTACAGCATCGGCAACCGTGACCGCGTCGTGTGCTACGAGTGCTCGGCCAACCGCGCTGTGCCGTTTGTCGGGCGCCACGGGGCGGACCGTTTCGCGCACACGAACCACCCAATCGTCAACGACGACCGCGGCTTGATCGGCCAGCACTGGCAGCAGCGCGAGCAGAGCGGTCCGTCGAACTCAGAGACACGCTACGACTGCGCCATGAAGCGACTGGATGGGTGTGAGGGGCCCGTCACCGTGGACACGTTCAAGGCGATCCTCGGCTCGCACGATTCCGAGGAACACCCGATCTGTCGCCACTACAAGCCCGGCCGCGGCTTCACCGCCGCCTGCACGATCTTTGAACTCGGCGACCGGCCGCGCATGCACCTCGCCGGCAACCCGCCGTGCCAAGCCCCCTTCGAGACACTAGGGTTCTGAACACGGCCCGGAAGCGGAGCACGGCGCGCCTCCGAGCGTCGGCCTGTGATTATGCCAAATACTGACCGTGCCATGCAGAATATATGAGGATTTGTCGTACGTCCGCGGCAGCGCGCACAAGGCGGGTCAGAGTGGCGGCGGTCCGCAACCATGGGGAGTCCTAAAGCACAGGTCGAGGCGCACCCGACTGCCCTGAGCCGCATCCCACCAGGGCTCGCGCTGCTTTTGCTGGCCCCGGCGCTCGGAGAGCTGGTCTCCGGGCACCAGCCGCCGGCGGAGTTCTTCAACCCGTTGAGCTTCGCGATCCTGGCGCTGCCGTACGGCTGCGGGGCGCTGATCTGCCGGGAGCTGGTGGTCCGGTGGGGGCGCGGCTGGCCCAGCCTGCTCCTGCTTGGACTCGCCTATGCGCTTTTTGAAGAGGGCATCGTGGTGCGCTCGATCTTCGACCCGAATTGGGACGAACTCGGCGAGCTCGCGCGCTACGACCACTTCGCCGGCGTGAACTGGACGTATGGTGAGCTGCTGATCCACTTCCATGTGTGCATCAGCATCGGCGCAAGTGTTGTGCTGGCCGAGATCCTGTATCCACAGCGGTGTCGCCAGAGCTGGATCGGAAACAAGGCCCTGGTTGCCTGCACGATCGTCATGCTTCTGTGGATTCCGTGCGGATGGCTGATGACCTCGTATCGCCCTCCTCTCATATGGCTCGTCGCGCCTTGGCTGGCGGTCCCGGGGCTGATCCTGGCGGCCCGCTATGTGCCGGTCCCACCGCCCCCGCCCGCCCCGCGTCGAGCTCCCCGGCCACTCTGCTTCTTCTTACTGGGGCTGGTAAACATGCCGGTGCTCATGCTGACCCCGGGCATAGTCGCTGAGCGGGACGTGCTGCCGTTGCCGGCGACGGTCCTGCTGCTGCTGGCGGTCGATGCAGCGACGCTGTGGCTCATTGCCCGCTGGTCCGCCAACGGGCACGCCTGGAACGACCGCCACCGGCTGGCACTGATCGCGGGCCTGCTGGGGTTCTTCCTCTTCTTCGGCGGCGCGCAGGATCTGGACGGATGGCAGGGAAGGAGCGTTGTTGCCCTCATGGCGGCCATCCTATTGTGGCGGCTCTCCCGCCGCGTGAATCGCCGCGTTCAGGCTGATGCAGCGCGCAAAGAGCACAGGCCGCAAGCTGCCGGTGGCACGCAGCACTTCGAACCATAGGCCGCCCGACGCTGGGCCAGCGCCGAGCTGTGGCACCATAACGACCAGCCCGCGCGGTGATCTCTGCGGAACCACGCGTTCCCCTCGGGCACGTTCGTGATCTTTGTTTGCACGGGGTCCCAATGGATTCGTTGCGGCTGGTGCGAGAATCCCTTCTCGCACCCGGACGGTCGGGAATCCTTTCCCGTGCAAGCGCGACTGCGGGATAGGAATCCCGCGTATCGTGGCGCGAGATGGGAATCTCGCACCTTCGGAAGCCGCGTTACCCTCTTTTGCCTGGAAGATCGTCATCCGAGCGTTGGCCCGGCTGAGCACGTGATAGACGAGGCCGCCGACAGCGGCCCGTGGCAGTCCGGGCACTCAGGCGTCAAGAGAAGGTTCCTGACCCCTTTCGCCCGCGTGGACTACTTGTCTAGGATATACCTTGTGAGCTTGCCACTGTCGTCAAAGTACACTAGTACCTGCACCCATCGGCCCCGGTCACCGTAGACCCAAGTGCCCGCCGGCGAAACGCCTGTCGGTGGTCCGAGGATTTCGCGCACTGCTTCCCGCGGCATGCCAACTTCGAGTTTTTCCAAAAGTGCCTCCGGCACCGGTGAACGGTCCATATTCGCCGTGTACCTGAGCAAGATCAGACTGCAGCTCCCCATCGCCATGACAACGCACAGCGCCACGATTCCCACCCGGCGCCACGAGAATTCACCTGAAGTGGTCATGAGCTTCTCTTGGTGGTTTCAGAATACCACTTCTGCACACTAGACACCAAGAGGCGTCAGGAACCCTTCGTTCTGCCATGCCCTATAACTCCCACCCATCGCGATACTCCCGCCGGAGCCACTGGTTCGCCTCGGGCGGGTCGGTGATCTTCATCTCGACCGGGTCCCAGTGGATTCGCTGCTGTGCCCGGATGGCAACGTTCCCCAGCAGCACCGTCTCAGTCAGCGGGCCGGCGTAGTCGAAGTTCGAGCCCGGCTTCGGCCCGCCCTTGCAGGCCGCGATCCATTCCGCGTGATGCCCGATCGAGCGGGGCAGGCGCTTGGCCGGGCGCTCATACGCCTGCATCTTCGATTCGGGGATGATGCGCACCCCGTCGGCCCCGTGCGCGCCGCAAATGATCTTGCCCGTCTCGCCGATGAACAGCATGCCGCCGTACATGTTGCCCATCCTGCGGCCCTTCTCCAGCTCATCCGGCCGCTCGGGCATCAGCCCGCCGTCGTACCAGGTGAGCTTCAGCGGCGGGCGATCGCCCCGGGCGGGGAACCGGAAGCGGACGATCGACGCACGCGGGTAGCTCTCAGTGTTGAACGGCTTGTCCCAGTTCAGCCCCGCGGGCACGAACGTTGAGAAACTGGCCTCGACGCTGGTGGGCCAGGTCAGGTCGAACGCGTAGAACGCCATATCGAGAACGTGGCAACCCATGTCGCCCATCGCCCCGGTCCCGAAATCCCACCAGCCACGCCACATCGCCGGCAGGTAGCACGGGTGATACGGCCGCTCGGGCGCGGGGCCGAGCCACAGGTCCCAGCTCAGCGTATCGGGAACCGGCGGCGTCTCGGTCGGGCGGTCAATGCCCTGGGGCCAGACCGCGTGCGGCGTCCAGGCCTCGACCTCCCGCACGGTGCCGATGGCCCCATCCTCGATCCATTCCTTGAGCAAGCGCATGGCCTCGGCGGCGTGTCCCTGGTTGCCCATTTGCGTCACCACGCCGGCCTTGCGAGCCTCCTCGGTCAACGCGCGGGCCTCGTGGACGGAGTGCGTCAGCGGCTTTTCGACATAGACGTGCTTGCCCATTTTGATGGCGGCCATGGCCGCGACGGCGTGTACGTGGTCCGGTGTGGCCACGACCACCGCATCGATGTTCTTCTCCTTTTCGAGCATGACCCGGAAGTCGCGGTAGCGCCGCGCGTTGGGGTAGCGCTCAAATGTCTTAGCCGCGTGCTGCCAGTCCACGTCGCAAAGGGCGACGATGTTCTCGCTCTCCACGTTGCGTAGGTCACCGGCCCCCTGACCGCCCACGCCGACGCCGGCGATGTTGACGGTTTCGCTCGGCGGCTTTTGGCCCGGCCCGCCGAGCACGCGTCGCGGGACGATCGTGAACGCCGCCGCCGCTCCCGCGGCCCGACCCATGAACTGTCTGCGGTTGATCGAAGCCATTGCTGATCCTCTCTGCGAAGAACGCGGTTTCGGCCGACGCGACCGGTGCAGCGGCGAACCCCGCCGCACTGGACAGCGCGGCCCAGCGCGATCGTACTCCCAGCGCGACCGGCTCACAACATTCGACTACGGGTCGCCCATCGTTCCAGAGGGCACCCCAGTTTGCTGGGATGCACGCGTCAGGCGCGGTGAAGGTAGCTCAGAGTAGAACCCTGGGTGGAGCTTGGAGATCGGTACGGGCAAGTCTACGACCGACCCCCGCGGCGCGGCGGCGCTAGGGGCGGTGGTATTCCTCTTCGTCTTCCCGATAAAGGCCACCGACGCCTTGCGACGGGTCCCAGTAGCGGCGGCAGTCGATCATCATGTTGATCTGCTGGGAGCGGCGCGCCTCGACGTGCCCGTCCACGAAACAGCAGTTGCCCAAGCCGTTGCCGTAGTACCAGTAGAAACCGCCGTAGCGGTAGAGGACCGTGTTAGCGGTGGACATGTGGCGCGTGGAAACGCCCTCGCCGAGCGTGGGGGCATAGTCGTGACCGGCGATAAAGGGATAAAGCAGCGTGGACGAGTACATCCCATAGGAATCCCCACCCGCCGGATGCGAGTCACCGAATAGAATGCATTCGGAAGGGCTGCGAATGTCGCAGTCCTTCATCCAGACCTGCGCCTTGGCGTTGGGCCAGAGATCGAACACGCCGTCATCCTGCCAGGCGTACAGGCCGAGCCAGTAGGCGTTGTAACCGTAGCCGATGTCGGCGTGCGTGTAGTTCCACGACCAGTCGCCGCCGTCGTCGTGGTCGAAGTTGAGGTCCGGGCAGCGCGCCAGGCGCAGCTCACGCTCGTTCAGCGGGATGTCGCGATGCGGACGCTTGAACTCTCCCAACCAATACCAGTCGAGCAGGTGGTACCAATGCGGGAATCCCGCGCCGTCGGGGGAACCCGCGACCTTCTGGCGGTGGGGCGGAAAGGTGTCGCGGTAATCGTCCAGGTAGTACATGCACGCGCGGGCGTACTCGCCAAGCTGAGTCTGGCAGACGACCAGGCGCGTCTGCGCCCGCGCCCGCGCCAGCGAAGGCAGCAGGATGGAGATCAGCAGCGCGATGATCGCGACCACGACCAGCAACTCGACGAGCGTGAAAGCTTTCCGCATTCGGCTTGCTGCCAACACTGCTCCGCCTCCGCATTCGTCCAAGCCACGCGCGCCTGCCCCCGGCGCACGCAGCGCACAACTGCCCTTGTGCGGCGACCGCCGCACCCATGATTCTACCATCGCGTAGTCCGCGTGCAAGATACAAATCCGGCGATGGGCACGCGCATCCCGCCGCTCCGCGAACGGAATGAGGCACGCGGGCCGCGGTGCGAAGGACGTCAACGCTTGAGCTCGGGCGGCACCGGGCGATCCGCGGTGACGATCTCGTTCGTGATCGACACGACCCACCAGCGGCCATCCTTCCGAATGAGCTGGAAACTGTCCACGCCCTGCTGCGGCGCTCGCGGCGAGCCGGTGATGTGCGCCTCGTACAAGACCAGAATGTGCGCGATATCCCCGTAAACCATGGACTTCTTGTGGACAATCCGCTCGCTGAAGCCTTTCTTCTCTACGTCGGCACGCTCGCTGAAGCGGACAAAATCCTCGACAAAGCCATCCACCGAAAACACCGTGGTCTTGTCGCGCGCGGTGCGCAGCACGACGACGGCCTGGTCGAGAAACAGCGACTTGACCTTGTCCCAGTCGGGCAATGCACCGGCCTCGAACGTGACCAGCTTGTACAGCTCACCAACCACGCCGTCGGCCGTCCGGAGCGGGTCTTTCGCGCCCGCGTCGCGTTCCTGCGCCAGCAGGACCGCGCACACGAACGAGGCCAGGACGACGCTCGGCAATACGAGCTTTCCTCGTAACGCGCTCATGGGAGTTCCTTCCTTCCGCGTAGTGACCGACATATCCGCGAATCGTACGGTCCGCCGTGCGGACCAACAATCTGCCGGCCAGAGCATTCTTATGATCCGAGCCCGAAGCGCAAGCGAGGGATACGTGCACGGCGCCCTATGGTCCTTTTGATTCGGGTGATGTACCTGCGCAGGCAGAGCCAGTTCCGTCCGAGCCCGAAGCGCAAGCGAGGGATACGTGCACGGCGCCCTATGGTCCTTTTGATTCGGGTGACGTACCTGCGCAGGGAGAGCCAGTTCCGTCCGAGCCCGAAGCGCAAGCAAGGGATGCGTCTGCGGCGCGCTACGATCGTCCGGCCACGAACGGTAAACCCTCGCTTGCGCTTCGGGCTCTGTTTCGGAGGCTAGTCGCCGATTGCAGTGGATTGGGACGCAGCGTTTCCGGCGGCTGCTTAAAGCATCGATCACAGAATCAGTCTGCCACCCCCGTCGCTGTCCGAACGGGATGGGGCACCTGTGGCCGGAAGAAAGCCGCAATCGCGTCGAATAGAACCCTGGATTCGCTTATTCTGCTACGCCAAGGAGGAACACACCATGCGACAGAAACTCCTCACTGCGGTAGCCGTCGTCGCGGCGCTGAGCCTGATCGGCGCCCGGCAGGGCCAAGGGCAAGACGCCACGGCCGAGCTGGTAGCCCGCGAGACCGCGTGCACCGAGACCATCATGGATCGCCAGGTGCACCTCGAACCCCAGATCGTGCCTGAAATCCCTCACGTGCCGCGCTGGTGCGCGCTGCTCCAGCTCGACAAGAACCACATCCACATCGGCGACTGCGAATTGTACTGCGAGCAGGAGGGCCACGGAACGCCGATCGTGCTGCTGCACGGCGGTCCGGGAGCCACGCACCACTACTTCCATCCCGCGTTCTCGCGGGCCGCCCAGTTCGCCACGGTGGTCTACTGCGACCAACGCGGCTGCGGCGTGTCCGACTATGAGCCGGGCGAAGGCTACACGCTGGATCAGGCCGTCGATGACCTGGACAAGCTGCGCCAGCGGCTCGGCTTCGAACGCTGGGTCGTGCTCGGGCATTCCTACGGCGGCCTGGTGGCCCAGTGCTACGCATTGAAGCACCCGGACAACCTGGCCGGGCTGGTGCTGGTCGGGTCATCGCTCGGCTTCGGCGCCGACACAGGGCCCTCGCGACAGGGGGACTTCCTGACCGATGAAGAACGCGCCCGCATCCGCGAGATCCACCGCGATTCCGACCTGTCACTCGCGCAGAAGGTCTACAACGCGTTTCTCAACGGCGACTGGAAACGCCAGCATTATTGCAAGCCGACCGCCAACCAGTTCGCCCGCATTGCCCTGTACGAGTGGAAGCATGACAAACGCTTCCGCAGCGCCGTCGGCGGGCAAACGAGCTGGCTCGACCTGCGCGGCGGCTTCGACGGCTGCCCCATCCCCACGCTGATTGTCGAGGGCGAATGGGATCTGACCTGGGGCGCGAATAAGCCTACAGTTTTTCACGCCAACCACCCCGGCGCCCGCCTGATCGTGCTGGACGACGCCGGCCACAGCCCGTTCGCGTCTAACCCGGACGAGTTCTTCCGCCTCCTGCGCGAGTTCATGCAAGACCTGCCCGAGGTCCCCGCGGCCAAGCTAGCGGCTTGGAAAGAGCACGTCGCCGTCTGGCGTGGCAAGGCGATGCCCGAATCGAAACGCATCGTCACCTCCGCCGGCTGGGGCTATCGCTCGAGCGTCAAGATCGCCAAGGCGTACAAGCCCGAGTGGCTCGGGGAGCTGGAGCATACGTCGCTGCTGCTTCGAACCGCGTTCGCTCTCTATGACGTGAAGCGGTACGAGGAGGCGCTCGTCGCTCTTGAGCGCGTATTCGAAGCGGCCGCGGAGAATCCCCTCTACCAGGGCGTCGCGCTCGTCTGGCAAGGACACGTGCTCGACCTGCTCGGCCGCCACGACGAAGCGGTGGCCGTGTATCAGAAAGCCGTGGACCTGAAGATCACTGGCGGCATGCAGCACAGCCAGTACCGAATGAGGTACAACCCGAGCGAGCACGCGGCCGAGCGGCTCAAGACGCCGTTCGAGCGCGTAGAGAACCAGGACGAGCGGGAATAGCAGCCCAGCGCCCGGGCGTTCTTGGCAACCCGAGCCCGAAGAACCGAGCCCGAAGCGCCAGCGAGGGTTTCGCGCACAGCACCCTATGATCCTTTGGATTAGGGTGGCGTACCTGCGCAGGCACAGCCAGTTCCGTCCGAGGCCGAAGCGCCAGCGAGAGATTGGCACACGGCGCGCGGGCAACATCCCGACTGCCGGCAATGCTCAGCGGATCTCGGCCTGCTCGTCTGCAACGCGGATGACGCCCAGATGTGGTAATGCTCTCCGGCTACGAACGGTAAACCCTCGCTTGCGCTTCGGGCTCTGTTTCTGGTTGCCGGCGCACAGCACGGTACACTGGTGACATGGCTGAACCTATCGGCTACTTGCTAACGTGGACGTGCTACGGCACATGGCTGCACGGCGATGAGCGCAGCGCGGTCGATGAAGACCACAACCTGCCGGGTTCGCCATTCCTTCCGCCCGATGAGACGCGATTGCTCCACGAAGTCCGCACGATGCACCACCGGCCCGTCAGACTGACGCAAACGGCTCGGCGTGTAGTGATCGACGCCATCACAGGGCATTGCGGCGTCCGGGACTGGACACTGCATGCGGTGAACGTGCGCACGAATCACGTGCACGTCGTCCTGTCGTGCGGTGTGCACCCGAAGGAGGCGATGAAGCAGTTCAAGGCGTGGGGCACCCGCCGGCTGCGCGAGGCCGGTCATGTCGGCGCGGATGAACCCGTATGGACGGAAGGTGGAAGTCGTCGCTGGCTTTGGGATGCCGACAGCCTGCGCCGCGCGATCGAGTACGTCAGCGAGTATCAGGGTGACGAGCTGCCCTGACGCGCTTAGGCGGACCGCAACGTTCCCCTGCTGCGAGCCCGAACTACCGAGCCCGAAGCGCCAGCGAGGGTTTCGCCCGCGGCACCCTATGATCCTCTCGATTCGGGCGACGTGCCTGTGCAGCCAGAGCCAGTTCCATCCGAGCCCGAAGCGCCAGCGAGGGATACGTGCGCGACACGCGAGAGCCGTTTCGATCTGCGCGGCGTGATCGCACAGTGTCGGCACCGACCTGTACACCGGGGGGCACCGTTAAGGCCCGGACACGTTGTCCGGCTGGGGACGGTAAACCCTCGCTTGCACTTCGGGCTCTGTTCTAGCGCGCCGGCGGTTCCGACCCCGTTTCAACCGTCCCTAACGGGACTTTGCGTCGTCGTTGCTGTCGGATTCCCAGGGCTTCGCCCTGGGCTACGTTCATCCGGCCCCACTGGGGCGATGACCTTTGGCGCATTGTCGCCAACACGTCGCCCTGAACGCATTCTATCCGATGACCGGAAGATACCCAGCACTTGCTTTACAAGGTGTGCGGCACCGCGAGGGTGAATTCTGCGACCTACGCATTCCACCCGACCGTCTACGGGTGGTCGCGCCGCGCGCCCGCGGCGTTCTCCAGGTCTCGGACGATGCGGCGCGCCTCTTCTAGCGGATCGAATTGCCCGCGCTCTAGTAGGTGTGCGATCTGGAGGTCCTGTCGGTAGCAGTACAATGTGCGAGGATTGATTGGCGGGGTGCAAAGCCGTTCGAGCTTGCGCGCCAGCGCAAGCGCTTCCGTCAGTTGGCCCTTGTTCCAGAGATACTCGATCGCGAACCTGTACACGTTCGGATCGTTTGGATCGCTACCTATGAGTTCACCCAGCAGGTAGTCAAAACGCGACCCTTTGCCACCAAACTCCCTCAGGTAGTTCATGAAGTTGGCGATCGCGAAGTTGTTTCCCCGCAGGAGACGGTAGCCGGTTTCGGAGTGTGCGAGGATGCGCTCCGCGTTCGCCGCCGTCTCTCGGATCACGTGCGCGAAACACATCTGCGACTTGCCATGCCCGGGGGCGCACTCAAGCGCTGCGCGAAGTACCCGCGCTGCACGCGCGTCGGGACCCGCCCGTTCCAGATTTTGCAGAAGTAATTGAACAGCAGTTGGGGATTCCGCGCGTCCTGCTCGACGCCACGCCGAAAGGCCTCCCTTTCCAGCGCCTCATCCTCAACGTCTTCCAAGGCGGGCAGGAGGGCATCCGCATGGGTGCGCCCGCCGTAGAACCGTTTCAAGAGTCCGCCCACATCTCCGCCCTCAAGGCAAGCAGCTGTCTCGCACAGGGTTTCCCACGAGAGCGGACGTCCCAGTGTCCAAGCATCTTCTGTCTGCCGGTCGATCTCGATTCCAAGCACGGCGCACAACGCCTTCGCTGTATTTCGCGTGAACTCACCGACTTCCGCGAGGTTTGCCGTGACCCGCAGCTCCTGAACATCGCCCTCGGCACGTAACAGCCTGCTGACCTTGCAGTCTAGGGTAAGGCTGATGCGGTCGGATCGGATGACCCCCGAAAGAAGGATATCGCACGGGAACTCTGCCCCGGAGAGAGGATGGCGCTTGAGAAAAGCGCTCACAGGCAGCTTGGGAGTGTCTTCGACGCCTAGGACGGAGGCGTGCCTGGTGACGAGCAAGTCCCGCCGCGCCAGGTTGGCGAGCAGAGCGCCTACTCCTGGTCCGGGCTCGTCTTCGCAGGAATCGGGGGCGTCGGTCAGAAAAGGTAGTACCCAAATGACGGGCCACCGGCCGACCCGCCGAGTCTCCTCGATGTCGAAAACGTGGGTGATGCGGTCGTAGCCAAGGCCGGTCAGCGAGCGCAGCCTGTCAAGGACACTGGCGACCATTGGTCTGCCCTTAGAACGAATGCAGTTGAGAAGTCCCAGCGCATACCGAACGCGTCATGGAAGTACCGCCTCAGGCCTCGATCTCGCTGTTCGCAATCTCCAGGATGTCGCGCGCCCAGGCCGATCGCTTTGTCCGGCATTTCAGCGTCGCGGTTGAGGACGACGTCCATCCAGGCGCGGTCTTCGGCGCCGGGCGGACCACTCAGGTGCTGGGTGGTGTTGGCTCGCCGCGGCGTTGCTCGCGCAGCTTTTCTGCGCGGCGGCGGAGGGCGTCCGTGCGCTGGCGCCAGAACGCGAGTTGCTCGTCGCGCGTCATCTTGGAGAGGCGCTCGCGCAGCCGTTCGGCCCCCTGACGCTTCATCTCAACACAGTCAAACGTCTTCTTCATAGGCGATCACCTGGCTGGGCGAATAGATGCCGATCTCGCCGTAGCCGCGGAGCGTGTTTGCTGCATTATACCCGCCGATCTGGCAAGTCTCACTGCGCTCGACGATGCCTTGCGTTGCCTCGGCCGGTACGGGGCCCGGCCGCTACAGCTTGCTGTTCACCGTCTCCAGAACCTCGCGCTCCAGGGCGAGGGCCTTGTCCTGGATCTCGGCGCCGCGTTTGAGCACGTTGTCCATCCAGGCGCGGTCTTCGACGTCCTTGGAGTTGATCTTGACGTTCAGGTAGGCGCCCATGACGGCCGAGCGGGCGGCCAGGGCGCCGACGCCGGCGTCGGAAACCGAAGCCGGGTTGCCGAACTCGGCCATGGCCTTGGTCACCTCCATGCACGCGTAGGCCGCCTCCATCACGCGGAACGGGACCATGATCGCGTTCTTGGTCGCGTCCTGAACGGCCTGGTTCTTGGCGGCCTTTTCCTCCTCGCTGGTCTCCGGCAGGCGGAACGCGGTCATGATCGCGTTGAACGCGTCGGTATCTTCGTCGATCAGCCGCAGCAGCTCGTCGTGATAGGCCTTGCCCTTGACCGCCCAATCGGAGAACTCCTCCCAACGCTCGTCCCAGCCGCGTTTGTGGCTGGAGATGTTGGCGACCATGGTTCCCAGGGCGGCCCCCATCGCGCCCATTGCAGAGCTGATCGACCCGCCGCCGGGCGCGACCGACTCCGACGCCGTCTCGTGCACGAAGCCGGTCAGCGTCATATTGACCAATCGCATCTTCTTGGGCTGCCGAGCCGCGATGGCGTACTCGATGATCTTCTCTTCCGGCTTGAACGGGTAGAGATCGTTGAGCCCGAGCGACTTGACGGCAATCTTGATTAGCTCGTCGTCGGAGACGCCGAGCGACCGTTTCTGCTTGCGCAGGTAGTGCCTGCCGGCATCGAGCATAGCCTTGAGCGGGATCAGGCCGACCAGCTCGGAGCCGGTGACGCGCACGCCGTGCGCTTCGGCCCGCCGGCACACCTCATCGAACGCGGCATGCACCGGCGTGACACTGATGTTGGTCAGGTTCATCGAGATTTGCGCTATGCCGTATTCCTCGATGAACCAGCCGATGCCCTTGACGCATTTGAGCGACCCGGGGATCCAGACGTCGTTGCCGTGGTCGTCCTTGACGAGCGGGCCGGTGAGCGGGTTGCCCTCACGCTTCTTGCGGCCCTTCTCGCGTACGTCGAAGGCGATGGCATTCGCCCGGCGAGTCGAGGTCGTGTTGAGGTTGATGTTGTAGGCGACGAGGAAATCACGGGTGCCGACGGCAGTCACGCCGTATTTCGGGTCGAACGTGCCGGGGCCGAAGTCGCTCTTCCACTCTGGCTTCTTGAGCTTCTCAGCGAGCCCTTCGTACTCGCCAGCGCGACAGACGGCCAGGTTGCGGCGTTCTTCTTTCGTGGCCGCGTATTCGTAGAAGTAGCCGGAGATGCCGACCTCGTCGCCGAGGCGCTTTCCCAGCTTATGGGCCAGCGGCACGACTTGGTCCATGGTGATATTGGAGACCGGCACGAGCGGGCAAACGTCCATCGCGCCGAAGCGCGGGTGCGCGCCCTTGTGCTTGGACATGTCGATCAGCTCTTTGGCCTTGCGTCCCGCCCGCACGGCCGCCTCAATGACCGGCTCGGGCGGTCCGACGAACGTCACGACCGTGCGGTTGGTGGCCTGTCCCGGATCGACGTCGAGCAGCGTGGCGCCCTCGACGGATTCGATCTCGTCGGTGATCTGCTTGATGATGGAAAGGTCGTTGCCCTCGCTGAAATTGGGCACGCATTCAATCAGTTGATTCGCCATCGTCCTCGTTTCCTCGCCGTCTGGCATCAGGTTCTAGACCAGTCGTCCGCGCGCGGAAATAGGCGCTAATCCGGCTGCACGGTCGGGCAAACACAGGCGGTCATCTTAGCGGGGGAGGGGCTAGCCCTAAAGAGACCTCAGCCGTCCCGTCGGGACTGCGGGCGAGTAACGTTGTTGGGATCCCAGCGCTGTACGCTGGGCTACTGTCATGCGGTCCCTCCGGGACAGCTTCCAGCGCGGAGGCCAGGACTGCGTCAACGGTGGTCGGTCGGCGTCACTCGCCTCGCCGTCGGCGAGCAGCCGCGCGATGGGTTTCATACACTTCCTCGCACTCCGGCGGGCGAAGATAGAGCGGCACGATTTCCTCCGGGCGGCAGAAGCGACCAGTTCGCGCGAACCGCTCACCCACAATCACAACGTGTTCAGCCGACGGCGGCCAGTACTCCTCCTCAAGAACGTTCCCGCCGGACGCCGTGCACGCCGCCCGGTGGAACGCGATCCCCTCGCCGATGATCGAGAAGGGCTTGGCCACCGACGCCAGCCACGGTGCCGGGGCGTAGATCCCCGGTTCGACCGCGGTCTGCAAGTCCGACTCATCGCGGCGTTCGAACACCGCCCCGTAGACCTGCCCGCGCTTGGCGTCGAGGATGGCCACGAGACGTTCGGGCCTCTCCGGGTGGACGAGGGCGTTTCGGGCGATCACCTCGAGCGTCGGGACGGCGATGACGCGGCAGCCGAGGGCCGACTGCAACATCCGCCCTACAGTCGCCGCGACGCGCAAGCCCGTGAAGCTACCCGGTCCGCAGGAATAGCAATATAGGCTGATGTCCGCCGGCCGCACACCGACCTCGCCGAGCAACTCCTGCACCATCGGCATGAGCTCGGAGGTATGCGTGCGCTCGGCCGACAGCCAGCGAAAGGCGGCCAATTCGCCATCGCGGGCCAGCGCGATGCTGCCCCGGCGGCCGGAGGTCTCCGATGCCACCATGATCTGGTCCGTGGCCATGGGGGCATTGTACGGCCGCCGGGTGAGGCGTGTTCGCCACAAAGGCACGAAGACACACAGAGCTACCGGATCAGGCGCAATCGGGCAACACGCCGGACTCGGCGAGCAAAGGCGGCGACCGAGCCCGCGGGGCCGACCCAGCTTATCCGTTTTCCCTTTTGTGTCTTGGTGCCTTCGTGGTGAGAGATTCGGGCTAATCGTCAAAGCGGGCGTTGCCGTAGCCGACGCGGCGCTCGGCGATGGTTTCCGGAAGCTCGTTGTTGGTGATCACCACCGCGTCATCAACGGAACCGTCCCCGTCAGCGTCCTCAAAAAGCGGGTCGCCGTTCACGTCGAGCACCAGCCGCGGCAGGATGTTGCTGCGATCGACGGTGATCTGCGACCGCACACTCTGTTGCGCGTTCTGCCGATCCCTGACGGTCACGTACGCGGTGAAGGTGTTGCTGCGCGTGGTCAAAAAGTGCGTATCCAGCAACGCCAACAGACTGACCGCCCGCACGAAATCGCCGCCGACAACATTGGCGCCCGGGTCGGCCAATGGATCGAACACTGCAGTGCCGCCGCCCGGGAGGTAAGTGGCCGAGTCGAACCCCTTGACGTTGGCCAATTCGCCCAGCGTCAGGAAGCCGTATTTCTTCGCATTCGAGCTGCCCGGCACCGGGTCCCAGTCCCCACGCCGGATCCCCCCGTAACGCGTCTCGACGCGGTAGGTGGGCGGCGCCGGAAGGTAGGGCGCGCCGTTTCGCAGGTAGCTCCACCGATAGGGGAAACTCGGGCTTGCCGGGGTGGGGTCGATGTACGCGATGCGATCGCGGTACTCCGCCACGGACAGCGCCAAGTCCATCCCCAGCCGCCACCAGCCGTCATGGGCCAGCGGCGTCGGATGGTACGAAGTCCAATAGAGCAAAGAACGCGGGATGTCGTCCGGAGTATTCGGCGCACCATCGGGGCCCAACGCGACCCCGGCCAGAATGCCCGATTGGGTGCTCCAGAACGCCGGCGACGCCGACGGGTGAAGCGGAAGGTCCCCACCCGGTGGGCCGCCAATCACTGGCAAGCCGGCCAGGACGAACCACGGGGCGGCGTTGATGTTGATCCGCCCGGGCACGCGGTAAGGATCGACATCCGGAACACCGTCGCCATTCGCGTCCATGTTGGGATCCAGCGTCGTGAAGTAGTCGAAGACCAGCAGCCCCCACGGGACCTTGCCGGCCTCGTCGTCGGCGAAGTAATCCCCGTAGCCCCCGCTATCTAGATCCTGCGTGTTGTCGAAGATCGCCATATGCCCGAAGTCGGCCGGGTACGTCGTTACGCCGTACCCCTCGTCATTCCACACCGCTTCGAGCATTACCGAGATCGGACGGTGCACCGTGGCCGGGATAGTTGTTTCGACCTCCTTGGTATGGGAGAAGCGCGGCACGAAGAGCATGAAACCGACCGTGGGCAACGAGCGTGGACGCAACGCCCCATGCACCGGCCAGTCATTCCTTGCCGCCGCGTTCATCGTGTACAGCGGCACCGTCGGGGCCAGACGCGGACCGCCGGGCAGAGTGGGGTCAGCCAATCCGAGTTCGCGAAGTTTGTCCTCGCCTGGATGCCCCTCACGCTCATCGTGCTTGTGCAGTGGGTTGCCCGGCTGAAAGTTGACCGCCATCCGCCAGGGCGCCGGCAGCGAGCCGCTGTAGTCTCCGAAATACGCTTCGCCCTGCATATCCCGGTACGCAGTCGCCCACCATCCGTCGTCGTCCGGCTGCGTGCTCAGGTTGTACCCTATCTCCAGCTCGTCGACCAGGTACCAGGCCGCAGGCGAGGTGCCAAGACGCCACAGCTTCACCTTCAGCGAATTGCCGCTGAAGTCCACCGCCAGATCGTCGATGACGCCGTTACGGTTGTTCGTGAAGTAACTGTCGAAGGCCGTGTTGCCGGTTACTCCGCGGACGGCGAAGGCGATGAAGCTCCGCCCCGACATCCTCCCGGGCCTGGGGTAACTGAAGTACTGCGGGTCCGAAAGAACGCGTCCAAGCCCGGGATTTGTATTGGGGTTCGCATTGTTGAGCGTAATACAAAACTGCGAAAGATCGAGCGCATGGTGGTCAAAGCGCGGATTCAGGTCCGTCGGATCGTTCGGATTAAACAGCTCCACCGCCAGGGCCAGGCTCTCGCTGTTGCCGCCGGGATCCTTGTCGTACACCAGGATCTGCGTAACGAACGGCTGCGGGGCGTAGCCGATGTAGGTCGTTACTCTCGTGGAGAGGGGCTCGAAGCTCGCAGTTGCCGTCACCACGTCAATGAAGCCGTTGGCCTGGCGCGGCGCGGCAAACGCCACCGTGTTCACTGCCAGCATATAGGCTTGCCGGAACCGCTTCTGTTCCTCAGTGAGCGCCGTCCATCCCGGCCGGGCCGGCCAGTCAGGCCAGTCCGTGTAGGCGCTCAGCATTTCATGGAAGTACCCCGCCAGTCTGTGCACGATCCGCGTTCCGGGTCCCCCATCGCCCAGGAACGCGCCGGTCTGCGGGTCGAACGCCTGCGCGATGTCGCCCAGATAGAACTTGAGCTGGCCTTGTCGAATCCCCGGCAGTGCGCCGGCCGGTAGAGTCGCCGTCTGCTCGCGGGCCACGTCGTCGCTGTAGCTGACGGTGGTGATCAGGTGCCGGCAGTCGTAGTCGCCCAGCGCGGTCACGTCGCCGTCCTTGACTCGGGCCGGATCAAGAAACATGCGATTCCGCCAGAGTATCCATTCGTCGGCGTTGGGGACCGCCAAGTTGAACCGCTGCCAAGGCACCTCGCCGTTTACCGGTGCTGCGAAGATCCCCCAATTGTCTTCCTCAAGCTGGCGCAATAGGTCTGGGACACGAGCTTGCTCGCCCTGCGGCCGATACGAGGGCAACAACCCGCCCCGGCGACGCAGCGCGGGCTCGATCGCCGCCGCTTCCGCGTAGAGCTCCCCCATCAACTGACTGGTCGGGGGTGAGCCCACGCCCTGTTTGCCGGTGCCCAGCCAACTGAACATGCGCCGGGCGAACTCGTGGTTCCACTCTGGAGCCGACCCTATCCGGTACGGCAACCCCAGCGACACCATCCCACCGTGCGGGACGACACGCACCGCGACCTCGTAGCGGGCCAAATCGTTGTATCGGCGCCAGAAGTCATCCCAATATCGGGACCCGGGCTCCCCGGGCAGGTCTGTGTTGTTGCCGTCCTGGGGAATGCGACTGGGATCGATCCCCGTGCCGCGCAGACGCACCGACCTCCCGGCCATGTTGTTGGCTAGCTCGGTCGCCAGTGCGGACGCCATCAGCCCGGCGTCGGGCACGCCGTCGCCATCGGCGTCCATCAAGCCCAGCCGGGCGTTCCGCCTCAAATCGTTGTTCGGGTCGTTCAGATCGAAGTTCAAAATGGTGTCGGTATCCCGATCGTTCTCGAGCATCAAGTTCCGAATGAACGGCTGGCGCGTCGGGTCGTTGGCGGCCAGCTCGTGCAAGGCCGAAATCGCCGCCCAGCGGTATCTCTCCAGCTCGTGCCCTGACGCCGTCGCGTCCAGCACCGGCTCCGAGGCGGCCTGCCAGTGCGACTTGCGATAGCCGCCGATGTCCTCATACGTGGAATACTCGTAGTTTGGCGGCGGCGTGGTAGGCTTGCCGGTGAAGAGCTCCCCTTCGCTGTCCAACCACTGCTCACGCACCAGCGAGAGCACCAGGTGGTTGACACCATTAACGATCTCGTCGGTGGTGTTGCCCTGCTGGGCGATGATGAGCGTCTGCCGATCGAAACGGGCCAGCGTCAGGTAGCCCGAGACGATGACGAACAACAGCGCCAGCAGGGTGACGACCATGATCAGGACGGTCGCTCGCCGCCGAACTGTCCGATTCCGCTTCATGTGCACGTCCAATCCGTCTATATGACTCGGCCTTCTCTCTCCCCTGTATTGTGATCGAGCGGTCAACGTTCCCACGTGACACGGGGGGCCGGGTGCCAGCGGCGTCTCGCCGGTGGATTCCTCAGGTCGCAACATCTTGTAATATCTCGACTTAGAGCCGATCAGAGCCGCGACCGTGAGGGAGCGATCCATTGGTTACCCGCCCTTGCCGCTCCCTGACGGTCGCGGCTCCGTTCATAGGACCGCTCCCTCACGGTCGCGGCTCGGTTTCGCTGCACGTCCCTACTCAAACCGATGTACCAGACTCCTCACCACCGGCTCGTCCAGCCGCCCCCTCGGATCGAAAACCCGCACGGTGATCCGAATCGCATACGGCCACATGCGAACCCGGCGGTTCGCGACATTGTCCGGCCCGTTATAAGGCAGGCCTGGCGGAACCACCTGGGCGAAGTCGAGCAATCGCCCGGTCGCCCCGGTGCCGGGGACATACAACCTGGCGACTGCCTCACGGTTCGCCGCCGTGTCCGGCACGAAGACGTACGTGGTTGATCCCACCGACAGGTCCGCATTGACCTCGGTCCAGCGCGGCATGTCGTTCCGCTGGTAGCCATCGGGGTGATCAAGGCCGTTGCGCGGGTCCTCCGGCATCAGAAACTCGACCTGGAACCACACACAGCCCGGCAACGCGTGCAACCCGAGGTTGCTGCGCAGATTCGCCGGCGGCGTCTCCAACACCGTTGCTACGTGGCGGTTGGTCGTATGGCCCTCCCGGTACACCACCCTCAGCACGGGCATACACGGCCAAGTTGGATCAGTGTCGAACGCGTACGGGGAGCCGACTATGGTCGCCGCCGGGTTGACTGCGTCCAGCAAGCCGTAGTAATTCAAGTCGGCCGCGTCGCCGGCATACTGGTTGTTACTGCTATAGCAGTGGCTGATACGGTTCCAAACCTGCGGTGTGAAACCCGGTGGGACCATCGAGCCAAGTGGGAGCACGTTGAGGATGGTTGCCCGGCGGGCCAGGTGCCAGCGGTTGGCCGGGATGCGACTCTGCACCGCTGGGGTATTGCTCCCGTCGATCGTGTCTTCGATATGCCGGAGGTTGTCGGCGAAGACGTACGGGCTGCCCGGGCCGCCGCTCAAGACCGCGTCGTCGAACGCCGCGTGGCCGTAGACCACCTGGATCGGCGAGAACTTGGCCCCGGCTAGCAACGACTGGCCGAACGTGTCGTTGGGCAGCGGATTGGTCGGCGGGGCCTGCGAGGCGGAGGGGCGACTGCTGAAGAACATCAGAATGTCCGCCCGGGGGTTGCTGTATTGATAGACCAGCGGGTCCAGAGGATCCACGTTGTCGAACTCCGCCCGGAAGTTGGCCGGCACGTTGTTCGGATCGCCGGTCAGCACGCGGTAGTAGCGCCCCGCGTCCAGCTCGTCCTGCGTCCGGGCGGCCGCCTGCGTGCGGCCCACCAGAACCAGCACGCTGTCGGTCGGGTCGCACTGCTTGAGGTCCTCCTCGAGCTGGAGCATGAAGTTGCGGATCAGGCTCTCGACCTCGGAGACGGCAGCGGCCTGGGTGGCCGTCTTGGTCGTCACGTTGAACACCACCGTCACGACCGCCAACGCCACCACGGTCACCGCCAGCGCCACCAGCATCTCCACCAACGTGAAGCCGCGGCGGCCAACGGGAGGGCGAAGCTCCCGCTGAGCCATTTGCCCGGAACCGCGGCTCGGCAGGAGCCTCGCCCTCCCCGGCGCACCCGGAGACCTGCCCTGAGCGAAGCCGAAGGGTCCGGCGCTACAACCACGTGCCGATTGGATTTCGGATCCTCGGACCATCAATCAATCTCGCGCAAACGGATGTAACGCCGGGCGACCGCCAGAATCGGCGAGCGGCGCTCATACACCGGCTGACCGGTGGAATCGCGCTCGCGAAACGCCGGCGGAATGACCCACACCGGCCACGCCCGGGCGTCCAGCCCGCTCGCAACGTCAATCCAAGGGTAAAACCCATTGTTCTTGACGATTACCGTGGTTTCGTCCGGGCGCTCGACGACTTCGTAGATCGGCAACGCGTCCGGCGCGTGGGGGACGAACCCCGGACCCCTGCCGTTCCACCAATTCACGGCCGGAATGAAGATGCTGCCGACCGGCAAGAGAGCCCCGAGGCCGAGCTGCCCGGAGGGCGGCAGGGTACACCGGAACGTCAGCGTGGGACGCTCGATGAAGAAGCCTGTCGGTGGCGGCGGCTGAAGGACGCGGTCATCGGGCGGCCCGACGATGGTCACATAGTCGGCTGGCTCGTTCAGCAGTGGCAGGGCCACGCCGGGAGGAGCGGATACGTCAAACGTCACCAGCCAGGGATCCGGCGCCAATCGGTCTAAGCCGATTCCAAGCGGGTCGGCGCTGACAGCTCTTGGGATGTTCAGGGGGCTGAACGCATCCTGGCGCGGAAAGCGGTGGTTCACGCTTGGCCGACGCGCGACGACGACGATCACTTCGTACAAGAGCGGGTCGCTCGCATCGTCGGTGTTCCCGAGCGTTAGGTCCGGCCCGGGGTCATATGAAACACGGCGATAGAAGGCCGTCCACACCACGCGGCGATCAAGTGCCTTACGCAGCTCCTGGGCGTGCGTGCCGTTCCAGGGGTTCGGCCCGTACCGCGGCGCATATTGCGGGTAGCGTGGGTCGTTCGTCAGGAACTGGTTCGCCGTGAACGGAAAGACTGGGGTGATAGGTGCGTACACGCGTGCAACCGACGCCAGGGCCGGCTGCCAAAAGAGGCTCCTCGGGCCCCACGCGCCGGTGGCCTGGTAATCGACCTCCCTCAGGGTTGGCGTGACCCCGACGAGCGGAAGCCAAACGCGGATAAGCTCCTCCCCGAGATCACTCCGAAGCAGGGTGCTCGACAGGTCTGCACCGGGCGTGGCGTCGATGTTGTCCGCAATCAAGGGGCGGACTTTGATGACCGGCTCGTGTCCCCCGTCGAATTCGACCGGCGGCGGTACGATGTCGGTGGGGTCCCGTGGTCGGGAGAGGTTGTCGAGGCGCTGCTGCTGCATAAGCGGTAGGTTCGGGTCGTCGATCAGCTTGTTCGATGTGCGTAGGTACTGCTCGATCGTGTCGAGGGCGTACTCGCTGGTGGCTTCGCCGGCGGCCAGATCGAGCGTGTCACGCGTGTAGCTCAGCCCGACCGGCAACGCCGCCGCGATGAACAGCAGACCCAAGCCCAGGATAACTATGGCGATCATCAGCTCGGCCAGGCTGAAGGCGCGGCTGGTGGGTGCCACTGGCCGCTTGTCGGCCAGTGCCGTCCGCACGGACACGGCCGAAGACACGGGTGGGCAAGCCACCCGTGGCACCCCGCCAGTGTGGTCCGCACACCTGTCGCCAAAGACACGGGTGGACAAGCCACCCGTGGCACCCGGCAGCCACGCCGCCCTCGATGCCTTGTTGCCTCGTCGCCTCGTTGCCTTCCTCACCCGCATCACGGCCCTTCCTGCTCGCCGGCCACCAGCACGCCGCTGTGACGGTTCACGTAATAGGCCCGCCCGATGCGCCGGAGCAGCCCCTGCCGATCAGTCCCGTCGGCGTCCGTCGGCAACGCCGCGAACTGTTCGCGCGGATAAATCACCAGGCCGGTGAAGGCGAAGCGATTGAACTCCGGGTTCCAGGCCGGGTTGGCCCCCGCACCCTGCCACGTTCCGGCGCTCTCAACTTTGTTCAGCGGATCGTAGGCCCGCAGGCCGTACGCGCTCGGCCGGCCGCCGCCCATCAGCCCCGTGTGCGGGTCGAACACTACCAGGAAGTCGTCGCCGTTGTAAAAATCAGGGTTCACCGTGCCGCTTTGGTCGAGTGCTTCCAGGTGAAACTGCCCGACGTTGCCCCTGAGCACGAAGTTAGCCCCGAAGTTGGTGTAACCGTGCATGTTCTGGGTCAACAGCCCCTCGGCCGGGGCGACCCAGACGTCGCTCGGCAGCCGTACCGGCTCACTCTCCTCGCGGCGGACGAAACGCTCGTCGTAGAAGACTCGGTTCGGGTCATCCGGTTGCTCGACCGAGGTCGTGTAGCGGTAAGTCACGGCGGTCTGCCGGTTCTTGTCCGCCGCACCCTCGGCGGTCTGGTCCAGGTCCCAGGCCGCGGGGCCGAAGCGTACCGCCATCATCGACCGTTCGCCGACCGCCGCGATGTGCGTGCGGGTCAGGATCCCGTTGACGCTCTGGACGGCCTGGGCGAAGCGCGACTCGGCACTCATGCTGTTGAAGGCCGGGACCGCCAGCGCGATGAGCAGCACGATGATCGCGATCACGACGGCAAGCTCGACGACGGTGAATGCGCGGCGGGGTGGCATGGACCCGCGCAGCTTGGCCGTGGGCGGCCCCGTCTGATAGCCGGTCATGGCGCTGATTACCCGTCGCAAGGCGTTTCTCCGTACGTCCATTCGCCCACCGGCATTCTACGGCTGCCCTAGCAGTCCGTAGCAAGGGCCGTGCGACAGCCCACGGCCGGGACAGAGCCCGGCCGCTACAATCGGCGGGACCGGTTTTCAACCGGCCGAATGCGCGGGCGAGACGCCCGCACTACCCTGTGGGACCGGTTTGTAACCGGTCATTGTTCAGCCGGCGGAACCACCGGCCGCTACCTCTACTCCGGGCACGCCGGACTCGGAGGTCCGGCGCTACGATCTACGTCGGCTACGGCTGCTGTTGCTCGCCGTCGTGCTCTGTAGGCACGTACCCGTAATCCTCGGCCAGGGCCTTGGCCCGGGCCCAGCCGTTACCGGTCGCGTTGCCAGCTAGAAACACCCCATTCGCCCAGAAGCCGGTGTTGGCAACGTCTGCCAACGGCGACGGAAACTCCGTGCTGAAGATCCACTTCGACGGATCGCGCGGCGCCTGAGGGTCGTTCTGTTGCACGTCGTAGACTTCGCGGCTGATCCCGCGTGAGCGCAGCACGGGGATGCGATCCGCGATTTTCATACCCGCCTGCTCGACTCCCAGCAGGGGATCCCGGCGCCAGGTCCACTCGAGCTTCACGTACAGAAGGTAATCCAGCGGCACGCCCCAGGCGTCGTGAATGCCAAATATCCCCACCTGCGCTTCGGTGTTACTTGAGTTGCCGGTCGGATTCACGAATTCACCCGGGGGCGGGTATTGCGGGTTCAACGGCTTCAGTGCGCTCTCGGGCACCTGCGTCAACCCAGACGGCATGAGCACCTTCAGGTACGTGTAGAGGGCCTGGATGTCACGGTTGGTGGCTTGGTTTGGGTCTAGGTCCACTACTCCTGTCGGGCCTTCGGCGGGACTGGCATCGTTCAGGAAGTCGCGCCCGAGGCGCTGCGCAAGCGTGTCGTTGGCGCCGGGCGGATTGGCCTCCAGGTTGTAAACAAGCGAATTCTGGTTGGCGGTATCGGGTGCGTTGGCCAGTTGATACGGCGGGAAGGGGCCGAAGGTGGGGTTTTTGCCGTTGTAGATCAGGCGCAGGGGGTCTTCCTCTTTGAACTGGTCGATGGCCAGCGTGACGTTCTTCATGATGGCGCGGGTATTGCGGACCTTCTGGTTATGGATGGCGGCGTTGGCGATGCCGACGATGGCCGCGATCAGCAGCCCGATGACGGCGATCACGACCAACAGCTCGATCATCGTGAAGGCGGGCGGCGCGCAGGGCTCGGGTCGGCGGCGGGCAGACCGCATTCCTGGCACAGCCGACGGCACCGTCTAGCCTCCCTCCCGCTGATCCACGCCGTTGTGCGGGAAGTTGGCGATGTCGTCCGCCGTCCCGTAGAGCCCATCCTCACCGGGCGAGATCAGCAGGTGCGTGTCCGGGTTGTGCGGGACGTCCTTGGTTTGGATCTGCTCGTTGCGAATGAAATACTGGAACCAGCCGCGTGAGTAGCCCGTGTAGCCCGGGTCGTCGGAGATGTCCGCCTGCCAGTTGAGCAAGCGCTCCTCGTCCGTTTCCCCGGGCCGTAGAATCAAGGGCTCTTCCTGGTTGCTGAGTGGGGTGTCAGCCAATAGCGGACCATTGTCCAGCCAGTGGTAAACTCCCCGTTGGATGCCCGTGGCGCTGCCGTCCAGGTCGGCGAGCTTCGCGCCCGCCGGGTCAGCCCGCCAGTAGAGAATCGGGAAACCGAAGGAGTCCAGAAACATCGGATAAAGACGGTTAGTGTAAGCCAGGCCCATGTCGTCTCGCGCCGCGACCTCAGCCTCGATCTCGAAGCGGCCACGGACAGGGTTGACACGTGAAATCGAGATCTTGTCTACATCGACAAACCCGCCGGAGCGCGGGTGCAACGGCTGCTCGGTGTCATTGTGGAGCGCGTACGCGCCGCTGAGCTGCGGGTTGTCCTGGGTGTTCCCCGCGTCCGTGTCGAAGGCCCAGTGAGCGCTGCCTTGGCGGAACGTCCGAAACCCGGGGCATCCCTGGAGGTCGGCCCCCACCAGCGCCCAGACGAGCAACCCGGCGCCGCTTATCTCGAGCCGCGTTCCCTGACTCGGCAGATGCTGGTATGGATTGTGCACCACACGGCCCTGCGGCATGGCTCCGGGGTCGTCCGAGCGTGACGGTGGATACCGGCCGCCGACGCGACCGTCGGCTTTGTAAGTCTCGATCGCGGTAGCCAGGGTTCCCAGCGTGCCTTTGGTGGTCGTCTCGCGGGCCGAGGTGCGCACCGCGTTCACCGCCGGCACGAGGATGCTGATCAACAGCCCGATCACGACGATCACTACCAAAAGCTCCACGAGCGTGAAGGCGGAGCGAACAGAGCCGCGCCCGTGAGGAAGCGGTCTTAGCGCCGTGTTGGCCGCTCCCTTACGGTCGCGATTCGGATCAGACGCCCTTCGCAGGTCGGTTTTCGAGTTCATTTCAGCCACTCCTGCTGCAATTGAAGGGGCGGTTCGCGTAGCGGCCTGCGGCCCGCAGGCCGGCGGCCGACGAGCCGTCGGCCGCTACATTTCGTGCCAGGCCGTTCAAGTGGAAACGCCACTAATCGCCCCGCTGAATATTGCTGACGTCGTCCTTCGTGCCCCACAGACCGTCCTTGCCGGGCGAAACGAGGATAAAGCTATCGGCATTGTGCGGCCAGACCCGCCCTTCACCGGTGCCCGCATCCAGGTTGGTCTCGAAGATGTTCCAATCCATGATCACGCCGGCAAACGAATGCAGCGGATCCGGCTCGTTGTTGGGGTTGGAGCGGTCGTAGCCGAAAATCCCCAGCGGGTGCCAGATGTTGGAGCCGGGGAGTGTCTCCTCGGCGTCTCCGTAGGGGTCGAGCCCCCCCTGCCACCCGGGGTTGCGTCCGTTGTCGCCTTCGGTACCGGTAAAGCCGGCGTTGTCGGATTGGTCGTAGCGGCCGTATTCCAGGTCGCCGGGCGTGCCGGTAGTAAAGGGCTTCTTCGCGTACGTGCTGGCGGCGTAGTAGACGATCGGCAGGCCGTAGGCGTCCACGAAGAAGGGTACCCGGTCGTTGGACCAGCGGTCGCCCGTGTCTTCCAAATCGCCGTCCACGGTGTACCCGGGGTGGCCCTCAGCCCACGACACGAACGACTGGACGATGTCGCCCTCAGTGGGAACGTAGGGCCCGAGGCGCGGATACGCTCTGTCGGGATCGAGTTCGTACCACGCCTCCCAATCGGCCTCATCAATCTCGCCGTTGTCGTTCGTGTCGATGGCAAGTTCCGGCTTGACGTAGCCTTGCAGATCGGGACCGACGAGCTGCACGGCCAGCCACTGGGCCCCGGTGAGGATGACGCTGTCGTCGTCGAAGAAGGGGTTGCCGCCGTGCGAGCGCGGATACTTGCCCAGCTCGCTGTGGAACAGCTCGACGCCTTTCCCGATCGAGCTCAGCTCGCCGCTGGTCTTGGCGTTGCGCGCCTGGTCCCGGACGGCATTGAGCGCGGGAACCAGGATGCTGATCAGCAGGGCGATGATGAAGATCACCGTCAGCAGCTCGACCAGCGTGAATCCATACGGGGCGCGGCGTTTTGATGCGCTCATGAACACACCTCTCGTTTGTCAGCTTGGCGGTCGCGGCCGACGCCCTTACTGGCTCGTCATGGTCTGGATCAGGGCGATCATCGGCATGTACAGCGAGATCACGATGAAGCCGACGATTCCACCCAGGATGACGACCATCACCGGCTCGAGCATGCTCACCAGCGAGCTCACCAGGGTGTCCACCTCGTCCTCGTAGTTGTCCGCGACCTTATAGAGCATTTTGTCGAGCTCGCCGGTCTCCTCGCCGACGTCCACCATGTTCACCACGATCGAGTCCACGCACTTGCTGGCCCGCAGGGGGTTGGCGAACGAATCGCCTTCGCGGATCGAATCATGCACCTTGCGCAGCATACTGCCGTAGACCTCGTTGCCGGTGGTTTCCCGGGTAATGGTGAGGGCTTCCAGGATCGGCACGCCGGCGGATATCAAAGTGCCCAGCGTCCGCGTAAAGCGGGCGATGCCCGACTTGGAGACAATCTGCCCCATGATCGGGATCTTGATCTTGATCGTGTCGACCGCGTAGCGGCCGACGTACGCCTGGCGAATCAGCCTGTAGACTAGGATGATGATTATCGGCGAGAGCAAGATGACCACCCAGCCCGGCGGCGAACCGCGCAGCAGCCACTCCGATATGTCGATCAGGACCTGCGTCATCCAGGGCATCTCTTCGACGCCGAAGTCCGCAAAGATCGCGGCGAACTTGGGCACCAGGAAGATGATGATCGCCAGCGTGATGCCCATTGCGATGGTGAGGACCACGGCGGGGTAGATCATGGCCCCGATGACCTTTCGTCTGAGCTTCTGAGCCTTCTCGAGGAAATCGGCCAGTCGTTGCAGGATGACGTCGAGCACGCCGCCGGCCTCCCCCGCCGCCACCATGTTGCTGTACAAACGGTCGAACGCCTTGGGGTGACGGGCCATGGCTTCGGAGAGCGTGGCCCCGCCCTCCACGTCTTCGCCAACCTGCTTGATCACGTTGCGGAGCATGCCGGGCTTCTGTTGCTGCTCCAGAATCCGCAGGCTGCGCAAGACCGGCAGGCCCGCATCCTGGAGGGTGGAAAGCTGGCGCGTGAACGCGGTCAACTGCTTGGTGGAGACCCAACCAAGCCCGGTGCCGGCGGCTTTACGCTTGGCGGGACCGGGTCCCCTCTCGCGGCGGGTGATCTTCTTCTTGCCCGCCTTCTCAGCAACCTTAGTCGGGAAGTAACCGAGGCCACGGACCTTGGCAACGGCCTCCTCCTTGGTGGGGGCCTCGACTTCGTCTTTGACTTCCTGGCCTGAGGCATTCAAGGCCTCAAACTGAAACATCGCCATTGGAGCGACTCCACACCGACTTGGGACACACTTGGGCGCGTACACAGCGGCCCACACGAACAGCCGCCCGCTCCGCCTGCACCATTATTCGGGTCACCAGGTGACCCGACAAAACTCTCCCGTGATTATCGGACTAACGATCCCACCCCGCCGACCAGATGGCAGCCACCGCAAGCATGCCAGCCTATATCCCTTCCTCGGTAATCGTCTCCCGCACTACCTCCTCTATCGTCGTGACCCCGTCGTACATCGTCAACAGCCCGGTCTCACGCAGTGTACGCATCCCGCGCTTGCGGGCCTCTTCCCGCAGAACCCCCGCAGAAGCATGTTTCATGATCAAGTCGCGGAGCTCGTCGTCCAGCACCATCGCCTCGAAGATCGCCGTCCGCCCCTTGTACCCCGTGTTGTTACAGTAATCGCACCCGCGACCGTAGTAGAACGTCCGCCCGGCCACGTCCTCCGGCGTAAGGGCCAGCTCCATGAGTTGGGCCTCGGTGGGTACGTACTCCTCCTTGCAGTTCTCGCAGGTTTTGCGGACGAGCCGCTGGGCGATAATGGCTTCCAAGGTGGCGGTGATCAGGAAGGGCTCCAAGCCGAGGTCGAGCAAGCGCGCGATCGAGCTCGGCGCGTCGTTAGTGTGCAGGGTCGAGAAGACCAGGTGGCCCGTAAGTGAAGACTGCACGGCGATTTGCGCCGTCTCCAGGTCGCGAACCTCGCCCACCAGGATGATGTCCGGGTCCTGACGCAGGAAGTGCCGCAGGCAACGGGCAAACGTGAGCCCGATGTCCGACTTCACCTGCACCTGGATCATTCCGTCGATGTCGTATTCGACCGGATCCTCACTGGTCAGGATCTTGACGCCCGGCACGTTCAGCTCCCGCAACGCCGAATAGAGCGTGGTCGTCTTCCCCGACCCGGTCGGGCCCGTCACGATGATGATCCCGTGCGGCTTGCTGATCAGTTGCCGGAATACCCCCAGCTCCTCCTCACGCAGCCCGATCTGCTCGAGGTCCAGGTCCACCTGCTTGCGGTCCAGCACGCGCAGGACCACGCTCTCGCCGAACATCGTCGGCAACACGCTCACGCGCAAGTCCACCGGACGACCTTCAACCAAGAGCTCGATGCGCCCATCCTGCGGGAGCCGCCGCTCGGCGATGTCCAGATTGGCCATCACCTTGATGCGCGAGGAGATGGCCATCGCGACGTACTTGGGCGGGGGAACCATCTCGAACAACACCCCGTCGATGCGATAGCGCATCTTGAACTCGTCCTCGAACGGCTCGAAGTGGATGTCCGAGGCGGCATCGCGAATGGCCTGCAACAGCACCAGGTTCACGAGCTTCTTGACCGGGTTGCTCTCGGCCATCTCACGCAGCTCGTCCAGGTCGATGCTCTCGCCGCGGTTCTGATACTTGGCCAGCTCCTCGTCCGCCTCGATTCCCGAGATGAGCTCGTTGATCGTCTCGGCCTGTTCTTCGGGGTAGAAACGGTTGAGGCCTTCGGTCATTTCCGCCTGCGTGGTGATTTGGGCGCGGACGTTGTAGCCCATCAGCGTCTTGAGATCGTCGGTGGCGTGGAAGTTGTCCGGGCTGGCCAAGACCACCTCGAGCGTGTTCGTCTCGCGGTCGTAGTCGGTCGGAATGATCCGGTAGGCGTGGGCCATCTGGACGGGGATCAGGTCGATGACCGACTTGTCGATGTCGATCTCGCTCAGGGCGATCGACGCCATGCCAACCTGGGCCGCCAAAGCCTCATTGACGTCCTTCTCCTCCACGTAGCCCAGCTCGATCAGCAACTGCCCCAGTGGGCCGCGCTTCTTTTTCTGTAGGTCGAGCGCCTCGGCGACCTGGGCCCGGGTCACCTTGCCCATCTTGGTCAAGATCCGCCCGAGCGGACGACCCTTGAATTGCGCGACGGCCGATGCGTCCTTCTCAGCCATGAAGAACTCCTGCATGCGAACCCGGTTATTATATGGCAATTGCGTCCGCAAACAATCGGCTGCTCGGCACGACTACCGTGGCAGGCCCCCTCCCGACGCACTGACACCTCGGGAGATCAGCGCTCCTCGCTGGCCGCCTGCTCGCGTCGCTGGGCTAAGGCGCGGTAATAGGCGTCGAGCAGGGCCTGCAACGCCGGCGGGACACGTTGCTCGGGCGGCGGGGCAATCTGCTCCAGGGCGTCCGCCTGCGAGGCCTGCTCGGGGACGCCGACCGAGACTTCGCCGGAAACGCCGCGGCCCGCCTGCACCGCCTTTGTTCCGAGGTCCCCCTGAGCCCGCAGCCGCCGCAACGGGCCGACCACCCCACACCGACGGGCTGCCTCTTGCAGGCGCTCGAGCGCCCGCAGGAACGCGGTCGCCTTCTCGGCTGACCAGCCCAGCTCGCTCAGCAACTCCTCGGACACCTCCTCGCCACGTTCGAGCAGGCCGAGCAGCTCCTGCCGGCCCTCCGAGCCGATCTGCCCACCGCCTTCGCTAGCGGGCGCTGGTGAGAGCCGGCCATCGTCGGCCTCACCGGCGTCTGCCGGCAGCGATTCCGGCTGGGCCGGTTGGGTCGCGGCCCCGCCGCCACCAGACTGTCCGGCAGGCTGCCCACCCTGGCTGAATGGCTGGCCCTGGGCCCCCGGCGGTTGATCGGCTCGGCCGGCCTGAGCATCCCCGGTGGATTCCGCGGTCCCGCTCGTCTCCCGCTCGCCGGCATTGCCCGCTGGCTGATCCTGCCCCACCGCATCGCCCTCCGCGGTCCCGCCCGTCTTCTGCCCGCCGGAGGGTGCCTCGCCGGCCTCTGAACCACCTTCGCCGGGTTTCCCTTCCCCGGACGACTCTTCTTCCTGGCCCTCTCCTTGCGACTCCTCGGCTTCACCCGCGCCGGTCGCGGGTTCGCCGGTGCCAGGGTCCTCGCCTTCTTGTGGCTGCTGATCTCCGCGCTCCCGTGGGCCCTCCGCTGACCCATCGGATGGGGCTTTCTCTTCTGCCGCCTCGGGCTTCTCCGCTTCGCTCGCTTGGCCGGAGTCGTCGCCGGACTGTTCGCCCGTTTGTGGCTCTTCGGCACCCTGCTCGGCGTCGTCGGCCCCCTGCTGCTGCCGAGATTCCCGCAGACGGCGCGCGACCTCGCGGGCTTCGTCGCCGTGCTCCTCCTCGAAGGTGCGGGCTTCGCGCTCGAACTCGCTCTCGGACGATCCGGCCGACGAATCGGAACTTTCGGAATCATCGTCGGTTACGTTCCGTGATCCGTCAGAGCCGGCAGAATCGTCGGGCTCCTCGGGCGCTTGTTCGGAACCGCTCCCGGCCTCGCCCCTGTTCTGTTCTTCCGTCGCGCCCTCCTCGCTCGGGGTTTGCGGGGGCGTATCGCCCTGCTCCGCGGAATCCGATTGCTGGCCGGTCCCGGTCTCCGGTTCGCGCTCTCCCGAGTTGGGCGCGCCCGGCTCGTCCCCGGATTCGGCGTCCTGTGGCTGGTCGGCAGGTTGCATCTGGGGCGCTGCGGCGGGCCCGGGTGCGGGGCGACTCAACGTAACTACGCGGCTAACACCGACTTGCGCCGCCGGAGTCCCGTCAACCAACACGCGATTGTCGTGAGCCTCGAACCAGACGCGCAGCGCCTGGCCCGGTTCGAGCGGCAACTCGGTGGTGGGAACCCGGACCCGCACGTGCTCACGCCGTGTATCGTCGTTCGCGGCATCCTCTATCTTCGCCCTTGTCTCCAGCCCGTCCCGCTCGTGCACCAGGTACACCCGGCTGACCCGTATGTCGTCGGAGGCAACCGCGACGAGCTCGGGCCAGCGGCTCACATCGACCACTCCGCCGGGCACGTCTTCTGCCGCCGGGATGACGATCTCCACCGTCGGTGGCGCGTCGTCACGGACCACGATACTGTGCTCGGCGGGAGCGCGGCACGCGTAGCCCCAGCGATCCGTGAACTCGATGCGGTAGGTGCCGCTTTCGGTGAGCAGCTCGGAGACCGCTGCCTGCGACGGGTCGGCGTCGGCAATCGCCATCCGCGTGCGGGTCTCGTTTTCGCCGCGGAGGACGAACACCGGGTCGCGGACGTCCACGTTGGCCTGCAGCTCGAAAGTGGCCTGCGTTCCCGCCCAGACGCGCAGGTCCGGTTCGGGAGCGACTTCGGCTGGCTCGCCGGTGTAGGGCGGCGGCACCAGGTGGACCTGCAACTGCACGACGGCGGGTTGTGGCTCTACCGGGATGATGCCCTCCAAGTGGGCGTCGCCGGCGCGGCACCGGAAGTGGAGATCGTCGATGACCTCATGCGGGGCAAGCGTCAGGGTTCGGCGATCCTGGTCGTCGGCCGCCGGCGTGCGCGTGAGCAAGTACTTGGCTATCGGGCGCTCAACGCCCTCATCACCGGCCAGCAGGTCGAACCAGACCGCCTCCACCGACCGCCCGCGCACGGCGATCTCGATCTCCAGCGGGTCACCGGCGTGTACCACATCGCCCTCCGCTGGTCGCACCAGCTCAAGCCGCGTCGCGGTCGGCGGAGGCACGTCCGCCCCGAAGAATCGCGCCAGCGAGGGCAAGATCGGTTTGGGGGCGAGGGCGGCGTAAATCACCCAGGCGACCGCGACCGTGAGCAAGACCCACGCGGCTTTCCGCGATACCCGCGGCTGGGCGGGTGCGGTCGCCGAGGCTCCGCGCAACGCGTCGGCAGCCTGGCGGGCTGCCCCTTCACACGCGTAAGCGGTCTCGGGACGGCGTCGAACGAGCAGCGCGTTGACCACGGCGTTGTGCCGAATGCCCCAGGCGCGCTCCAGGTGGCGGGCGACGAAGAGCCACCCCAGCCGGCGGAAGAGCGTCAGCGCCAGGAGCGTAATGAGCGTCAGGCCGACGCCGAACGTCCACAGCAGGGCGGTCCCGACAATGACGGGTCGCGGGAGGCCGCCGGGCCAGGCGTGGTCGGCGGCGACGACCAGGAGCGGGATGGGCGTAGCCGCCGCGGCCGCAGCGACCAACCGGGCCAGCAACCGACCGCGGGTCAGCCGCCAACGGTGCGCGCTGAGGGCCGTCTCGAGCGCCGCCTCTGGATGTCCGGCGTCGTTCACACCGCACCCCGTGGCTAGATCGGCCATCGGCTGGGCACCGATCGAGCACTCGGCAGCCCCGCCGGCGCCGACCTCATGATTATAGCAGCGCGGGCAGAGCGGAGGTGTTTGACGAAGCGGCGGATGACGGTCACAATCAGAACGTGCGGGAGTTCAACAGGAGTCTGGCAATGAATGCACGATGGGTTTCGTCCAGTGTCCGGCATCGGCTAGTGGCGGGAACCGCAGTGATCGGCGTCGCAGCACTGATCTTGCCGGCGTGCGAGTCCTTGGGCCTGAGCAAGAGCCCCGGCAGCTCGGAGGGCCCGACGGCCTCGGCGGTTCGGCATCCCACGCTCGACGACATTCCGGTACCGACCGGGTTCAGGCTCGTGGACGACCACAGCGTCAGTCGTATCGACGGGCACTTCCGCGTGGTTCGGTTTGAATTCATCGGAGATATGGAACGCGCGTCGCTCAACCGATTCTATAAGGAGTACATGGCCGCCGGCGGATGGACGCTGAGACAGGAGCGTTTCGATCGCGGCATCTACGATATGCGCTTCGAAAGCGATGCGGAGGAATGCCTGATCCGGCTCAGGCCGGAGAACAGAAAAACGGTGATTGTGGTTGATCTCGGCCCGTTGCCGCGCGGCTCGGCTGAACGGGAAACCCAGCCAGCCCTGCCGCGACCGTAAGACCATCATCGAGGCGGACTGGAAGTAACGCGAATGGACGCCGATACACGCCACCAACTTAAGCAGAATGAGTTCGCCGAAGCGCTCAGCCGCCTGCGAGACTTCACCGACGCGCGCTTCTGGTACTGCGTCATCGTCATCGTGATCGTCGCCGGCGGGTGGGCCGGCTACCGACTCTGGCAGGGGCAGCAGGCCACGACGCTGGAGAGCAACTGGAACCAGTTGCTGGGTATCAGAATGATGGATCCGGGCGGGGTGGGCGAGTCAATCAACCAACTGAACGCGCTGATCAGCGACAACTCCGATCCCAAGCTGCTCGCCGCCGCGCGTTTGCGCCTCGGCAACGCGCTGACGCTCCAGGCCCTCCTGGACCCCATGCGGCATGAGAGCCTGCTGCGCGAGGCGGTGGAGGCATACGCGGCGATAGCAAACACGCCCGAGGTGCCCGATTCGATCGCGGCGGCGGCGACCTACGCGCTGGGCACGGCGCATGAGTCGCTGCGCGAGTTTGACGAAGCGCGGCGGACGTACGAAGCGCTCGGCACGGAGGAGCGGTTTGCCGAGACCCCCTTCAGGGAGCTGGCCGTGCAGCGGCTCGAGACGCTGGACGAGGTTACGGTGAAAGTCGTGCTTATGCCGGGCCAAGCGCCCCCGCCCGCGCCGGTGGTCCCCGAGATGGGACCTGAGGTTGGGCCGCCGGCGTCAGCGGCCGCGGCGGAAACGCAAGCAGCCGGCCCGCCGCTCGACAGCCAACCAACCAGCGACGAGAGTTCGGGCGGATCTACCGAAGCCGGCGCGGAATCCGGCACTTCCCGCGAAGCCGCTCAGTCGCCGTCGTCCCAGCCGGCCGATACGCAGCAGCCGTGAACCACGACGAGGAGATCCTCGAGCGCCCCATTCCGCTGGACGAGAAGCACACGCAGAAGGTGCGTTTGCGTATTCGGCGCAAGCTGCCCGGGCGCCGGCTGGATAAGTACCTGCACAGCCGCTTCCGCCACCTGTCGCGCACCGCGATTCAACGCCTGATCCGCCAGGGGGCCATCACGGTCAACGGGGAGCCGGCCAAACCGAGCTACGAGATGTCGGGCGGCGACGTTATCGACGTCATCATGCCCGCTCACGAGCCGCTGGAAGTCGTCCCGGAGAACATCCCGCTCGACGTCGTGTACGAGGACGAGTACCTGCTGGCCATTAACAAGCCCGCCGGAATAATCTGCCATCCGGCCCGGGCCGAACAGACCGGGACGGTCGTCAACGCCCTGCTCTACCGGGCGACGCAGCTCAGCCAGGGGATGGACCCCTTCCGGCCGGGGATCGTCCATCGGCTGGACAAGAACACCACCGGCGTGCTGGTGGTGGCCAAGTGCGACGAGGCCCATTGGCGACTCGCGCTCCAGTTCGAACGCCGCACCGTGCAGAAGACCTACCTGGCCGTGGTCGAGGGCGAGATGGAGCTGGACGGCGACCGGATCGACGTGCCCATCGGCGTGCATCCGGTGGTGCGGGAGAAGTTCGCCGTCATGGTGCGCGAGAACAAGATCGACATCGCCAAGAACGCGGTCACCTACTATGAAGTCGCCGAACGCTACCGGGGCTACACGCTGGTGCGGCTCTTTCCGAAGACGGGCCGGACGCACCAGCTCCGGGTGCACATGTCGCACATTCGCCACCCGATCGTGGGCGACCGGATGTACGGCGGGAAGGCGATCAGCGAGTACGACCTGACCGGCTCCGGCTCGACCACGTCGTTCGTCAGCCATCAGGCGCTGCACGCGTGGCGAATCCGGTTTCGTCACCCGATCACGGAAAGGGAGATGGAAATCGAGGCACCCTTCCACGGGCCGTTCAAACAGCTCGTCGAGCTGCTGCGGAGATCGCGCAGTGTGTGACGGGAAGCGCGCGCGACTGGGGCGGGTCCGAGCGGGATTGCTCGTGGTGGCAATGCTGTCGGCCGCCGTGCCACAGGTCGTGGCGCAGAGCGAAGGGCCACCGGGAGCACCGGCGGCTCAGGAGGTCCGCCGGCGTCTGTCGGCGCTGCTCGCCAAGCTGCCGGCGGACACACATGCGGGCCTGGTGGTCGAAGATGTGGCGGATGGGACGAGATGGTTCGCGCACGAGCCCCGACGTCCGCTCAAACCGGCCAGCGTGCTGAAGCTGTTTGTGACCGCCGCCGCACTGGAGCGGCTCGGCCCGGACTTCCGCTACGAAACACGGGTGTATGCACGCGATGGTGAGTTGTGGGTGATCGGCTGCGGCGACCCGGGGCTCGGCGATGAACGCCTTGCCGAGCGACGGGGGCAATCCGCGACTTCCGTTTTCGACGAGTGGGCCGCGGCGTTGAAGGCCCGCGGCATTCGTTCGCTCAAGACCATCGTTCTGGACGACGGCGTCTTCGATCATATCCGCAGGCATCCCGACTGGCCTGTTGAGCAGGCGCACACGTGGTATCAAGCCCCGGTGGGCGGCCTCAACTTCAATGACAACTGCCTCGATGCGCGGGTGGGCCTTCGCAACGGCGTCGTTGATCTGGTGCTGCAACCTCCGTTACCGACCGGCTTCATCCGCAACGAGTTGGCGGTGGGCAAACAGCACCGGCCCAGCATCACCCGCGGCTTGAATAGCGACGTGTTCGTCTTCCGCGGCACCGTGGCTCGCACGGCCGACCTCCGCCCGACCAGCGTCGGCCGCCCGAGCGTGTTTTTCGGGCACGCGTTGAGACTAGCGTTGGAATCGCGCGGGGTCGAGGCCGCCGGCCAGGTGGTCCGTCGGAACCTGTCGCCCACCGCTGTGGCCGAGGCGACGCCGCTGGCGACGCATTCGACGCCGCTGCCCGACGTGCTCTGGCGGTGCAATGCGTTCAGCCAGAACCTGTTCGCCGAATGCCTGCTCAAGTCGCTGGTCGCGTACGAGCCGGGCGGCGGGCGCAGTGGCCGGCCCGGCAATTGGGAAGACGGCGCTCGTCTTCTGCACGGCATCCTTAGTGATCTCGGCCTGAGCCTCCAGGGTGCTGTGGTCCGCGACGGCAGCGGGCTGAGCCACGAGAACCGTGTGACCGCCGAGCAGGTCGCTCAGTTGCTCTCGATCATGTGGCGTCATCGCCACAGCGGCATGTTCCGCGAGAGCCTGTCGGTGGCCGGCCGGGAAGGCACGCTGCGCCATCGGCTGGACGAGCCGTTGCTGCGCGAGCGGATCCGCGGGAAGACCGGGACGATCCGCGGCGTGCGCGCGTTGGCCGGCTACGCCGCCCGTCCGGACGGCACCACCCTGAGCTTTGCCCTGTTGGTCAACGGGGCGGGGACGAATCATCTCCCGCGGCAGGTATGCCGCGTCCTGGTCGAGGCCGGCGTAGCCGGTCAATAGCCGCCCGTCGAGCGACCGGGTGGCACGGGCAAGCGGGGAGGACAGCAGGTCTGGGCGATGCGAACACACCACACACCGAGGAAAACGTACAAGGGCAAACGGACGGAGCTTGCCCGTGTGAACGTCGCTCTTACGGCGAACACGGGCAAGGACCATCGTGAACCATCCCTTGGACTTCGACACTCCTCAGGCCGGTCCTTGCCCGTGCCACCCTCCCCCTTGTGGCTATTCGCCCAGCGGCGACAATGTCACCCAGGCCGCTGGAAAGCGGGCGATGGCTTTTCGCGACATGAGATTTGTGCACAGGAGCTTGACATGAGTCGAAGCGGCGTATTGGCCGGCTGTCTCGCCGTGGTGATCGTCTTGTCGGTGTACGGGGGCTTGCAAGCCCACAACGGCGGACAGGCCACCGGCATGCGGAGCGCGTGCGTGGATGTGGTTCACATTTTCAACGAGTACCAGCGTCAAAAGGACTTGTCCGAGGAGATGAAGGACCTTCAGGACAAGCTGCAACTGGAAGGGGATCAGCGCAGGCGGCAGATAGATGCCCAGCAGGCCACAATCGGCGCGATGAGTTCGGACGACCCCGCGCTCGTGGGCAAGATGCGCGAACTGCTGAAGATGCAGATCGAATACAAGAACTGGTTCGAGCTTAAGCAGGCGGAGATGATCCGCGAGATCGGCGTCTGGTCCGTGCGCATCTACGGCGAAGTCCTGGAGGTTGTCGAGAAAGTCGCCGTCCAGGACGGCTACGACGTCGTGCTCTACCGCGACGAGTTCGAGCCGCTGATGAGCGAGCCGGAGGCGATCCGCGAGCAGATCCGCAGCCGTAAGGTGCTTTATTGCAGCCCGCGGGCGGACATCACCTCGATCGTGCTGGACAAGCTCAATGCCGATTACCGTGCTCAGCCACGCACCAAGATGCTGGACATACCCTGAGGCAGGGATGGGCCCCATGGCTGATCGGCCCTCCATCACAGTTGCCGAACTGGCCCGCCGCCTGGGTGGAAGGCTAGACGGTGCCGGCGGGCGCGTGGTTTGGGGCGTGGAGCCCCTTGATCAGGCCGGGCCCGAGGCGGTCTCGTGGCTGGGCAGCGCGCGGTACCTGCCTCAGCTCGCCGATACCGAGGCCGGGGTCGTGCTCGTCCCGGAGGATTGTGAGGTCCCGGCCGGCAAGACGGTCATACGCGTTTCGGATCCGGACGCAGCGCTGTGTGAGGTGCTGCGCTGCCTGGCTCCGCCAAGCGAGCCGGTGCCGGTCGGCGTCCACCCGACCGCGGTGATCGGCGAGGGGGCGGTGGTCGCGGGGGCTGCGATCGCGGCCCAAACCTATGTCGGTCCCGGGGCGGTGGTCGGCCCGGGGACACAGCTTCACCCCGGCGTGCGCGTCGGGGCTGACGCGAAGATCGGCCGCGATTGCGTCCTGTGGCCGAACGTGGTCGTGCGCGAACGGGTGACCATCGGCGATCGGGTCATCATTCACCCGAACGCCACCATTGGGGCGGACGGCTATGGGTATTTGCTGCGCGAGGGACGGCACGTGAAGATCCCGCAGATCGGCACCGTCGTGATCGAGGATGACGTCGAGATCGGCGCCAACACCGCGATCGACCGGGCCCGTAGCGGCGAAACCCGCATCCGCCGCGGAACCAAGATTGATAACCTCGTCCAGATTGGCCACAATTGCGACATCGGCGAAGATTGCATCATCGTCGGGCAGTGCGGAATCTCCGGCTCGACGACGCTGGGGCATCGTGTCGTCTTCGGCGGACAAGTTGGTATCGTCGACCATCTGCGGATCGGGGATGGCGTACAGGTGGCGGCGAAATCGCTTGTCACCCACGACACCCCAGACGGCCAAGTGGTCCGCGGCATCCCGGCGACGGATAACCACTTGTTCGGCCGGCAACAGGTTATAATTCGTCGTTTGCCCAAGATGGTCGAGCAGTTGCGCGAGTTGACCAAACGGGTGCAGCAACTTGAGTCGGCAGCGAACAATACAAAACGAAGCTGAGCTTTCGGGCGTCGGGCTGTTCACCGGGTTCCCGGTGAAACTGCGTTTCAAGCCGGCCGCCCCGGGTAGCGGTATTGCGTTCGTCCGCTCCGACCAACCCCAGCCGGCACGAATCGCCGCCCGCGTCGAGAACCTGACCAAGCGGTCGCGGCGCACTTCGCTGCGCAACGGGACGGTGGCGGTCGAGACAGTTGAGCACTGTCTGGCGGCCATCCGTGGCTTGTCGATCGACAACCTCGAGATTGAGCTGGACAATGCGGAATTGCCGGCGGTCGACGGCAGCGCCACCCCGTTCGTCGAGGTTCTCGCGGAAGCCGGCATCGCCGAGCAGGATGCCGAGCGACGTTGTTTCAAGATCCCCCAAGTGATCCGCGTCAGTGACGGGGACGCGGAGCTGGTGGCCTGGCCGGGCGAAGGCGAGCGCCTGGACATCATATATGAGCTCGACTACGGGCGGGACAACGGCGTGGGGCGGCAGATTCATCGCTTCGCGCTCACCCAGGAGGGGTTCGTTGACGAACTCGCGCCGGCCCGCACGTTCATCACCGACGAAGAGGCCCAGCAACTGCGAGCCGCGGGTCTGGGTGAGCACCTGACCTATCAGGACATTCTGGTCATCGGCCCGCAAGGACCGATCGAGAACCAGTACCGCTTCCCCGATGAGTGCGTGCGGCACAAGATCCTCGATCTGGTCGGCGACCTGGTGCTGCTGGGTTGCTTCGTCAGCGGGCGCATCTACGCGCGCAAGAGCGGGCACAATCTCAACCACGAACTGGTCCGCCGGCTGCATGAGCTGCGGCTGAGCACGCGGTTGCACGAGCGGCTGAAAGCCGGCGCCAAGCTGGACATCCACGCCGTGCAGCGCGTCCTGCCGCACCGTTATCCGATGCTGCTGGTCGATCGGGTGGTGGAGATTGAGGGAGATCGGCGGGCGGTCGGCATCAAGAACGTCACCATCAACGAGCCGTTCTTCCAGGGGCACTATCCGCGTCAGCCGATCATGCCCGGCGTGCTGATCATTGAGGCGATGGCCCAACTGGGCGGGATCCTGCTGTCGCAGAAGCTGGAGCACACCGGCAAAGTGGCCGTGCTGCTCAGCCTCGATCGGGTGAAGTTCCGTCGCCCGGTCGCGCCGGGTGACCAGTTGGTATTGGAGGCGCATACCCGGCGGATCAAGTCGCGCACTGGGGAGGTACATTGTCGGGCGCAGGTTCTAGGGGAACTGGTCGCCGAGGCGTCGATCCGGTTCATGCTGGTGGATGCCGACCCGAACTGAGTAACGAAGGAATGAGCGAGATACACCCACTGGCATTCGTGGACCCGCAGGCCGAGCTGGGAGAGGACGTCCAGGTCGGCCCGTTCTGCCACGTCGGCGCGGGGGTGGTGCTCGCCGACGGCTGTGTGCTGCACAGTCACGTGACGCTCCTGGGGCCGGCCGAGTTCGGTCGGGGCAACGTCTTCTTCCCCAACTGCGTCCTGGGCACGACGCCGCAAGACCTCAAGTACAAGGGCAGCCCCACGCGGTTGCTCGTCGGCCACGACAACGTCTTCCGCGAAAACGTCACCGTCCACCGCGGAACCGAGGTGGACCGTCGCAGCGAAGGCACCACCCGCATCGGCGACCACAGCCTGCTGATGGTCGGCGTGCACGTCGCCCACGACAGCGACCTCGGCAACCACGTCATCCTGGCCAACGGCGTGCAGGTCGCCGGCCACGTCCGCATCGAAGACTGCGTCAACGTCGGCGGGGTCAGCGCCATGCACCACTTTGTGACCGTCGGCCGCAACGCGTATGTCGGCGGCATGACCCGCATCACCCACGACGTCCCGCCGTACATGAAGGTCCTCGGCTACGACCAGACCGTGCGGGGCGTCAACGTCGAGGGCATGCGGCGCTGGCACATCTCCGACGAGTCGATCGCGGCAATGAAGGAAGCCTTTCGGCTGCTGTACGCCCGGCGTACCGAGCAGGCCCCGGGCCGAACCGTCGCGGCGCTGCGCGAAATCGAGACCAATGGGCTGGTGCGCGACGAGCACGTCCGTTACTTGGCCGAGTTCGTCAGGCGCAAGCTCGAGGTCGGCGTCTACGGTCGCGTGCGCGAGCACTTCCGCAGCGACGCGCCCACGGACCGGGCCGCCTTCTACCAGGCTGGGGAGAAGGAGCCCGATTCATGAGCCAGCCGGTGCCCGTCGCCGTCATCGGCGCCGGCCACATGGGCCGACATCACGTTCGCAAGTACGCCGAGATGCCGACAGCGAAGCTCGTCGCCGTCGTTGATCTGGACATTGAGCGCGCCAAGCAGTTGGCCGAGCCGCGCGGCGCACGCTATGCCGAGAGGCTGACGCCGGAGGTCGGCGACGTGGCGGCCGCCAGCGTCGCGGTTCCGACCGTCAAGCACCTGGAGGTCGTACGCCCGCTGTTGGAGCGCGGCGTGGCCGTGCTGATCGAGAAGCCTCTGGCGCCATCGCTGGCGGACGCGCAAGAGATCGCCGCTTTGGCCCGCAAGCACCAGACGATCGTGCAGGTCGGCCACACCGAGCGGTTCAACCCGGCGGTGCGGGCGGTCGATCGGCTCGGCCTGCGACCCAAGTTCGTCGAGACCGACCGCATCAGCCCATTCACCTTCCGCTCGGCGGACGTCGGCGTGGTGTTCGACATGATGATTCACGATATCGACATCATGCTGCATCTGGTCAAGGACGAGGTCGAGCGCGTCGATGCGGTGGGCGTCAACGTGCTCGGCGTGCACGAGGACATCGCCAACGCCCGCGTGCAGTGCCAGGGCGGGGCCGTCGCCAACCTGACCGCCTCGCGGCTGGCCCTGAAGACCGAGCGCAGGTTGCGGGTCTTTTGCGAGCACGCCTACGTTTCGCTGGACTACCAGAAGAGGGTCGGCATCGCCATTACGCTTGACAAGAATCTCGACGTGCTCAAGCTGGCGCGCGAACGGAACATCGAAGACCTCTCGCAGATGGCCGGTGTCGATTTTGGCAAGATGGTGCACGTCGAGCCGCTGACGATCGAAGACAAGGATGCGCTGCAAGACGAGCTCGAGACGTTCCTCGACTGTGTCCGGCAACGCCAGCGTCCGCCGGTCAGCGCCGAAGACGGCGTGGCCGCCATCCGGCTGGCCGAGATGATCGTGGACTCCATCAAGTCGCACCGCTGGGACGGGGCGGAGTCCGGCCGCGTGGGGCTCGAGGCCGACATCATCAGCGCTCAGGCGTTCGGCAAAGACGCCCGGCCGCCGGGATCGTGACCCGATGCGACGGGCCGGCTCACTGCTAGCATGCACGGCATCACTCCTCTTGTTGGCCCTGGCCAGTCTCTGGCTCGGCGGCTGCCGCGCGGGCGGCAAGGCGGCTGGGGTAGCCGGGCGTGCCCGGGCCCTGCCGGACCCGGTGCGGGCTGTGTGGGTGGCCCGCTTTCACTACCGCTATCCCGAGGATGTGCGCGCGATCATCAGTAACTGCGCGCGGCTGGGGTGCAATACCGTCCTTTGGCAGGTACGCGGCGACGGGACGGTCGCGTATCGGTCCAGCATCGAGCCGTGGTCGCGCGAGTTCGACTACCGCGACCCCGGGTTCGACCCGCTGGCCCTGGCCGTTGACGAAGCACACCGACAGGGCCTGCGCATCGAAGCCTGGGTGAATCTGATGCCCGGCTGGTCCGGCAGGGCGCCGCCGCCGATCCGCAACCAGCTCTATCACACGCACCCGGAATGGTTCCTGCACGACGCAGCCGGACGCCGCCAGCCGCTGAACGACCACTACGTCATCCTGAATCCCTGCTTGCCGGAGGTTTGCCGCTACCTGGTCGGCGTGATCGAGGAGATCATCACCAGCTACGCCGTGGACGGGGTCCATCTCGACTACGTGCGTTACGCGTGGGAGACGACCCGGAATGCCCGCGACCTGTACCCCCGCGACGCAAAAACGGTCGCGCTCTTTCGGCGTCTGACCCGCCGGAATCCGGATGACGCCCCGGAAGCCTGGGACGCCTGGCGCGCGAACCAGCTTACGCGACTCGTGGCCGACATTCGGCAAATGATGGAGCAGCGGCATCCGGGGGCGACGCTCACCGCCGCCGTCTGGTCCGACCCGCGCGTCGGCTACGACGGCTACCTTCAGAACGGGCTGGCCTGGCTGCGCAGCGGCCTGCTCGATGCGGCGTACCCGATGGCGTACACCGAGCAGCCGGAGCGGTTCACCGGCTACGTGCAGACCTATCACCGCCTGGCCCCCGGCCGCCGGATCATTCCCGGCCTTGGGATCTACAAGCACAAGACGGCCGACCAGATGCGCAGTCAGCTTCGGGTGTGTGCCGGCGCCGGTGGCGACTTCGCCTTGTTCTCGTACGACTCGCTGCTGCCGACGCACGGGGACCGCGGCAAGAAGCAGCCCGACCCCAATCGCGACACGCTCCGCCACCTGCGCCGCAATGTCCTGAGCGAGTTCGACGGGCGATAGCGAGAACGCCGGGCGACGCCCAGCCTGCACACGTTTGCATCCGCCTTCCAGCGGGTAAAATGCTCGACATGGACCGAGACGAAGCACTCAACCTGCTGCGGGGCGGCGCCGAAGGTGTCAAGAGATGGAACGCTTGGCGAGCAGGCGTCGGCCTTAAGATGGTGCCCAGCCTCGGGGCGGCTGACCTTCGCGATACCGACCTCGGCGCAGCGAACCTCTGGGCGGTGAACCTGCGATGCGCCCGTCTGAACCGTGCGAGACTTGCCGGTGCGCGCCTCGACGACGGCGCCCTACACGAAGCCGAGTTCATCGACGCCGACCTCCGCAACGTCGACCTGAGCGACGCGAATCTCACTGAGGCGTTCCTCATTAACTCAGACCTGCGCGGCGCCGATCTCACCGGTGCGAAGCTGAACGGCACCGACCTGAGTGGTGCCAAACTCAGCGGCGCGATATTCGCCTTTACTTGCATCGCTTGCGACTTGTCTGAAGCGAGCGGGCTAAACAGCACACGGCACCACGGCCCTTCGTACGTGGACGTGAACTCGATTCTCCGGTTCAAAGGGGACCTGCCGGAGGAATTCCTGCGCGGGTGCGGCCTGCGCGAGGAGGAGATCGCTTACTTCCGTTCGCAGGTTGGACAGCCCGTTCGGTTCCACTCATGCTTCATCAGCTACAGCACGGCAGACGAGGCATTCGCGACGAGGCTGCACAATGATTTTCAGGCGGCGGGGATTCGATGCTGGAAGTGGGACCACGACGCCCGGACCGGGCGGAGCCTCTGGGGTGAGATCGACCAAGCGATCCGCCTGCACGACAAGGTCGTGCTGATTGCCAGCGAATCCTCGCTGAAGAGCCCCGCGGTCAACCGGGAGATCGAGCGGGCCATTTGCGAAGAAGACAGGCGGATGCGAAGGAAAGAGGCCGGCGAATTCGACCGCGATGTCAATGTGCTCTTCCCGGTTCGTGTGGACGATTACATCTTCAAGGGCTGGGAGCACGAACGAAAGGTAGACGTGACCAAGAAGGTCGTCGCCGACGCCCGCGGCTGGGACAAAGACGACACTATATATCGAACGGTCCTGGACCGACTGATCCGCGATTTGAAGCCCGAGAGTGCGTAGGCATGGACCGAGACGAAGCCTTCAAGCTGCTGCGAGGAGGACCGGCCGGCATCCACCAGTGGAACCGCCGACGGCGACAGGGTGAGTGGCTTCCTAAGCTCCGTGGCGCGGACCTCCGTGATGCTGTACTCGGCCAGATCGATCTCAAAGGCCTTGACCTCCAGGGCTGCAACTTGTCCGCCTGCGAACTCATTGGCGCCGACCTCGCTGATACGAACTTGCGTAGAGCCGTACTCCGCGGAACCGATCTCCGGTACGCGCACCTCACGGGAGCTAACCTTTGTGAAACCGACCTGCGCGGTGCCGACCTCAGCAGGGCCTGTTTAATGGACGCTACTCTACGAAACGCCAATCTCAGGGGCGCGCAGCTGTTCATGGCGTTCTTGGGTGGTGCCGATCTCTCCGGTGCGGACCTGCAAGCAGCAGACCTCAAAGCGGCGACCCTCGTTGACACAAACCTCCAGAACGCGAATCTCACGGACTGCGCCGTGTTCGGGATTTCCGCCTGGCGGGTGGAACTGAAGGGCGCGAATCAGTCGAATCTACGGATCTCGCGAAAGCACGAACCGACGATCACTCTCGACAATCTGCAACTGGCCCAATTCATGGACCTGTTGCTGCACAACGAGAAGGTCCGCGAGGTCATCAACACGATTACGTCCAAGGTTGTGCTGATTCTGGGTCGCTTCACACGGGAGCGGAAGGCAGTCTTGGATGCGATCCGGGAGGAGCTTCGGAGGCACGATTACTGCCCGGTGATGTTTGATTTCGAGAAGCCCGCCAGCCGCAGCTTCACAGAGACGATCCGGACGCTGGCGCACATGGCCCGCTTCGTCATAGCCGACATCACGGATGCCAAGAGCATTCCGCAGGAGCTGCAGGCCATTGTCCCGACGCTGCGAGTCCCGGTTCAGCCGCTGCTCCTGAGTTCGCAACGCGAATACGGCATGTTTGGCGATTTCCGGGGCTATCACTGGGTGCTGGAGCTGCACCACTACGACGATGCCCAATCGCTTCTCCGCTCCCTTCCGCCTAAGGTCATCGCGCCGGCAGAGGCGAAGGCAAAAGAACTCGAAAGCAGATAGGGTGCGGTGGTCGGGCAGACTTGGACAACGGGGGATCTCGGCTAAGAGTCCGTCTCAGCGGGCGGCTCGGAGACGGTGACGGGCTCGACCCCGGGTAAGCGGGCGGCGATTTTGTCGAGCAGGTAGGCTTCGAGCAGCACGTCCCGGCCCAGCGGCACCCAGTGCTCGCCGCGGGAGGCCGCCCCACGCAGGCCCTCGGTGGTCGGCAGGCGCTCGTTGTAGATCGCCAGCGCGCCCGAGGCGGTCGTCACTTGCCGCTCGGGGGCGCTGTAACGCTGTTTGTCAACCTGCACCGAAAGGCGGTACTCGTCCCGGGCACGTTTTGCGGGCGGGACGCCCGCACTACCCTCGACCGCGGTCGGCTCGACCCGCACGGTCACAATCCGGCGGAGGGTGTGGAGGCTCGACTCGAAGAGCTGATAACCGCCGCGCGAATCGCCCCGCCAGAACTCGAACCACTGTCCACTGGTGGTCGGGTGGCTGACGGCCACGCCACGCTCCCAGTCCACCCGCTCGGGCGGCAGATCGTGCTCGCGCAGCACGGTCAGGGTGGCGTCCAGGAAGGCCTCATGGTCCGGTATGCGCAGGACCATTTCGGTCGGCCCGGTTGGCTGCGGCGGCGCGTGGCACCCGGCCAGCACGACCAGAAACACGGGCAAGACACCTATGAAAGAAACGTGCCGCATGCCGGGATGATAGGTCCGCCGGAGCGGATTGCAAGCCTGATGATATGGGCCTTTGCGGCGACAGGCGGGGTTAGCGTAAGTCTCGGCCAGAAAGTGATGCGACTCCACAGAAGAATTGGAATAATGCTGTTGGAAGCTGTCGTGTCCCCCTTCGCGTCCCGTGCCGGCGTGTGCTGGTGCGGGACGCAGCTTTTTGCGAAACCGTCGAACACAGCAGTTGACCCAGGCGACGATCGGCCTCACCGGCGAGGCGTGGCACCGGATCTCCCAATCTGCCATGGCAGCGCAGGCGCCAAGTGCCGAAGGTCCCGTTTGAGAAGAACACGGGGCGTCGGGCGTCGATCGCCATGTGCGGGTTGGAGAAGTCTGGGATCGCGCCCGGCAAGTCCACTACCTCGCCGGTGTGCGGATCGAGTCGGACGAGTTCGGCGCCCGGCGCCGATGGTTGCTCGAATAGCGGCGTACTCAACAGGAACGTGGGTCTCGCACACCCGTTCCGTACTCTGAAGGGCCGGGCCCGCTCAATTCGACGTCCATGGTTGCTTCAGAAAAAGCCGGCAGATCCTCGGAGCGTGGGCGGCTACGCAGAATGCGTGTCCACCGTTTGTCCAACCAGTTCCACCACATCTCCGGGTGCTCATGCAGCCGCTCATCCATCAGGCGTGCGAACTCCGCCATGCCGGATGCCGCGCGTCGTTGCCGATCACCGCGGGGAGAAAAGTCCAGCGGCGGATGGAAGCTAACGTGGTACAAGCCATTTTCGCAATGCCAAGTAACGAACACGACCGGAGCTCTCGTTCGCATGGCCATGATGACGACACCTGTGGGGAAGTAGACCGTGCGGCCAAAGATCGTCACCGGCACGCCTTCGTCCGGCTTGCGCGGCAGGTCAGGCGTGATGTACAGGGCCCTCTTTGCTCGCAGGATACCCATCGCTACGGTGATACGTTGCATGGGCGAGGCGTCGATGGGAGGGTAAACCAGGTGACCTCCTCCGGCGTGGCCAATCTGCCTGTTGATCTCGTGCTTGCGTGGGTCCGCTGAGTGACGGAGGTAGATGCTACAGGGAACGTGTTCCGCAAGGATGCGTGGGAAGACGGGGTAACCACACAGATGAGGAGAAATGACGAGCGTTCCGTGGCCGGCGCTGTGTGCCTGATGCAGAAGCCGTATCGATGAGTCGAAGCTGAATCGCTGGGCCACTCCTGATTCAGGGAAGCCGGCCCGGAAGATGTGCATCAGGAACCCCATCTGGTCGGCGGCACGCTCGAAGTACAGATCGGGAAGCCCTTTGCGGTAGACGCCGGCCCGCTTCATGTTTCGGGCAACCTGCCAGTGCAGTGGCAGACAGAGCTTCGTTGCTGCTAACATCACCGAACGCAGGCGTTCGACTCTCCGGCGGCTGCCACGGCGTGAAAGATGTGCGCCCAGGCTCAACAGGCTGGTGGTCGCCCATTTCCGTAGGGTTCTCGCGGCCGCGGCAAAGACCAGTATCAGCAGAAACGCGGTGTAGCCGGCGCCGAGGATGTTCATGAGCAACAGGCCGCCAGCGCTGACGTACAGCGCGCCGCGCAGTGAGGCGAGAATGATTTCCCCCCGTTTTCGGCACTTAAGAGCACTGACACACTGCGCGATGCCAGCAGCAATGAGAAGAACGCCGAGAACTCTCACGATCGTAACGTCCGGCACCATTGTTGAACGGATGCTCTCCGACATTGGACCCACACGTCCCATTTACCGGACCGCTCGGTGGCATACTACCCAAACCGCCTGCTCGGTCGCAAGCGAGCATCCTCGGCGGCAGCTTGGATCCTCGCCCTTCACTTCCGTCTCGAACCGACCCATCTCAGTGGTGGATGCAGGTTCCTTCTCCTTTGCCGTGCCGCCCACGACGCGGCGCATGGTGGGATCCCTACGTAGACGCTCGGTCCCGGCGCGCCGGGATTCACATCCTCGTACCCAGGCAACCGTCCATAGATCGCCTACCGCAACATGCCCAATGACGCGTGCCGAGTGTTTTTGCCGCCGCGGGGATCCGACAAAAGGTATCTGGGAAATCCGGGCCACGGAGAGTGTCGGGGCGAGGTGATGGTGCACGGATTGCGGGGGCGGTTTGCATGCAATCAGTGTACAATGTGTGGCGCGCTTAAGCGTTGGAGACGGGGCCATGAACAGCACACGCCGTGCGCAGGTCGGTCGCGGCCGTCTGATTCGGGGGATCATCCTGGTCGTGTGTGGCGTGTCAGCCAGCGTCGGGCTGCCAGCGGGTTGCGATTCGGTGCGGGGGCAGCAGGAAGCCGGCGAGTCTGCGGGGCAGCAAGGTGCATTGCCGGCGCCGACCGCGTCGCAGCCCACGGCTTCGCAACCCGTGGTTCGGACCACGGACGGGGAGTTGCGCTGGCATCGACCGCGTAGCAAAGAGCGGCGAGATGAGCGTGACCGACTGGTAGATCGCTACATCGCTCGCGCCGGTCCGTTCTCGCCGGCGATCCGCGACCAGCGGGTCGTCCAAGCTACGCGGGCAGTGCCACGGCACAAGTTCGTCCCCGCGGGACGGCAGCGCAGCGCGTACGACGACACGCCGCTACCCATCGGCCACGGGCAGACCATCTCGCAGCCGTACATCGTCGCGCTGATGACCGAGCTGCTGGAGCTTGAGCCGGGTCAGAAGGTGCTCGAGATCGGCACGGGCTCGGGCTATCAGGCCGCCGTCCTGACCGAGCTGACGCCTTACGTCTTCTCCATCGAGATCGTCGAGCCGTTGTACAAGCAGGTGGTGAAACGCTTCGAGCAGCTCGGCTACCGGACGGTGAAGACGAAGCAGGCCGACGGGTACGACGGTTGGGCGGAGCACGCTCCGTTCGACGCGATTATCGTCACGTGTGCGGCCGGGCACGTTCCACCGCCGTTGTGGGACCAGCTCAAGGCGGGCGGACGGCTGGTGATTCCGCTCGGGGGCGTGTACGACGTGCAGCGACTGGTGGTGCTAACCAAGCAGGCCGACGGCAGCCGTAAGAGCCGAAACGTCCTGCCCGTGCGCTTCGTGCCCATGACCGGCAAAAGCCAAGACCGATGAAGGCTGCGAGCGGCGTCCGCGCCCGAGGTTACCCTTCGCCGGGGGTCATACTGGTTTCCGTCACGCTGATCAGCACCGCGCTGATCGCGTACGAAATCGTGCTGATGCGCCGGCTGCTGATCGAGCGCTGGCATCACTTCGGGTATCTGGTCATCAGCGTCGCCCTGCTCGGGTTCGGGGCGAGCGGCACGCTTCTCGCGGTCTTCGAGCGCCGTGTGCGGCAGCGGACGCTGACTGCGCTGTGGTTGTCTGCGATCGGGCTGGCGTTGTCGCTTTCGCTGCTGCCGCGCGTCGCGGCGTGGCTGCCCATCACCGCCCGCTTCATCCCCCAAGATCTGTGGAGACAGGCCGGCTGGTGGTCGCTGTACTGGCTGGCGGCGGCAATCCCGTTCCTACTCGGTGCGACCCACATCGGTGCGGCACTCATGACCGCGGGCCGCCGCGTCGGACGCGTCTACGCGGTAAACCTGTTCGGCAGCGGCGCGGGTGCGCTGCTCGGCGGTCTGCTCGTCTCGCGCTGGCCCGTCGAGGCGGGGCTCTGGCCGGCGCTGGCGCTGGCTTGGGTGGCCGCAGGTGTGCTCACCGCGGCGCGCGAAATGAGCGCCCCACGGTTCGGCCGGCTGGTTCGAACGGTGCTCGTGACCGCGCTCGTAGTCGGCGCGGTTGTGCTCGAAGCGCGCTGGCCGCTCGCGCTCAATCCCGACGAGTTCAAGCACCTCGCGCGCGTCCGGCAGTTGCAGGCGCAGGGCGCGGTCCGCCGTGTCGCGCGGGCGGCCGATCCGCACGGGTACGTCGAGATCTACGAAAGCGACCTGTTCCACGACCTGCCGTTCCTGCACATCAGCCAGTCGCCACCGCCGATGCTCAGAATACTGATCAACGGCGACGCGGCCGGGTCGGTGCTGCGCATCCGAGACGCTGATCAGGCCAGCGTGATGGACAAGACACTGATGGCGTTCCCGTATCAGCTACTGCATGCGAGACCACGGGTGCTCCTGATCGGCGAAACCGGCGGAACGAACGTGTGGCTGGCCCGGCGGCGCGCGGCGTCTGAAATCGTCGTCGTGCAACCCAACGGTGCCCTCACCGGCCTGATTCGCGGGCCTGCACCGTTGGCCGACAGCACGGGAAACGTCTTCGAGGGATCCGACGTCCGCCTCGAGTCCACCGACCCGCGTCGATTCCTCGCGTCAAACCGAGCCATTGCCTTCGATCTGATCCAGATCGTCTCGCTCGAGGACCTGGGGTTAGGCGGAGCTGGTATGCGCGGCCTGGCGGAAGACCACCTGGTAACCGTCGAGGGTTTCGCCGAGTGTCTTCAGGTGCTAGGCGACGCCGGCGCACTCGCGATTACCCGCGGTCTCCAGACGCCGCGGCGCGAGAACATCCGCCTGCTAGCCACGCTGGCGGAAGCACTGGAACTGATCGGGATCGAGGAGCCCGCCCGACACATTGTTCAGGTGCGCGACTATCTGGGCGCTTGCACCATAGCGCTGCGTTCGCCGCTGGATGACGAGCGTCAGGCGCAGTTGCGCCAGGCGATCCGCGAATTCAATCTCACACCTGTTTGGTATGACGGCTTGCCGATCGAGGAGGTCAACCAACCCGACGCGCAGGAAGGTCCCCCGGGCAGCGACGTCGATTGGCTGCACCATGCGGCGCGCGAGATCTTCAGCGACCGGCGCGAGGGGTTCTACGAGACCTGGCTCACCAACGTCCGTCCCGTCCACGACGACAACCCCTTCTTCTGGGACTTCTACAAGCCGGGGGCGGTCGCCGAGCTACGTAGAGTGTACCAAGACTTGTGGCTGACGCGGGCGGAACTGGGCCGGCTGTTCCTGTATGCGTCGATGGTCATCGCCGGGGCGGCGGCGGTAATACTGATTCTCGTGCCACTGGCGTTGGCGCGGATGCGGGCCCGGATAGCCAGGCGCCGCGAGCAAGACAGAAGGTGCGTCCAGACGCACCCTACGGTATGGACCGTGGTGTACTTCGGTGCGATCGGGATGGCCTTCATGGCGATCGAGATGGCCTTGATCAGCCGGGCGATTCGCTCACTGGGCGACCCGGTGATCGCTAGTGCACTCATCATTGGCGGCCTTCTGGTCGTCAGCGGGCTGGGAAGTCTGACGGGCCAAGGGCTCCTGCGCGGGCGGCTGTGGCGGCCGGTCACGGTCGTGGCAACACTGGGTGTCGTGGCAGCATTGGTGGGCTGGAGCGCGTACGGTCAACAACTCTGGACGACTTGGGGGCCGACACTGCTCGGCATACTGGTTGTCCCACTGGCCTACTGCATGGGCGTGCCCATGCCGAGCGGAATCGCGGCGCTCTCCACGCGCTCGCCCAGCCTGGTCCCCTGGGCGTGGGGTGTGAACGGGGTGGCATCGGTCATCGGATCATCATTGGCGATCGTCGTGGCGATGGTCAGCGGCTATCGTTACGTTCTGGCGCTAGCCGCCGGACTGTACGCCTTGGCGGCCCTGGCCGCGGTAGCGCTGGGACGAGATTCTGAGGCACATGCCACCGCGCTATCGCATAACCACATAACACGGGAGGCCGATTGATGCGCGTCAATTGCTCGCACTACGCGTCCGGGACGAGTTCGACATTGAGGCCGGTGCCGCCTGGACTGCGCAGGGCGATTCTGGTCACGCTGCTGCTCGCCGCCAGCGGTACGGCCTGTTACGCCTCCGGCGTGGTCCGCAGTGCGGCCGGCAAAGGCCCATCGTTCGACTCGCCGCCGCGTGGATTCGATTTCCTCCACATGCGGCTCGAAGTGACCTTGACGCGCGCGGACGTGAAGGCCCGGCGAATGCCGGGCCTGGTCACCTACCGTGTGCGACCTCGGCCGGTGCCCGAAGAGACAGCGGAAACGCAGCCAACCGCGCTCAGACAGTTGCGCCTGAACGCCGTCGGGCTGGAGATCCAGCAGGTGGAGTTGGGACCCGAGTGGCGCACCGCCCAGCACCAGACGGACGGCGAGCACCTGACGATCGAACTCGACCGGGCGTACCCGCCGGGTGAGGAGTTCGCGGTGCGCGTGCGCTATGTCGCCAGTCGTCCCCAGCGCGGGCTGTACTTCGTCTTGCCCGACGACGACGAGCCATGGACGGAGGCAGCCGAGCGCGACATCGTGGTATACACGATGAGCGAGCCGTTAATGGCCCGCTACTGGCTGCCGTGCCACGATTGGCCGGACACACACTGGCCGTCGGACGTATTCATCACGGTTCCCAAGCCGTTCGTGGCGGTCTCGGTAGGCGAGCCGGTCGGCGACCCGCTTCCCGCTGAAGTGGCACCACGCAACGCCGCGCTTTCCGCACAGCCTGACGAGCTGCGGACGTACCACTGGCGGCAACGCTTTCCCATCGATCCGCATATGTTTGGCTTTGTCGTCGGTCAGTTCGTAACGGTGCGGTTCGACACGTCGGGGCCGGCGGTTCTGGCGTACGTGCAGCCGGGCCGCGAGCAGGCGGCGCGCATAACCCTACGCCGCGTGCCGCAGATGATCGATTACTACTCCGGGCTCACCGGCGTGGCTTATCCCTGGCCGCAGTACAGTCATGTTTCGGTGCCGAAGCACTTTCACGGCGGCATGGAGCACGTCGGCTTCAGCATGATCAACCCGACGTTCCTCACGGAGGAGGAAGCGGAGGGGGGCGTGTACCGCGGGGGCGTCGAGGGCAACTACATCGCACACATGCTGGCGCATCAGTGGTTCGGCGGCCTGGTGAACTATCGGCACGTCAAAGAGGCCTGGCTCAACGAGTGCTTCGCCACGTACCTACATCAGCGCTGGCGCTCGCAGGCAGACTCATACGACGCCTTCCTGGAGGACATGCACAACATGGCCCGGCGGATCGCGCGGGCCGACCGGGTCGGGCGCGGACGACCGCTGGTACGCGACGATCTCGAAGGGCCCGGCGAGGTTTATTCGTACGATGGGTCGAAGATCTATTGGAAAGGCGCCTGGGTGCTGCACATGCTGCGACACCAGCTCGGCGACGAGCTGTCTTGGAAAGCGGTGAACTTCTACCTGAAACAGCACCGCGGCAGTAGCGTCGTTACCAGCGACCTGCAAGCCGCGTTCGAGCAAGTCGCCCAGCGCGACCTCAAGCCGTTCTTCGACCAGTGGGTCTATCGCGGCGGCGTGCCCGAGCTGGCGGTGTCCTATCGCTGGGACGGCGACAATGGGCAGGCCGTCGTGGACATCATTCAGACACAGACCGTCAACCAGCAGCACCCCGCCTTCGCGTTTCCGCTGGACCTGCACTTTCAAGTCGGCGAGCAACAGTGGCGTGAAACGGTCCGGATCACGTCGCAGACGCACACATTCACCTTCCCGTCCGATCAGCCGCCGACGGTGTTCTGTATCGATCCCGACTGCGGGCTGCTCAAGAGATTGAAGCAGACCAAGCCGCACGAGTTGTGGGTGGCCCAGATTCGACAGGGGCCGACCGCGTTGTCGCGTTCGCTGGCGGTGACGCACGTACGCGTAAGAGGGCAAGAGCCGCCCTTGACGCAGCTCGGGGCCGTCATCGCCGATCAACAAGAGTATTGGGCGCTGCGGGAGCAGGCTGCCAAGGCGCTGGCCGGGGAACAAGACGCGGCAGTGCTGGATTACCTGCTGAAGGCTGAGCAGGCCGGGATTGATCACCCACGGGTGCTGGTGGCGGTCGTCCGGGCCTTGGCGCGATTCTCAAGCTCGTCCGAAGCTCACGCCACCCTGCTACGCTATACACAGCACGAATACGTCAGCGCTCGGCTGGCCGCGCTGCAGGCCCTGAGCGAGTTTGCGCCCGACGTCCGCAGCTCGGAGACAATCCAGGTTCTGTTGTCGGCGGCCCGGTTCGACAACAGCCCGCGCGCACGTCGAGCGGCCCTGCGAGGTCTGGCCGAAGTCGGCGACGAATCGGTCCTGCCGGCCCTGCGCAAGCTAGTCGAAGGCGCGCAAGACGATTCCGTACGCGAGGCCGCGGAGGCGGCCATCAAGGCAATCGAGGAACGCACGTTACAGGTGTCGCCGTAGCGAGCAGCGGCCGGGACAGAGCCCCGGCCGCCACATTGCGCTCTGCTGAATGGCTGGTGCGAGAATCAATGGCTGGTGCGAGAATCCCTTCTCGCACCTCCGGCAAAACCGACTCTAGCGAATCTCCAAGTCGAACGGCATGAAGCAGCCGACGTGCTCACGGTGAAGCATGACGGCGTTGCGCAGCCCGTTCACGATCTGGCGTAGCTTCTCGGGGGCTAGGCCGCGGAGCAACGGCAACGCGGCCTTCGTCAACGGATCGCCCGCCAGCGGCCGCGACAGCCGGATTTCCCATTCGTCCTCGGTCTCCTGTTCGAGGAGCGCCTCGATCATTTTCTCGAAGAGCTCCTTCCGCTCCGGCAAGACGTAGATCTCGTACTCGGCCAGGTCCACCTTCTCGGCCGCGAACTTGATGGCATCGGACAGCCCGCCGAGCTTGTCGATCAGCCCATGCTTGAGCGCTTGTTTGCCGGTGTAGACGCGTCCGCCGGCGAGTTGCTCCAGGTCGCCTTTGATCCGGTCGCCGCGCGAGTCCATTACGCGGTCCTTGAACTGCTCATAGACCGAATTCATGTACTTGGTCATCCAGGCGCGCTCGTCGTCGTTCCAGGGGCGGTTCATGCTCATGAGGCCGGCATGGTTGCCGCGGTCGAACTCGGTGGTGGTGATGCCGAGTTTTCCCTCCATCAGGCCTTTCCAGACGAACTTGCCGCTGACGACGCCGATCGAGCCGGTGATGGTCGTCTCTTCGGCAAAGATAGTGTCTCCGGGGATGGCGACGTAGTAGCCGCCGCTGCCGGCCACGCCGCCCATGCTGACGATCAGCGGCTTCTCCTTGCCGCAGCGGGTGGCGGCTTCCCAGATGATGTCACTGGCCAGGGCCGATCCGCCGGGCGAGTCCACGCGCACGACGACCGCCTTGATGCTCTCGTCCTGGCGGGCCTGCTCGAACGCGGCGCGCAGCGTGGTGCTGCCGGCCGTGCTGCCACCGAAAAGGAAGTCCGGCTCGTTCTTGCCGACTGCGATCAGGCCTTCGATGTAGATTAGCCCGATGCCCGGTTTGGCGGGCGCGGTGGCCTCTTCCGTGAAGCTGCGGAAGAGTTCCATGATTTTCATGAGCGGCTCAAACGGGTTCGATCCGTCGCCGAAGTCGAGGTCCAGCTTTTTCTTATCGCCGTACTTCTTGACGACTTCGACGTCCTGGCCGAACTCCTTGTGGATCATCTGCTTGAACTCGGGGAACGAGCCGACCGCGTCAACCAGCTTGTGCTCAAGGGCCTGGTCGGAATCGAGCGGGGCGGCGTCGATCGCCGCCTTCACCTGCGCGACCGACAGGCCACGCTCCTCGGCCAGCAACCGCACGAACCGCGCGAAAATCCCGTCCAGCAGCCAGTTGATCTGCTCGGCGGCCTCCTTGCTCGGCTCGGTGCGGGTGAAGGGCTCGAGCGCGCTCTTGTAAGCACCGCAGTGCATCATGTCGGCCTCGACGCCGATCTTGTCCAGCAGGGCCTTGAAGAACGTGGCCTCGGCGTGCAGCCCGGTCGTGCCCAGCACACTGTGCTCGGCCAGGGTGACGTGGTCGGCGGCGGCGGCCAGGGCGTAGCTGGCGTTCCCGGCCCAGTCCATGTAGCAGTAGATCTTCTTGCCGCTCTCACGAAACGCCTTTAGCGCCCGCGTCAGCTCCTCGACCTGGGCAAGGCCCACCGCCGGCTGCTCGACGATCATGACGATCCCGTCCACGTCCTGGTCGGCGGCGGCCCGCTCGATCGTGCTCACCCAAGCACGAAGCGTCTTGGGCTTCTGCTGTCCGAACAAGACGGCTAAATCCATCTCGTCCGTGGGAGCCTCGGGCACCGGGCCGTCAAAACGCAGCCGCAGGACATGTTTCTGCGCCAACGCCGCTTGCGGCAACAGCATCGTCACGCCGACGATCAGAACTGCCCCGTACACGTACTTTCGAACCGTCTTGCTCATGAGTGCAGCCTCCTTTGAGAGAGTAATGGTTGGCATGGCCGTTACGATCCCCTGGTCGGTTCTTGACGTTTCTCCGTTCATCGGTGCGTATGCTAACCGGTTCCTGCCGGATGCGCCATTATAGATGCGGGCCGCCTTTCGAACGGCAACCGCCGGCGCACAACCTCCCTATGTGTCCATGCGTCAACCGGTGGCCGCGCGCCTCACGCACCGCAGAAACGAATTCGCTCAGGGGCCGGCGATATTCCCGCTACCCGGCTCAGAACCCCAAGCGCGAGCGCGGGGCCTTTTGAGCAGCGGCGTCCCACCGCATGGCCCACTCGCTTGCGCTCAGGGTTCGGATTGCGTGGCGTGGCCGCGCCACGCGACCTTCCGACCCGTCCACGAGCGCGTCGCCGGAGCTGCCGCACGGGCCGCCTCGGCGACATTTCTCATTGAGTTCGGATCAGGCCCGCAGTATCCTATACGTTGCACATCCGCCCGGCGCCGCCAATCGGCGTCGGGCGTGAAGGAAGCGAGGCTCGGCAAGAGAGGAGGAGCATCACATGTTCACACGCATTCGACCTTTCACACTCGTAGTATTGGCTGCGCCATTTGTCGTTCTCGGGCTGACAGCAGCAGCTCAGGCTCAGACCACCTGGTACGTGGACGACGATGCGGGCCCGGGCGGGGACGGGGCAACTTGGCCGACCGCGTTCGAGTATCTCCAGGACGCCCTGGCTGTGGCCAATCCTGGCGACGAAATCCATGTTGGCCAGGGCATGTATCAGCCCGATCGGGACGCCGACTACCCTGACGGTACCGGCCAGCGCGGGGCCACCTTTCAGCTCATCAGCGGCGTCGGCCTCTACGGCGGGTACCGCGGGCTGTCCGGCGGCGGAGACCCCGACGACCGCGACATCGCCGCGTTCGAGACCGTCCTCAGCGGCGACCTGGCCGGTAACGACGGTCCCAACTTCCAGAACAACGACGAGAACAGCTATCACGTGGTGACCGGGAGCGGCTGTGATCAAACGGCCATCGTTGATGGCTGTACCGTTACCGCTGGTAACGCCGATGGCGACGATCCGCACCGGTATGGCGGCGGGATGTACAACGAGGATGGCGACCCCACGCTGGCCAACTGTACCATCAGGGCCAACGCGGCCGAATATGGCGCCGGGATCCGCAACGACGCCAGCAGCCCGGTGCTGAGCAACTGCACAATTAGCGACAACGCCACCCTGTATAGCGGCGGCGGAATGCACAATTCGCAGAGCGGTGCAACGCTGACCGACTGCACGTTCAGCGGCAACTCGGCTCTCCACGGCGGCGGAATGTTCAACTGGAACGGCAGTGATCCCACGCTAATGAACTGCACCTTCGTGGCCAACACGGCTGACAAGGGCGGCGGGATGCGCAACCACTCCGGCAGGCCGATCCTGACCAACTGCGCCTTTATCGGGAACCTGGCCAGCCAAGGCGGCGGAGTGTTCAACTGGACCTCCAGCCGCCCCACGCTGTTCAACTGCACGTTTGCTGCGAATTCGGCGGCCGACGGAAGGGCGCTGGCCTGCGATTCGTACCAGCAGCAACACCCAAGCACCGTCTCGATGGCCAATTGTGTGCTGTGGAACGGCGGCGACGAGGTGTGGAACAACGACGCCTCGACCATCACCATTACCTACAGCGACGTCTTCGGCGGCTGGCCTGATGAGGGCAACATCGACGCCGATCCGCTCTTCGTCGATCCTGGCAACGATGACTACCACCTCGCGACCGGCTCGCCGTGCAACGACGCTGGAGATAACGAGGCTGTTCCGGCCGATGGGTTGGACCTGGATGGTGACGGCGATACGCAGGAACCGGTCCCGTTCGACCTCGACCGTAACCCACGCTTCATCGATGACCCGAACGCGGACGATACGGGCAACCCCGACCCTGATTACCCTGATCTGCCGATCGTGGACATGGGCGCGTACGAGTTCCAGGTTCCCGGCGACCTGAATGGCGACGGGTGCGTCGATCACTCCGACCTGGGCATCTTACTGGCCGACTGGGGTTGCACCGGCGGGGACTGCCCGGGCGACGCCGACGGCGACGGCAACACCGACCACTCCGACCTCGGAATTGTGCTAGCCCACTGGGGCGAGGGCTGTCCGTAGCGGTCGAGGGCGTCGGACTCGGAGGTCCGCGTCGGACTCGGAGGTCCGACGCTACGGGTTCGGGCCGGTCGCGGATCTGCGGGGCCGACCCGCGAAACCGGCGCGGGTTGGAGGCCCACGCCGCTGAATGAAACGTGAGGTTTACAAGGCGTTGGACATGAAGGAGGAGCGGAGATGAAATCACGACGTGTTGTTGTGCAAGTCTTGGGTGTATGCCTGTTGCTGAATGCGGGTTTCCTGATGGCGGTCGCTCACGCCGGGCCGGATCGGCAACCTCCGGCAGATTCCTGGCACATTTACAGCAGCCGCTTGGCCCAAAGCGAATCTGACGGCTGGGTTTACCAGTCCGGCGGGGTGACGGACCGCGACACGCCCGACCCGTCGCGCGATCTCGTGCCGGAGTGGTTCTATCACACCACCGCCCCGTGCCTGTCGGCCGTGCGGATCGCGGATGTGGATGGCGACGGAATCAAGGACATCGTTGTCAGCACGTACGATCCGGTCGATCCCTACAGCGCCGGACGCGTGTACGTGATCGACATCAACGGCAACGATCTGCCCGGCTGGCCGGTCACGACCGTCGGCCCGATCCCGGCCAGCCCCGCCGTCGCCGACATCGACAACAATGGCGATATGGAAGTCATTGTGGGCAGTTGGTCACGGGCGTACGTGTGGAACCACGACGGCACGGACTACCCCGGCTGGCCCCAGTACATGGGTTCGTACAACTCGCCCGCCGTCGCGGACGTCGATGACGATGGTGATCTGGAGATCCTCTACACGACAACGAGCAAACGCCTCTATGTCTTGGACCACGACGGCTCGATACTGCCAGGGTGGCCCTATGTCGCGCCCGAGCTGGTGGGGTCTCCCGCTGTTGCGGATATAGACGGCGACGGAGTGTTGGAAATTGCCGCTGGCACCTACAAGGGACCCGTCGATGATCAACCGTTCGAGGTCTACGTTTGGGAGATTGACGGCTCGGTGGTTGGCGGGTTTCCGGTCTCCACCTCCGGCGTGGTCAAGGCCGCGGTCGCGTTGGGAGATATCGACGCGGACGGCGAGGTAGAGATTGTCGCCACCGCCTACCACACCTCCAACAACGACTACCTCTATGTCTGGGACGCGCAGGGCAACCTCGAAGCCGGCTGGCCCATACGTGCTACATACGTCCGGCTGTCGTCGCCCGCGCTGGGTGATCTCGACGGCGACGGGGATTTGGAGATCGTCATCGGCGGGCTGTATCCCACCGATTTCATCGAAAAGATGTTCGCGTTCCACCACCACGGAACCGCCGTGGATGGTTGGCCGGTCATTCTGGATCATTCCGGTTCGGCCGGGAACATCAACTCCTCGCCGATTATCGCGGACATTGATGGGAACACGGACCAGGTGGAGGTTGTCGTCAAGGTCTCCAACTACTTCTTCGCGTTGCATGCCGACGGGACGCTCGCGGATGGGTTCCCCTACTATCTTTCGGACGAGAACCACGGCGGCACGTTCTCGCCCTCGCCGGCGGTGGGCGATCTCGACGGAGACGGGGACGTGGAATATGTCTTTGTTTCCAACTATGGGAAGATCGAGTTCTTCGACGAGGGCCACAGCTTTTCGGAGCAGCTCGCCTTCTGGCCCATGTTCAAACACGACCCGCACAACACGGGGTATCTGCCGCCGCTGGGTCAGGAAGGTGATTTGAACGGCGACGGGTGCGTCGATCAGGTGGATCTGGGCATCTTGCTGTCCGATTGGGATTGCACCGGCGGCGATTGCCCCGGGGACTGTGACGGCGACGGCGATACGGATCACTCCGACCTTGGGGTCCTGCTCGCCCATTGGGGCGAAGGGTGTCCGTAGACGTTAAGGCCGGTACGCGGGCTGCCCCGCCGCAACCCACTACAGGCGGGGTGTTCCGATGACGCGCAACGTGGGTGGTAGGCCTGGTTCCTTGACGTGCCCTACGGGGTTCTCACGCGCAGGCTGGCACAAGCAGCCGCCGGATGGCACAATGCGTGCGCATCCTTGGTTTCGCAACAGGAGCGGAAAAGTGCTCAGAAACACGTGGCTCGCAGTGGCGGCTCTGGCCGCCTTGTCATGTTTGCCGGCCGGCTGCACGCACGGGGCCCGGTCGGCCTCGGTAGCTCGCCCGGGCGAACAAGTACAGACCATTGAGGAATACTGGCCGGACGGGGAGCTGCGGCTACGCAAGCAAGTGCTGAAGACCCCCGACGGCGCGCTCGTCAACCATGGCGCCTACACGCGCTGGCATGACAACGGCCGGAAGGAATACGAAGCCGTTTACGTTGACGGCAAGCTCGAAGGGGTCGAGACAACCTGGCACAAGAACGGGCAGAAGTGGATCGAAGCGCACTACGTCGGCGGCAAGAAGCACGGCCCAAGATACCTCTGGAATGAAACCGGCACAAAGATGAAGGAAGAGCACTACGTCAACGGCAAGCCCCACGGCACCTGGACGTCTTGGAAAAACAGCGGCAGGGTCAGATCACAGCAGACCTTCGAGGACAACAACACGAACCCGTGAATCGCTCGACGACGCGCCCCGCGCGTGGATTCACATCGGTCCGCCTGGAAGGGCTCAGCGGGGCCTTCGCCCTCCCAGTCCGTCGCGCCGCACAATCCGGCACACTGATATAGCGCCGCCCCGTCGACCGAATCCACAACGCCAGCGCTGCTATCGTGGCCGGACCGCTGTACAATATGGACGTGGTCGAGGGCGCGTTTAAGGACATGAAGAACTACATCGCGTTCGGCACACGGGACGCAGCCAATCTGCGCGCCCTGGCGCCGCACGTGCGTCCCCATTTGCCCGCCGTCGTGGCCCGTTTCTTTCGCGAAGTGCAACGTCACCCGCGCACGCGCGGGGTGCTGCGTGGAGGACCGGAGCAGGTGCAGCGACTGCTGGAGGCCCTGACCGAATGGCTCGAATCGCTCTTCTGCGGAAAGTACGACACGGAGTACTGCCGGCAGCACGCGCAGATCGGTCGGGTTCACGCACGTGTCGGGCTGCCGCAGCACTTCATGTTCACCACCATGGAAGTCGTTTGGCAGGAGCTCAGCCAGGCGGTGCGGCAGGCCGATCTTCCCGACGCCGATGCCAAGCTGCGCGCGCTGCACAAGCTGCTCACGCTGGAAACCGGCATTATGCTCGAGAGCTACTGGGAGAGTCGCGCCGCGGAGATCCGGCAGTTCGAGCGTAACGCCGTCCGCGAGCGGCTCACGCAGGCCGAACAGCTCGCCCAGATCGGGCACCTGGCGGCTTCGCTGGCGCACGAGATCAAGAATCCGCTGGCCGGCATCAGCGGTGCGATCCAGGTGATCCGCGACGGGATGGACCTGGAGGATCAGTGGCGGCCGATCCTGGAAGAGGTTCTGCGGCAAACCAACCGGCTCGACGGGACGGTCAAGGACTTGTTGGTCTACGCGCGTCCGAAGCCGCCGCGCTTCCAGCGCTGCAAGCTCAACCGTCTGATCGAGCGCGTACTGACGGTCTTGCGCCGCGAGCCTGATTTGCAGCGTGTGCGCGTTGATTACATCAACAGCCAGCAGTTGCCGCTGTACGGGGATGAGGCGCAGATCGAGCAGCTCGTGATGAACCTGCTGCACAACGCGGCCCACGCCTCGCCGGACGGCGGCCTAGTGCGCCTGCTCACCAGCTCGAATGCGGACGGGCTTCGGCTGGTGGTCGAGGATCAAGGGCAGGGGATGGATCAGGAGACGTGTCAGCGCGCGTTTGAGCCCTTCTTCACCACCAAGGCCCGGGGCACCGGCCTGGGGTTGCCGATCTGCCGCAAGATCGTGGATGCCCACGGCGGGACGATCTCGATCCACAGCGCGGTTGGGCAAGGTACGACGGTTACTGTTCGGCTGCCGCGTTATCCGCCGGCTAGCTCGGGAGCGTTGGACGATGACCATCCGCGTACTGATCGTTGAAGACGAGAGTCTGATCCGCTGGTCGCTGCGCCAGAAGTTCGAGGAGCGCGGCTACCGGGTGGCCGAAGCGGAGGACGGTCGCTCCGCGACCGAGGCGCTGGATGCCGGCACCTACGATTTGATCATGCTGGATTACAAGCTGCCCGACCTGACCGGGCTGGAGCTGTTGCGTCGCATCCGCAAAGTGGATGATGAGGTCGTGGTAATCATGATGACCGCCTATAGCACGATCGAAAGCGCGGTCGAGGCGATCAAGCTGGGGGCCTTCGACTACATCACCAAGCCATTCGAGATGGAGCAGTTGTTGTTCACGGTCGACAAGGCCCTCGAAACCACCAAGCTACGCCGCGAGGTGCGCGAACTCCGCCGACACCTCCAGAAGGAGTACGGCGACGACAGCATCATCGGGCAGCACCCGTCGATAACCGAACTGCTCGAGATGATCAACCAGATCGCCAAGACGGGTATCTCCACGGTGCTGCTGCGGGGCGAAACGGGCACCGGGAAGGACCTGGTGGCGCGGGTGATCCACCGCAATTCCGAGCGGGCCGCGCACCCGCTGGTCAACATCACCTGTACCGCGCTGTCCGAATCGCTGCTGGAAAGCGAGCTGTTCGGGCACGAGCGCGGGGCGTTCACCGACGCCAAAACGCAGAAGAAGGGCCTGCTGGAGCTGGCCGACGGGGGGACTATTTTTCTCGACGAGATCGGGGACATGCCACCGGCCTTGCAGGCCAAGCTACTGCGGTTTTTGGAGGAACGGAAGTTCCGGCGGGTCGGCGGCACCAAAGAGATCACTGTGGACGTCCGCGTGATCGCTGCCACCAATCGCGACATCGAGAAGGCCATCGAAGAGGGCAAGTTCCGCCGCGATCTGATGTACCGGCTGAACGTGGTGACGGTCGTGTTGCCGCCGCTCCGTGCCCGCGGAGACGACATCCGCCTGCTCACCCAGCACTTCGTGGCCCGCTTTATGCGGGAGTTCAAGAAGCCGGTCACGCGCGTGAACGAGTCGGCGTACGAGAAGCTGTACAACTACGGTTGGCCGGGCAACGTGCGCGAATTGCGGAACGTGATCGAACGGGCGATGCTGCTCTGCAAGCGCGACGAGCTGGGGCAGGACGACATTGTCCTGGGACGCGCCGAGCAGCAGCCGTGGATCTGGGACCTCGAGCACTTCGCTCTGCCGCCGGACGGCTTCGACTTCGAGAAGCTGCGCAGCCTGGAGCGGCAGTTGTTGTGTCAGGCGCTGGCGCGCACGAACAACAATCAGAGCCGGGCCGCCAAGCTGCTCAACCTCTCACGCGACCGGCTGCGCTACCGCCTCCAAAAGCACGGACTGCTCTGAACGCCCGCGGTGATCGGGGTGTCAATCACGTCACCCAGTTTCCAGGTGTGAACGCACCCGCTCCACCAGGCGCTCCATGTCGCTCCGGCGGTGCAGGGCGAAGAAGTACTCGCGGTCGAGCGCGACGCGGTCTTGACGCCACTGTTCTTCGAGCTGCCGGGCCCGTTGATCGAGATCGTGCACGTGCGCGCGGTCGCAGCGGAGCAGTTCGTCGTTTAGACGCCGGATGTCGTGGAAGACTCTCGCCCGGGCAGCGTGATCGTGTGATCGGGTCGCTTTCAACGCGGCCGACTCCTGGATCAGGTCCTCGCGGCGATGCAGCCGGTCCTTGGGAAGATTCGGCAGATGACGTTGCGGGTTGTAGCGGATGTCGCGGCGCGCGCGCCGGACGGCCCGAACATCTTCCTGTGAAACCCCGTTCTGCGGGAGCGGCAAGTGCATCGTGGCACTGACGCAGCACATGGGGGCCAGCTCGACGCCGAAGAAACGATGCACGAAGTCCTCGGTCATCCGGTCGTACTTGGCCCCGCCGATGCCGTGGATGAACAGATCAGCCAGCAGCAGTCGGGCGAATGCCGAGAGGGTCAGGGCGCGCAGGCGGATGTGCCAGCCGTCCGCTTCGATCGGCCATAGATCTTCGTGGCCTTCCACACGCGTGAGGCGCGCTTTCGGCAAGCGGTCAATCGGTTCATTGTCTGCGAAGAATTCCATGACGTCGCCCCGGTCGGCGACGTAAAGCCGGCGCCGCGGTTGCCCGCGCCGCGCTACCCAGAACGGCAGCTCCACACGGTCCGCACCGACATGCAGCGCCGGGGCGGGCCGATGGACGTTGCGCACACCATAGCGCTGCCGATAGGCGCGCTGGGCCTGGTTGTAGTGCGCGGCGAAGGCCGGCGCGCGCAGTGCCAAATGCGCGACAAGTGTGCGGAACTCGGGCGTTGTGCAGAGTTGTGAGGCGCGCACGTCGCGCGTCCGGCCGAGGCCGAACGTCTTTTCCACCGCCGCGTGCGCAGCGATCATGCCGTCGCAGAAACCCGGCTTAGGCTTGGCGCCTGCGAGCCAACCGTCCGCGAAGGTTTGCAGCAGCGAGTCGTCAGAGCCGCGCCACAGCGAGCGTACGCGGGCAAAGAAACGCGCCCATTCTTGCGGGGCGACTTGGGGCTGCCACTCCGATGGCAAACGCGCATCACAGCCGGGAACGTCCACCAAGACGCGTCTGAGCTGATCGTTGTCCACCTGCGGGACCGCGAGTTGCCGCGACTTCGGCACGTCCGAATCGACCGTGAGGAATACGGTCAGGCCGCCCGCGCCGGCGGCCAGCGCGTCGGCGGCGATCGTCTTCGCGAAGACCCCCGCGTGTCCGAACCCCGCCTGGTGGCCGGTCAGGATCACGGGGCCGGCCAGATCCAGCCGGCGCCGCAGCCGTGCGCGCAGCGCGCCCAGCGTCGTATCCAGAATGGGGATGGCGTCGTATCCCGCCGCGGCATCCCGCGCCAGCCAGGCATGAATGCCCGCAGCGTCCGGCTCGACCAAGACGCCGTAGTGCTCTCGCGGCACCACCAACCGCCGCGAGTCGATCATGCACTCCAGCTCCAGGTCCGGTACGGGGCCCGGACGCTACAACGGCATAAGGCGCGTGTCTGCTGGGCGTCCAGCGCGAGCGGCGCACGCCGGAGCTCGCGTGTGAACACGTCCAGGTAGTGTTGCAGGCGGGCCGCCGGGTCGTCCAGCGCACCGCCGAACGCGCGCTTCTCGTCGAGGTAAATGCGGCGGACGGGGATCTCGCAGACGCGCAGCCCGGCCCGCATACACTGCACCCAAAACTGCAACGGAAAGGCGTAGCCCGGCTCGTCCAGACGCAGCCGTTGCATGGCCGCCACCCGCTGCGCCTTGAACCCGCAGAAAGAGTCGGTCAAGCGCAGGCCGAGAATCTGCTTGATCAGTTCGCAGATCGTGCGGTTGATGCGGCGGCGCTGCTGAGGCGGCGGGTCGTCGTCGGGATGCGCGACCAGGTAGCGCGACCCGCTGATCACATCCGCCCGATCCCGCCGCGCTTCGGCGACGAACTCCGGGATCTGCCGCGGCTCGTGCTGTTCGTCGCAGTCGAGGGTGATGATCCAGTCATAGCCGCGTGCGGCGGCGAAGCCGAATGCGTTGATCAGGCTCTGGCCATAGCCGCGGTTGTGAGAGTGCGTAATGGTGTGCACGTGTGGATATGCGGCCAGCAGGCCCGCCGTCGCGTCGGTCGAGCCGTCGTTGACGACCAGGATGTGCTCGGCGTGGCGCGTCACGGCCGCCAGCACGCCGGGCAGGTAGCGCTCCTCGTTGTACACTGGAATCGCCACGAGGTACTTCAATGTCGCTCTCCGCGAAGCCGGCCCGCCTGCTTTCGAACGAACGGGGAACACCCGGCTGGTGATTTTTCTCCCTGCCGGGTGGTCTGTCAAACGCGCCGGGCTTGCAGCAGGCTGAGCGCGTCGGTGGCGATGCGAGCCGCGGCACCCGGTTGAGCGACCGCCCGTGCTGCCTTGCGCAGCCGTCGCAAGCGGACTGGGTCAGCCAGCGCCTCGTTCACGCGATACCCGAGCATACGCATGTTGTTGACTCTGATCCCCGCGCCGTGCTCGAGCACGTAATCGCTATTACGCTCCTCCTGCCCGGGAATGGGGTTGACCACCACCATCGGTGCCCCGCACGCCAGCGCTTCGGCGACGGTCAGTCCGCCGGCCTTGCTCACGACCAGGTCTGCCGCTGCCATCCACTCGTGCATGAGGTCCGTGTAGCCGAGCACGTGGACCGGGCAGTCGGAATCCGAGGTCAGCCGTTCCAGGCGCCGCCGGAGCTTCTCGTTGCGACCGCTGATGACCACGATCTGCACGTCGGCGTCGATCGACATCAGCTCGCGCAGGGCCTGCTCGGTGGGACCCACGCCGAAACCGCCCGCCAGCAGCAACACCACCGGCCGCGCGCGATCAAGTTGGCAGCGCTGCCGAATCTTGCGACGATCAGCGGGCTGTTGGAAACCTGGGCGAAGGGGGATCCCAGTGACGAGCACCTGGTCGGGATCAACACCGCAGGTTGCCAGGTAGGCCTTCCCTTGCTCGCTGGCGGTGTAGTATCGTTCGGTCGGCGGATGCACCCAGATCCGATGCGTCTCGAAGTCCGTCGTGACAGTAACCTGAGGGCAGTCCAACCGTCGCGCACGGCGCAGGTACGCGACGATCTCGGCCGGCAGATAGTGCGTGTTCACAATCAACCGCGGCCGGCTGCGGACCAGGTAGCGCATCGTGCGGTGGGCGTTGAGATTCTGGAAACTGCGCCGCAGGGCGTCGCGCAGATGCCGATCGGGACGATCCATCGCGTCGTAGAGCATCCCCATCACGACCGGCGTATGGTTGACGATCGCGATATAGCCACCCGCGTACAGTGTGCGAAAGAGCGTGCTGGTGCTCTGAAGTACGTCGTGGACCTCAATCTGTGCATTCGGAGCCTGCGCACGGAAGGCCTCCCGCAGGGCACCGGCCGCCATCATGTGCCCGGCGCCGGTGGAGGCGTAGAGGATCAGGATGGGCCTCTGGTCCTCGTTCATGCCGACCCCGCCCGACCAGGCTCTTCCGCTTCCCGTTGCGGCCTGGCGAGCCGCCGCGACGCAAGCTCGGCCAGCCCAACGAGCGATTCTCGCGCAGCTTGCAGGCCGACGTCCGCCGCCACCCGCGGGGCACAAACGAGGTCCAGCCCGACCGGCAGCCGAGCGCGCGCGAGGCGGAAGGCTTCGCGCAGGATGCGCTTGAGGCGGTTGCGGCGAACGGCAGCTCCGTGCTTGCGACCCACGATCATCCCGAAGCGCGTGACCTCCAGCCGGTTGGGCAGGGCCCAGAGCGTCAAGCGCTGATCGCTGACGCGCACACCGGCGGACATCGTCCGATCGAAGTCGCCGCGGCGACGCAGCCGGAACCGGGCCGAGAACTTGCAGCGTGCGCGCTGCCCGGCGGCGTCAAGCGCCCGATCAGTCGCCGGCGGGTCGGAAGAACGCGATGCTTGCCGTGTGACCATGCAGGAAGTTCCGTCGCCCGATCGGGCCGACCTCGCCGGCACAGAAGAAGCCCGCCACCGGCAGCGAACCGCAGTGCTGAGCGATCGCGCGCGCGTCGTGGTGCGGACGGGAAAACAGCCGCGTGCCCCGGCCGCTACAGTCGAACAGCAGCGCGCCGGCGGCGGACGCGCTTTGGGTTACAGACAGCAGGGAAGCCAGGTCTTCGGACGCGGCCTCGCCGTCACGCACGTGAAACTGAATCGTCTGCCCGATGCGGACCAGGTCGTTCAGGGCCATCGCGCCGCTGTTCGTGTCAAAGCCGATCGGATTGCGGATCAGGAAGTCCCCGCGGGCGAACTTGTCCTGATACTCGTTGATCACGCGCCCGATCAGCAGGCCCCGTCTGCGGGCCAACTCGCGGTCCTGGACCGGCGAATCCGCCAACATCTCCGTCACCACGGCCAGCGGCGGCTTTCCGCCGAGCTGGTAGATGACGTTTCGCTCCGCCTTGGTGATCACCAGGTGCCGGCCGATCGGGCGACAGCCCTGCGAGACCACCGTGTCCACCTGGACGTTGCCCCACAGCCCGACGCCGGTCAGCCCGTGGTGCAGTGTCTGGCCGTCGAAGACGAGCGCGTTTTGTCCGGGCTCTTCGGCCGCCGAGGCCATTCCACCGATGGCCGGCCGGCCAGGATAGGCAACCTCCAGCAGCTCCAGCAGCTCCAGCACGTTGAAGCTGAACGGGTCGCCGAGCAGGATGAAGTGGGGGGCCACATCCGGGGTGAGAGCCAGGTGCTCCTGTAGCGCCTCGGGCGAGTCGAACCGCTCCAGGTCCTCCTGCGACAAGTGAAACGAGCGTAGCCGCGCGCCCGGCAGCGACGCCGCCCACAGCGCCAGCGCGGGCCGACTTTCGTACTCGCGGTCGCCGCGGATGACGGTCTCGGCGGTCGTGCCGATGAACGCCCGCGGTCGCAGCAGGTCCTGGAGCCGGAGCGCGATCTCCTCGATCTCGTCCTCGAAGTGCGCGCTGGCAAACAGCAGGCACAGATCGACGCATCGATCGGGAAGCGCCGCGCTGAGCTGGCCCGCCAGCTCGCGGGCCGTCTGCTCGCGCCCGACCTCCGTCGCCAGGGCCGTGGCCATCTTCATTGTCTCGGCGGCGCTCATACACCTTATTGTAGGCGTACGAGCGGCCGCATCAAAGTGTGTGTTCGGCTAGGCGCGTGGTGAAATGCCGAGGCCGGGTTGCTCACCGAGCTCGATCACGCCGCCCTGGCGTGTAATGCCTTCGAACGGGTCGTCGGCCAGCAGCAGGTGCCCGTCCAGATCGGCCAGATCGACCAGCGTCGCGATTTCCAAGGCCGGGGCGATCGCCAGGCTGCTGCAGACAAAGCACCCCAACATCACCTGCATGTCGAGCGCCCGGGCGATGGTGACCATCCGCAGGGCCTCGCGAATCCCGCCGCACTTGGTGAACTTGATATTGATCCCGTCCACATACCCGTGCAGCCGTACCACGTCGGCCGGGCGCTCGCAGCTTTCGTCGGCGAAGATGGGGACGAGGGCGAGTCGGCGGAGCTCGGCCATGGCCCGCCAGTCTTCCTTCCGCAGCGGCTGCTCAATCATCGTGGGCCGATAACGAACGAGTTCCTTGATCTTGCCGGGGGCCTCTCGCGGCTCCCAGGCCTGGTTGGCGTCGAGCAACAGCGGACCGTCAAAGGCTTCACGGATGATGGACAGCGTCTCGTGGTCGTGCTCGACGCCGACCTTGACCTTCAACGCGTCGAACCCGGCCGCGAGGGCCTCTTCCAGCTTCACGCGGATCTCGTCCAGCTCGGCCACGCCGATGGTGAAGGTGGTTTGCTTGCGTGGGCGGTCGAGTCCGAGCAGTCTCCAGACGGGGATGCCCAGGCGCTTGCCGGCCCAGTCGTGCAGGGCGGCGTCCACGCCGGCGATTGCCGCCCGCTGGCCGTCGAATCCTCCGATGAGGCGATGGATGATCGCCTCAAGCGCGAAGGGATCATCACCAAGCAGCGCGGCCATGCCGTCGAGGGCGGACTCGGAGGATTCGAGCGACTGCCCGTAGAGCGCCGAGGGCACCACCTCCCCCAGCCCGACGACGCCGTCGTGCTCCAGCTCGATGACGATCGTTTCCTTCTCATCGACCGCCCATTGCGACGTAGCGAAGCGGTGTCGCGGGCGGATTCGCTGTCGGTGCCGGTCTAGCTTCATGCCGTTCAGTTTCCATCGTCGGGGGGTTCGTCGTCGGTGACCACATCGTCCAGGGCCGAGATGCTGATGATCGCCTGCCGCTCGACGAATACGCGGCGGCGGTTCGTGCGGCGGACGCCCGTCGCCTCCAGTTCGTGGGCCTGGTTGACGTAGACCTCCTTGGTGCTGTGCCCATCGTTGCGGTCGTGCACGTCGGCATCGGTGAGCCAGTAGCCACGGTCGTCGTACGACTCCAGCCGGCCGATGTAGATCATCGGACCCGGCGTGTCGAGCACTACCCGCCGGTTCAGAAACGTGTCCAGGCTGTTTCCGCTCATTCGCTCCTGCCGCTGCATACGCCCGGGCGAACGTGGTCCCGCCGCCGGGACCGGCGCGGTATTGTACCCCGACGACGGTGAAGGACGAACCCGACGCGGCCAGACTGCCCGGACAAACGCCATGCCGATCCGCCCTGATCAGGCCATCGTGCTGCGATTGAGCGACTACTCCGAGTCGTCGCAGATCGTCTCGCTGTTCACGGCCGGCAGCGGGCTGGCGCGGCTGATCGCCAAGGGCGTGCGGCGCGGCACACGCCAGCGCTTCGCCGCCGGGCTGGACCTGCTCGAGTACGGGGAGGTGAGCTACGCCCCGCCGCGCGGCACTGCCGGGTTGGGCACGCTGACCGAGTGGGTTCAGCGCGACGCGTTCGCGGGGCTACGCAGAAACCTGCTTTGCCTGTACGGCGGCCTCTACGCGGCCGAACTGGTGAGCGCGTTGACCGAGGAGTACGACGCACACCCCGGGCTGTTCGCCGCGCTGCTCGCAGCTCTGCGCGAGTTGTCGGCGGCGAAGCAGCCCGTCGCGACGATCGTCCGGTTTCAACTCGAGCTGGCCGCCGCGATCGGCTATGCCCCGCAGCTCCACGAGTGTGTGGGCTGCGGGCGGCCGCGGGCCCGCGGCGCACCGGCGTATTTCAGCTCGACCGCCGGAGGCTTGCTTTGTCGCGACTGCGAGATGCACCACGTCGAAAAACGGCGGGTCTCGCCGGCCATGATCGATCAGGGACCACAGGCCACCAACTCCGAGCAATGGTTCGACCTGCTCGACTACCACTTCAGCCACGTCGCCGGCAAGGCTTTCAAGACGGCCGACCGGCTGCGAGCGCTGCCGCTTGACGGACGGGCGCGGGGGCCCGGAAGCCGGGGCCGACCGCGAACATGATGGTCTTCCCGGTGCGTGTCACGTTATGATACAGGAGAAGGGAACGCGCGGCGTGAACGACGAGTCGGAAAGTCTGCCGGAAGTCGTCCCGGTCTTCCCGCTCCCGGAGATCGTGCTGTTTCCGCGCGCCATGTTGCCGCTGCACGTGTTCGAGCCGCGTTACCAGGCCATGACGGTTGACGCGTTAGCGGGGGACGGGGCGATTGCGGTGGCCCTGCTGCGCCCGGGGTTTGAACCGCTGTACTACACGCGGCACGCACCGATCCATCCGATCCTCGGGCTGGGGCGGATCGTCGCCTCGGAAGAGCTCGAGGAGGGCAAGTACAACATTCTGATCCGCGGCGAGGCCCGCGGGCGGGTGATCGAGGAGCTGTCGGGACACCCCTACCGCCGAGCCCGCATCGAGCAGGTCCGCCCCTTCTGTCACCAGGCGGAGCCGGCGCTGCAAAAGCTGCGGCGAGCGCTGCACCACGCGGTCCGGGACAGTCCCTTCGGCGACACGGACATCCGCAAGCACTGGGCGAGCCTGCTGAAGATGCCGCTCGGATTGGGCGACGCGACCGACCTGATCGTCAGCGGGCTGCCGATGGACGGCGAGTTGAAACAGTGCTTTCTCGCCGAGGCGGACGTGCCCGCACGGGCCGCAATGCTGCTGAACGAGATTCGGACGTTGAGCGCGGTTACCCGTCAGCGCCGCCGCCTCGCCGACGACGAATGGAGGCTGAATTGAGGCGTGAACGCTTCCGCGCGCGACGACGCGCTGCTACCCGAGGACTCTCCAGATTTGCAGCTCGCAGGCGGCCCACAGGCCGCTGGCTGCCGCCGTCAGCAAGATGGCCAGCTTGACGCGGTAGAGCGTGCGCTCGAAGCGTCTTGCCGCGGCCGGATCGTGGGCCAGCTTCTGCACGAAGCGCGAGCGCGACGAGATCGACGAGTGTCGCCAACTGCGCGCCCCGGGCGGGATCCCGTTCAGGAACGCGACCTCGTTCAACGTATCACCGAAGATGTGGGCGGCGGTGCTGCACAGGGTGGCCGGCGATTCGCTGTCGGCGGGATTGTCGTCTGTCGGATGGTGCAGCGCGCAGGGCATGTCGCAGGGGAGTCCGCTCAGCGCGAGTGTGCGCACGCCGAAGACGTCGGCCTGCCGCTCGAACCGCCGTGAAATCCAGCCGAACAGCACGCCCCACTTGAACACCAGCAGGCCCGCGCCCGCCACGGTGAGAAGCTGGTATGTCAAGCGATCCAGGTGCCGGGCACGCGCCGAGAGGATCGTCACCAGACAGCCGCTGATGAAGGCAAACAGCAGGAAGAACAGGATGTGGTGCCGTTTTACGTGGCCGGCTTCGTGACCGAAGACCGCCTCGATCTTCGCGTCGGGCAACTGTTCGATCATCGCGTCGGTAATCAGCACGTAACGCAGCGGCGCGACCAGGCCCATGACGGCGGCGTTTACAATCATGCCACCCGAACGCCACACCAGAATCTCGCGGCAACGCAAGCGCAGCTTGCGGCACAGGCTGGTGAGCCGGTCGCGCAGCGGCCCGTCCGGCAGGCGTTGGGTGACCCACACGTAGCGCAGGATCAGCGGGGCGATGATGGCCACCAAAGCTGCCGCGCTCCCGAGCAGCAGGTCGGAGACGTGGGCGTTCGGCCAGCGGGCATCGATCTGCCGCTCATACAGGCCGATCACGTCGCGGGCCGCCAGAATCAGCACCATCGGGATGAGCACAAACAGCACCTGGTGCCGCAGGTTGAACAGAAGGTATTTGGGCAGCGGCCAGACCGGTTGGATCGGCCGGCCGCGGAACAGGTGGGTCTCCAGGGCGATGTGTCGCACGGCCCGGTCCGCCGGGTAGACCGCGATCCACACGAGCAGAATCGAGACCAGAAACGGCACAATCGCCAGCAGGCCGGACACCAGCGGCCAGCCGCCGACCACCGGGGTGCGCCCGCAGAACGGCACCCAATCGGTCAGCAGAAACAGGGTCGCATGGCACACCGCCAGCAGGAACTGGGTCACCATCATTCCGCGGCCGAAGGCGTACTGGCCTCGCCCGGGGTGGTCGGGGTGCGCATCCAGCAGGACGACGGCGCGCCGGCCAACCAGCACGGCCACCAGGGGCGGCAGCAGCGTGGCCGCCGCCACCGCCAACATGACGTACCCCGGGTCGCTCAGCCACCGGTAGGGCGGTGAGGGAAACGCCAGGACCAGGGAGAGCACGCCGATAACGATCAGAAACATCGCATCACATCATACGGGAAAGCGTGGTCGCCTTCAGCCGCTCGGTCGCCGGGCCGCCATACCGGTCAGCGGGCATCACCCCGACAAAACCCGGCATTCTCAACCTGCCGATACATAGCGCGGGTAGCCAACCGCGACACCCGACGGCGGAGCCCAGTGCAGTGGGAGACGAGGACCAGGACGTTTCGAATGCCGGCAGCGCCCCCGCGGCCCGAAGACGTAGCAGGCCGCGGCCATACATCGGCATCCTGTTCGAGTGTTGCGGCGTATACGCTCGGGTCTATCGGCGGTCGGGCCGGACGGTGTATCTGGCGCGTTGCCCCCGTTGCCTGCGAACGGCCCGGGTGCGCGTAGGCAAGCACGGCACCGACGCGCGCTTGTTCAGAGCTTACTAGCTGGCGCTGAAGCCGGCCGGACGAACGATCAGCCTTCGCCCTCCGGCGGCTCTTGCTCGTCCTCCGGCGCCTCCTCTTCCTCCGGCTGCGCTTCGATGTCGAACTGGCCGCCTTGGGCCCTGAGGTGCTCACGCAAGCGGATCTGCATGGTGAGGTAGGGGAAGTCCTCGTTCGTGACGGCCTTCCGAATGCTCTCGACGGCTAGGCTCATCTGCTCGTCGGCCTGAGCAGGGCTCACGGCCAGGTTGGAGAGCATGTAGTGTGCGACGGCCAGCGAGGAGTGCGGGAGCCAGGCGCGCGGCCCCGCCGCCAACCGCTGGTAGATTTGGATGCACTCGTTGAGCGTGCTGGCGGCTTGTTCGCGGGCGGTCTCAATGGCGGTTTGCAGCGGCTCCCGCTCAACGGTCTCGCCGGGACGAACCTGGGCATAGCGTTCCAGGGCGGTCAGATGAGCGGAAATGGCGTCCACGCGCTGGGCGTGAATGCGCGCGACCAGCATCTTCGCCGCCCCCTCCGCACCGGCCACGAGCTGCTGAACGAACTTGTCGTTGACGATCATCTTGAGCCGCTCGTTCTTGCGCTCGGGGTCCTTGTCTCGCTGAAGTTTGCCCGCCGCGCTGACCCAGGCTTCGGTAGCGGAGCGCGAGTTCCCGAACGCCCGAACGGCTGCCTGGGCGGCCTGGAGAGCCTCCTCCTCGTTGGCATATGCGGCTTCGGCGAGTTCTGCAACTTTGGTCCGCGCCTCGTCCAGCTTGGGGCGTAGCTCGCTCAGCCGCGCCGCGTAGCGGGCTTGTTCGCCTTGCGCGGTTTGGCCCGACCGCTGCACGAATTCGATCCGCTCGGCGAGGGTCTTCTGCGCGTCGATGAAGCGTTGGGCCTTTTCCTTGGCAACGGTGAGCTTCCGCTCGAGCTCTTCGAGCCCTTCGACGGTTTCGCCACCTCGGATTTCGGCCGTCTGCAGATCGTCACCGACCAACTCGCCACCGTGCGTCCCGCCCTTGGCCAGCAGTTGCTCCTGCTCTTGGAGGGTTCGCAGTTGGTCGGCGATTTCGCCGAACCGCTCGCGATAGGCGTTGAAGGAGGCATCGTCGCCGGCCTGGAAACCCTTTTCCTCCAGGCTCAGCAAGGCCGCCCGCCCGGCCTCAAGCCGCTCGCGCACCTGCGCGAGCTCTTGCTTCCGCTGGGCAACCGCGCGGGTCAGCGCGTCGGCCTGGGCGGCGGCCTCGTCCTTCCGGGTGGTCAGCTCCTCCGAATCCCGCTGAAGATCGGCCAGGATCTCGCTGACGTCGAGGCCGGCATAGTGATCCGTCTCGGCCTGGGTGAGCTTCCACGTCGCCGCCAGGTTTAGCAGCTCGGCTTGCTCGTCCCGTAGCCGCCTACGCAGGACGTGTGCGTCTTCCAGCAGCCGCGAAGCCCTCAGGAACTCGGCCATGCCCTGGATGTGCGCGACGCCGAGCACATCGCGGCCGGTCTGCTGCGCCTCGCGGGCATGCCGCACGGCACGCTCAAACAGCGCTTGATGCTGATCGTACAACTGCTCGAAGCCCCGCAGCGCGGCGAGTGTTTCCTGCGGCCGCTCGACGAGCCCGTCCAAGTCCGCTTCCTTCAGGCTGTCGAGGTCCGCCTGGCGCTCGAGATGCGGCAGCGTATAGCTCTCCGCGTAGCGGTGCAGCTCGCGCCGGGCCAGCTCGGCCTGCTCGGTCGCCTGAGCCGCCTGTTTGCTGGCGGCGGTACGCAGCCTGGGTGCGAGGAAGCCGGCCGCCAGAATGACGATCACGATCACGACGCCGACGATGATTTGCGGCCTCAACGTTCTGCTCCGAATGGAAGAACCCCGTCCCCGGTCGCGACCGGGCGCCCGGAATAGGGCTGTGTACCGCCCGGCGGCGTGCGTGTCAATTCTCCAGGGCGTGGGCGGCCAACTGCTCCCAGGTCCGGTTGTCGCCGAACCCGACCAGCCGCCCGGCCTGATCCACGATGAAGACACCCGGAATCCGCCGGACGCCCCAGGTGCGGGCAAACTCGTTCGCCCAACCCAAACCGTCGTTGAACTGCGGCCAGTCGATTCCCAAGGCGTCACAGGCGGCCGACATCTGATCCCGGGTCGCATCCAGGTTGACGCCGACCACCCGGACTTGCGGATGCGCTTGGCGGAACGCCTCCACGCTCGCTGCACACTCACGGGCGCTGGCGTCAAAACCTGCCCACACCACGATCAGCACCACCCGCCCGGCATGCTCACGCGTGTCTACCCAATCGCCGTCCACGCCGCGGAACCTCAGCCAGAATGCGCCGCCGACCGCTTCCTCCCGACGCAACTGGGCCGCCAGCAGGGCTGTGACTGCATGATCCGGAAACGCTTCGGACAGGCGCTTGACCAAGCGGCGCATCGTCTGGCGGTCGCCGACCCGGCGGGCTTGCTCGAACAGGATCGTCGCCAGCCGCGGCGTGTACCGGCTGGCGGGGTAGCGCTCCACATACTGTCGGTACGCCACCAGCAGGGATGCGTCGGCGGCGGTGACCGGGACCGACGTCGGCTGGGTAGCGGTTGAGCGTATTAGCCGTTCGCAGAAGATCGCCCAATAGGCCGCTTCGTGCAGCACCCGCTCGCTCGGGGGATTGTGCAGGTACTCCCGGACCTGGGCGGCCAGCCGCTCGAACTCGCCGCCGCTGAGCGCGGCGATCTCGAAAAGCATGGTCAGCTCGAGTCGCACCGCCTCGTCCCGATGCGGCCCGCCGGGATAGAGCGTCAGGTAGAGGCGTACGCGTTCGAGCAGCGTCCGGCGTTGCGGCAGGGCGACGGCCGACGGGTCCGCGCCCGCTTGTCGCGCGACAAGCTGCTCATGCAGCGTCACGATTTGCTGCCACAGGGCTTCATCACGGGAGACGGGCTGTGAAGCGGCGGCGTCCGAGACTTGGCCGGCCTCGGCGACGGCAACGCCCGTTTGAGCCCACAACATGCCGGGGACCACGACCGTCAGCGACAACAGAACTGTAATGCTGGCCGCCATGCCTGCTACCAGAACATCCAATCGTGGTACCCGACCACGTAGACGTACAGCACCAAGTTGGTGACGGCATGCGTGATGACCAAGCACGAAATGCTCTTCTTCCAACAGAACAGCGCGTTGTAGGCCATCCAGCAGAGGATGCTTACGCCCCAGTTGGCCGGGTGCTCGATGGTGGACAGCAGTGAGACGCCCACGAACGAGAACCACGTAAACTGCCCCAGCGGAACCTTGTCGAAGTCGCGCCAGTTGACCAACGCACGCAGCAGGAAGGCCCGCCAGAAGATCTCCTCCACAATCGGTACCGCCGTGGTCGCCACCGCGATCCGCGTGACGACCGTGACCCAGAACAGACCGTCCGTCCCCAGCTTGTCCCGCGGGTCAACCAGCTCGAACTCACCGGCGAACAGCGGCAGCGGAAGCTGCTGCGGCAAGCCCAGGTCGTTGAAGAAGTGCTGTCCGGCCACCCAGCCCCAGGCGACGAGCACGCCCACCGGGACCGCAATCAGCCAATAGGGCTTGCCCCAGGGCGGGAAGTGTCGGCGAAACATCCAGACCACCAGGAGCGCCCCCACGCCTCGCAGGACCGACGCCGCCGCTCGCCATTCGTACGGGAAGATGTAATCGCGCGGAATCAGCAGCGCCAGATAGACCATGAACGGGCCCATGAGCACCCAGTCCAGCCTCGAGGCGGCCAAACGGTCAACCCAACCGCCCCCGCCGATCGGGCTCTGCGTGTCAAGCGCTGCGGACATTCGGCGTTCCGTCGGTCGCGGGTGAGCGAGCAACCCCTCCGCGGGGCCGCACCGGCCCGGGATTGAGGCCGGACACTATAGCACGCATCCGGCCCCGAATGAAACGCGGGCGTCCCCTCCGGCACGCCGTTCCCCCCGCCGGAGGTTCGAGTATCATGTCGGCGGTTGAATGCGAACTAACCGGCGGCGGGCGGACGTGTCCAGGCCCACAGCGGCTATCGTCGCGCGCCGCAGCGGACTAACCGGGTAGCGTTTCTACGGAGGATCAGCCCATGCGAATTCAAGGTGCCCTCAGCATTGCTCTTCTGGCACTCCTGACCACGGCCGCGGCCAGCGCCCAGGAACTCCTGGACGAACAGAAGAAGCTACTGGCCAAGCGGGCCGCCGAGGCCGATGCTTATCGCAAACTGGCCGAGGCGGTCTACGGCGTGCAGATCAACTCGCGGACGTACGTTCAGGATTTCGTGGCCGAATCGGACGAAATCCGCAGCGGGGTGGACACGTTCGTCCGCGGCATCCGGCTCGGCACGCCCATCTGGTACGAGGACGGAACCTGCGAGGTGCCCGCGGAGGTCACCGTCGCCAAGGTGGTCCAGACGCTGCGCAGCGTCCACAAGCGGCACTACAAAGGCGACAGCGTCAAGGCCGAAGATTTCGAATCGATCACCCGCCGCATCGAGAAGAAGGTGATCAAGGTCATCGGTATGGGCGCCCCGCGCGAGGAGTTGCCGCCGGACCTGCCCGAGGGGGTCGTCGAGGAGTTGGGGCCGCCGCCGGGTGCGGCAAGACCATCGATCCCCGACATCTGGCTACAGATCCCAAGCCAGGCGCGGTTGATGGCAAAGCGGGCGGCGGAAGTGGACGCGCAGCGGCGACTGGCCGAGCGGATCAAGGGGGTGCGCTTGACGGCCCACACGCAGGTGCGCGACTTCGTGGCCGAGAGCGACGTCATCACGACCGAGCTGGACGCGTTTCTCCTCGGGGCGCGCGAGGTCGGCCGCCCCTATTACCACCATAACGAGCTGATCGTCGAGGTCAGGATGCTCATACCCACGGAACAGGTCATTACGGCCATTAAGCGGCTGCACAGCCGGCATTACAAAGGCGACGATATCAAAGGCTCGGACATCGAGAAGATCACCAGGACGGTCATCAAGAAGGACTTCGAGGCCGTCGGCATGGGCGTGCCGCGGCCCAGCTATCTTCTCCAGTACGCGCGGACCACCGAGCCCGAGCTGCCGGACTGGACCATGGCCGCGATCGAGGCCGAGGGCGAGGGGACGGACCCCGCCATGAATACGCCGCAGGGCAAACTGCGGGCGGCCCGGGCGGCCGAGCTGGACGCCCGCCGCAAGCTGGCCGAGCGTATCGCCGGCTTGCAGATCAGCGCGGAAACGATGGTGCGCGACTTCGCCGCTCAGCACGACCATATCAGTACGCTGGTGGATGCGATCATGGTGGACGCGCTGGTGTCGCAGACGCGCTTCACCGAGCAGACGGCGATCGTCACGGTGCAGGTACCGGGCATGCGCGTCTGGAGCGTGGTCAACGACGAGCTGTACCGGCAATCCCTGCGCGGGCCGGGCGAATAACCTGCACCACAAGGAGCTTGCTATGCAAAGCCGGTTGTTTCGGACGCTGCTGGGTGCGTGCCTCGCTGTGGCGTTGACGTGGTTTGTCGGCTGCTCGAAGCACGAGCACCGCAAGGTCCAGGTCCACGAAGAGCAACACGAGGGCGAGGTCGTCGAGGAGCAACCCGGCGAGATGGTGGTCGAATAGCGCGACGGTCGCCGGGAATGTCCGCCCGCCTGGATGCGTCGCTCTCGTCGGATCGCACGATGGTGAGTTGCCGATACCGTCCGCCTGCCAAGTTCGGCTGGCTGCTGCTCGTGCTCGCAGCCACGGCGCAGGCGCAGCCACTCACCGGTCCGACACCGCAAGAGCGCGCGTTTCTCGAACGCCTGGCGTTGGCCCGGGCGCGGGCCCGGATGCTGGACCAGGTCTGGGCGCTGCCATTGAAGACAAACCTGACGGTGGGTAACTGCGTTTCGCGCGACGTCAGCGCGGACCGCGCGCTGCGGCTGTGGTGCCGCTCGCTACCGCGCTACGCCCCTGCCCGCTTTTACGCCGACGGCACCTGCGACATGGACGTCCGCTTGAGCCCGGCCACGCTGCGGCAGCAACTGGCCACGCTGCTGCTGCGCTATCCCGCGCTGGCCGAGGGACGCGTCGGCGAGAGAGACCTGACGGGGGGTGAGAAGGATTGGCCGGTGCTGTGGAGCACGGGCAGCGCGGCGCTGTCCGAGCGCAGCGAGACGCGTCAGCCCGACGGCTGGGGAGACGTTACGTATGAGGGGATCCAGGTGACGCGTCGGGCGGCGGCGGCCGACGCCCGCTACGCCCTGTTCGAGCAGGCCGGTCGGTTGAAGCTGACAGCGGCCCGTCACCTGCGCGAGTTCCTGGAATCCGACGATACCGTCGCCGAGGCGGTGCACGAGGCGCTCCAACGTGTGGCAACCGTCACGGTCGAGTGCGGGTTGGACCAGGTGGCCGTGGCCGAGGCGCGCATCGGCCTGACCGATTTGATCCGCATCCTGACCGAGGTGCACCAGCAGCACTACAGCGGAGACGTGTTCCACGCCGCCGACTTCCGGGAAATGGCGCTGTTGGCTGACCGGGCCGAACTGAAGACAACGGGACTGGCGGTGCCGCCCAGCCGCTACCTGACCGAGCCAGAATACCAGCTCATCGAGCTGGACACACCGGGGTGGGCCGCCCAGACGCTCAGGGCGTCCGGGCGCTACGAGCCGGCCGACGAGGATGACTTTGCTCAGGTCGTCCGCCTTGGCATCGCCCGCTTCGATGGCATGGACCACCTGCGCCGGAAGATCGAGGCGTTGGTGATTCAGCAAGGGGTCACGGTCGAGGAGTTCATTGGTCATCACCGCGAATTGAAGGACGAGATCGTCACGTTTCTAAGCGGGACGCGCATCGTCGGGCGCCCGCAGGCGCTGCCGGGCGACGGCGTCCAGGTCCGGGTCGAGCTCCCCCTCCGCCGCCTCTGGCTGATCGTCCGCACAGCAATGCAGCGCGTTGAAGTCGATCCGCCCGCAGAGCCCCAACCATCCACAGAGGAAACCCCATGAGAACCGTCAGCCTGGTTGTGTTGCTGGCGAGCGCGTCGTTGGTCCGGGCGCAAGAGCCCGCCGCCCGGAACCGGCCGCAGGACGAGGCCAAGACCGTCCGCGTCACCGCCGAGGGCTATGACCACGACGACGCGCTCAAGCAAGCCCTACGCCAGGCGCTCGAGCAGGGGGCCGGCGTGCAGCTCGCCGGCTATTCACAGGTCGAGAACTTCGCCCTGGCGCGCGACACGATCTACAGCCGAGCGGCCGGCATCGTCAGCGACTACCGCATCCTGGAGGAGAAGGAGGGTGCGGGCGGCACGGTAATCATGACGATCGAAGCCGTCGTGCGGCCCAGTGCCGTCGCCGAAGCCTGGGGCGAGGTGCAAAACGTGCTCGATCAGATCGGTCGGCCGAAGATCATGGTCTGGATCGACGAGCACATCGACAATCGGCTTCAGCGGGATTCGATCGTCGAAAGCCGCATCCAACAGATGTTCGTCAAGGCGGGTTTCGATCTGGTGGAGCGCAACGCGATCGCGGACATCACCCGCCGCGAGGCCGCCGACGCAGCCGACGAGAAGAACGCCGCCAAGCTGGCGCGCCTCGCCAAGGATGCCGGCGCCCACATCCTGATCCGCGGCTCGGCCAACGCAAATCGGGCGGGGCTGGAGGACCTGTACGGCGTGCCGGCGACGTTCTACAACTGCGACGTGCAGGCCAAGGTGTATTACACCGACACCGGGCGGTTGCTGGCCAGCGAATCGTTGCCGGTCACGCGAGCGGGGGCCCGCTCCCGCCGCGAGTTCAGTCCCCAGGCCGCTCGGGCCGCCCTGGTGCGGGCCACTTTCCCGCCCGAAGGCGACACGTCACGTCGCACGCCCGCTCTGGCAATCAAGCTGTTTGAAACGGTCATGGAGCAGTGGTCCACGCAGATCACCGCCGGCGGCGACATCGAGCTGGAGATCGCGGGCCTCGACTTCAAGGCCTACGTCAAGATCAAAAAGGCCCTGGCCGAGATCAAACGCGTCCAGCGTGTGGACGGGGACTTCACCAAAGGCGCCGCCAAGTTCCGCATCAAGGCCCAGATCTCCGCCGAAACGCTGGCTGAGCAGTTGACCGAGAAGCCCTTCGACGACTGGCTCGAGGTGGTGGACCTCAAGCCCAACCGCGTCCAGGCCAAGGCGGTCACCAAACCCTAGCCGCGAAGCAGAGGGCCGCTCGAGCGTGGCGACGCCCGCCGCGGCCGCTACCACCGCCGGCTCGGCCCCGCCAGCGCAAGAACTGACCGGTTCACGTGCAACCCCCGCCTTCCAGGCACTTTGGGTATTCCCGGCCCGGTGTGTGCGTCGATAGTCCCACACGGGGATGTTGCGCCCGGACGCCGTATAGCCGAACAGGAGGTGAGGCATGAAACGGTGCAGTTCTCGCCGATTGAGCCTGGTGGTGATAGGGATGCTTGCCCTGGGGTGGCTCGGTTCGCAACCGGCGGCCGACCTGAACTCACCACACGCCGCCGCCGCGGCCGCAGCCTGGCCACTTTGCGACCCGCCCGTGATCATCACGCACCCGGAGAGCGTGACGCTCTGCGAGGGGCTGGCGGCGGAGTTCAGCGTCGAGGCCACCGGGACCGAACCGCTGGGGTACCAATGGCGCAAGGACGGTGTCGAGCTTGCAGACGACGACCGAGTCAGCGGTTCACTGACCGACACCCTGACGATCGACCCGGTCACGCCCGGCGACGCCGGTGACTATGACGTTTTCGTCCAGAACGCCTGTGGCGACGCGACCAGCGACCCGGCGACGCTGACGGTGGATGCGCTCCCGGTGATCATTGAGCAGCCGACCGACGAAAACGTCTGTGCGGGTGACGCGGTCATGCTCACCGTCATAGCCGAGGGGGCCGAGCCGCTGAGCTACCAGTGGCGCAAAGACGGGGTCGAGATAGATGGGGCGACCGAAAGCTCGTACGCGATCGACCCGGTGACGGTCGATGACGCCGGCGATTACGACGTGGTGGTGTCGAACGAGTGCGACACGACCACCAGTGACGCCGCGACCCTATTCGTCGGGCTGCCAGAGATCACCGAGCACCCGGCAAGTCAGTCCGTCTGCAACGGCGCGCGGGTCACACTGGCGGTCAACGCGCTCGGCGGCGACACGGTTATCACGGAGGACACCATTGGCTCGACGGAGGACCCCAGCCATGGAGCCCGCATCCGCGGGAACGCTTACGCGGTAACAACGCCCGCGCTGCTCACGCGGATCGAGCACTATCTGGACATCACGACGCCGGGAACGATCATCTTCTTTGTCTATGAGGCAAACGATAGCGAGGCGCCATACACGCTCATCCTGGAGGAGACGGTCGCCGACGCGGGCCCGGGCGAGGGTTTCTACGCGTCCAATCCGGTGTACGTGCCGTTGCGGGCGGGCCGGTACTACATCATCGGGGCCGCCTGGCCGGGCGATCACAGGTACTATTGGGGCGGGTCACACCCGCAGCCGACCTCTTTCGGCCAAACCATCAGCGGCTACGCGGTGCCGTACGAGTACCCGCTCCCGGACGACCCGTCACCGACTTCGAACAATGTCCCCCGTCAACGCTTGACCACCACCGCGACCTCCCTGCTGTTCCAGTGGCGTAAGGACGATGAGGACATCCCCGGAGCGACGGACCAGGTGTACGTGTTGGAGTCGGCACTGCCGGCTGACACGGGCGACTACGAGGCAGTGGTCACCAACGACTGCGGCTCGACGATCAGCGATGCCGCCGCGGTAATCGTCGCCGAGGCGCAGCCGACCATTGTGCAGCAGCCGGCCGATCAGGCAGCCTGCGTCGGCGAGCCGGTCACGTTCACCGTCGTCGCCGAGGGCGGCGGGCTGAGTTACCAGTGGCGGAAGAACAGTGCGGAGATCGAGGGGGCGACGGAGTCGGTCTACACGATCGATCAAGTCAGCGGCGCTGACCAAGGCCAATACGACGTACTGGTGAGCAATGGCTGCGGCTCGATTACCAGCGCGGCCGCGACGTTGTCCGTAGCAAGCGCCGCTCCGTCGATCACCCGGCAGCCGACCGACCAGGCCGCCTGCGACGGGGGTAGCGCGACGTTTACAGTGGTGGCCGCGGGCAACTGGCTGGGCTATCAGTGGTGGAAGGACAACGAGGAAATCCCCGGGGCGACTGAGTCCTGGTACACGATCGACCCGGTGTCGTCGCTCGACGAAGGCTACTACGAAGTGGTGGTGAGCAACGCGTGCGGCTCGGTAGCGAGCGATGTCGCCGTCCTGACCGTCGTGGAGCTCGGCCCGACGATCACGCAGCAACCCAGCGACGTGGACGCCTGTGAGGGCGGGTCGGCGACGTTCACCGTCGCGGCCGACGGTGAAGAGCTCAGCTACCAATGGCGCAAGGGCGCCCAGGACATCCCTGGGGCCACCGAGTCCTCTTACACGATCGACCCACTCTCCGAGGCAGACGAGGGCACGTATGACGTGGTCCTGACCAACCCGTGCGAATCGGTCACCAGCGATTCGGCGGAGCTGACAGTAGACTCTGGGCCGACGATCACCGAACACCCCGTCGGACAAACCGGCTGCGAGGGCAACCAGGTCACGTTCACGGTAACCGCCGAGGGGGAGGTCATCGGCTATCAGTGGCGGAAGGACGATGAGGAGATTCCTGGGGCGACCGGTCCGTCGTACACGATTGATCCGGTGTACCCCTCGGATGCCGGCGATTATGACGTACTGGTCAGCAATGACTGCGGGACGATCGCCAGCGACACCGCGACGCTGGTCGTCGTCAGCGGCGAACCGGCCATAATAGAGCAGCCGCTTAGTCAAACGGTCTGTGAGGGCGTTGAAGTCACCTTCAGTGTCACGGCGGAGGGTGACCTCCTCAGCTATCAGTGGCGGAAGGACGGCGACGAGATTCCCGGGGCGAACGACTCCACGTACGTGATCGGCGCCGTGTCAACCGACGATGACGCGTCTTACGACGTGGTGGTGAGCAACGCGTGCGGCACCGCAACCAGCGACGCAGCCACGCTGACCGTCCAGACCTGGCCGTCGATTACCGAGCACCCGGCCGACCAACACAAGTGCACGGACGAATCGGTTACGTTCCACGTGACGGCCGAGGGGACGGAGCCGCTGAGCCACCAGTGGCGCAAGGATGGCCAGGACATCCCCGGTGCCACGAGCGATACCTACACGATCGACCCGCTGAGCTACGAAGACGCCGGCAGTTACGACGTTATGGTAACGAACACGTGCGGGTCGGTGCTGAGCAACGCGGCGGTGTTGACGGTGTCCGCCGGGGCGCAAATCGACGTGCAGCCGTGCGACCAGGCGGCTTGCGCGGGGGAGATGGTGCAGTTCGAGGTAGAGGCTTCTGAGGCTGGGGGCTCCGGCGTCGTGAACACCATCGGCTCGGCGGGCAGCTCGGGCACCGGCGCGTTCGTACGCGGCAACTACTACTCCGTCAGCTCGACGACCACGCTGACCCGCATCGAGCACTACCTGAACATCACCGTGACCGGGTCGCTCGTGTTCTTTGTGTATGAGGCCCCAGTAGACCAGCAGAACCAGTACACGTTGATCGCCGAGGACCGCGTGGCCGATTCGGGTACCGGAGAAGGGTTCTACGCCTCCGGCCCGTTGAACGTGACGCTGGAGGCGGGCAAGTACTACATCATCGGCACGGGCTGGCCGAGTTCGCACAGGTACTACTGGGGCGGCTCACACCCGCAAACGACCGCGTTCGGTCAGTCGCTCTACGGCTATGCCGGGCAGTACCAGGACCCCCTGCCGCAGATCGCGCCGTACAACACGTCCACCGTCGTGCACCACCAGCGCTTGACGACCAGCAACGCGACACTGTCGTACCAGTGGCGTAAGGACGGTGAGGATATCTTGGACGCCACCGAGCCGGTGTACACGATCGACCCGGTCACAACGGATGATGCCGGCTCGTACGATGTGCTGGTGAGCACCGACTGTGGCTCGGTGACCAGCGATCCGGCCGCGCTCACGGTGGAGAGCCCGCCGGCGATCACACAGCAGCCGACCGACCAGGCCGCGTGCATCGACGGCCCGGTCACGTTCCAGGTCACCGCCGTCGGCAGCACGCCACTGACCTACCAGTGGCGGAAAGACGGCGAGGACATCGACGGCGCGACGCAGAGCTCGTACACGATTGACGCGGTTTCCACCGAGGATGCCGGCGAGTACGACGTGGTGGTCAGCAACCCGTGCGGTTCGCAGACCAGCGAGCCGGCGACGCTGACGGTCACCGACGTGGGGCCGTCGATCACCGAGCACCCCGCGGACCAGATCGTCTGCGAAGGCGACGCCGTGATCTTCACCGTGGTCGCCGAGGGCGACGGCCTCAGCTACCAGTGGCGCAAGGACGATGAGGAGATCCCCGGGGCGACGGAGTCATCGTACACAATCGACTCAGTTTCGCTCGCCGATACGGGTAACTACGACGTGGTCGTCACCAATCCGTGCGGGTCGGAAACCAGCGAGGCGGCGACGCTGGGCGTGGCCGAGCGGCCCGCCGGCGACCTCGACCTCGACGGCGACGTGGACCACGCCGATCTGGGGATTCTCCTGGCAAGTTGGGGAATCGACGACGGCGGCGACCTCGATGGCGACGGCGACACCGACCACGCCGACCTCGGCATCTTCCTAGCCAACTGGGGCCGCACCTGCCTCTGACAGTGCCGCGGGCCTCACTCGTCCCGATGCTCGAAGGGCGGCTTGGCGATCAGCATCGGCCGGCGCTGGGCGACGTTGACCAGCAAGCCTAGCGCCAGGAAATTCGCCCACAGACTGCTGCCGCCGTAACTGACGAACGGCAGTGTCATCCCCGTGATCGGGGCCAGGGCGAGGGTCATGCCGATGTTGATCAGAGCTTGGGCGACGATCATGATGACGACGCCCACGGCAAGGAGCCGACCGAACGGGTCGTTGGTAACAGTGGCCACCTCGATGCCGCAGATCACGATCACGCCGTAAGCCACCAGGATCAGCAGGCAGCCGACGAAGCCCCATTGGTGGCCGATGACGGCGTAGATGACATCGTTGTGTTTGTCGGGCAGGAGATCGTAGCGGACGAAGACTCCCTGGCCGTAGCCCTGTCCGGTTACCCCACCGGTCCCCAGCGCGATTTTGGACTGGCGTAGCTGGTAGCCGGGCCCCCGGTGCCAGAGTTCGTCGTCCACGTTCTGTTTGAACACGGCCTGAACACGCTTCTTCTGGTACTCCTCCATGCCATAGTAGTAGACAGCCGGCAGCGTCGCCACACCCAGCAGCACAATGGTCACCAGGTGCCGCAGCCGAGCCCCGGCCACAAACAGCATGGCAAACAGAACGGGCAGCAGCATCAGCACCGTGCCGAGGTCGGGCTCGACCAGGATCAGCGCCATCGGCAATACCGTCAGCAGGAACGGGGCGGGCAGCCCGCGCCAACGCCGGTACGACTTGCGGAAGCGCAGATAGCGTGCCAGCGCGAGGATCAGGGCGAGCTTCATGAACTCCGATGGCTGAAGGGACAGCGGGCCCAATGCGATCCAACGCCAGGCGTTGCGGCGCTCCGGTATGAACGGCAGATCAAATCCAAGCCGCCTGCCGAACTTGTCGAGCACCAGCAACACCAGCAGCGCAACGACGAGCCAATAGAGCAGATAGGCGTAACGGCCGATTTTCTGGTAGCTGGGCCGCTGGACGATGAACAGCAGGCCAATGCCGGTGAGAGCATACAAGGCTTGTCGCGCCGTGCGCGCCCCGACCGCTCCGTAGGCGCGCCGGAACCAGCTCATCTCAGCCGCCGCCGGCTGGCCGGGTGTGCCAATCTCAACGGTCTTGGCAATGCTGCGGTCGGTGGCGTGGATAGTCGCGAGGCCGGTGAGTGTCAGGAACAGCACCGGAACGGCCAGCCCCCAGCCCAATCTGGTCAGGTTAAGCACCCGCCGCTGGTCCACGAGCCTTAAGGTAAGCGCCAAACCGGACCAGGTCGCGCCCCGATCGCTCACCTGTCGCCCGATGCCGTCGGCCGCTCGCATTACAGATCCTCGCGCTCCAGCAGGCTTTCGGCGATGCGTTGCGCCACCGGGCCGGCCACGCGGCCGCCGCTACCGCCGAACTCGACGATCACACTGAACGCATACACCCGTCCGCGCGGGGCGGCACCGCGTGTGGTCTCCGCCGGCTGCGTGTAGCCGACGAACCAGGCGTGGGAAGGGTCCTCCGCGTCGGCCGGCGGAAAGAGCTCGTGGATCGAATCGGCGATGACCTCCGGCTTGGGCTCGCCGAAGCGGGACAGGGCGTCGCGCTTCGAGACCGCGGTAACCTCCTCGGTGCGGCCGTCGGGCCAGCGCAGGACGTACTTCTTGCGGATCACGCGGCGGGAGGCCTGGGCCGAACCGGTTTTGCCACACATCTCGAAGTCGCTGAGCCGGAGCTTGGTCCGCCAGGCCGTCCCCCCACGCTCGTTCACCACCCGCCACATGCCGACGCGCAGCGGGTGCAGGACGCGTTCGTCGAACTGCACGGCGGGCGGGGGCGGCGGGCCCACCCGGCTGCCCGCTTCGTCACGAACCAGCACCACCGGTTCCCAACGACCGGCCGCGACGGTCGCCGCGACATTGGCGGCCTGTAAAGGCGTCGCCGATACCTCGCCCTGCCCGATCGAGAAGTTCCACGCGTCGGCCGGGCGAACGTGCGGATCGCGCCCGCGGTGTTCGACGATCCACTGCGAGGTCGGCACGATGCCGACGCTTTCCTCGATCAGCCCGGTGCCCTGCGTACGCCCCAGACCGAAACGCGCGAACCACGCGCAGATCCGATCAACCCCCAGCCGGCCGCCGACGGTGTAGAAGTAGATGTTGCAGGAGTTGCGGATGGCGTCCTCGGCGTTCTGACCGGCAGGATTGTACGCATCGTGCGTCGTCTGGAACTGGTTATAGATCCAGCAGCGAAACTTGTTGGGTTGATTGGGCAGCAGGTGCCCGCGGCAGTGGATACGCTCCTGCTCCGTGACCACGCCGTCGCCCAGCGCCCCGACCAGTGTAATGGCCTTGCAGGTGGAGCCCGGCGGGTAATGCTCCGCGACCGGCCGAAAACGCAGCGGCATCCAGCGAGTGTCCCGCCGCAGCCGGTCGTAGTCCGCCGAGAAAGTGTCGTAGCGGTAGGCGGGATAGCTGACCAGCGCGAGCACCTCGCGCGTCGCCACGTCGATCACCACCGCCGCGCAACCCGCCGGAAACGGACGCCGGTCTTCCTCTCCCGGCGGCACGTAGCCCTGCTCGAACATCTCGTAGATCTGACTTTGCAGGTCGGCGTCGATGGTCAGGTACACATCGCGGCCGCGGATGGCGTCGGTGTGCTCGAGCTCCCGTTGGTCGAAATCCTCGACGATACGGCCGCGTGTGCCGCGCAGGATCGGCTCTGCCAGCCGCTCGACGCCGCTGACGCCGCACATGTCGCCCGATCGCAGCCGCCGCAACTCGTCATCGCTCAGCGAATCTTCCTCGATCCGCTCGGAACTGGCCGCCCCCACGCGACCCAACACGTGAACGACCGGCTCAGCTTCGTACGCAACCCGATTAGTGCTTGGCACCACCCGGAGCAACGGATACTTCATCCACGGCGATGATTCGAGTTCCAGACGCACCGCCAGTGCCACCGCGTCGTCCGCCCCCTCGATCAATGGGTGCAGCCAGCCCTCTTCCTTGACCGGCTCGAGAACGCCCGTTCGCCGGGCGTGATGCGCCCGAATACGCTCGACCCGGGCCTGGATGCGGTCTTTGCGCTCGACGAGCTCGTACAGCGGGCGGCCGGTTAGCTCAGACAGGCGTTGCCACATGCGGACGATGTCCACGCGGCGCAGTTCGTCGGCAATCTCGCGGATGGTGTTGTCCTTGTCCGCGTCGCCACGTTTTTGCAGTTCGCGAGCCACCAGGTCCAGGTAATGCGGCCGCCCGGTAAGCACGCCGTAGTGCATGCAAATGTCAGCAGCAGGCAGGTCGGCCACGAGCGGCCTACCTTGACGGTCTCGAATCGTCCCGCGTGGCGCCGGTAGAAGGCGGACGGTTTCTGTCATCAGCCGCGTCGCTAGGGCCTCATACTCGTCGGCGTGCAAGAGTTGGACGTCCACCAGCCGCACGACGATGCCGACCACGAGTGCGGCTAGTACGGTGAGGAGAACCTTGAGGCGACGCTCAAACACGACGAGCCTCCCTGCCCGACGGGGACCGAACCGGCATCTCCCAGCACCTGCTATCGTCTCCGGTTCAGCTTGGGGTGTCCAGCGATTGACCCGGCCACGCGGCAATGGCCACTTCCGCTTGGCAGAGCTAGCGCTGTGTAGTATCCTGTGTACGCTGCTGGAAAGCACGGCGGCGCCGTAGGCCCAGCGCCGGCCACCAGGGAAGCGCAGGTCTTCTCTCGAGAAGCGGAGGGTCTATGTTATGCATCGTACCTACAGGCAATCGCATGCCAGTTCCGGCCTCGGATGTCATCGCAGCACTCGCGTAGCTGTCGGAGTACTGTTTCCGCTCGCTGCCGTGCTGGTGACCTCCGGCTGTACCGCGAGCGGCCTGTGCCGGCGGGCCGACCAGTACCTTGCCCAGGGCGAACTCGAAAAGGCAATTGCGACCTGTACGCGGGCGATCCAGTGGTATCCGCGCCACGCGCCGGCACACGACCGCCGCGGCGTCGCTCGGCACCGTCTCGGCGAAGCCCAGCGCGCCCTCTCGGATTTCAGTCAGGCCATTGAACTCGATCCCGAGCTACCATCCCCCTACCGTCACCGCGCGTCCGTACGCTTGGAGCTAGACGATTGGGATGGTGCCATCGCCGACTGCTCTCAGGCGATTGCGCTCGCGCCGGACGACGCGAGCAGCTACACGACGCGGGGGGCCGCATGGGAAAAGAAGGGCCTTCCGGAAGATGCGTTGGCGGATTACAGCCGGGCCGTCGCGGTGAAGCCCGATCACGCGCCGGCTTACTTCAACCGCGGACGTCTCCACAGGATCGCCGGGCGCCGCGCTGAAGCGATCGCGGATCTCGACCGCGCTATTAAGGCTGACGCCACTCTCGCAGCAGCCTTCGGCACACGCGGACAGTGCTGGCTCGACCAAGAGGACCACGACAGGGCGCTGGACGACCTGGACCGCGCCATTGAGCTGGCCCCGAAGAAGGCCTGGCTGCACTTGCTCCGGGGCCTGGCCTGGAAGCACAAGGGCGACCTGGACCGCGCCGCGGGTAACTATCGAGCGGCCATTGAAATCTCTCCGAACTATGCCACTGCGCACAACAGCCTGGGCAATGTGTACCTGGCCAAAGGCCAGCTCAAGCAAGCCCGGGAGGCGTACGACCGGGCGATAGAGGCCGACCCACAACTCGCACTGCCCCATTACAACCACGGCGAAGTATCGCGCCGCCAGGAAAACTGGGAACGGGCAATCGAGGAGTATACCCGGGCGATTGAACTCGACCCGGATTACTGGAAGGCGCCCTTCTACCGTGGCATCTGCCGGCGGGAGCTGCACCGGTACCGAGAATCGCTCGAGGATTTCACGCGCTGCCTCGAACTCCACCCCGACGACGCGGAGACTTATTGCAGCCGCGCGTCGACCTATATTCACAAGGGCGACTACGGCAGCGCCCTGGATGACATAGGTCGTTCCATCGAACTGAACCCCGGCTCCGCGCGGCCGTACAACCTACGCGGCTACGTCTATCGCAAAATGTCTGAACGCCGTCTGTACTGGCCGCACGCGGAGAACGAACACGACGCAGATGGGTCCAAGTGGATCATTTGGCACCATAGCCGGCTGGCAGAGAAGGCTCTGGCCGACTTCAACAAAGCGGTCGAGCTGAACCCCGACCACTGCGGCGCGCGTTTCAATCGTGGTTATCTTCTGGCAGAGCGCGATGAGTACGACAAAGCGCTCGCCGATTACGCCGCAGCAACCGCGATCGGAAAAAACCCGGAGAAATCGTATACGGGACGCGGGCGCACCCATTACCTCATGGGGGACTACCAGGGCGCTCTGGCGGACTTGAACGAGGCGCTGCGCCTGAACCCGCGACACGTGAAGGCCTACCGTTATCGCGCGAAAGTACGCTGCGAACTGGGTGAGTATGAGCATGCCATCGCCGACTACAACAAGTGCATCGAGCTCGACCAGCGCTACTGGTTCGAGTACCACCACTACCGCGGTCGCGTCCGGCTGAAGCAGGGCGACTACGCGGGCGCCTGCGAAGATTTCACCAGCGCGATCGAGAACGGCTTTCGCTTCGCCTCCGCATACTTCTGGCGTGGGTACGCGTTCGAGAAGCGCAAGCTATTCGATGACGCCTTGCGGGACCTGACCCGCAGTCTTGAAATCGATCCTACTTACTACGATGCCTACCATCACCGCTCTTTCGTCTGGGGCAAGAAGGGGGAGTACGACCGCGCCATCGCCGACTCAAGCCGCTGCATCGAGCTGAAACCCTCCCGGGCGGCCATCAATTACGCCCGACGCGCTTACGCCTGGGCGCGCAAAGAGCAATACCAGCAAGCAATCGCCGATTTTGACCGGGCACTGGCCTTGGCGCCGGATCGCGCCGAGACATGGTTCTGGCGCGGTAGAACCTGGGCATGGGCCGGGGAACCGCAGAAGGCCATCGCCGACTACGGACGGGCGCTTGAGCGCAAGCCCAAGTACGTCAGGGCACTCTATCGCCGCGGGTGTGCCTGGGGAACGCTACAAGAATTCGACCGGGCGCTGACGGACCTTGGGCGCGCGATCGCGCTCGATCCTGAACACGCGGACGCCTACATGCAGCGTGGCTGGACACAAACGCAAATCGGCAAGTTCGAGGCAGCGATCGCGGACTACGAGAAGGCCAGCGCGCTGCGGCCGGAATGGGCGTCGCCGTTCAAAGGCCGCGCGGCCGCCTGGGACGAAATCGGCGAGTACGAGCGCGCTGTGCTCGATATCAACCAGGCGATCGAACTCGACGCCGAGGACCCGGAGAGCTTTCGCATTCGCGGCGATATCCGTGTGAACCGTGGGGAGTATCAACTGGCGCTGGAAGACTACGATCACGCGCTGAACCTGGAGCCCAAGGCCGATTTCCGCGTCTACCGAGGTCGCGCGAAGGCGTGGTTCTACCTCAACGACTATGAGCGGGCCCGGAAAGATGTCCGACGGGTTCAAGAACTTGGCGAAGAGCTAGAGGGCGAGTTCCTGGAAGCCTTACAGAAAGCCACCAGCCAACCCTCACCGCCTGACCGGCAGCCGCAGGCCAGCCAGCCGACCGCGCCTCCGACCAGCGGGCCAACGGAGTAACATCGGCGCCGTATGGCTGGAGGCAGCGCAGGCCGTCAGTTGAACCGCTCGGGGGCGCGGGTGAGGGCCCCGTACCGGCGCTGCCGACTCAGGATCAGCCCCTGCGTTTGCTGCTGACAGTAAGCTCGGAACTGCTGCTCGAGCGCTTCGAGAGGTTTCGCGGACGCGCACTCGAACGAGGGGATGGCCGACAACGCCTCTGGCTGGATTCCGTTGAAAGCGCGCCTGACCGTGTCCCAGGGGCGCGGATTCTGGGTCCGGTCGTCCCAAAGGAATTGCAGAAACACTGCGGCCTGATGACCAAGGCGCCAGTAGGCCTCTGAGTCGATGTCGGTGGCCTCAACGCCGAGCATTGTGCGTAGGGAAAACGGGAGACCACCCGTTGCCCAGTCGCTCACACCGGCCTCGATATCAGCGACCGCGAACCCCCGCGGTGCTACCTGCTCTGCCACGAAGCCCGCGGCGCCCTCGTCGATCCACGGCAGCGTAGGTTCCCCGCCTCGCGCGTGATGCCCGAAGGCATGGCATATCTCATGTGCGACTGTGTACCGGAAGTGGGGGTGGCGCGCGTCCCCGGCGACGAGCACGACATCGTCGGGCACGAAGTAGCCGGATTGCGGCGGTGGCTCGGTCGATGTCTCGGGCTGCGCCAGCTTGAAGAGGTCAACCATTTCTGTCGGCGTGCCGCAAAACACAAACACGCGTCGGGGGCCGGGTGCCAGCACCTGGAACTGGTCCCGCAGAATGCCCTGGACCCTGCGATAGGTATCGTCGATGAGTTGGCGAAAGGAGTCGCGGTCCGGGGCGGGGGAGCCCATCCAGCAGGCCCGCCAGTCCTCGCCGCGAACCACAAAGCCTTGGTCGGTCCACCCGCAGATCCTGAGGGTAACCCGCCGCCAGACCTTGCGGAACAGGCGTCGCAGGCTCCGCACGACTCGCCCCGAGCCTCGTCTGTGTCTTGCGGGCATCGTCGGCATTACGGTTCGTCCGCTCGAAGAGAAAGCGGCAGAGCAGGCCTGTAAGCCGGATTCTGTACCCGCCGCGATTGCGGCGGGCGGCGGCCATTCGTCTGGGCCCGCCGTTGCCGACGGGCTCGAGCGCCCTACCCGGGGCTGGCTAGCGAGCCGGGCCGGCTCATCGCCCCCTACTTGGGCTTGCTGGCGGTGGGGTTTGCCCTGCCGTCCCGATCACTCGGGACGCGGTGCGCTCTTACCGCACCATTTCACCCTTGCCTGTGCGGGGTGACAAGGTGACAACGTCACAAGGTGACAGATGAGTGCCCGGCAGCCTTTGCTAGCCGGTGCGAGCGACGCCGAGGGTCACCAAGCCTTTGTCACTTTGGCACGTTGTCACCTTGTCACTCCCGCCATCGGCGGTGTGGTTTCTGTGGCACTTTCCCTAGGATCGCTCCCGGTGGCCGTTAACCATCACCGTGCCCTGTCCAGTCCGGACTTTCCTCCCTTGACACGCCGCCGCGGGCTCCGCCCGTCGCTGCAACGCAGCGAGCCGCGCGAAGCGCGGGGCGGCGTGTCAAGGGCGACCGCCCGGCCCACTCTGCCGTCAGCTAGTATACCCCATCCGGCGTACCGCGCCCCGAATTACCACCACGCCAGGGGGCAAGCCGTGCTCGACCAGCGTGCCCTCGCGTGGCAGTGGAATTGCCGTCCAGTACCCCCCGGGCCGACGACGACCGGTTCTATCGGCGATTGGCACCGCGATTATGAAATATTGCCTGAATTGCAATAGGCGCTTCCCGTAGAAGTGGTAGCCTTAGCATGTAGTCGGTCCTAGTCGCGCTGTGGCTATGGTATTGCGGCCCGGGTTTGCGGCCGGCGGAGGTCGAGACATGTTCGAAGCGACCACGATGACATTGGCGCTCAACCTAACCGCCCTGACGACGGTGTACTGGGTGTGTCTGATCGTCGGCGGCGGGCTGTTGCTGATTTCGACGCTTCTCGGCAGCCATGCCGACGCGGACATCGACGCCGGCGACGCGCTCGACGCCATCCACGGCGCGCATATGGACGCCGATTTTGACGCTGACATCCACGCCGATTTCGACGCGGACATCAGCGCGGATGTCCACGCGGATGTCGGGGCCGACACGGATCTGGCCACTCACGCCGGTCATGCCGACGCGGCCCACGGCGCCTTGGCGGGACTGTCCACCTGGTTCTCGATCCGCTTTCTGATCTTCGCCATCGCGGTTTTCGGGGCCCTCGGTGTGATCCTGACCCACATGACCGACCTGGCCGACACGAGAGCCACACTTGTCTTAGCGATCGCGCTGGCTGGGGGACTGGCGGTCGGCCAGCTCGTGCATCAACTTCTGCGTATGGTGCGGCGCACCTCGGGCGACAGCACTCCGCAGCCGTGGGACTACGTAAACAAGCTCGCCCGGGTGACGATCGCCATCAACCCACCCAAAAAGGGCCAGATCGCTCTCCTAGTGGGCCAAACGCGGCGCTACGTGGCCGCGGTCGCCCACCGGTCCCGCGCAGATTTTAACGTCGGCGACGAGGTCGTCGTCGTCGCTTACCGGGCGGGGATCGCCGAGGTGATCTCCCGCAGCGAACATGAGGCTCTTACCGACTGACCCGAAGGAGGTGCTCCATGAATACCGTTCTGCTCGCACAGGCCACCGTGGGAATCACCATCGGCATATTGGCCCTGTTTATCGTGCTGGCGATCATCATCGTGATCGCCAAGCTGGTCGTCGTCGGCCATCCGAACGAGATGCTGATCATCACCGGCGGACGAGGACGCGACGGCCTGGGCTATCGCACCGTGATCGGCGGCCGCAAGATCGTGATCCCCGTGATCAACAAGGTCACCCGCCTCAACTTGCGAAACATGCAGGTCGCTCTCGAGGTCAAGGCCCAGTCCGGCGGCGGGAAGATGATGCCGGTCATCGTCACCGGTGTGGCCAACGTGAAGGTTTCGTCCGATCCGGCGGAACGCGGGGCGGCGATCGAGCGCTTCCTCGGCCAGCCGGTGCAGGAATTGCAGCGTGTCGCCCGCGAAACCCTCGAAGGCGGGCTGCGGGCGGTGATCGGCAAGATGACGCCCGAGGAGATCGTCGAAGACCGCGACAAGTTCGTGGCCACTGTGATGCAGGAGGTCTCGGACGACTTCCGCAAGCTGGGCTTGCTCATCGACAGCGTGAACATCCAGAACGTGCACGACGAGGAGCAGTACCTCGAGTCGATCGCCCGCAAGGCTCGCGCCGAAGTGATCTCCGCCGCCCGCAAGGCCGAGGCGTCCCGGGCCGCTGAGGCAGTCATCAAGGAGGCCGAGGCCAACGCCGACGCCCGCAAGGCCAAGGCCAACCGCGATGCCGAGGCCAAGACCATCGAGGCCGAATCTCTTCAGAAAGCCGAGCAGGCGCGCTATTCGGCCGAGACCGCGATTGCCGAGTCGGAGAACCTGCTCCGTATCCGCAAGGCCGAGCTGGCCCGCGAGGCGGCCCTCAAGGAGGCCGAGCAGCAGAAGGCCGCCGCCCAGGCCGAACAGGAGCGTCTCAGGGCGACTGAGGTCGCCAAAGCCCTTGCCGACCGCGACGTGGCCAAGGCCAAGGCCGAGGGCGACGCCGCCTCCGTGTTCGAAGAAGGCAAATCCCGGGGCGCGGCGATCGAGCAGATCGGCAAGGCCATCCAGGCCAACCCGGACGCCCTCAAGGTCATGCTGGTCGAGATGATGCCGAACGTCGTCCGCTACCTGGCCGCCACCCTCAAGGAGGTCGACCTCGGCAACGTCACCGTGATCGACGGCGGCGACGGACGGGCCATGGCCGGGGCGGCAATGGGCCGGGCCAGGATGCTCTCCGAATCGCTGGCCACGCTGGAGACCGTGCTGGGCGTCGATCTGCGCCAGCTCTCCCAGAACATCGCCGGCAACATCGCGGCTAGGCCCGCCGAGGCCGAGCCAGCACCCACGAAAGGCCCCCCGCCGCCCCGGTAGGGCCGCGTCGATTTGTCATTCCGAGCGCAGCGAGGAATCTAGCGGCGTGCCCCACTCCCCAACGCACACGGGGGTGGGGCACGGGTTTAGCTGTTCGCCATTCTGAATTCGCCGTTCTTTCCCGCGCTACTCGGGTACGCTCCGCAGCGCCTCTTTGATGGCCGGCTCGAGCCTCCTGCCGCGCACGTTGTCCGAAACGACTTTCCCGTCTTTGCCCACCAGGTACATCGCCGGGATTGCGCGGACACCATAACGCGCTGCCAACCTGCCTCCGCCATCGAAGATGTGGTGCCAGTTCATCTTCTCCCGCTTGACGAAGCGCTCGCAGTCTACCTGGCTCCGGTCGAGCGAGATGCTGATGATCTCGAAGCCCTGGTCATGGTACTTGTCGTAGAGCATCTTGACGTTGGGAATCTCCACGACACACGGCGCGCACCAGGTAGCCCAGAAGTCGATCAGCACCACCTTGCCGCGAAACTGCTTCAGCGCGATGTTCTCGCCGGTGAGCAGATCCACTCCCTCAAGATCCGAAAACGGCTGCCCGACGCTGACCGGTTGACCCCCGGGGTCGCAGCCGCTCAACAAAGCGCCGACGAAGAGACTGACGACCGCCCATATCCTTGTCTGCCCGTACGTGTCCGCTCTCCAGGAATGCTTCAGATACCGGCGTCGCTCGATTGGCACCAATGGCACAGCCAAACCCCTCTGCAAACGTGTCGGCCCACCATCACCATTGTGGCACACCGGTCGAGCAAAGCAAGCGAGAACCGGGTCGCGGCGGGGGGCTGGATCACGGACTCGCCGGTTTGGTTTCGGCGGCGGCGCTGCGATTGTTCTCGGCAAACCAGCGCTGCAAGAGCTGCTGGGCCGGCTTGTTCTTGGGCGTGTAGTTGTAGTCTGCGGGGCCGCCGGGCGCCCCGGTCCATTCCCACCAGACGACGCCGGCCAGCCCGGGCGTGCCGTCCCACACCTTCAGGAAGGCCTCGTAGAGGCGCCGCTGCTCTTCGTGTCCGGCCGGCGTGGCTTTCATGTTCTGGTAGTAATTCCACGGCGCCATCGCCGCCCCCTCCTGACTGCACCACCCCACCTCGGTCAGCAGAAGGGGCTTGCCCACGCGCCGTTGCCAAGCCGTCACCTCCCGGTGGATCGGCCGCCAATAGGCAACGATCTCGTCAACCGTCGGGTTCTTCTTGTCGGCCAGCTTGTAGTATGTCGTCATCCCGATGAAGTCGAGCTTGTCCCAGAAATTGACCGGCTTGTAATGGTCCCAGTTCGCCGAGTAGCCCAGCTTGCCTCCCGGGAAGTGAGCGCGCACCTTCTCGATGGTGCGCACCCACTGGTCGGTGTATTTCTCGGTGCTGACCAGCTCGGAACCGACGATCATCACCTCCGCCCCGCCGTCACGGGCGATATTGGCGATATAAACGACGAACTCACGGTACTGCTCCCACCATTCGTCCCAATCAGGCGGCTTGATCACGCCGCGCCACTCGCTGCCCCGCGGATGGGTCAGCAGCACGATCGGCATGACGATCACCCGCAGGCCGTGTTCGCGCGCCCGGCGGATGAGCGTCTCGAACTCCTCGGCCGAGGGCGTCTTGCGGGCCTCGATGAAGATCTTTTGAGACTCGGCGTGCTCCATGAAACCGGGCGTGCTGAACAGCACCGTGTTTGCGCCCTGCTCGGCGACCTCGTGCAACAAGGGCGTGAAGGTCTCCACCGGCTTGTAGCCGGACTGGATCGGGATTGCCAACCCACGGTATTCAACACCGGTCGGCGCAGACGTCGGCGGAGGCGGCGTCGCTGGTCCGCGCGCGTCGGCCGATTCGCGCCAACCCGCCCAGATCAGCGCTGCCACGACGGCTGCCCCTACGCCGATAGCTGCCACCGCCTTCGCAATCATGGCTTGCCTTCATTCCCGCCACTGCTCGGCAGCGGCAGCGGGCTGAACAGCGGCACCCCTTCCAGGGTATCGTCTTCCGGCAAATCGCAACCCAAGAGCCTCATAAGCGTCGGCACCACGTCTACCGCCCGGGCCAGTTCGATTGTCCCGCCGGGCTCGATCCCGGGCCCGGCGAACATCAGGGGAATACATACTTCCTGGCGATGGATTCCGCCATGCCCGCTCTTCTCGTACCCGAAGCTATACCCGTGGGCGGCAAACAACATTACCTCGCCCACCCTGGGAGAGCGCGATAGGGGGACGAGATGCGGGACCACGTCGGGATAGGTGTGATCCGCGGTGGCATGCAGCCACGCGCGCGAATCGTGGAAACCGGACGCGACAAACGCCGCCAACTCAGGATCAGCCAGGTAGCCGAGGACATCGTCGGGGACCGGGACATAACGGTATTCTAAGCCGCCTTCGCTCTCTCGTTCCTCGATGTGCCCCGAGCCGCGTGGCGAGCGGAGCGCCACCTCCCGGTCCGACACCGCATAGGCCACCAGGTCTATGCCGGGCAGGTCCCAGAGGCGTTGGCCTTCGGGCGGGGCCTCGAGAATGCTCTGCACCGTTTCGGGATCAGCCCGCGAATCCCAGCCCGCCGAACCCGCAAAGTGAATCGTCGCCCAGCGCATCGCGCTCTTGACGTAGACCGTGTCGAAGCGGTCGAAATAGCGCTGCCGATGGCCGAACGGGCCGTCTTGCAGCGGCCGATCGGTAACGTCTCGGCCCAGCGTCTCGCGGATGTAGGTCATCAGATCGATGATCCCGTCCGTGTGCACCGGAACCATCCCGTGATCGCTGACCAACACGAGGTAGGTCGTCTCCAGCAGGCCCTGCGATCCCAGCCAGTCGCAGACCCGCCCGATCTGGTAGTCAAGATGCTTGATCGCGCGACGATAGCGGGGTGAGTCTACGCCGAACTCGTGTGCGATCGAATCTGCTCCGGGGAAGTAGCAGGTCAGCAACGCCGGCCAGCGCCGCTGCCCATTGGCCCAGCGCGCCACCCACTCGATCGTCGTCGCGGTCAGCTTGTCCACCGCAGTGTATTCGTGGAAGAACCACATCGTCCCGGAAACCGCCCAGTTGGCAAAGTTCTGCGTCAGGCCACGCTTGATAGGGCTCTGAATGCTGGCCGAGGCGGCCGGCTTAATCAGCTCGTAGATCGTCGGCACCGCGAAATCCTGATTCACGCTGCGGTAGGTCTTGATGGTGGCGTAGTCGCGGTAGAGCCGCGTTCGCCGGTCGAACCAGTGGTTCCCGATGATCCCGTGGCGTGCAGGGCTCACGCCGGTCGCATAGGTCGTCAGAATCCCGTACGTGATAGTGGGGAACTCGGTGGCGGCATGTCGGACCTGCGTTCCGCCTTCGACGAAGCGCTTTTGGATGTTTGGTAGCCAGCCTTCGCGGCATCCCTGGCGAACCAAGTCAACTGACATTCCGTCACACAGGAACAACACCACGCCCGGCTGCGGCCGCTCCACGTCCGGCCGCAAGCGCACGCCTAAGGGCCCTCCCGGCCCGCAGCCGCTGGCCACCAGCAACAACAGCAGTCCCACGAGCGCGTGCCGCCATGCGGCCTGAGCAGTGCAGTACACCTCTCGCATAGGTACGCTTCCCCGAATTCGCGGCGTTTTCGGCGGGCCGGAGCACAACCATCGGCTCCGCGATCGAGCATTATCCGCATTCACGGGCGTGGTTCAACCCGCGGGCCGGCGCTACCGACCAGCGCGACGAACTCGCGGTGCCCGTGGAGCATCGCTTAGAGAAACGCCATCTCGCACAGGCAGGTCTTGCCGCTGGTGCGCGGTCGTGTCGGCGGCCCCACTCGCAGACCTGAGTTGCGCCGCCGCGGATCGTACGCTGCGGGTGCCACCTGTTGACTTGCTGCCGGATGCGCCCGAGCTCTGCCAGCGTAGCGGGTACATCCGCTGCTTATGTGCTCGGATCGAGCACGCGCCCCACGAACAGAATCGTCTTGGTCTCGATATCGCGGATGACGAAGATGAACGGCCGGTCAATCGTCACGTTCAGCTCAGACGGGGGGGCCGCGGTGAGCCCGACGATCACTGCCGTGGCCGCGGCGGCCTCCGTGCCCTCTTCGTCCACGGCCACGAACGCCTTGTGCAGGACGCCTTGGATGAACAGGTCCTGGCTGCCATTCATCCCGGAGAAGTCCGCCCCGCCCGTGAAGGCGATCGGCATCCCCATTGCCGACAGTACCTCGACCAGACTGAAATCGCGCGTGAAGCTGAAGCGCGGCATCGTCAGCGCCAGGTCTCGCGGGGCCGGCGCCTGTGCGATCGTATCCACGCAGGCCACATCCAGTGCCGCTTCAAACTCAGCGAACCGCGCCGCGTCCGGCAGAAAGATGACCATCGACAGCTCGCCGCCCTCATAGGGTAGCTCAATGGCTTGATAACCGTCGCCGGCCGCGTACCCGAAGCTGGCGTTCTGCCGCATCATCGGGACGGTGACCTGACTACCGTCCAACCGATGGAAGGAACCGTCTTGCGTCAGCGCCTCGTCGAACGGCTCTTCCCACGCCGCCTTGAAGTAGACCGCGTTGGTGAGCACCAGCCGGGTCAGAGCCGTGATCGCCCCGGGCGCGATCAGGTCCTTGATTCGGTCTCGCGTCTGGTCTGCTACCCAGTCGTTGATCGCGACACGCGACTGCTCTGTTGCGTTGACGAAATCGAGCAGATTCAGCCCGGCTCCGTAGTTCTCCGCCAGGACATCGAGATAGCTCGCCAGAAACGAGTAGTCAACTTGGCCCCAGATGCGGTTGACGACGTGCAGCTCGAACTCGTCGCTGCTTGCGCCGCGGCTGGCCAAGGCTTGGTCAAGCACGTTGAACGCGGGGTGCAGACGGTCCTGCGGCAGCGTGAAGCGCAGGGCGTCGGCCATCTGCTGTTCGGTCTCGCCGCGTGCCCCGGCGTACGTCATCGCCAGCGCGATCGAGACGCTGTAGGGCGAGTAGAACAGGTTGCCATCCTGGTCGCCGACCTGCTGGTACAGATCGAAGGCGAAGGCAGTGTTGGCGGCGACGAGTTCCGCGAGGTCGCCGGCCGGCAATTCCGGGGATGTGATCCGCGCCTTCTCGGACTTTACGAGTTGACCTGGCGCCGGCTCCAGTTGGTCCCCTTCAATCCACGGGCAGCCGGCGGACACCAAAATCACCGCCACACACAGAATGCTAGCCAAGCTGGACCACCTGAGGCTTGTTGACGACATCGCTGAATCTCCCTGCCCCCCAGTCTTGTACCCGTTTGCCGTTTTTTCGTCCGCGCGAATTGTACGTTGCTCGCAAGTGTCCGGCAAAGGAGACTCGCGCTAGACGCGCATGGGCCGGCGGCTATGCCACAGGCGGGGTCCCCGGTGATCGGGCCGCACCGCAGGCCCGTGTTCTGCGGCCGGGCAGACCAGGCAGCCTTGCCCGCGGGCGCAGTGCCCCGGCGTGAGCAGTGCGTACGCGGGCCGGTACGGCTTGTTCGTACACGCGCACGTTGTAGTCTCACGTCGAGGCGTCGCTCTGGTGCAAATTGATCACGCGATATTGCCGCCCCGGCCGGCTCCCGGACGAGGATCCTCGGCATTTTCCGCGTAGCCCCATGCAGATCGATTGGCCCCGCACGCACGCCTCATCCTCACCCTGGCGACGGCAGCGGCGGCGCGCCGGGCGACTGTGTCTTTTGCAAGGGGTAGACTGCCCGTTTGGGAAATTTTAGCTTGAACCCGCGCAAGCGGCGCGGTACTCTGCGGCAGTCAATTCCCATAAAGCAAGATGACGGAGGCGTCACGCGACCACGTGGCTCTCAGCACGCCGCATGGAAGGAGAAGAAAATGAGCAAGATTCTAGCACTGGCTGCGGCGTTCGCGCTATGTTCCGCAGCCTACGCCGACATCGAGACCTACCTGGACTGCTTCTATCAGCCCGATCTCACGCCGGGTTCCGACCCGTACGTCCCCGATTTCAACGACGGGACTTATTTCACGGTGGACCTTCGGGTGGAGCTGATCAACGGTGACGACTGGACCACGACAGAGGCGACCGCCACGATCGACGGCGGCGAGTTCTTCGATCACCCGTTTAACGACGAGACGCCCCCGTGGATCATGCACCAGTGGCTCTACCGGGCCCTGGAGTTCGACTCCTTCTACTGCTCCACCGAGGCAGACCTGTACAACAACCCGCCCTACGCGGACCCAGAGTTCGCCGTGGAGCATCACGAGGCGCAGTACCGGTACGCTGTGTGGTTTGACGTGCCCCCCAACGGGGGCCAGGGCGCGTTCCTCATCGCGCGCTACACGATTCACGCGCCGCCGGAAGAACTGCCAGTGACGTTCCACGTACAAGGTAGCAACACGACGTTCGACGGCGGCGGGACGCCGTATCCGTTCGAGTTCACGTGCGTCATTCCCGAGCCGCGGTCGCTGGCGCTACTGGGTCTGGGTCTGGCTCTGATTCGTCGGCGCTAGTTCGCGCTACCGGCCGCGCCGCCGGACGGGTCGCGTTGTCGTGTCAGCTCTGAGCGTCACCACCCACCGTCGCGCGTGAACGGATTAGGCGACCCGGTGGCGCCGTTGATCGTTCCGCTGGCGCGGAGCGTGCGCGCCAGCTCAATGCCCATCGCGCAGACGTCCGGGGCGTCGTCGTGGCGGGCCTTGGGGAAGTGCAGAAACTGCGACTCGATCTCCGGGGCCAGGGCCGCCGGCAAACGAAACGTCCCATTCTCGTAGAAGGGCGACGAGCCCTCGATCCGGGCGCGCTTGTTCGCCGTCGTCCGGATCGACACGATTGGCATATAGAGCTGTCGGCGGCGACTGTGCTCGTCGAGGATGTCCTTGAGCGCCACCTGGTAAGCGACCGTCTCGATGCCGATCCTGACCGGTTTCCATTGCTCGAACGCGGTCGTGATGGTCTTGACCTGATCGACGACGCCGATGCGTTCCAGCTTCAGCGCGCGGGTGTAGATGACACCGGTGTGGCGCTCGACGCTTCCGACCCAGAGGGCGAAGTAGTCTCCGCCGCTGACCCCGGTCGCCGGATCGACCGCCATGAGCGTGATGAGCTCCTTTCCGGCCAGTTCGTCGGAGTGGTAGCGTTGCAGCCACTCGGGGCGGAAGACGCGGATCGAGTCGTCGATCGGGTTGGCCAGGTACTCCTGCTCGAAGGCCAGCGTGCCGACACGTTCGCGTTCCTCCTGTAGCCGCTCGACCGGCCAGCGATCGGGCCAGAGAGCCTTGAGGTAGTACTGGTCGTCCTCGGCGAGTTCGGCCTCGAGCGCCCGATAGACCTTGTAGTCCCAGCGCGGGAAGCGCGTTTTGTCACGCAGATTCGCCAGCAACGAGTCGTAGTGGATCAGCGAGCCGAGCACGATCAACTGTCCATCGGGGGTCAGGGCCGGCATCACCACCTGGCGTAGCCAGTGTTCCAGCTTCCGCCGACCCTCGGGCGAGGCCACCTGCTCATCCTTTTCGATGTCGTCGCAGATGATCAGATCGGGCCGGCGTGGTCCCACCCGGGCTCCGCGGATGCCCGCCCCGGTCCCCTTGGCCTGAACGGTGATGCCGGCCGCGGTCGTGAAGAACGACTCGGTCCATTTCGACCGGCTGGGCCGTTTAGTCTTCTTCTTCTTCTCCCCGTCCTTCTTTTTCTTCACCCTACGTGCCTTCGTGCCTGCGTGCCTACATGCCTTCTTCTTGGCCCCTTCTTCCACACATAGATCGCCGTACTTCTCGATGATCCGCTCATTGGTCTCCAGCTCGTTGCGGATGTCGCGCACGAACTGGGTGGCGAGTGAGGCCTCGTGCGTGATGATGACGATGTTCCCTCGGCGGCGCTGGCAGATGCACCACAACGGGTAAGCCAGGGCGGCACAGGTGCTCTTGGCGTGCCCGCGGGGCGCGACGCGGGCGATCAGACGGCTTCGGGGGTTCTGTAGATCCGCCATCAGCTCGGCATGGAACGGGGCCGGCTCGTTGCTGAAGTATTCCGGCAGATACTTCCGGGCCCAGCGCAACGAAGCGGGGTGATTGGGGTGCTGGTTGCGCGTGGGCTGCCGGGTGCTCATCTTGGCGCGAGGGAGTATAGGGGCGGTGTTCTAGCATCTCTAGAATACAGTGCGTGCTGCGCGGAATTGGCCGGTTTCTGCGGGGCCCTAACGCCTTCTGTGAGCGAGCCAACTCACGCCCCACCCCACGCCGTGCGCAGATCGCGTCGCCACCACTGAAGTAATGGGGCACCGCGGACGTCAGATCTGCCGATCGAGCTGTTTGCGGGCGGCTTCGACCGTGTTGCGCAGGAGCGTGGCGACCGTCAGCGGGCCGACCCCGCCGGGAACGGGCGAAATCGCCGCCGCCACCGGCAAAACCGCCTCGAAATCGACATCACCCACGGTGCGCCGAACCTCTTTGCCGTCGGCATCGCGCTCGGCGACGGAGTTGATGCCCACGTCGATGACCACCGCCCCGGGTTTGACGTATTCGGCCCCGATCGCCCGCGGCTTGCCGATCGCGACTACCAGAATGTCCGCCGACCGCGTGTGCGCCTCCAGGTCGCGCGTCTCGATATGGCATGCGGTCACCGTGGCCATCTGCGTCGTCAGGAACATCGTGATCGGGCGGCCGGCAATGCGGCTCTGACCAACCACCACCGCCCGGGCGCCCCGCACAGTCGCGCCGCTGCGCCGAATCAGCTCGTTCACCGCCAGCGCCGTACATGGCGCGATGATCGGCACGCCATAGAACAGCATCCCGATGTTGGCCGGGTTAACACCCTCCACGTCCTTGTATGGGTCGATGCGGTACTGGGCGGCGGCCGGGTCGATGTGCTCAGGTAACGGCAGTTGCAGAATGATGCCGGTCACCTCGGGCTCGGCGTTGAGCCGATCGATCTCGGCCAGCAGCTCGGTCTGTGTGGTCGTTTCCGGCAATTCGACGAGCTCGTAATGCACGCCGGTCTGCACACAGCGCTTCCGCTGCCAGCGGGCGTACAGTCGGCCCGCCTCGTCGCTGCCGACCAGGACCGCGCATAGGCGAATCGGCCCGTGGTGGGTCGTGAAGTGGGCCACCTGGCGGTGAACCTCATTGCGAATCTCGGCCGCGTAGGCCTTCCCGTCGAGAATCTTCGCCGGCATCCAATACCCTCACCGCGTCGGCGGATCATCGCTCCGCCGCCGGTCACTTTCAAGTGCGCCGAGTGCCGGCGCGTGGGAGAGTGAATCGATTGGCGGGCGATGCCTACCCTGCATTCGCATCCACTAAGAGCGGGACTAGCGGTTCTACCGCCGGCTGTTGACGTGCCTGATCCAGGAGTGCGTGAGTTGGTCGCAAGTCGCTTTGTCGAAGTACTTGTCTGTGATGGCGCGTGTGTTCATGCCGTCATCTTTCGCCAGATCGCAGATGTAGTTCTGCACGCGCTCGCGCCCGTCGGCGTGTTCCAGCAGCAGGTGCACAAGTGTGTACGCCTCGGCGTAGTAGAGTGTCTTGCGATGCACACCGAGATAGCCGTCCACGTGGATCGGCGTCTCGTCGTAGAACGTCGCTCGGCTGGCCGTCACGATGCGCTGGAGTGGAATCGCCTCCGGCGTCGGGATGACCTTGCGGAGGATGTCCCAAAAGTTCTTGCGCGTATTGATGAAGCGTATGCCACTACGGCCCGGCCGCGCCCCCTCGTAATAGACCGCCAGCCCTTCGTTGAGCCACATCGGCGGGTCCTTCACGTACCGGCACATGAACTGGTGAAACGCCTCGTGAAACAGCACGCTATAGGTATCGTCGGCGTCCGGCCGATCCAGAATCAGCAGCACACCGAGCGCACCCAGGTACATGCCGCCGGAGTTTTCTGTTCCGCCGGGGATGAACTCCCGGCCGAACTCGCGGTATTCGCGGCCGGTGGCAAAGACGATCACCGGGAAGCGCTCGTCCTCGCCGCGATCCAGGATGCTGGCAGCTTTCGGCTTCTGCTGCTTGCGATCGTCGCTTGCTTCCTTCTGGGCGGCTCGTTTACTCCGGCGGCTGCCGGCCGTGCTCCGTCGTCCGCGCTGTCCCTTCTTCCTGGACGCGGCCTTGCTCTTTTTCTCCTCCTCCTCGAACAGCTTGCGGAAGCCCTGAGCGTATTCGCCGTAGATCCATTCCAGCGCGCGGCCGTATTCCTCCAGACGAGCGTCATTGACGGTTCCGGCCAGGGCGTAGTGCTCGGTGACGTGGCGGACGTTCAACTCGCCGAGCTTCTCGGCCAGGTTGCTGCGCTGGGCCGCCGCCGGCACCGCACACGCCAATGCGACGACGGCCACGGCCACCAGGCGACACTGGTTCAGCACTTGGGACGCGCTCGGACTACCGGCATGCCGGTACATCTCATCTCCTCCGACAGAAATGTGTCACCACCAGCATAACGGCCGGGACGGTGCTGACAAGGCCGTGGGCCAGCGTCGGGCAACGCTCGGCCGTGCTCACAACCTGAGCAACGACCTGACTCCATCATACCACAGCGCGCCGTCAAATGTCCTACGTGCTCGATTGAGCTTCAACGACATCTATGATGCGCCGAGCCACGTAGACCTTGTACCGCTCCCTACCCGTGACCTCCGTGAGAATGTCGGCATTGACCATCTTCTCGATATTCAGCGCCGCCGAACGCTGCGTAATCCCCAGGCGCTCCGCCGCTCGCGGAATCGTCACGACGGGATAGAAGAACAAGTCGTCCACCAGGCGCAGCAACAGCGCGGACGATCGGGCCGCGACGAACTGGCCCCTGTATTCGTCCCACAAGTCGAGCAGCCGCTTGGCCCGTGCTACCGCGTCATGCGATTGCTCGGCCACCCCGCGCAAAAAGAACAAAATCCACGGCAGCCACGCCCCTCTGCGGCTCACATCGAGCAGCAGGCCGTAGTACTGATCGCGGTGGCGCTCAAAGAAGGCGCTCAGATGCAGCAGCGGCTGCGGCAGCAGTCCCTCCGAACAGAGCAAGAGCGAGATCAACAGGCGCCCGATCCGACCGTTCCCGTCGAGAAAGGGGTGAATGGCCTCGAACTGATAATGGATTAGCGCCAGTTGCACGAGCGGCGGAAGCGGTGACTTAGCGTGAAGGTATGCTTCGAAGCCTCCGAGCGCATCCTCCATTTCGGGAACCGGCGGAGGCACGTACGATGCCTCCATCAACGTGCAGCCGGGTGGCCCAATCCAGTTCTGGCTGCGCCGAAACTCCCCCGGTGCCTGGCGCTCTCCACGTACGCCCTCCATGAGCTTGGCATGAAGCTCGCGGATCAGGCGCAGGCTCACCGGTAGCTCGGTGAGACGCCCCAAGCCGTACTCCATGGCCCGGACGTAGTTCATCACCTCGTGCACGTCGGGGGCCTGTGGACGATCCGGGGCCGGTCCGTTGGCGGCTTCGAAGAAGAAAAGGTCGGACAATGATGCCAGCGTCCCCTCGATACGGCTGGACAAGACCGCCTCACGGCGGACAAAGGGCCCGATAAGCAGGTGTGGGTTCGGCAGGTTCGTGGCCGTTCCGGCCAGCAGGCCCAGCGCCCGGTCCGCCTCCGATACCTGGTCCGCCAGCTCCCAGCCCGGCTCCAGGGTGGGCGGCAGAGGATTCGGTACGAACGCCCAATAACCCTCGGCTGCTCTCGTAAGCTCGCCCCACCTATCTTCCGTAAAATCAGTGGGTTGCATCGCAATGATACTTTGCTACGTCACCGCCGCCGCTAATGATACCTTTGGCCGGAAAGGTATCATTAGCCGAGGCAGCCGTCAAGCACCTACGAGGCACGGTCAACGGCTGCCGGGGGCCCGCTCACGCACTAACACACGGCCTGACGCCGTCAGACCGTGCTATCCGGCGGGGAACGCTACTTCGCTACGGTAATAGCCCGGCTGATGATACTTTGCGGCTCAAAGGTATCGTTAGCTACGCAGGTCGGGTCATCGACCCGACACTTCCGTCCGCAGCCCCAACGGGGCGACCGACCGTAGCCCAGGACGCAAGTCCTGGGTAACCAACCCACCCCAAATCCCCACAGCCCCGCACGGGGCGACAGAACACACCCCGGCAGACGACAGGCGGCCAGAGCTACCGGCGTTGCTCGGGCTGAACGTGGTTGGCGAAGCGGAGGGCGGCGTAGAGGTCGTTGTCCGAGCGGTCGTGCATGCGGGCTCCGGCGGGCGGCACGTTTGGTGTTCAAATCCGTCCCCCACCGCTGAAGCGATGGGGCACCCTGCGGAGGCGCGCAGCGGACGCAGCGCCTGTCTAGGAATTATAGGCAGGGAACAGGGATCAAGGGATCGAGGGATCAAGGGAACGAGGGATGGCGGGGAATTGGTGGTTTTTGGCGGGTTATTGGCGGGGTTTGATACAGCAGAGCTCGGCTCGGAAGATTGACCACGGAGCACACGGAGATCGCAGAAAGGCGGGTGCCCCAGCCTTTCAAGGCTGGGGGACGGACCTCGCGGGAGAGAAGACGATGATCGAAAGCGGTGGCACCCGGCCCGGCGGTTACGCCTCGTGGTCGATGCCGGGGTTAGGCCCTGTAAACCTCGCTTGTCACAAAGTGCTTTGCGATGTGTGTGAGGTGGCGGTTCTTGGCCTCCAGTTGTTTGCGACGCTTCAGAAGGTCGTCGAACACGTCTACGTAATCAACGTAGGCGCCTTTTTCGTCCATCGCAACCACCGCTAACCCGACCAGATCGCCCCCCGCTGCTTTGAAGCGATCTAAGATGGACGTCAGTACTGCTTCCCAATCCGCGATGTCTTGCTTCATGCGTTCGCGGACGATCGCATGTACCGCACCGATCGAGGCCACGTACTCGCGGATGAGCGGTTTGATGTCCACTCTATCGCCAATGGCCTGAAGCTCCTTAAGGACAGACTTCTTGAACTTCGGATCCTCCGCCAGCGATGCGACCTTGAGCCAGGGAGTCACTGTATTCTTGAACAGGGAATCCGGCGACCTGTGCAGACGCTCCGAATGCTGTGTGACACCGCTCACCGGGAGGCCGCGGTGCTGGACGTGATTGCGCAAGGCGTCCATGACCCTGTAGCCCAGATGGGAATTGTATTCCTCGGATTTCTTGTCTTCGAGCGATTGCGCTTCGGGAGAACCGCCTCCGTAAACCTCGCGCACGTGGTGTGCCACTTGGTCCAAGTACAGGCGGCAAGCCGTCAGCAAATTGACTATTCGCCTGCTGATCGTGTGAACCCCAGCCACAGCCTTTGACCAGCTGACGTCTGAGAAGAGCATGTTGTGAAGGGCAGCGTCCAACAGCTGGCGTTCGACCTCAGAGAAGTTGCCGAGGACGTAGTCCAGCTTCTCCTCGATGGAGAGCGCGTGCATCAGCTTGGTCTTTGCGGCCTTGGCTTCCCGGAACTCCGCCTCCGTGACATCCACGGACCTCTTTTCGCCAAGAACGCGCCGTGTGATTGCGTATCTCATGGTTTTTCCTATGTGGGGGCGGTGACACTGTCGCGAGTCCGCGTCATCGTGTGGCATCTCCGCGTCACGAGGCTTCCTTGCGAACGGCTCCATCTGCAACAAACAAGAGATAGTCGATCATCGCCACGACCTGGAGCACGCGTTCTGGCTGCAGATTCTCTACGAGGCGATGGTGCACTTGGTTCCTGATGAACCCGAATACACCCCGGAAAAGAAGATGAGCAGCTTCCTGCTCGGCAGCGACCTCGCTCACGGTCAAGCGCGGGGCAGAACCGCCAAAACAGTACTTGGCTAGTTCGAGACCGATACATGTCGCGGCTGCCCCGGACAGCCGTCGAAGGCGATTTTCCAACACCCTAGTCGCATCGGTGACCACCGTGTCGAGCCGGTCGTGCTGCCCGTCTTCTTTGAAGGCTGCGAGAAGGTCGAGGCAGCGCTTTCGTAGGTCCGCGTCGAGGATCTCGATGGTATCGATCACCACGGGCTTAGGAGCCCGGACTTGGCTAAACGATTCGGCAAGGTCTCGCTTGGGGCTGTCCGGTTGGCCATCGGTGATCACGACGTCCTCGACCATCAAGGGCCACGGGGAGGCCTGTCGAAACACGCCGAGCCCGGTCTTCTCTTCAAAGTGGCCGATCCGTTGGTCGACTGCGTGCAGGGCGTGCTTGGAAACGTTGGCCCGCGATGCCAGGACGTTTCGACGCTGCCGGAGATGTGCCAAGTAGAGCCCGCAGACGGACTTGATGAATCGCACCCATCCATGGCTGATATTGACATCGTAGTCCGACGCGTCCGCGCCGCCCTTACTGATTTGCCCCTCCATCCAGGTTCGCACTCGTTGGGCCCGTCGCGTTTCCCGGTCGATCTCGAACGTGCTGCGCTGGCGCTCGCCCAGAATCAGCTTTAGATCAGCATCTTGTTCGATGGCCTCCATGTCGGCCGTAAGCAGGGAGTCGTAGAACTTGACCGCGGCGAGGTAGAACTCAAAAGTGTCCCGATTGAAGGACACCCAATGGTACTCGTGGTGATCGGGTGGCTCGGCTCGCTCTTCGGACACGTCTTCGTCCTCTTTCCTGTCGACTAACGGTCGGTTGCACTGCTGGCGGTCCGCGTCCTCGTGTGCTACTGCTCTCGAGCGGTGTCCTGCGGGGGGAACGCACAAGTACCGCCCGGTGTATCGCCTGGCCGGGTGCCATCGTGTCTTCCGGAACTCGCGTCGGTGCGGCAAGGCCCGTCGCGCCGTCTCCGGGCGTCCTATCTGGTTTCCGCATCATGTGGCGGCCCGCGGTGCCACTGGCGGCCTGTGCGCCGATGCCCGCTGTACGCACGTATGATACTGGATCACCGAAAATAGGTCAAAGATCGACACAAGCGCGGGCGGGGCTACGGGCGGGCGGTATATTGACCGGTCGGAGACCGGTGGCACAGAAGACGGCCGGTACGGGGAGTGGACGGGGCATTGACCGGTCAGAGACCGGTCCCACAGGAGACGGCCGGCACGGAGACCGGCCGCTACATTAACCCTCGCTGGCGCTTCGGGCTCGGATTGGCCGCTTCCCCATAGTCTGGGTGCGAGAAAGGATTCTCGCACCAGACACCCGGTACATTAACCCTTGCTGGCGCGTCGGGCTCTGTTTGGCACGGCCGAGACGGAACTCGGCCGCTACGTTCACCGGCCGGAGGCCGGTGCCACACATTGACCGGTCGGAGACCGGTCCCACAGAAGACGGCCGGCCGGGGCGCCGGGCGCTACGCGAATGCGTAGGTGAACTCGCCTTCCTCGGTTGCACCGAGCTTGAGGGTCGCGGGCTTCTTGTCTTCGCCCATGACTTCGAGCAGGCGGCGGGCGATCTCGGGGAGGATCGTCTCGTTGATGATCAAGTTGATGTTGCGGGCGCCGGTGGTCATCACGTCGCAGCGGGAAGCGATGGCGTCGCCGACGGCCGGCTCGACCTCCAGACCCATGCGGTAGACCGTCTCCAGCCGCTCGCGGATCTTGTTCAGCTTGATATCGACGATCTTCCGCATCGTGTCCGGATGCAGCGGGTAGAACGGGATCACCGTCAGGCGCCCGATGAACGCCGGGGTGAAGCGCTTCTCCAGGATCGGCTGGACGGCCTTGCGCAGCTCGTCGAGCGAGGGCATGTCCTTGGGGTCCTGGGACATCTCCATGACCATGTCGCTGCCCTCGTTGCTGGTGAGCATGATCACGGTGTTCTTGAACGAGGCGACGCGACCCTCGCTGTCCTGGAGCTCGCCCTTGTCGAAGACCTGCATGAACAGCAGGTTGACGTCCATGTGGGCCTTCTCCATCTCGTCGAGCAGGACGACGCTGTAGGGCCGTTGGCGGACGGCCTCGGTCAGCACGCCGCCTTCGCCGTAGCCGACCAGCCCGGGGGCCGAGCCGATCAGCCGCGAGACGTTCATCGAGCTGGAGTACTCGGTCATGTTGATGCTGGTCATGAAGCGTTCGCCGCCGAAGATCAGGTCGGCGACGGCCAGGCCGGTTTCGGTCTTACCGGTGCCGGACGGGCCGACCATGAAGATGACGGCCAGCGGGAGCTTGGGGTCCTGGAGCTTGCCACTGGCGATGCGCAGGCGTTTGCCGATCTCGTGGATGGCGTGGTCCTGGCCGATGATGCGTTGGCCGATGCGGTCCTCGAAGTGCAGGATGGCTTCGGCCTGGTCGCGGACCATCTTGCCGGCGGGGATGCCGGTCCAGTCGCTGAGAACCTGGGCGACCACGTCGCCGTCCACCTGAAGCGGAACCAGCGGGGTTTCCTTGCCGAGGAAGTCGTCGAGCTTCGTGGTAGCGGCGGTTAGGTCGGCGCGGATCTCGTCGAGGGTGCGTTGCGGCTCAGCGGCTTCGGCCGGGACGCTGGGAGTCTCGCGGGCGCGGACGCCCGCATTCCCCTCGGCCGGCTCGGCCGCGGCGGCGGGGGCGGGTGGCGAGGCTTCGGGGATCGCGACGGGAGGCTTGCCGTCGCCTTCTTCCGCCTTTCTGGCCTTCTCAACCTCCTCGCGCAGGCGGATGACCTCCTGGGCCATGGCGCGCTCCTGCTTCCAAGACTTCTCGAGGTCGTCATACTTCTTCTGCTGCTCGACGCGCTCCTTCTTCAGGTCCGCCAGGTCCTCGGGGTCACCAGGATGGCCCGCTTCGGCGTCGCGCTCGATCGCCCGGATGGCGGTGTCGAGCTGGATGACGCGTCGGCGGATGTCCTCGAGCGGGCCGGGCGTGGTGTTCAGGCCGACCGCCACGCGGGCACTGGCCGTGTCGAGCAGCGAGATGGCCTTGCGCGGCAGTTGCTGCTCGGAGAGGTACTGGTTGGACATGGAGACGGCGGCGCGGACGGCGTCGTCGAGGATGCGCACCTTGTGGTGGCCCTCGAACTTGTCCTTGGTGCCGCGCAGCATCTCGATCGCCACGTCCACCGAGGGCTCATCGAGCTTGACCAGCCCGAAGCGCTGGGCAAACGGGGGGTCTTTCTCGATGTATCTTTTGTATTCGGCCCAGGTCGTCGCCGCGATGGTGCGCAGCTCGCCGCGGGCCAGGGCCGGCTTGAGCAGGTTGGCTGCGTCGGTGCCCGCCCCGCCGCCGCCGATCAGCGTATGGGCCTCGTCGATGAATAGGATGATCGGGTTAGCGGACGCGTTGGACGCGTTGACTTCCTTGATGACCTCCTTGAGGCGGCGTTCGAACTCGCCTTTGACGTTTGCCCCGGCGTTGAGCAGCCCGACGTCGAGCGTCCGGATGGTTACGTTCGCCAGCACCGGCGGCACGTCGTTGGCTATGACGCGCAGGGCGAAGCCTTCGGCGATGGCGGTTTTGCCGGTGCCCGGGTCGCCGACGATCAGCGGGTTGTTCTGGTAGCGGCGCATGAGGATGTCGGTGACCTGGCGGATTTCCTGCTCGCGGCCGATGACCGCGTCCACGTTTCCGTCGCGGGCGCGGGCGGTGAGGTCATAGGTGAACTGTGAGAGGGCGTCGCCCACGCCGGCGACGCCGGGCGCCGCGGCGGGGCGCTCGCCCGGGACGGCGACCTCGATCTCGCTCGATTCGCCGGTGATGTCGATGAACTTGGTCTTGAGCTCGTTCTCGACGATCTTGTTGAACTCCTCGGTGTAGTCGGTGAAGTAGGCCCGGCTGGGGTTGCGGACCAGGGCCAGCACCAGCGCCGCGGAGCGGATCTTCGGCAGCGACAGCTCCAGCGACGCGATCTGCCAGGCCTCGCTGAGCCAGTCGGCCAGGAAGGGTGAGAACTGCGGTCGCCCGCTGTTGCCGGTCTTGAGGTCCTCCAGCGACCGGTTGAGCGCCTGCCGCAGCTTGGAGACGTCCACCTTGAAGTGGTCGCAGATGCACATCAGGTCGCTCGAGCCGACGTCGAGCAGCGGCGCGAGCATGTGCTCGATGGTGATCTCGTAATGGGTGCGATTGATGCAGGCGCCGGCGGCGGCCTCCAACGCACGAATGCAGACGTTGTTCAGCTGCTGCCGCAGAAGCTTCATGTCTACATGAGCCATGGTCTATTCACTCCAACTCCGCTAACCATAGATCAGGTCTACGGACCCGACCTGCCGACTACAGTCCTGCCCCGCACCGCTAGCCCACCGGGCGCGGCACGTTGAATATAACCGACTTGTCGTCGCTGGGCTGCGACTTGAGCCAGCTTGTCCACGAGAGCCGGCCGAGCATCCCCTGCTCGCCCAGCGGTGTTTCCGGCACCTCGTCGCCGCGCAGCGTCACCTGAACGTCGAAATCCAGCGGGTCGTCGCAGTAGAAGGTGACGAGCTCGCGGAGCTCGGCGGCCTCGTCGCCGGGCGGCAGGAAGCGCAGGTAGTGCTCGAAGCCGACCGGCCCGATCTTCACGCGGAACTTGCCGCTGCGGTCGTACACGCGCTCGCCCAGCAGGAAGTCTTCGCCCAGGGAGCATTTGCCGAAGCCGAGTCGGTTCTGGTCGCTGAGCTGGATGGTCAGCCAGCGTCCGACGCACGCGTCCAGGTCGAAATCGACATTCTTGAAGAAGTCGCGCAACAGACCGCTGAGGCCGGTTGCCGACCGCGGCCGCTGCATGAGCAGCCCCGTGTAGCGGAACATCCGCACCGCCGGGACCTGCAGGGCCTCATCCAGGTGTGCGGTGGCGATGCCGAGGAACCCGCGGACGACTTGGGAGATCGGGTCGCGGCCGTCCGCGCGGAACTCGACGTAGTAGCGGTATTTCTTCCAAACCCGATACAGCAGCGAGTAGACCCGATGGTGGAACAGATCGAGGAACTCGCGCACCATCTGGTCGTCTTCCTGCTCGGGCAGCAGTTGCTCGGTGAAGTGCGTGGCCAGCGGCGAATCGCTGCCATACAGCCCCAGGAAGGTCGTGGTCAACTGCAGGCGCCCCTCTCCGTCGCCGATGCCGTCGCGCCAGGCGGCGCTGTCGAGGTCGGCGGCGGGGAACCCGAGGCTGAGGGCCGGGCGGACCCGAATCCGCTCCGCGTGGGCCGGGCCGAGCTGCCCGATGAGCGGGGCGTCGCGCTCGATCCGCTCGACCAGGTGCAGGAGCTGGAAGAACTCGAACGAGCGTGGTCCGCCCATCACCCAGCGGACTAGAGGATGCTCTGCTGTCCAAGACGGGGCGTCCACCGATAGACCTCACCGAATTTCGTTCCCCGAACGGTCAATTCCGTGAATGCGTTGATCGAGGCGTACAGCGCGAGAAACTCATTGAGCACGGTGGCGAAGACGTACATGTCGCCTTCGCCGGCGAAGCTCGCCTCGTTCATGTCCAGGCGGAGGGCCGTGCCGCGGATCGGCGCCCCGTGAATCAGGCGCTCGGCCGGCTTGGCCTCCAGCGCGACCAGGCCCTCGAGCCGCAGCACGTTTTCGCGGGCCGCCTGGCGGTCGTAAAGGGCCTGGTAGTTGTAGAGCTCCAAAACGCCGCGCAACGCCTCGACCGACGTGAGCGACAGGTAATTCAGCGACAAGTGCGAGATCAAGCGCCAGTGCAAACCGCGGCCCAGCGGCGGGCGCAGCGAGCGACTGATCGGCGTAATGTTGCGAAACTTGGCGAACTCCGGCGAGTCGGTAGTGGGCACGCTCACGTCGCCGGCCTTCAGCCGCGACGCCAGGTTGCGGTTGGAGACGCTCAGGTCAACGGAGATGCTCTCGGTGGGCGGGACGACGTGCTTCTGATCGGCCGAGACGAACGAGACGTACGTATCGGTCCCCTCGCCCACGACCGCGTCGTACAGGCGCGTCTGGTAGTAGATTGCGTCGTTGCCGGCCCCACCGCCCACGTGTTGGAAGGCGTGCAGCGGCGGGTATTCGCGTCGCGCGGCCTCGCCCTGCACCAGTCCGACCACCCGGTCAACCGAGTAGATCTCGTAGTGGTCGGGCGGGGTGCCGCCGGTCGTGCTGGGCCGGAGGCGGTACTGCGTTCGGCTATGATCGACGCGGACGCCGTCCGCCGAGTGCTTGAACAGGTTAACAATCGGCGTGCAGAACAACCGGAGCGAAGCAGTCTCGACGCGCAGGTCGTCTTCGGGCCGGCGGGAGAACGGCACCAGGATCTCGAAATTCTTGCCGGGCTCGAGCGCCGCCAGTTTCTCCAGACCCTCGAAGTCGATGAAGTAGAACTTGGCCGGGCAGGTGAAGTACTCCTGGAGGAAGCGGTAGCCGGCGAAGGAGTGCTCGGGGTAGGGCAGCACGGCCTCCTGGCGCGCAAACCCACCGGCCTTGATGTTGCGCGCCGGCAGGCGGAGACTCCGACCGCTGGTCGGGTCGCGGACCTCAACGTGCCGCGCGTAGCGCATCAGCCAAAGGTAGAGCGTCGAAGCGCGAACCACCTCATCCGCCAGGAAGAACCGCAGCCGGCGCAACTTCATCTGAGCCAGGGGGACCTTCCCGGTCGCCTGCAACGTGATGCGCAGTTGGGCGTCGGCGGCCATGGGCCTATCGAGCGTGGCGGCGGCGACGCCCAAGGGGGCCAGCTCGACGTCGCAGCAGGTCTGGAAGTGGCAGGCCGTCCCGTCCACCGGGACCGATTCCACGCTCGTGCCGCGTGGCACGGTGATGACGTCGGTGAGCTGCTGGGCCAAGGGCTGGAAGGCCAGGATCCCGGTCGAAGGCACGGGCCGCAGGTAGTGGGGCCACAGCAGCGACATCATCGACTGGAAAAGCTCGGGGATTTCGTCGTCCAGCTTTTGGCGCAGCCGGCCGGTCAGGAACGCCACGCCCTCCAGCAGCCGCTCGACGTCCGGGTCGGCACCGGCGGCCTCCAGCATGTGGGCCACGGTGGGGTGGGCGACGGCGAACTCGCGCCCCATCTCGCGGAGAAACGCCAGCTCTTCCTGATAGTAAATGTTGTACATGTCGACCTTCGACTTGGCCCTCAAAAAGTCGCCCGCTGATGCGGCAACTAATGTAGCGTTCCGCGACCCGCTTGGCTAGCCGCGGGACGGGCGTCACCGGCGCAGGTCCTCCGGCTGTCTACGGCCCGCCTCGCCGCCGACCGCTACCGGACAACCAGGCGACCCTCCTGGCCCACGTAGGTTTCGAACCGCACGGCGGTACGCTCTTCCTCATCCACGATCAGCCCGGAGATCTCGAAGCGCAATTCGAGCCCGTCGGTGTGCGGGGCGTGCCGGACGGTGACATTCCTCAAACGCGGCTCGTAGCGCTCGATGGTGCTGCGGATGGCGGCGGCAAAGCTGCCAATCGAGTCCGGCATGGTCCCGCGTACCTCGGTCATGTGCGGCAGGCCGTAGCGTGGGTCCGTCAAGCAGTTGCCGTGGCAGGTGTTCAGCAGGTTCTGCAAGTTGCGCAGGATCGAGTCGAACACCTCGCGGCTGGAGACGCGCAGGCGCCGCTCGCCTGTGGGGCCGGGGTTCCGCAGCCGTTCGAGTAAGGTTCGTTGAATCGCCATGTGGCTTTCTGTCGCGTTACGCACCTTCGGGTCCGGGACGCTGTGGGATCACCAGCGGCAGTATCGCGGTCCACGGCCGGCGCGTAAAGGGACTGTTGGCGCGGTGCCGCTCCCGGGCCACACTCCACAGGGGGTACACCGATTCTGTCTGCGAGGAGGAGGGCGATGCGCAGATTCGTAACATGCCTGGTGCTGCTGGCGTGTCTGTGGGCCGGTCCGATCGTGCAAGCAGACGTGGAGTACGATCTGCTTTTGCAGGAGTTCGAGCAAGCGCAGCAGCAATGGTTCCAGCAGCTTCGTGAGGCAGAGGTCTCTAACAGTCCGGTGCAAAAACGCTCGACGGCGCGAGTCCCGTAGCGTCGGACCTCCCAGTCCGACGTCTCGACGCCATGAACGCGGGCGCGCCGGACTCGGAGGTCCGGCGCTACAGTTTTGCACCGGACTGCTAGGGCAGCTCTATCCCGCCGCGCGAGCCAACGGCGTGCCCCACGATGGTGTCTGCCAGGTGGGTCAACAGACCGTGCCAGGCCTGGCACAGCGGCGGCATTTCGTAGTGCAGCAGGTCGGCCAGCAGCACCATGTCGCGGGCCTCGAACGCGTCGCGGAGTTCCCGCAGCTTCTCGGCCAACTCGCTGAAGTGTTCGCGTATGGGACGTTCGCCATATTCGACCGCCGTCAGGTCTTCGCCCAGCAAGGCGCAGCACCGCACGACGACTTGCTGGCCCGCCTGCCAAACGCCGACCAACTCACCGACACGCTCCAGGGCCTCGGTGACCTGACCGGCGTTGAGCTGGTCCGCGACTTCCTGCTGGGCCTGGCCTGCCGCCGTGAGCTGCTCCGCGGCTTGGCGCAGGGCGTCGGCGACGATGGCGCGCGGGTCACCCGACTCCAGATCAACCCGGTCCTGCGGCGCAGGTGGCTGCGACAAACGCGCGTCGAGATCTTCCGGGAGCAGAAGCTGGCCGTTTACGGCGACGGAGACGACCAGCCGATCAGGCAGGTGTTCCGCGCGAACCCGGTCAATGAGCGCTTGCAGCGTGTCCGCGGAAGTGAAGTCTGCCTCCATGCGTTGGCCGTCGAGCGTTACGATCACAGGTCGCTCTCCGTTTTCGGTGATATCGGACCGTCGGCACCGGGCGGCTGAGCGCCCGGGCAATTCTTGCCGAGGTTGCCGGCCCCGCTATGATCCCAACCGTGATGAAACGCCGCCCCCGCTGGCTCGAAAACTGGCTCCAACGGCACCAAAGCCCGCTGTCGTTCTGGCTGCACCTGGTCGGAATCCCGCTCACCATCGCCGCTATCGTACTGGCCGGCTACCAGCTCCATCTGTCGCGTTGGGACCTGTGGTACCGGCCGGTGCTGCTGCTGGCGGCGGGTTACCTGCTGCAATTCGTGGGCCATCTCCACGAGGGGAACGACATGGGCGAGGTAATCCTCGTCAAACGGCTGCTCAGGCGGCCCTTCACCGCCGTCTCGACCCGCTATGCGCGGGAAAAGCAGTAACGGGCCGGGCCGGGACCTACTCGAGCTGCCGGCGGAGGAGTTCCGCAATGGGGGCGAAGACGGCTCGATTCTCTTCGTCGATCGCGGCCAATTCCTCGTGCGCTCGCGCCATTATTTCGAGCGTGTCCCGGTCGGGGCGGTCGCTGCCGCCGCACGGAACCGGCCGTACGTGCTCCGGCGGCTGGGCGGCGGCAAACTCGAACAAGGCCGCGATGCGCATTTTCTCGAACGAGGCCTGGCAACGCGGCGAGCAGCCGACCAAGCATAGCTTGCCGCCGGCTGTCCGCTTCAGACACTTCCGTAACCCGATGAGCCAGCCGGCGAAGGTGCTATCCACCCAGTCGCAGCCCGTCAGATCAAGCGTGACGCTGGGCTCGGTCTTGTGCGCCGCGAGGTAATCGGAGACCAGCCGGTCGGCCGTCGAACAGACCCGCTGCGTGGCCCGCTCGTTCACCGCCAGGTAGAGCCCGCCCGCGGCGCTGCCGACCCCGATCGCGGGTGCTTGATCGCTCATGGCACGAATCGCAGTGAATGGTCCATGTCTTCGGCGACGAGTATACCACAAGCAGCGGCGCGGTGGTCGGGTGCATCGGGAACGGCGCGCCGTCAGGCAGCGTCGGCCTTCGTCGGACCTGACGGCAAGCAGTTGGTCGGCCCTTGCCCGGCGTCCGACGGCCCGGCTATGATGAAACAAGGCGTGGCCACGTCCGGCGTAGGCGGGCAGTGTTGCTCACCAAGCAGACACCGCGGCCCGGCCTCACTGGACGCTGCCGCCGGTCGGAACGATACGGAGGGATGTCAGGTGGAAAAGAAGACCGTTGCCATCGTGGGGGCCTCGGCCGATCGGTCGAAATACGGCAACAAGTCCGTCCGGGCCCACCTCAAGCAGGGCTGGGAGGTCTACCCGGTCAATCCCAAGGGCGGCGAGATCGAAGGGCTCAAGGTCTACACTTCGCTGGCGGAAATCCCCGTCAAGCTCGATCGCGTGACGCTCTATCTGCCGCCGGCGATCGGCCTGAAGACGCTCCCGGCCATCGTGGCAGCAAATCCGGGCGAACTCTTCGTCAACCCCGGGGCCGAGAGCGACGAGCTGGTCGCCGAAGCCCAACGGCTCGACCTGGACCCGATCCTGGCGTGCAGCATTATGGACCTGGGCACCATGCCGGCCGAGTTCGCTGACTAACGCTTTCCAGGGTGCCACGGACAGGCTTGTCTGCCCGTGCGTAACTCATATTGGCAGGGCGGCTTTCACCCGCCGATGCCATATGGCGGGCAAAGCGCTCGCTACCCGCCCGACCCTACGGGGCCTTGACCAACTTGCAGGTCAAGGTGGCCGCGCCGTCGGTTGACCCGTCATAGGCCAACTCGACCTCGTACAAGCCTGGCTTGGCGAAGTCGATCGGCTTCGTGGTCGGCCATTCGTGCTGCGCGTGCCGGAGCGTAAACCAGTAGCACTTGCTGGGGACACTGCTGATCGTGAATCGGCCATCATCATCCGTCTTGACAGAGGCGAGGGCGCTGCTCGAGGGCGGCAGCTCGTCGCCCTCTAGCGAGACGTACTTCGCCGGAACCGGCCGACCGGTCTCATCCACGAGGCGACGCTTCACGACCGCAGCAGGCACCATCACGAAATCCAGGCGGTACGGCTCCTTTGGGACTAGCACACCGGCTGTCGTCGGGCCCCAGGTGGCCCCTCTGTCGCGCGAATCATCCGCCATCAGTAAACCGCCCTGGCGGCACAGGTTTGCTTCGTAGTATCCGTGCTTATGGGCAAAGATTGTCGCCGCCTGTACGCCCGCGTGCCATTCCTCTTTCTGCTCGTCCCAATAATGTATGCCCGGCATGGGGCGCAACGTGTAGCGGCCGTCGGGTCCGGTGATCGCCACGTCGGTCCTGCGGAGGGTCCCGTGCCCGCAGTGCGCTGAGATCTCAACGCGCGGCATCGGGTTGCCGGCGTTATCTGTGACCCGGCCGGTGACGCACCACGGCCAGCGCCGCCAGACTTCCACTTCGTCAAGGAAGACCGGCTGCAGCGTGAGATCGAACTGGTTCTTCTGGCCCGGCCCGACCGGTACGCGAACGCGGTCCGTCGTGAGATAATCCGCCGGCCGATGCCCGCGAACGGTCTTCTTCGCCTGCAACCAGTACTCCCCCGGTGCCAGGTGCGCGTAGCGGGCGACGCCGTCAGCATCGCTCGAGTACTCGGCGCCCAGCGGGAAGCCATCAGCGCGCATCAGCAGGACGCGAGCACCATCCAGCGCCTCGCCGGTGGCGGCATCGGTGAGCTTGACGCGCAGCGCGGCCCCGTCATCCAGACGAACCGTCACCGTGGCCCTCGGTCGCCTTTCATCCAGCCGGATGATCTCGCTGACGCCCATCGGCGTGGGGTCCGGGTCCGGATCGCGCAGCGCCCTGACAGCGGTCACGCGGTATTCGCCCGATCCCAGGTTCTCGAACACCGTCTCGGGTTGATCCATGTGGTCAACGTTTATGCCGTAGTTGTCCCCGCAGGGTTCCCACGTCCGCTCAGTAGCCGGGTCGTGCCACACGGTTCCCAGGGCTCGCGGATTGTTCCCATGGGCGCGGAACGCGCCGAGGCACTGCTTCTCGTCGGCGCGGATGGCCCGCCAGAGGCGAATATATCCCGCTTGGGCAGACTCTCCCCGGTCGTCCACGACCTGCACACTCAGGGAGAGGTTTCCCTTCCCGCGCGTAACCGGAGACGTGCGGCGGAGTCCGACAGTGATGGCCGCCGTGTCCGGTGCCCGCTCAAGGGCCACCACAAACCGGGCCGCCTTCGAGACCGCCTCCCACGGCTCAAGCCGCAACCACAAGTCGCCCTCGACGGACACGCGGGAAAGGCGCATGAACTTCTCCGTGGCGAAGACCCCGTCTGGACGCCCGAGTTTCTGGCCGTCCGTGTCCAGGAGCTCCACACTCACGCGCCATTTGGCGGCGGCCACCATTTTCTTGACCAAGCGTACGGCGGCCCGCAGGCTGTCCCCGACCTTCTCGAAGCGGATCGAGCGAGCTTGCACCACGTTGGCTTCCTCGGCAATGCCCAGGCGGATATCGATCGGGACGGCTTGGCCGAGCGCGAACTCCCCTTCGAAACAGGCGGTTTCGTGTGCAGTCTCCTGCGGTTGGGAGGTTTGCGCAACGCCGACCGGTCCCGCACCCAGGCACGATACGATGGAGATCACAGCCAAAGAAAACCTACTCATCTTGCAGCCTCCGGTGTAACCCATCACGCTTCCGAGCAAGCAACTATGGGCAGGCGCCCTCATAGTAAGACGCCCTAACCGTCCCGGAGTTCCCCGTCCGGCGATCCCCGGACACCGTGTTATACGCACCCGGCTTCATATAGTGACATGTCATGCCGCCCACGCCCTTCAGAACGGGTATCCAACCGGGTCTCGCCAGCGCAGAATTCACCAAGATTCTGGGAGCGATGCGATGCGACGAACTCTACTCGCGGGGCTGATCGTCTTCGGCTGGGGTACCCTCGGAAGCCCGGCTGGGGAGTATTCGCCGGGGAAGCTCGTGATCGTGCCTCCGGCGGATGCCGATCCGCTGGTCACGCTGGCGGCGTCCGAGCTACGTCACTACGCGTATCTGCGGACGGGGATGCTGCCACCCGTCAGGGGCATGATCCCGGCCCACGAGCCCTCGATCACTCTGCTGAACGGGCCCGGTGAGAACCTCCCCGTCGGCGGGCCGGATCCGAATCAGAACCACGCCATCTACGTCGCGTCGCGCTCGCCGTTGAAGATCGTGGTGCACGGCGCGAGCCCGGCGGCCACACTCTGGGCAGCGTATGCGCTCATCGAGAGCTGGGGCTTGGGCTTCTACCTGGGCGGTGACGCGGTGCCCAAACGCGATCCCAATTTCACCGTCGAGCCGATCCAAGCGACGTACGCCCCCGTGCTCGCCATCCGCGGCAACCTGCCGTGGTTCAACTTCCTCAACAGCCCGACCACCTGGAACCCGCAGGACTACAAGACGTTCTTCAGCCAGATGGCCAAGCAGAAGGCCAACTTCATCGGCTTTCATGCCTACGATCACGAGCCCTTCGGCGGCTACAACATCACGCGCGCCAAAGCGAAGATGGGCGGGCCGCTGATGACGACCATTTCGGCGCACCGCTGGTGGTCGCCGCACGCCATGTCCACCAAGGACTTCCTGTTCGGCACCGACCTGTTTTTCGATCGCGGCGAATGGGGCTGCGAGGTCGGCATCGAGGACGCCTGGACATTCGCCCCCGGGCGGACAGTCCGGCTGCAACAGCAGATGATGGCCGACGCGCTGGCGTACGCACGACGCCGCGCGATCAGAACGTGTCTCGGCTGGGAGGTGCGCGGCAACCCGGAAGACCCGAACGTGCGGGCCGCGTTCCGCCAGCGCCTGAGGCACACGCTCGCCACGTACCCGCTGGACTACGTCTGGATCTGGCAGAGTGAGGGGCGCGGCACCGGCGGCCGGCCGGAAGGCACCGGCGTGGACCCCGACATCGCCCAGGCGTTCGCCTACCTGGGACCCAAACGCGATCTCTCCGAGGCCGCGCGCATCACCAAGTTCGTCCGGCTCGCACACGAAACGCTGCACGAGCTCGCGCCACAGGTGCGGCTGATCGTCAGCGGCTGGGGCGGCGACCAGTGGATGCGCTTCACCACCCTCTACGAAGGGCTCGATCAGGTCGTGCCGCCGGATGTAATCTTCGCCGCCCTGGACAACATCGACCCGCGCCTGGCGGACCAGGTTTCCGAAGTGTACGCCAAAGTAAGCCCACAGCGCGAGCGCTGGCCGATCCCGTGGTTCGAGTCGGACGGCGGGCACACGCGCGTCGATCAGACCGGACCGCAAACGAACGTCACCGCGTTCGAGCCGCTGCTGCAGGACATCGTGCGGAAAGGCTGCCAGGGTGCGCTGGGCATCCACTGGCGGACGCGCAACGTCGAGGACGTGGCGGGGTATCTCTACCGCTTCGGCTGGAACCCGGATCTAACGGCGGCGGAGTTTTTCCGCCGATACGCCGAGGATCACTACAGCCCGAAGGATGCCGAGCACATGGCGCAGGTCCATCTGCGGTTGGAGGAATTGGGTCCGCAGTATGTCGGGGCGGCCGGGTGTATCGAATGCTCGACGCCGTTCACGTGGTTTTTCGAGCCGCGCGGGCCGCACGCGGGTCACAAGCCGAACGTGGCGGGGCATCTGCCGGATGCGGAGCGCGTCCCCGAACTGAGGGCACTGGCGAAGGACTTGCTTGAGCGAAGCGAGCGGGCGGCGGCCGACGGGCGTCACCATGAGGCGAAGCAATACCGCGATCTGGCACAGACGATCCGCTGGCTCCTGGCCCGGGCACGCGTGGGGTGGGAGATCTGGAACAGCGCCGCGCCGCTGGAACAGCGACTTCGCGACGCTGAGCGGCTGGTCGAACCGGGCCGGGTGGACCAGGCGCGGGCGGCAGCGCGCCGCCTTTTGGCCGATCTTGAAGCGCTCGACTTTCGCGAAGGGTTGGAGGCACTCGCGAGCACGTGTCGCACGCGCGGTGAGTTAGGCATGTTGGCCACGGCCAACTCGCGCTACGGGCGGTTCTACGCGACGTTCGTGCAGCGCGTCGCACAGATCCTGGGCGAGCCGCTGCCGCAGGCGCGCGGGGCCGGGCGCTGGACAGGGCCCGAAGTGCTAACGGTCTTTCCGGTGCCGAACCGGGTAGCGGCTAACGAGACGGTTCATTTTGACGCGGTGCTGCTGCCGGCGGATCGCGCAACGGCGTTTCACGTGAAACTCGTCGGCCTGACGCCCAGCGCGCCAGACGTCTCTCTGCTGCTCGCGCGTCTCGGCGGTGCATACTATCGGGTGGTGTTTCATCCGCCGGGAGAAGGTGTGTGGGCGTGGTCTCTAACGCCAAATGGCGCCTATCAGCGCCCGTCTGGCGCGATTCCGCTCCCCGAAGGCATGTTGACGATCGGTCCGCCAGTCGGCCCAGTCGAGCCGAGCTATCGTCCGCCGCCGCGCCGCGTCCAGCAGGAGCCGGTGTTGAAGATCGATTTCGACCAGCCGCTGCGCGAGTACGGCGACGTGGTGGGGAACGCGAAGAGGACGGCCGGCGTGCGCGGGCAGGCGCTGGATACGCGCGCGGGCGGTTTCCTGCGGCTGACCGACGCGAGCGCAGCGGTCGCGTTCGGCGGTCCATTCTCGATCGTGTTTTTCGCCCGGCCGGAGCCCTGGGACGCAGACCCCCAAATGCCGGTGCTGCTGTCGAAGGGGACCTGGATGGGCGACGGGTATTTCATCCAGCTCTACCGGGGGAAGGTGCGGGTCGGTCTTGGAGAGCAGCGTTCCCTCGATGCGGCGACGCTGGAGCCGGGACGCTGGACGCACGTCGCGGTTGCCTACGACGGTGCGGAAGCGCGGTTGTACCTGGACGCTGAGCCGGCGGGCGATCGCGCACTGGACGGGCTGCTACCGAGCGAGTTGCCGCTGCGGATCGGGGCATACCGCGAGCCGGGCCAGCCGGAGCACTTTCCGTTTCGCGGGTGTCTGGACGAGCTGGCGTTTTACAACCGCGCGCTGCGGCTGGAGGAGATCCAGTCGCTGGCGGGAAAGTAAACGAAACCGGTTTCCAGAGCGAACAGGGCGCCGGCGGGACCGTTATCATACGCCCAGCCCGCTCCAAGCCGGGGCGACATGAGGATATGAAACGCCCGTGACACGTCGGCAACGGCAAGCGAACCTGTCCGCCCTGCTGGTCGGTCTGATCGCGACCGGCGTGGTCTTGCTGACATACGGGCTAGGGGGACTCGACTGGCTGGAGCTCACGACGCTGGATCTACGGTTCATCTACGCGAACTCGATCCGCGCGCATCCGGACATCGTTCACATCGACATCGATGATCGAACGCTGGAGCTGGTCGGGCGCTGGCCCTGGCCGCGCGACAAGCAGGCGGCGCTCGTATCGATTCCGCTCGAGGTGGGTGTCAAAGCACTGCTGGTTGACTTGACCTGGGTCGAACAAGAGCCGTGGCGGACCGTCGCGCCGCCCGGCGGTGGGATTCTGTGGGATCCGCTGGAGTTGGCGGTGCAGCAGAATCCGGAGATTGCGTTCCCGGATTACGAGCTCCGGGCGGCGATGGCGCGAGCCGAGAACGTTTATGTCGCGTGCCACTACCCGGAACACGACCTGGAGCGCAGCCCGGGGTTCGAGGCAATCGTGGACGCGTTACTGGACGGCGATCAGCAGGAGGCGCGCCGCCGGGCGCTGCAGCTTGAAACCGAACGCGCGCGGCACATCAAGGACGACCGAGAAAAGCGGAAGGATCCGCTCGCGCGGGCGCGCATCGTCGCCGCCCTACAGGCGGCGCCCGGACTGAACGCAGCCGCCACCGCGGAGCAGTTGGGCCTGCCGCGCGCTTCCGTGGTCGAGGCCTTCGAACGCTGCCGACAAGCGGCCTTCCGGCGCGCCATCCGAATCTGGCTGGACGAGCAGCCCGACCGCTGGCAACGTGACCCGTGGAACCTGGTCCGTGGGCTGCACACGCACTTGGCCGGCCCCGGCCAATCGTTCGCGGACGACACGGAAGTGAAAGCAGTGTTGGCTGTGGCGCTGCACGAGGTGCTGGGCTATGAGGCGACGACCCGGGCCCAACTAGTCCCGCTCGAGCGGGTAACGAGCGTCGCCGAGCCACTCGAGGCGATCGTTCCGGTGAACTACCTGCTGGCGCGTGCGGCCAAACGCTGCGGCTTCGTCACGTTCAAGCCCGACCACGACGGCATCATGCGCCGCGAGGCGCTCTTCGCCCGCCATGGCGATCGCGTCCTGACCCAACTCGCCTTCGGGCTGGCCTGCGACCTGCTCGGCGTGACGGCGGCCGACATCGTGGTGAAACCCAACCGGCTGGTACTTCGCCCGCACGGGACCGAGACCGCTCCACTTGTCATCCAACTCGATGACCACGGGCGCACGCTGGTGCCTTGGGTGCCGCCTGGCGGCGAGTCCGACGGCGCGGCAGCACAATCGCAGACCAGCGTGGAGCACCGGTCCGCCCGTATCCCGGCGGCGATGATCTGGCAGGTACATGACCGGCGCCGGCTGATCGCCGAGAATAAACGCGCGATTCGTGACACGCTCGAACGAGTGTTATCGAGTGACTACTTCGGCGATGCTGAGGAATATGCGCGACAACTCCACGAGATGAAACTGCTCCAAGCTGAGCTACGCAATGCGCGGTATCACGGCTTGGCGGGGGCGATCGCGGAACTCGAGCCCCGGCTGGCGGCCCTGGAGCGCACCGTCGCCGAACGCGAACAACACCAGTCGGCCCGCGTGCGGAGCGAGCACGCGCGGCTGAGTGAAGTCCCGCCCGAACAGCTCTCGCCCGAGGAGAACCGCACTTTCGACATTGTCGAGCTTCTGGTCAGCGAACTCCGGAAGATCGAGCGGCCACAGCACGCCAACACGAGCCTGCAAGCCGAGATCGAAGACACGCTGAGCTGGTTGCGAGAGAGAATTGCCGGGAAGATCTGTTTGATCGGGTATACCGCCACGTCGTTGGCCGACATGAAACCGATTCCGATCAGTAACAACGCCCCCGGCGTTACGGCCCACGCGAACTTGCTCAACGGCCTGCTCACGGGCCAATTGGTCCGTTGGGCGCCGGCTTCGATCAACGTGGCCCTGGCCACCATCCTCGGCATCGGGGCCTGCATGGTCAGCGTATCCCGGCCACCGCGGGTGGCGTTGGTGATCATCGCGTTGGCGGCGATTGCGTACGTGGGGCTGGCGGGGTGGTTGGCGTTCTATCGCTGGACATACTGGATCCACCTGACACCGACGCTCGGCACGATGCTGCTGTCGTTCGTGGCGATCGCGGTGTACCGCTACTTCTTCGTGGACTTAGAGCGGCGGCAGCTCTCCACGGCTCTCGGCCAATACACCTCCAAGTCCATCGCTGAGCAGGTCGCCGACGATCCGGAACTCTGTCGGCGGGCGGAGATGCGCGAAGTGAGCACCATGTTCACCGACCTGAAAGGGTTCACGACCATCTCGGAGAACATCGGCGCCGAACGGACCCAGAACCTGCTCAACGCCTGCCTGGGCCGCTTCACCGAAGTCATGCTGGATCACGAGGCAATGGTCAACAAGTTCATCGGCGACGGCATCTTCGCCTTCTGGAACCCGGTCATCTACTCGCAGCCCGACCACGCCCGGCTGGCCTGCGAGACCGCCATTGATCTGCTCACCGCCCTGAGCGAATTGATTGACGAGCAACGGCAACGGGGCGGCGACGAGGCCTTCGGTGAGCTGGTGCTGCGGATCGGCGTGGCAACCGGGAACGCCATCGTCGGCCCTTGCGGCTCCGAACAGAAGTTCGACTACACCTGCATCGGCGACTCGGTGAACGTTGCCGCCCGGCTCGAATCGGCCAACAAGTTCTACGGTACGCAAATCCTGGTGAGCGATGCGACGTGTCAACAGGTCGCTGACCGGTTCGCGTTCCGCCCGCTCGGAGGCGTGCAGGTCAAAGGCAAGCGCGAAGCCGTACAGATCGCCGAGTTGCTCGGCCGGACCGGACAGGTTGACGGCGAGACACTGGCCTACGCACAGGCGTTCGGGCAAGCGGTGGCGTTGTTTCAGAAGCGGGACTGGGCGGGGGCGCGTGAGGCATTCGAAGCCAGTTCCATCCAGCAGCCAGACGACTTGGCCGCGCGTCACTACGCCGAGGCCGCCAAAGTCTACCTCGAGCGCCCGCCCGATGACGACTGGAACGGGGCCATCGAGCTGGCGGAGAAGTAGGCCCGCGCCTGCGGCGTGCGTCCCTCTGCGTCTGCCCTCCCCACACCCCGGGTACCCGCACGTGGCCAGCACGGGGCGCTTGCGGTATGCTCGCGGCTCCCGAACAGAGGTGAACGCAAGCAGGAGGCGCGCATGCCGCGACACGTGCTGCAACTGGATTACACCAATGTGCTGGATTCGGCCGTCGGTTCGGCCCACGGCCTGGCGCGCGCGGAGATCCGGCGAGCCGAGCCGCGCGTCAAGGCGATAGCAGCGCGCGTCGAACGCGAGCGCAAGCGCGGATTGCACGGCTACCGCGATCTGCCCGCGAACCGCCAGATGCTGCGGACGGTCCGGGCAGCCGTAGGGCGCCACCGCAACGGGGTCGAGAACCTGGTGGTGCTGGGCATCGGCGGGTCGGCCTTGGGCAACATCGCCCTGCACAGGGCGCTGAATCCCCCGTACCACAACCTGTTAACAGCTAAACACCGGCACGGCCCGCGACTGTTCGTGATGGACAACGTCGATCCCGTGCAGTTCGCCAGCCTGCTCGAATTCCTCGGCCCCGAGCTGCGCAAGACGCGGTTCAACGTAATTAGCAAGTCGGGCGAGACGGCCGAGACCGCGGCACAGTTCCTGATCGTGTGCGATCTGCTGGCCAAGAAGCTGGGCCGGCGTGCGCTGGCCAGGCAACTGATCGTGACCACGGATCCCGAGGCGGGCACCCTATGCGCCTGGGCTGAGCACGAAGGCTACGACACCTTGCCGGTGCCGGCGGGCGTGGGTGGGCGGTTCTCCGTCCTGTCGGCAGTGGGGCTGTTCTCGGCGGGAGTGTGCGGCGTCAACATCGGGCAGTTGCTCGCCGGGGCAGGCGAGATGACCGCGCGCGTCGCCCTCCACAACGTCCGCCACAACCCCGCGGCCATGCTGGCGCTGATCCTCTATGCGTACTATGTCCGCGGCAAACGATTGCACGTGATGATGCCGTACAGCCACCAGCTCGACGACCTGGCGGATTGGTGGCGCCAGTTGTGGGCCGAGAGCCTGGCCAAGCGGAACGATCTGGAGGGTCGGGTGGTGGGGGTGGGTCCGACGCCGATCCGGGCACTCGGGGCCACCGATCAGCACTCTCAGGTACAACTTTACCGCGAGGGTCCCAATGACAAGGTGTTCATCTTTCTCGAGGTCGGCAAGTTCGCCACGAACGTGCGGATACCGCGTAGCGCGCGCGTGCCGGAGGCGCTACACTATCTACGCGGCGCGTCGCTGGCGGAGCTGCTGAACGCGGAGAAGCAGGCTACGGAATACGCCCTGGTCGCCAGTTCCCGCCCGTGCCTGACGCTGTACTTCCCGGTCATAAGCGCGGCTACCGTCGGGCAGTTCATTCTTTTGTGGGAGGCGGCGACGACCATCATGGGGGGCCTGCTCAACGTGGACCCCTACGACCAACCGGCGGTCCAGTTGGGCAAAGAGATGACCTTCGCCCTCATGGGGCACGAGGGCTATCAGCAGCAGGCCCGCGCGTTCGAGCGCTTTGCCTCCCGCGCGAGCAAGTATGTAGTCTGACGTCGCGCTGTGGTATCGTAGCGCCGGACCTCCGAGTCCGGCGCCGGAGGGAACGTCGGACTGGGACGTCCGACGCTACGAGGGCGTGCTGCAAGGATGAACGACATGCGACATGCGGTGATCATGGCGGGTGGGGCGGGCACGCGGCTCTGGCCGGTGAGCCGCAAGACGCGCCCGAAACAGCTCATGCGGCTGTTCGACGGGGCGTCGTTGCTGCAACTGGCCCGCCGCCGGCTCGATGGGCTCTTCGCGCCGGAGAACATCTGGGTGATCACGTCCGCCGATTACATCGACCTGGTCGCCACGGAGCTGCCCGATCTGCCGCGCGAGAACCTGATCGGCGAGCCGATGGGGCGCGACACGGCCAACGCCATCGGGCTGGCTGCCCATCTGCTCGCGCTACGCGACGCGGACGGGACGATGGGTGTGTTCACCGCGGACCACATCATCAGCCCGCAGGACCGATTTGCCGACGCCATCCGGGGGGGACTGGAGGCTGCCGAGCGGTTTCCCGAGAGCCTGATCACCTTCGGCATCACGCCCGACAGCCCGCATACGGGCTATGGCTACGTGCAGCGGGGCGAGCAGTTGGGGCCGCACGTGTTTCGCGCCGGGAAATTCAAGGAGAAACCCACTCGGGAGGTGGCGGAAACGTATCTGAAGTCCGGCGAGTATTACTGGAACGCCGGCATGTTCACTTGGCGTGTGTCCGCCATTCTCGAGGAACTCGCGCACCACCTGCCGGAAAACGACCGAACGCTGAAAGAGTTGGCCCGGTCCTGGCAAGACCTGGCCGGCACCGACGAAGCCGCCAGGGAGTTTGAGAGCCTGCACAAGATCTCGATCGACTACGGCGTGATGGAGAAAGCCGCGAGCGTGCTCTTGGTCGAGATGAATTGCCGCTGGCTGGATCTTGGTTCGTGGACGGCGATCGCGTCAACGCGCGAACCGGACTCGGCCGGCAACATCGCCATCGCCACCTCCACGCTGTCGGTGGATGCCCACAACAACATCCTCGTGAGCGAGAGCGATCATCTGATCGTGGCGCTCGGCATCGACGACCTAGTGGTGGCCCATAGCGACGACGCCACGCTGGTCTGCCGCCGCGACCACGTGCAGCAGATCAAGGACCTCGCAAAGCTCCGCGAAGCGCACTTCGGCGCCCGCTTCGAGTAGCTTGGCGGGCCCCTCTCAGTCACGCGGGATAACGCCCAGGAATCCGAGACCGTCTCGCAGGAACAGAAGTGCGAATACCGCCAGCGCAATCCCGAGAAGCCGGTTGACGTACAAGTAGCCCCGGCTCTTGAGGAAGGCGCGGGAGCGCGCGACGAGCCAGGCGACGAGTATCTTCGCGCCGACCAGACATACGTACAGTCCAACGACGAAGAGAACCGCGCCGAAGATGCTTGTGCTTGCAGCCTTCAGCAGCGTTGGTGCGCCAATTACGAACCAGAACAGATAAGGGTGCGGATTCAGCAGATTCACCATGAACCCCCTTCGCAGCGAGCGCGGCTCGATCATGTCGTCAGGCAACTCGACGCCGCGGACCCGGAAGCTCTCCACCGCGAGGTAGACCAGGAATGCCGCTCCCAGAAGAGTCACAACGCCGATGACCGGCTCGACTTTGACCAGTTGGCCCATCAGCACGAGAGCCACGGCGATAATCGGGGCATCCGTAAGAAGCGGAGCGATGGCGACCTTGATCCCGTCTGCTAGACCGAACCGGAGCGTCTGGGCGACCACCAAGGCCGTCGTCGGGCCCGGCGTGAACCCGCCCGCCAGGCCGAATACACATCCGTACGCGAGGAATAGGAAAGCCTCAGCCATCACCTGCTGAACCTGAAGACCTGCGGCTTGGCCACGCGCAGGTAGTCTTCGACAGCTATCATCATAGACGTCGTCAGCGACCCGGCGTTGAACGCGATGATGTCGTTCTCGAGAATCGACTCGTCAACAAACAGCTCGAACGGCAGGATCGGCTGCCCGAAGGGCGGGATCGCCCCCTGCGTCAGCCCGGTCATTTCCTGAAGTTCCTGGCTCGTTGCAAATCGCGAGCGCTTCACGCCGAAATGCCGCTTAATCGCGGCCGAGTCCAACTTCCGAGCCGCGCTGAGAACGAAAAGCCGATACGTCTTATCGACTTTCAGCAAGAGTGCCTTGCCCCCGCTGCGCAACTCTTCGCCGCGGGCACGCGCTGACTCCTGCGATGTTCGCGTCGGCTCGTGGTGAGCCTGGCGGTACTCGACGCCGGCGGCGGAGAGCAACTCGCGAATCCGGGTCAAGACATCAGCGGGCATTGCGATTCTCGAAGCACGTCGCGCACGTATCTCTCACTGCTAAAAAGACAATACACCCGCGGCTCGCGGTCCTCAACGTACCCGGCCAAGGTCGGCCCGCCCCGTGCCGAGTCCAGGTAGTCGTAGACGACGCAGCTGTCGCGGGCGGGTTCCCCGACATTCGTTTCGCGGGTCCGGATTAGGCTGCTGTTAATGATTGTGCCACCGTGACCAGTGAAACTACCGTAGTGGAAGAGGTGGTAGCCGTGCAGGTCTAGAACCGACCCAAGGCCAAGTTCTGGTTCACTAACGTACGGGGCTTCGGCATCATCTCCAACACGTCCGCGATTCGCGTTGTCTCGGACATCGACGAGCCGGACGTGCCCGCTGTCATGCTTCTGAGCGCGGGGCCTTGATATACCGCGGTGCCGGTGAATCGGCGCACTAACATGGTCATGGGAGCAGCACTGCTCGCGCTCGTTGCGGCGTCCACCGAGTCAAATGTGGCGTTGCCGTTCTTCGCCTGGGCTGCTACTATGCAGTTACGCATGCTGGACGGTGCACTCGTGGAGGAAGGGGCAGTCAAAGCAGCGTGTAGCATCCTGGTTGGCAAGGCGTATTGTGATCCGCGCCGGCGTTCCTCTGCTCCGGAGGGTCCGGTGGCGCGTCGGCGATTTGATCTTGGGAGGAGGTTAGGTTATGAGGCTCTTGCACGTGTACGTGGTACTTTTCCTTTTCGTCACGGTCGCCTCGGCCGAAATCATCGATGTCGGCCCGTTCGGCGTGAATGCCTATGACGTCGGCGGGGAAGAGGGCAGCGACATCTACGCCCAGGCGTTCATTGCGCCGGAGGAGAACATCTTCATCCTGGGTGGGATGTATCTCTACGGCGGTGGCCTGGATCCGCCCGAGATCCGCGTGGATCTGTGGGGCACGGATGCGGACGGCAACCCCGATGAGAACAACATCCTTATCGCCGGGCCGGTCTACCAACAACGCTTCGACGAACTGACTCTGGTCACAGTCGAGGGTAACGTCGAGTTGGTGCCCGGGGAGCGCTACTTCATGGTGCTGAACGCCATGATTGACCAGGAAGGTCAGAACAGCTACGCCAGCTCCTGGAGCAATCCCAACGACGTCTACCCGGGTGGGTGGGCTACCTGGTCCAACGACATGGCCGCCACCTGGAGCAACCCGAACGGGGACAATTGGCGCTGGGACTTCGCTTTCTACGTGGAAACCGCTGCCACGTCTTGTGTCGGGGATCTCGACGGTGATGGTGATACCGATCAATCCGACCTCGGCGTCCTGCTCGCCGACTGGGGCTGCACCGGCGGCGACTGCCCCGGCGATTGCGACGGTGACGGTGAGACGGATCAGTCCGACTTGGGCATCTTGCTCGCCGACTGGGGTTGTACGCCGTAGGCCGCTGCTGGACGGTTTCGGGCTACTCCGCTCCGGCGAGATTCGGCGGCAGGGGCCGAACACGTTGGAGCGGTCGATCGGTCCGGCGGCGTCGCATACCGAGTTCCGGTAGCTGAGGGCTTTCGTCGATGGAAAGACGCCACGCTACTGGTCGTATACTGGGCATTGCTACCATCTTGCTGGTTGCCGCGGGTAGTGCTGAGACAATCTTCGCGGCGGAGGGCCCCAGATTCCAGGAGGTCGTCAACACCGCTGCGCCGGCGGAGAACGTCGATCCCAATCTGGAGCGGCTCCTGGCGATCACGCCCGATGATGAGCCCACGTCGGCGCTGGTTTTCTTGAGAGATCAGGTGGACCTTGAGGTCATCACTGCCCGAATGGACCGGGCGAAGGTGACGTTACGTCAACGGCACGAGACCGTGGTTCGTTCGCTTCGGCAAATGGCTCAAGCCACGCAGGGTGCCGTGCTCGCCCGGCTGAGGCGACTTCAAGGCGACGGGAAGATCTCGGAGCTCCAGCCTTTCTGGATCGCCAACTGCGTGCGCATCGATGCGAGCAAAGACGTTATTGGAGGGATCGCAGCCCATCCCGATGTGGAGATGGTCTACCTCAACTACGGAATCGAGCTGATTAGACCAGTTGCTGAGCCCCGGATAGCACCACGCGGGAAGCCCCGCGGGCCTACGATTGGCTTGATAGCGATTCGGGCGCCGGAAGTCTGGGCCATGGGCTATACCGGTGAAGGAGTCCTGGTCGCGACGTTGGATACCGGTGTTGACGGCGACCATTCTGCCCTGGGGAGCCGCTGGCGTGGCTTGGCGGATCCCCGTTATGTCAATCATCCCGAGTGGGCCTGGTTCGACCCGGTGACCGACACGACTTTCCCGCGGGCCTTCGGCAGCCACGGCACGCATACGATGGGCACGGCCTGTGGGGGACCTCCGGGTGAGCAGATCGGCGTGGCTCCAGGTGCCCAATGGATTCACGCCGCGGTGATCGACCGCGTGAGCACCCCGCAGTCGGTCGCCGACGCGATCCTAGCCTTCCAGTGGATGCTCGACCCGGACGGCGATCCGTCTACGAACTGGGACGTGCCGGCAGTGTGTTCCAATTCCTGGGGTTTGAAGACCGACCACGGTTACCCGCCGTGCGATGAGACGTTTTGGACCTATCTCGACGCCTGCGAAGCCGCCGGTATCGTGATCCTCTTTTCCGCGGGCAACGAGGGGCCGGACGCTCAAACGATCCGTCGTCCTGCCGATCGGGCCACGACCGAGCATATGGTTTGTTCGGTTGGGGCGGTTGATGCCAACAATCCCGACTGGCCGATCGCGACCTTCTCGTCAAGAGGACCGAGCAACTGCACCCCCAACGATAGCTGGGCCATCAAGCCCGAGCTTGTCGCTCCCGGTGTCGAGGTCTACTCCGCCGTGGACGGAGGGGGGTACGAGTCAAATGGCTGGAGCGGCACCTCCATGGCCTCGCCGCACGTCAACGGCGTCGTCGCCCTGATCCGCGAAGCCTGCCCCAACCTCAGCGCCCAGGAAGTCTTACAGATTGTCTACGACACCGCACACGACCTGGGGCCGCCCGGTGAGGACAATGACTACGGCTACGGCATGGTCGATGCGTGCGAGGCGGTAAACCTGGCGTTGAGTCTGTGTTGTGGTGTGTGGATCAGCTTTCCCGGCGGGCTGCCCACGCTGATAGCGCCCGGTGAGCCCACTTCCGTCGAGGTGGAGATCACCGCGATGGGTCAGGAGATTGTCCCTGGCACAGAGACGCTTCACTTCCGTTATGACGGCGAAACGTGGTTCATGCACCCGCTCGCGCCGCTTGGCGATGGGCTGTATGAAGCCACACTGCCACCAGCGGCGTGCGACGACGTGCCCGAGTATTACTTCAGTGTCGAAGGAACCGTCAGCGGCGTGGTCTATGAGCCCCCGCATGCGCCGGCTGAAGTGTACTCCGCCGAAGTGGGCGAGGCTGTGGCCGTTCTTATTGAGAACCTCGACTCAGACCCCGGCTGGACCACGGAGGACCAGTGGGAATTCGGTCAACCGACCGGCGGCGGCGGGCAGAACGGCGGGCCCGACCCCACCAGCGGCTACACCGGATGCTACGTGTACGGGTACAACCTCGACGGAGACTACCAGAACAATCTGCCGGAGAGGCACTTGACCAGTGCTCCCATCGATTGCACAGGGTTGCACAGCGTGCGCCTGAAGTTCTGGCGCTGGCTGGGCGTCGAGCGCCCTTGGTACGACCACGCCAGCGTCCGCGTCAGCAGCGATGGTGTCAACTGGGTGACGGCCTGGGAGAACATCGGCGAGGTCGCTGACACCTTTTGGATCCAAATGGATCTGGATGTGTCCGCTGTGGCGGACGACCGGCCGACCGTATACCTACGTTGGACGATGGGGCCGACCGACTATGGCTGGAGTTACTGCGGCTGGAACATCGACGATGTCGAGCTGGTGGGGATCGCCTGCGAGGATGCAGACGTGCCCGGCGACTTAAACGGTGATGGCTGCGTCGATCAGGCTGACTTGGGCATCCTTTTGGGCGACTGGGGTTGCACGGGCGGCGACTGCCCGGGTGACTGCGATGGTGACGGTGATACCGACCATTCCGACCTGGGTATCCTGCTGGCCCACTGGGGCGAAGGGTGTCCGTAGCGATGGCCGACTGTGCGTGCCCCAGGCCGGCAGATCTAACGGGCACCGATGGCGTTATAACGCGCGACACCAGGCAACCGGGCGGACCACGGTGGAGGCGCCGTCGCGTGTGAGATTCCTCACGCCGCCAGACCCAGAAGACGAGTCCGCATGTGGAGGTTTCGTAATAGACGTAATTGAGTAGGGGGTAACGGATGGTTTTGCGCTGCGCCGGATTGATAGTTCTACGGAAGCCAGAGTTCAACTTCGACGAGCTCGGCCGGGGTGCATGGCTTCCTAAGGTGTTCACAATCGGCAAGCTCCTTTACAGTGGCGTGGGTCGAATGGAGTGGTTCGACCTGGACGAGTACTACATTCGCGAGGAGCTGTCAGCGGATCTGAAGCGCCTGCATCACAAGGTTCATGACTACGGTTCGCCATTGCCGAATACACTCCGCGATGTGGACGAGGTGCGACGAGTACTCGAGTTCTGCAACGCAAAAAAAACCGGACAAAACGAAGTTGCGGCGGTCCGCGGAAAAGACCTGGACGAAGCGCTGGGGACGTTCGAGGCTGAAGTCCAGTCCGCGGAGTTCCTCGGCTGGGACGTAATGGGAATCGGCGAGCCCTCCCTGATCTATGAGTACGTGTTCATGGAAGACTACCTCCGACAGGCTTGGGCGCCTCGCCTGAATCCTGCCGGCTTGCTTCCCGACGAGCAATCGTGCCATGAGCTTGCCCGCTGCTGCGAGGAGGCGAACCAGAAGGGCCTACTCCATGAGCCGCTTCTCCCCGACATGACGGCGACGGCGATACGCCTGTGGCGCGTGGTCCTCTGAATCTGTAGGTGACGACGTATCCGTACGGGCTGATTCTTGGCTGTGGGCGCTCTCCTTGTCTGCCCCCTTGGGAATGACGACGCTCACTGAGCGACGACAAGACCCGACTCTCCAAGTGGGAGAGCGACGGCACGCTGACTACCCTGCCCACCGCGGCCAGCGGGCTGGAGGAGTGCATCGTCCGCCGGGGCTCGGCATCACACCTCGGATGCAGGTGCTCGGCGAGCCGGTGCTGGAGGTCTGTTGAGCCTGCTTCCACAGGCACATGCCGGCGGTCAGAGACGTCCGCGAATCTCCCGAATCCGCTGCGGGGACTGCCATCGACTCCACCATGGGGCTACATTCCCATTCCGGACGCCGTAAGGGCCGTCGCCTTAACGGCCGCAACGCTGCTCGGCGGAAAGGCAAACCCGTGGAGGAGACCTAGTGTCCGCGGATCTCCAAGGGCCGCCCTGCCGTGTCGCGCGATCTTCCGCGGAAGAAAGCAATGTGACTCTGGCAGCGGCTGCGAGCATTCCGGCGGATAGAGCCGGAGGGGGCTCGCAACGGTTACATCGCCAGTGGAGGGAACAATGTCGACCATGAGAGCTTTTGTGCTGGAAGGACCCCGGGATTTGCGGGCTATAGAAACCCGGATCCCCGAGCCGGAACCGGACGAGGTTCGCGTCAAGGTCGCCTACGTCGGGATTTGCGGCTCCGACGTCGAAACGTACCTTGGGCATCGCAAGCCTGAGTTTCTTAGCCATCCGTTGATGCTCGGCCACGAGTCGGCGGGCATCATCGACAAGCTCGGCGAGCGGGTCGGCGGGATCAAAGTCGGTGACCGCGTCATGTTCGCGACGTGGGGCAGCTTCACCGAATATGTCGTCTGCAAGCCAGACCGCGTTGTCAAGCTGCTGCCGGAGATCCCGCTGATCGAGGGCAGCCTGATCGAAGTGCTACCGGGCGTGATCCAGGCCGCCGCCATGACCGGCATCCGATATTCCCATGACGTGGTCGTCGTTGGTCAGGGCCTGAGCGGATTGCTGATCACGCGGCTCGTGGCGCTCAACGGTTGTCGGCGACTGATCGCGGTCGATCTCTTCGATGAGAAGCTGGGACTGGCCCGCGAGTTCGGCGCGTCGCATACCGTGAATGCCAGGTCTGAGAACGTGGTCGCGCGAGTCAAGGAAATCTCGGAGGGCGGCGCGGACTTCTCAATCATGGCGACACTCTCCGGCAACGACGTCCGGCCGGCAGTGGAGTGGTCTCGAATGCACTCGAAAATCGTCCTGTACGGCAGTACCGGCCCGTGCAACGGCATCGACTTCTTCCGCGTCCACTGCAAGGCCCTATCGATCATCAAGGAAACGACCGAGATGCGCGGTCAGCTCGAACGCCGGCGTCTGTGGCGGGAGGGTATGCAGCTTGTCGCGGACGGCCTGCTGCCGATCGCGCGCCTGCGTACACACCTCTTTCCGCTCGGGCAATTGCCCGAAGCCATGGAGCTCCGCGCGACGCCACGTCCCGACGTAATACACGTCCTAATCGAAAACGACTGGGCGCGCGAAAGACGCGCGGCCGGAGAAAATCTGTAGAAATCACGGTGATACGTCGGGCCAATGATTCGACCTATCTTCTCTGTTAACCCGGCAGCTTCGGCGCCGCAGGCCAACTGGACGACCTCTGGCGACTGATCCGCGGTTGAGTAAAATGGAGCAACGGCTGCAGCGGGGTTTGCGTGCTCGCCCTGTGGGCCGGCCGAAGCGTCGCGAGGGACCGAGCAAGCCCCGGCGAGCGGCCGAGCGGAGCAAGAATACGTGACTGGCCTGCGTATCCGGCGGAGGTATCTGGTCGCCGCCATGGCGCTGATAGTCCTGGGGATTGTCGGCGCCGCACTTATGTATCAGAGTCGCCTATTCAGAGGGCGAGATCTCAGCGAAGAGACGTTCTCGCTACTCGACGCGATCGATCCGCGCAAGGGGTTGCTTATTAGGAACCCGGCCACCTCCGAGGAGCGCCAAATCGACGTGGGGACCGAATTGCATCAGCGTGTCCTGACGATACTCGACATCGAATGCAAGCCGCTGCATGATCGCAGTACAGTGCGGGTCATGCGTATGACAACACCCTATGTGATCATGCAGGACGGGCAAGAAAAACTGCTAATATACATAGTCGGAACTGTCGATGTCCGCCTGGAAGGTGACTCGTGGCGACCCGGGAGGCCGTCTCTTCGCCAACGGTTGATCCTCCAGCTACGCGAAGTATTGGGTTTCTCGAGACCGTAAGTATGTGGGCAGCCGGGCTGATGGACCGACCTACATTCTGGACACGCTCCGAACTCGCTATGCTCGCTTCCCCACAAACGGCACACGACGCCATAGCGGCTGGGGCCAGCGGGCGTTTGCAGGCCCCCGGCGGCGACCGAACGAACTGGGACAACCACGAGCAGCGGCGGCAGGGAAGCAGGACTTCAATCCTTGGCCCGTCTGCTATTCGTTGGAGCCCGGATAAACCAAGAAGGGTGCGTCAGCGACCACTGCTGTAAACATCTTCCCGTAATCGGTTGCGTGTGTCATCCTGTGCGCA